>CAJUCD010000005.1 GCA_910585045.1 uncultured Bacilli bacterium
TTTAGTATAAATGATAAATTTCTAATATAATTGAGCGCTCATTATTTAGAATCAGGAAAGAGGATAAATAATGAAAATAGAAAAGTTAGGTAAAAATCATAGAAAAGAAGTAATAGGAGGTTTGATAGTAATAAGTGTAATAGGAATATTAGCATTTAATTTAACAAAAGCCAAATATCAGAGAATTGAAGATATAAAACTAGTAGAAGGAAATATAAATTATAAGCCATATGATTTTAAAATGATGGCCATGTATAAGAGTGATGATGGAACAAATTATACTGAAATAGATAAAACTCCTGGGTCTAATTATAAAATTAATGAAGAAAAAAGTTACTGTACTCTAAATAATGTAGATAAAGATAATTCAGCAATGATTTATACAGATAGGTTTGGTCATCATGTATTTAATAACCTTTCTAAGAATAGTAAGTGTTATGTTTGGTTTGATAAGAATACAGAAGTAGTAAATACAGTATTAGGAAATATTGAAGTAAATAACTATACTCCAGATTTTAGTAAGACTGCTACCACTGATGAAGGAATATTTAAAGCCGAAGATAATGATGGAGTAAGTTATTACTGGCGTGGAGCAACCACAACAAACTATCTAAAGTTTGGCGGATATTGTTGGAGAATAATTCGCATTAATGGCGATGGAACAATAAGATTAATCTATGATGGAACAACATGTCATAATAATGGCGAAGTAACAACAGATAGTATAGCAATAGAAAATGTAGCTTATAATCCAAAATATAATAGAAGTGAATATGTGGGATGGACCTATACAGAAGGAAAACAAAGACCAGAGATTGGAGATGTAGCTATTGATAGTAATGCTAAATTGCAACTAGAAGATTGGTATGATGACAATTTAATTAATTATAATGCTAAAATAGCAGATGGAAAATACTGCAATGATCGAAATGTGAGTGCTACTTTGTTAAGAGGATATGATTATATATCATCTTGGAGTACTTTGGGAGCAAGTTTTGCCTATAGTGGGTTAAGCAGGCTGTATGATGCGTCTTATCCAACGTTGAGATGCACTTATGAAGATGTTTATGAAATGGAAATAGGATTGATTACAATGGATGAAGTTATGTATGCAGGATCAAGAAATATTAATAATGCATTGTATTACCTTTATAACGGACAATCTTATTGGACAATGTCTCCATCTGCTTGGGTTGGAGGTTCGCGTTGGATAGGAGTTTTCTATGTGCATAATGATGGCAAAATCTATGAAGATGTTTTTGCTTTACCTCGTGGTTTGCGCCCGGTTATAAATCTAAAGGCTGATACACAAATTTCATCTGGTAATGGTACTCTAAATAATCCATATGTAGTTATTTAGTTAAAATAAAAAAGAACATTTAGTTCTTTTGGATAAGAAACTCAGATAATATTTCTGGGTTTTTATTATTAATTGTTATATCATAAATAATATTTATAATGGGCATTTTTATTTTACGGTTTTTAGTTAAATCTTTAATAGATAAAAGGGTATAATAGCCTTCAGTTGTAGTAGTCTTTAAATAATCTTCTATTACTTCTTTGGATGGTTTAGAACCTAATAATTGTCCAAATTTATAATTACGACTTTTAGGAGTAGAACATGTTAGAATTAAATCTCCAATTCCTGCAAAAGATAGAATTGTCTTAGGGTTGCATTCCATTTTAAATAATAATTCTTTAATATCATGAAGTGATTCTGTAATTAGAAAAGCTCTTGTTGATTCAGCATAACCTAAACCTTCTAATATACCTGCTGCAATAGCTATAACGTTTTTAATACTTCCACATAGTTCAGTTCCACAAATATCATTATTCCAACGAAGTTTTAAATGGCTATTGCTTAAAGCTTTAAAAACTGTTTTAGAAGCCTTTTTACTATTGGTGGCAAGTGTTAAGGCACATGGTTCTTTATTTATTAAATCTATAGCAAAAGTAGGGCCTGATATAACAGATATATGTTTGGCATTTAATTCGTTTTTAATAATATCAGATAGAAAATAGCAAGTATTATTTTCAATACCTTTGGATGCTATACAAATAGTGGTTAAAGTATTAAAATGTTTCTTTATATCTATACAGATACTTCTTACATATTTAGCAGCAGTAGCAATAACAATCAAATCAGCGCTTTCTAAAGCTTCTTTAATATCTGCAGTAACATTTATGTTATTAGGAATAAATGCATCTGTAAGAGGCTTTAAATTATGTTTTTCTTGGAAATTAGTAACTAAATCTAAGTTTTCACTCCACATTTTAATATTATGATTATTTTCAGCCATATTAAGGGCAATAGCAATACCATATATACCTGTACCAATTATACTAATATTCATTATTCATTCCTCATTTCTTCATATAATTTATTTAAGTTTACTTCATATTTATTATTTTTTCTGGAATAATATTTCTTATTTCTTAAATTTTCTGGTAAATAATCTTGTTTAACATAATCATTTTTATAATTATGGGGATATAAATAATCAGGACTAGGGTTAATTAAATGTCTAGGAACAGGTCCCGCTAAACCTTTATTTATATCATTAATGGCTTCATTAATAGCTATATAACTACTATTACTTTTAGGCGATAAAGCTAATTCAGTTACTACTTGACCTAAAGGAATACTAGCTTCTGGTAGTCCAACTAATTCAGCCGCGGCAATAGCTGCCATAACTTTAGGGCCCATAGCAGGATTAGCTAGTCCTATGTCTTCATAAGCAATTACACTCATTCTACGGTAAATACTATCTAAATCACCTGCAACTATAAGTCTTGCTAAATAGTGAAGGGCAGCATCAACATCACTACCACGAATAGATTTTTGAAAAGCGCTTAAAACATTATAGTGACCATCTTCGTTTTTATCATGAAAGAAAACAGGTTTATTATTAATTTTTTTGATATCTTCAATTGTTATATGATGATCTTTACTAGAGTAATAGGCTATTTCTAAGGTGTTTATAGCTGACCTAAAATCACCTGCGCTTAAAGATGCTATATATTCTAAAGTTTCATCTTCGATATTTATATCTGGTAATTCTTTTAATGCTCTTTTTAAACCTATCATAATATCACTAGAATTAAGTTCTTTTAATTCATATATAGCACATCTACTTCTAATTGCTGGATTAATTTTATGATAAGGATTAGATGTTGTAAGACCTATTAAAATAATTAAACCTGATTCTATATGTGGTAAGAGAATATCTTGTTTATCTTTATTCATACGATGAATTTCATCTATTATAAGAATCATTTCGCCATACATTTTAGCTTCTTCTATCGCAATATCAAAATCGCTTTTGTTATTAGTAGTCGCATTTAAAAATTTTGATTTAATACTTAATTCATTAATTATGGCACTTGCAATACTGGTTTTACCAATACCTGGTTTTCCATAGAGAATCATAGAAAATATTTTACCATTTTTAACAAGATTAGAAATGACTTTATCTTCACCAATTAAATGTTGTTGACCAATAATTTCACTTATATTTTTAGGCCTTAATTTGTTTGCTAGTAATTCCATCATATCACCTAAAATTATTATAACATAAAATAGTTACTTCGTGTTATAATTACTATAGGTGTAACATATGAAGAAAGAAGATTTACAAGAAATTTTAAATTCTAGTGCAAGTTTAAGAAAATATATTATGGAATATTTATATACAGAGTATAATACTTCTAAAAATACTCGCAATTCATATGCTTATGATTTGATTTTATTTGCTAAGTTTTTTGAATCTCGTGATGTAGCTTTTCTAAAAAAAGATGATATTCAAGAATACCTTAGAAGTAGAAAAGAAAGCTCTGCTAAAACAAGAGCTCATTATTTAACAACAATTAATAATTTTTATAAATATTTAATAAGTGAAAATATTATAAAACAAAACCCATGTGAAGGTATAAAAATGCCTAAATTAGAAAAAAAGCTACCTGTTTATTTAACGGTAGAAGAAGTAGATAATTTATTAGACATTAATACTAGTACAGCTTATGACTTACGCAACAAAGCGATGTTAGAAGTACTTTATGCCACAGGAGTTAGAGTAAGTGAATTATGTGATTTACAAATGAGTAATTTGTTTTTAGATGATGGAATAATTAAAGTTTTTGGAAAAGGTAGTAAAGAGAGATTAGTGCCAATTAATGAAACTGCTATAAAATATTTGAGGGAATATTTGAGATTTTCAAGAGATAGTTTACTTGGTACTAAAGATAGTGAATATGTTTTTATTAGTTCTAGGCATACTAGGATAACAAGACAAGCTTTTTTTAAATTTCTTAAAAAATTATGCGAAGAAAAAGGTATTAAAAAAAATATTAGCCCCCATATTTTACGCCATTCTTTTGCAACACATTTAATTAATAATGGAGCTGACCTTCGTATAGTCCAAGAACTACTCGGCCATAGTGATATTCAAACCACACAAATTTATACGCATTTATCTAATGAAAAATTAGAAGAAGAATATAATCATCATCCTTTATTAAAAAAATAAAGAAGCCACATACATCCGTAGCTTCTTTTTTAATACTTTTAAAAATTAACGAGCTTCTCTATTTGATCTTGAACTTTCGTTTCTTGAACTTCTAGAGCTTTCATTTTTAGAATTTCTTGAACAATTTTTAGAATTTCTATTGTTTTGGTTTCTAGAATTTTTATTATTTTGATTTTTCATTTCTTTTACCTCCCAATATTATTATGGTTTAAATATAATAATTAATTCATATATTTTAATGGTGATTATATGGAAATTATTGGTGCTTTATTAATTTCAACATTAGCAGGTTTATCAACTGTCTTAGGTGGTTTAGTAATATTTTTTAAATTTCATGATAATAATATAAATAAATTTATTACTGTATCTCTTGCATTTTCGCTTGCCATAATGATTGGAATAAGTATTACTGATTTAATTCCAGAATCTACTTTTATTTTAATCTCCCAATTAGGAATAAATAGGGGAGTTATTTATTCTTTAATATCTTTTATTATTGGGATTGTTCTTATTAAGTTTTTAAATATTTTAATAGAGAGAGCTGAAAAAAATAAAAATGATTTATATAAACTAGGAATTCTTAATATGATTGCTTTAATTTTACATAATTTTCCAGAAGGTATTGCAACATTTATGAGCTCTTATAAAGATATAAACTTGGGAGTAAAATTGGCTATAGCCATAGCTTTTCATAATATCCCAGAGGGTATTAGTATTGCTATACCTATTTATTATGCGACTCATTCTAAGAAGGAAGCTCTTTTTAAAACTTTTTTATCAGGAGTTGCTGAACCTATTGGTGCCTTAATAGCTTATATCTTTTTAAGTAAATATATTACTGATACCTTTATTGGTATAATATTAATATTAGTAGGAGGTATAATGATTACGCTTGCAATAGATGTTATTATGCCGAAAGCTAAAGAATATAATTTGAAAAAGTATTTGTATATTGGATTAGGAATTGGTATTTTGTTAATATTATTTAATTATTTTATGTTTTAACTTGGCAATATATGGTAAAATGTATATTGGAAGTGAGTTAATATATGAGTTTGTTAAAAAGAATAAAGCCAACATTAGTATTTGATGGTAAGCATATTGAAAATCAAATAAATTGTTTAAATAATTTAACGAATTTAAATGAAGAAGGGGAAATGTTAAGAGAAAAAGAATTAAAGTTTTTAAGTATAGGTCTTTATGGAGAAAATCAAATTCTTTTTGAACTTTTAAATAGTAATCTTCCTATGTATATATTTCATGATTTGTATTATGAATTTGAAGATTTAAATGCTCAAATTGATTTCTTAGCAATAACTGAATATAAAATATTTGTAATTGAATGTAAAAATATTGTAGGTAATATAATTATTGATAATAAAGGTAGCTTTATAAGAGAATATAATGGAATAAAAGAAGGTATGTATTCTCCTATTACCCAAAATGAGCGACATATAGATTTATTGATAAACTTAATTATGTCAAAACAAAATTTATTAGGAAAGTTTATTAATAGAAATTTGCGAAATAATATTGATTCTATAATTACTTTTACTAATTCTAAAACTATAATCAAAAGCAACTATGCTCCTAAAGATATTAAATATAGAGTTATTAGAGCAGATAATATTAATAGTTATATTAAGACTACTATTAATAGATGTACAAAGAAAAGCTTTAATATTGAGTCTTTTGCACAATTTTTCAAGTATTATAATATTACTAAAAAATTTAATTATGATGCTAAATATGAAGCTTATAAAAATAATACTAATGGTAATTTGAATATTGAGGAGTTAAGAGAGAAACTAAAAAATTATCGTTTAAATCTAGCTAGAAAAGAAAATTGTAAGCCTTTTATTATTTTTACTAATGAACAGTTAGAGTGTTTATTGAGTGCTTTACCAAAAAATGAAAATGAACTTTTGAAGTTAAGTGGTTTTGGTAAATATAAAGTTGAAAAATATGGAAAAGATATTTTAGATATTATTAATAAAGGGGTAGGGTTTTATGAAAGATAAATTTAAAAAAATAATTAAAACCATTTCTGAATATAACATTTTTTATTCTAGTGTTACTATTACTATTTTATTGGCTGTATCTCAGTTTTATGCTTATTTAAAAAAAGTTTATTTTTACTCATATTTTAATATTAGTTCTGCATTTATTCAAATAGACATTTATCATGATTTATCATCTTTATTTCATACGTTTTTATTAGTTAGTATATTAGTGGCAGAAATACTTTTAATTGATTGTGTTGCTAGTTATATTTATGATAATTTAAAGAATATTAAAGGTATTAAGAATTGGTGCATAGTCATAATAGCTATAGTAGTTTTTTATGCGTTAATTGTAGGAGCAAATACGTATATAGATTTTATAATTTCTGGTAAAATAATTTATTCTTGGTTTATACCTTTATTTTGTTTTTGCGTTTCTTTTGTTATACGTATTATTGTTAATAATATAAAAAAGGGAATAGAAGAAGGGGATGCAATTGATAAAAGAATGACTAATATTTTTATAGTTATATTTATTATATTTGCTATTATATCTTTTAATAAAACAATGACTGAACAAGCTTTAGAAAGTGCTGAGAAATTACAAGACTTTTATGTAATAAGTGATAGCAAAATAGTTTTATATTTAACTAAAGATAATGCTATAGTAGCAGATTATGTTTATATTGGTGATAATGAAATTTCTATTAATACTAGTAAATTAACAAAAATAAATATTATTAATGAGCCTTTAAGTTTCATGCATTTTGATAAAGTTGAAATTAGTGAGGAGAGTGTTCTTCCTGAAGAATAAACTTTATTGTTCTGAAGTCAAAGTTAACATAATATATATTTTGCGAATTAATAATTTTGAGTAATTTTAGTTGGTTAATTTAATTAGTTATAATTTATATTATCTGTTATTGTATTTGTCATAAGAGTTTTTGCTTATGTGTTGATTCTACATATATGTTTGGTGAATGTTTGAGTGCATATAAATTTAATTTTAAATTTTCCGAAATTTTAATTTGAACGTATTATAACCTTATTTTAATTATATATAAGGTTAATTGTGCGCGTATATATCTTTATTATATATTTAATAAGGTTATATATAGCAAATAAAAAAGAGTTAGGGATAACTCAATTCAAAGGCTCGCTTTTTTGCCAGAAGGGGGTTTGATCATTGTTTTTAAAAGTGTGTTTGTATTCAACCCCATATTTTTTTACGAAATCTACACTTATTTCTTCAGATGAAATTGTTTCTAATTCTTTAGAACATTCAGCTATTTCATTATTGTTTTCTGTTGTACCATAGCATTTGTTATTTTCAGATACTCGTAAAAAATAATCATTTATAATTATGTCTCCATTTAGTTTCTTTTTAGCACTGTTGATGAAACGATAGATTTTGCTATTAGATCCAAGAGAAAGATTAAAGTGTTCAGAGTTTCCACAATAATATTCCTCCCCTTCCAAATAACAGGATTTAGTGTCACTTAAATAGAAATTATTAAAATCATCTATTTTAGCACCAAAAAGCGTTTCATAAGCACTATTAAGAGTTTCTTTACTAAAAGAGGTGTATTCACATATACTTTCATTTTCGTCACTGGTTGCTAAAGTAATATTCTCCCCTACTTTACATATTTTTACATCTTGTTCATTAGCTGTAGTAGAGTTTTCTTCTTTTTTGACCATATTTTTCTCGTTAATTTGATAGTATGCCATGCAAAGCATGTCTTCTTGTTTTAAATCATCTTTAGTTATTACTTTAGTATTATAAGTTTTTAAACCACCACAATGATATATGTCAACCTCGCCTAAATAATCATATAGCATTGTAACTTCTTTACTTTTAATACTTAAGTCTTTATCTGCTATAAGCATATAAATGCTTAAAATTGCTAAAACTGCTGCTAGAATAATAGTTATATTTCTTTTATTCATTTTTAAACTTTACGTGATTGAATTTCGGCGATTTTCTCAAATATTTCTGCAGCATTTTGTTCATTAATTTGATTGTAGCCAAGTTCTCTTAATGCTTGGATTTTAATAGTATTTAGTTGTTGAGTTCTACTTAACTTTTCTTCATTTTTTTGCTCTATTTCTTGAACAAATCTTTTATGACTTTCGGTTAATCTACTACGACTTGGGCCGCCATTATTGTATAAAGTTAAAGCAGAATATAAAATACTTTCAAAGATAAATTGATGGTCTTCATCAAAAACATATTCTTCTGGATTAATAAATCCTGTTGTTTTTGACATATAACCTAAAATATACTTTATCTCAGGAACATTATCTAGAGATTGTAACATATGATAAAGGTATGTTACTGCATAACGATTAGTCTCTTTTTTAGTTTCATCTAATAATTTTTCTTTTAATAGGTAAGTTATATCAGCGATTAAGGTTTGTTCTTCTTTGTTTAAACCTTTCATATCAAAATAGCTATCCATATCACTAGAGTTTTTAACTCCTTGATTTAAACGGCTTTCAACTGCCATTAAATAGTCAGTAGTTATTTTAATACCACTTATAGTGCCTTCATCACCATCTTCAATATCTAAAAGTTTTAATAATAAAATCTTTTTCTCTTTAGGCCATTTATTAATATCTTCTAATTCAAGATAGTTATATACCATTTGTCTAGAAACATTTAAGTATTTGGCTAGTCTTACTTTGGATATACCTAATTCTTGTAATAATTCATTTAAACTATTCATTTCTTTCTCCTTTATTTATTTTACATTATAATTATAATGTACTTAACACTTATATGTCAAGTAATAGTTAACTAAATGTTTAAGATAAATACCAAAGCTTGTCCCCTTCCCTGTAAATATCCTTGATAAAACCACATCCTAGACACTTTTCACCATCATAAAATACACAAGCTTGTCCAGGTGTTACAGCTTTTGCTAAACTAGGATATTTAATTTTTATTTCATCATTTTCTATATATTCTATTTCAATAGGAATATCTTCTCCACGATAGCGGAATTTAGCAGTTAACTTATTAGGTAATTTATCAATTAAGTTAATATTGCTTAGAGTACAAGCATCACTATAAAGGTAAGTACTATCTCCAAAAGCTACATAAAGAACGTTTTCAAAAACATTTTTACCACATACATAATGTCTTTCTTCATGACCATTAATTCCAACATTTCTTCTTTGTCCAATAGTATAATTCATTAAACCAGTATGAGTTCCAATGACATTGCCTGTTGCAACATCAATTATTTTACCAGGATTTGGTTTAAGATAGTTTTTAATAAATTCTTGGTAATGTCTTTCGCCAATAAAACAAATTCCTGTAGAATCTTTTTTAGTAGCAACGTTTAAATTGTGCTCGGCTGCGATAGCTCTTATTTCAGTTTTTTCATAGTCACCAATTGGGAATAAAACATTATTTAATTGGTCTTTTGAAATATCTGCTAAAAAGTATGATTGGTCTTTATTTTGGTCTTTTGCGCGATACAAAGAATTATCTTTTACTTTAGCGTAATGCCCTGTTGCAATATAATCTGCCCCAAGTTTTAAAGCTTCTTTTTTAAATAAATCAAACTTTATAAATTTATTACAAAGCATATCAGGATTAGGTGTGCGTCCCTTTTTTAATTCATCTAAAAAATAGGTAAAAACATAGTCCCAATATTCTTTAATAAAATCAACACGATGAAGCTTAATTCCTAATATTTCACAAGTTTTTAAGGCATCATTATAATCTATTTCTTGAGGACAAATATTTTCACTAAAATTGGGATTACCTAATGTGTCATTATTCATCATAGAATCCCAATTACGCATAAATAATCCTTCAACTTCATATCCTTTTTCTTTTAATAATAATGCAGCGACAGCAGAATCAACACCACCGCTTATACCAACAATTACTTTTTTCATATTACATCACGTATGTATTATAACATATTTTTGGCTTTAGTTGATGATAAAACTAAGTTTTAATAGTAAATTATGAAATATAAAGTAAATTAATAAATCATTTAAAAAGATTAAGAGAATTGCTATTAATATGGCTTTAGTATTTTTAAAAAAGATATATTTAAAATCTAGAGAAGATTTGTTAATTAAAACTTCAATTATTGTTTTAGTTATTTTTAAAACTTTTTTTAAAATGATAAATAATAAAATTAAATATATAACTTTAGTAAAAATATTAAATAAGATACCAAAAATAAGGCCCTTTAAACTAAATGCTTTGATTAATAATAGAATGCTAAAGGAAATAATAATTCCTTCATAAATAAAATAGATAAAAAATAGTAAAGAACCAATAATTGTGAATGAACAAGTGATTAATATAGAAATAGTTATAAAATGCGTTAATATATAATTTATATTATGATTAACTAGCTCATTAGGAAAATCTTTAATACTTGGAATTATATTTGTTAAATCAACTTTTAAGTATATAAAAAAGCCTAATAATATACCTAGTATTAGTAAGCTGATAATTATTTTGGTAATATTTTTGGTTTTTAAGATATTTGATTGCAAATAATTCATATAATCACCGTTAAATTATATTGAAAAAACATATAAAATATGATAAATTTAATATAGTTATAAAAAGTGATGGTGATTAATTTTGAAGAAAAGAACAAGAAAAATATTTGCTTGGTGTATGTTAATTGCAATGGTAGCAAGTGTTATAGCTTCAATTGCTGCTTATGCAATACGTTCATAATAAATGTAGTTCTGAGCTTGAAAAATAGGTTAAACTAAAAATTTTTTAAGTTTTCTATAAAAGATTAGGAGTGTAGGTTTTTCAGAACTACGCTTTTATTTTAGTCTTTTATTTAGATAATAGCAAGAAAAACCGTGCGACAAAATTCGACACGGTATTTTTTTATTTATTTAAGGCCTCTTTAATTAAAATATCTAATAATTCTTGATATGAGATGCCACTTGCCTCTAATAGTTTAGGATACATACTTATTTCTGTAAAACCAGGAATTGTATTTATTTCATTTAAAATAACTTCTTCTTTTTCATTTATAAAGAAATCTATTCTACTATAACCATGACAATTTAAAATACGAAATACTTTAATTGCTAATTCTTGAACTTTATTTTCAATTTCTGGTGATATTTTAGCTGGTATCATGGTAATACTTTCACTATTGGTGTATTTAGCATCAAAACTGTAAAATTCTTCGGCTGATAATACTTCCCCTACGCGAGAGGCGATAATTTCTTTATCTTTTTCTAAAATGGCACATTCAACCTCTTTACCATTAACTCCTTCTTCTATTAAAATTCTGGAATCAGTAGCAAGAGCTAAAGTTATAGCTTCTTTTAATTCAGTATCATTATTTACTTTAGAAACTCCTATAGAAGACCCACTATTGGCAGGTTTAACAAACATAGGATAATTTAATTTACTAATTATTTTTTGCTCTAATTCTTCATAGCTTAACTCTAAATCTTGATAAGCATATCTATCATTATATTTTGTAAAATAAAGATACTTAGATGTTTTAATATTATTTAATTCTAAAGTGTCTTTAGTTAGTATTTTGTCCATTGTTACTACACTGGCAGCAGTTTTATTACCTATATATTTGATATCTAAAAAGCCGAAAATACTACTTAATGTGCCGTCTTCACCATTTTTACCATGAATCATGATAAAGACTAAATCAAATCCTTTTAGATAATTAAATATATCTTTGATAGGCTCTAAATTAGTTGGTAAAAAGCCAATTTTTTGAGGTTTGATGTTTTCTATAGGTTCTAACCATTTATAAAAATTATTTTCCTTATCTAAATATATAGGGGTTATATCATATTTTTTCTTATCTAAGTTTTTAATAACAGATGCACTTGAGACAACTGATACTTCATGTTCATTAGATGAACTTCCAAATAAAATTGCTAATTTCATATTTTTTCTCCTTCTAATTAATGGTATGGTAAATTTTAATATTTAGACTATTCCTTTATGCCATCCACTATTTCGTTAAATTTCATACTATTGCTAGCTTTAATAAGAAAATTGTCATTGTCCTTCTTAATTTCATTTAATAATTTAATAGTTTCTTTTTTATCATTTAAATGATAAGAGTTTTTTTTAATAAAACCTAAATTAATAGCTTCCTCATTTATATAATGTGAAAATTCCCCTACTGTAATTAAGATATCAATGTTATTTTTAATTATTAAAGGTCCTATTTTACGATGAATTTCTTCACTATATTCTCCTAATTCGCCGATGTCACCTAGTACTGCTATTTTGCGTCCATCAAAACATCCTAATACTTCTAAAGCGTAAAAAACAGAGTCATAGCTAGCATTATAAGTATCATTTAAAATGGTCATTTTAGCAGTTCTAATTAATTCCATACGGTCTTTTTCTAATGGAATATTTGC
This sequence comes from uncultured Bacilli bacterium, assembly GCA_910585045.1. Classification (GTDB taxonomy): domain Bacteria; phylum Bacillota_I; class Bacilli_A; order RF39; family UBA660; genus Caccenecus. Next base: position 12,932 of record CAJUCD010000005.1, read on the forward strand.
TAACTTTTGAATCATAGAATCACTATCTATATGAAAATAATCACCAATAGCATAGGCAATAAGAGAATTATATATAAAATGGCGGCCGATAACATTTATATCAATAGATTTGTTTTGAATTTGAAAATGACTTCCATATTTGTCATATTTTAAAGATTTACCTTGATAATCAGATAATTCTTCTATTCCATAAGTTATAATTTGATAATTATGAAAGTTATTTTTTGCCCATTCATGTAATAAATCATTATCATTATTAATAAAAATTGGTCCTTTTAATCCCTCCAAAATTTCAAGCTTAGCTGCTAAGATGTTTTCACGACTGCCTAAATATCCAATATGAGCTGTGCCAATGTTAGTTATAACAGCAATATCTGGCTTTAAAAAATTTGATAAAACGCTTATTTCTCCAGCATGATTCATTCCCATTTCTATAACAGCGATTTCTTCATCTGTTACTTTTAATAAAGTTAGAGCTAAACCAATTAAGGTATTTAAATTGCCACTGGTTTTTAAAACCTTATATTTGGTTTCAAGAATGTCAGCGATAATATTTTTAGTACTAGTTTTGCCTACACTTCCTGTGACAGCTATAATTGGAATATTTAATTTACTTCTAATAGGTTTAGCTAACAAAACTAAAAATTCTTCCATGTTATCAACAACTATAAGATTCTTTTTAGTAAATTCTTTAATATTATAATCATTTATATTTATATCTTCTGATAAAATACAAGTACTAGCTCCCTTTCTAAAAGCTTCTTCCCAGTAATCATTCCCATTAAAGTTATCACCTTTAATTCCTAGAAAAACATCATCAAAGTTAACTGTGCGTGAATCTTTGCTAAAATATTTGAAATTAACATCAGCATTTATATCACCAAAAATTAATTTAGCACTACTTTTGCCTATCATATCTTTTATTTTCACAGTACTACACCTCTTTTATAAATTATATCATTAATTAATATTTTTTAGTAGCAACAAACAAATATTTTGTCAGATAGTGGACAATTTAGGCATTAGAAAAGAGTTAATTTAAAAATAACTCTTCATATATTTCTTGATAATTTTTAACTAATTTAATTGTAATATTATTTTTGATTTCATCAGGTATTTCCTCTAAATCAAGTTCATTGCTATATGGTATATATATAATTTTAATATTATTATTATATGCTCCAATTATTTTCTCTTTAATTCCCCCTACTTTTAAGATATCGCCGTTAAGACTTATTTCACCAGTAAAGGCTGTTTGATTACTGACTTTTTGATTTAATATAAGGCTTAAAATGCTAGTAGTAATTGCAACGCCTGCACTAGGTCCATCTTTTTTAGTAGCGCCTTCTAAGAAGTGAATATGAATATCTTTTATATTAAAAAAGAAATCTTTTAAATTAAATTTGCTGACATTGGCTTTAATAAAACTTAAAGCTACGTTAGTAGATTCTTCCATGGTTTTCCCAAGCATACCAGTAATTGTAAATGCTCCTTTGCCTTCAAATACGCAAGATTCAATTGGCATTACTAATCCGCCAGCTCCTGTAACTCCAAGCGCATTTACACGACCAGTGAATTCATGTTTTTTATTTTCATATTTCATATATTTAGGAATTCCTAAGTATTCTTTAAGTCTAATCTTACTGATTTTAGTACGGTCATTAATGCGACCTAAAACAACTAACTTGCGAATAACTTTTTCTAAAGCTCGATATAGTTCTCTAACTCCTGATTCTAAGGTATAAGCTCCAATTAAATAACTTAACATTTCATCACTTATAGATATTATTTTATTATCTATTTTATTTTCTTCTAATATTTTAGGAATTAAATACTTTTTAGCTATATCTATTTTTTCGTATTCTGTATAGCTTGAAACATAAATAATTTCTAAGCGATCTTTTAAGGGAGCAGGAATATTTTCAATATAATTAGCAGTAAGAATAAAGAAAACATTTGATAAATCAAAAGGTTCTTCGATATAGTTGTCTACAAATTCACTATTTTGTTCACGATCTAGAATATCTAATAAAACACTGGTAGGGTCATCTTTATAATTTACTGTTATTTTGTCAATTTCATCTATTAGAAATAAAGGGTTTTTACTATCACATTTTTTTAAGCCTGTAATTATCTTACCAGGATTTGAACCCATATAAGTTCTACGGTGACCAATTAATTCGGAAGAATCATTAAGTCCTCCAACACTTATTTTATAAAACTTACGATTTAAAGCTGCGGCAATATTACGAGCAATACTGGTTTTACCAACGCCTGGAGGACCTACTAAGCAGATAATTGGGCTTTTTAAACTAGAGTTGTTTCTTTTTAATGCAACATATTCTAAAATACGATCTTTAACTTCTTTTAAACCATAGTGTCTAGCATCTAGTTTAGCTCTAATATCGTCAATATTGTTATTCTCAAAATTTTCTTTAGTCCAAGGAAGACTTAACATCCATTCAATGTAATTTCTAATCATGGCATTCTCAGGCGATATATCAGAGGTATAATCAAGTCGTTTTAATTCGTTCATTATCTTGTTGTGAGTGGATTTAGGTAATTTTAGTTTATTTAATTTCTCTAAATAAGATTCACTATTAGAAGTTTTATTTAAACCTAGTTCTTGTTCAATTATGCGAACTTTCTCTTTTAAAATAAATTCTTTTTGACTTTCCTCTAAAGTATTTTGGAGCTCTAACTCAATTTTTTCATCTAGTTTTAAAACCTCTATTTCAATCTTAATATCTTTTAGCAAATTACGTGCACGATACAATGCATTAATTTCTTCAATATATTCTAATTTCTTAGAAAACGTTAGAGGAACAAATGAACAGATAGCATCCGTAAGACGCGATAAATCATCTATAGTTTTTAATGTATTTAAAATGCTGTTAGATATGTGGGCAGAAGATGAAACATATTCAGTTATTAATTCGTTTAATTTTTTAATTGTTGCCTTTTTTTCGACCTCATCAAGTTTTGGAAGGTCTATTTTGGTTATTAAAGCCTCTAAAATATCTTCATTATCTTGATTATTATTAAAATTTAATATTCTAACTCTTTCAATACCTTTTAGAGTTACACGAACATTACCACTAGGAAGTTCTATTCGACTCTTAATTTTTCCTACTACTCCAACTTCTGGTAAATCGTTTACCTCTGGAGTTTCTTCAATTTGGTTTTTAGGAGTTATTACTAATAAATGACGGTTGTAATTTTTAGTAGCAAGTGATGTTACTTCTTTACTTAAACTATTATTCAGTTCAATTTTTACTTCTTGATTGGGAAGTAAGATTAATCCTTTAAGAAGCATAACTGGTAAAATCTGGTCCATTGTGTTTAATTTCACTCCCATCAATAATTTCCTCTTATTATAAATAAATAAAGGATGTTTGTCTACAAAAATCTTAGAATTTTTTAATCTTTTTTAGTTGTCCTATTTTTATTAAAAGCTTTGGTAAATTTTGGCCAGATTCCAATCTTATTGTGCGTGTGTTCTGGCAACTGATATATGTCATGGCCTGGATATTCATTGCCTTCAACTAGAACTGGTCCTTTAGCACTAAAACATACATCCCATCCGATATAACGCATTTCAGGAACGACTTTGCTAGCCTCTTTAACCATATCTAAAGCCTTATCCCAATCAGGAAATTTAAAACCTTTGATTTGAGCGTTTGTTAGAGGATGCTTATCATATAAATTCTTGTTCTTATCAATAGCTTTATCAATTACAATTCCTGTTTCTTCATCAACAGGTGCTACCATACCGCCACTATTAAAATTATCTACATGTTTGCCATTGCCAATACGAAAATAAGCACATATTACATGAGGAGTATCAAAATCATCTAAAATTGTGACAATACGGACAGTATTAACGGCATCTGGATATATTTTATTAACTTCTTTACCTTGAATAATTAATTCTTCTAATTCAAATTCTTTATTATCAGAAGTTAAATATTCATATACTTCTAAAGCATTAGAATAATCTTTTAAATTTATTTTTTCAATTCCTTTACCACAAGTACCATTAATAGGTTTAGCCATAAACACTTGATGTTTGTTAATAAAATCTAAAACTTTGTCTTTCATAGCATATTTAGCAATAATCCAATCTCTTTTGACATATTTTTTAAATAAAGTATTGAATTCTGTTTTATTACGAAAAAAATGACCATATTCAGGGTTATTGTATTTCTTGATTAAATCATTATTTCTTCCTCTTGTAATATAAGTATCTCTTTCATCTTCTGTTAAATTATACATTTCAAATAAATCATAATCAGAGTAGCCTGCACCATATTTAACAGCACATTTTCGCATATCATTAAAAATACTGATTCTACTTTTACCAGTTTTTTGATGAATATTGTTTATTTTATGAAACATATTTTTATAGTCCATAGATGCAGCACGTTTTAATAAATATTTTAAATTAGGCATATTACCAACTCTTTTCTATTTATATTATACCATGTATACTATTTTTTAAAAAGAAAAAGGAAGTGTTTTTACTTCCTTAATTGTTTTCCTTTAAAATTTCAATAGCTCTATGCATTTTCATGTCATATTTAACTATTTCATTTGAACCATAAGCTTTTAATAATTCTTCAACAGTAATGCCATAATTTTCAGCCATTTCTGCTGCTTTTTTATTAACTTCTTCTTCAGTGAAATCTATTTTTTCAGCATTAGCAATTTCTTCTAAAAGATAGCGATACTTGATTCTTTTAGTTGCTTCTGGTGACATTTGTTCATGTAATTTATCATGAGTCATACCTGTAATATTCATGTAATCATCAATTTTAATACCTTGCATTTTTAGTTGATCTTCAAATTGGTGAATCATACGATGTACTTCATCAGATATAATTTCATCATTAATTTCAACTTTCATGTTTTCACTAGCTTTACTTAAGATATCCTCAATAAATTTATCTTCTATATCAGCATTTTTACGGTCTAGAATAACATGCTCTACTTCTTTAATAAATTCTTCTTCAGTTTTAACATTTTCATATCCTAAATCTTTATAGAAATCTTCATTTAATTCAGGAATTACTCTTTCTTTAATTTCACGAACTGTAACATTGAATTTTACTTCTTTACCTTTTAAATCTGCTACATAATCCTCAGGGAATTTTAGATTTAATTCTTTAGTTTCACCAATAGACATTCCAATTACGCCATCTTCAAAACCAGGTATAAATGTATTAGTGCCTATTTCAAGAGGATAGTTTTCACCTTTACCTCCATCAAGAGGTTTGCCATCAACAAATCCTTCAAAATCAATAACAGCAGTATTTCCTTTTTCAACTTTTCCTTCTGTTTTAGGAGCTATTTCTGCTAATTGATTTTTGATTTTAGCTACTTCCTCATCAATTTCTTCTTTTGTTACAGTAGCTTTTTCTTTTTTTACTTTTAAGTCTTTATAGTCACCTAAAGTAACTTCTGGTTTACTTGTAATTGTAAATTTAAATTTAACTTCTTTTTCGTTGATGTTTACAATATCTACACTTGGTTCAATTACTGGAGTGATATTTGCTTCTGCTAAAGCTTTTTTGTAAGCCTCATCCATAACAGCATCTACAGCATCCATATACAATGATTCGATACCAAATTTTTTAATATAAATATTTTTTGGAGCAGTACCTTTACGAAAACCTTCAATTTTTACTTCTTTGTTTCTTTTTTTATAAGATTTATCTAAAGCTGTTTCCCAAGGTTCTCCATTAATAATAATTTCAATTTCTTTTACGTTTTTCATAAATTTGTTTCCTTTCAAGTACGAGATTATTATATCGTATATTTAGAAAATTTACAAGTGATTATTAAGTTAGATAATTTATTAAATTAAGGAATTTTTCACTAAATATAAAGACTATTGTCATACTGCCAATTAAGAATGGTCCATATGGAACTTCTTTATCTTTACTTAACATAATTGAGCCTAGAGCATAAGGCATAGCTAGAAGTGAAGATAAAATTATAGAGGCTAAGCCAAGTCTTAAATTTAAAATAATTCCCATAATAGCAGCAAGTTTAATATCACCGCCACCTAAAGCGTCTTTTTTGAAAATAACTTTTCCTAATAAACCTATTAAAAGCATTAGCAAGAAAAGAATCCCGCCACTTAGAAGACTTAAAAAAGCATTTTTGGCACCATAATAAATAAATCTTAAAATAAAAACTAAAAGGCCACTGACAATTAAAGGTGTATCTAATATAATCATGTATTTAAAGTCGCTAATAAATATCATGATTACTAGTCCTGAAATAACAATTGATACTAAAAACTCATAGCTAAATCCATATTCATAATAGCTAATAAGTAATATTAAAGAGTTAGAGATGGCTATAAAAAGGTTTAAAATCCAAGAATTATCACCATTATATTTTACTTCTTTTAAAAGTAAAGGAGCCTTTTCACCAATCAAAGTGAAGACAAGGCCTAAAATAAAACCTATTAGAAATAGTATTATAATCATTTATAACCCCTCCTATCCTATTTGTCCATATAAACTGAACATTGGAATAACTACTGCTAGAATTACAATTCCTACAATGAGTGCTAAAAGAACAATCATGACTGGTTCTAAAAAACTTTTTAAATTAGTAACACGACTTTTATGTAGGTCATTATAATAGTTAGCTACTTTTTCCATCATAAGAGATAATTCGCCTGTAGATTCGCCTGTCACTATCATGTAGTATGCTACATCAGGAACACACCATTTGTTATAAAAAGATAAAGATATTTTTTCACCACGAGCAATATTATTTATCGTTTCAATCATTATACCTTTATATACTTCATTATTTGTTATATTAGTTAAGATTTCCATACTATTTGTAATATATACACTATTTCTTAAAAGGCTAGCAAATGTTTTAGTGAATAATGTTAATTCATGATAGATAATTATTTTACCAAAGAATGGAATATGCATCCCAAAGGTTTGGATTACCTTGCGAAATAATTTAGATTTTTTATATAAAAATAACATAGTTATAATTACAATAAGCGCAATTATACTTAAATAATTAAGATTAGAAGTAATAAATTTACTTATATTAATCACTGTGAGAGTAAAGCCATTTACAACAATGCCCGCTTGATTATAGACTTTAATAAATTCTGGAATAACATAAACCATAATAAACGTTAAAACGGCAAGAGCAAAAACTAATAATATTGTAGGATAAATAATAGCACTAATCATCTCTTTATGGGTCTTATCTATTTCAGTATAATAATTTGCCATATCCTCAAGAGTTTTGGTTAATTCACCTGTAGCTTCGGCCGATTTTACCATATTAATTAATAAGGAAGGAAAAACTTTACCTTGTTTTTCAAGAGCAGTACTAAAGTTTTCACCTAGTGTTAGCTCATATGATATGGCGCGATATAGCTTATTTTTGTTAGAATCTTTGCTTGCTTGTTTAGTCATAATTTTGATAGTATCATTAAGTGTAAGACCCGCTCTTAGATAAGTAGATACTTGAGTTAGCCAAAAAATAAGTTCTTTAGTAGATAATGGTTTTTCACTATCTAAACCAAGACTTTTTAACATATTGTAAAATGGTGCTTTTTTTATACTCGAAACATTGATTCCTTCGTTAGCTAAAAAATTGTTTAAAGTAATTTTGCTATTGGCTAACATAGTTCCTGTTATTCTTTTTCCTTCTATGTCTGTTCCACTAAAATGATAGTATTCTTTATTAGCAAGATTTTCACGAATATCTTTTTGCATCTTTGTAATTGATGCCGAAGGGTTATTTATAGTTGGTTCTTTAAATGTTTTTCTTTGTTTTTTTGAAGAATTATGAAAACAGTCAAAAAAGATAAATTTAACTCCTATAAAGAAATGTTTGATAAAACTTATTAGAAAAAGAAATGGTGCCATTATTATTTTAAGCACGATATTTGTTTGTCCATTCATATATATCTACCCTACTTTGAAATAATTATATCATATTTAAAACATTAAATAAACTCTATATACTTAATTTATATAGAGCTATTGTTAAATTAAAAAGAAGGTATTTTACTTAAATATCCTCTTATCTTAAAAATTCTTACGAGCTTCTTTTATTTGTTTTAAACATTCTTCTTCTAAAATTCCTGTTTTAATATTTAATTCATCTTTAGTTTTAGCTAATATATCAAATATAGTAATGTTAGGGTTCATGTCATCTTCACTGGGAGCGCCAAAAACATAATTTTTGATTTTAGCCTTGATGCTAGCAGACATACACATACTGCAACTCCAAGCGTTAGATATTAAAATGTATGAAGATAAATCATTTGTTTTTAAAATTTCGCAGGCTTTGTTAATAAGATTTATTTCAGCGTGATGAGTAGGATTCTTATCTGTTTTTGCAGTATTATGAGTTTTAACTATAATATTGCCCTCTTTATCAACTAATAAAGCACTAAATGGTGAGTTCCCCTCTTTTATTGCTAATTTGGTTTCAGTAATTGCAATTTCCATCAATTCATTTAGTTTATCATTATCTAAATTAAACATTTCCAATCCTCTTTCTAATTTTTATCTAATAAAATAATAACATGATTTAAAAATAAATGCAATTTTAGTTATGGCTAGCATATAATAAATTAGGTGATTGTCTATGTTTGGAGCTCCAGTTAGTAGTGGTTTAACATTGGGAAAAGTTATTAGTGGTCTTTCTAAAACTCTAAGTGTAGCTAATCAAGTTATTCCACTATATAAGCAAGCAAAGCCAATGATTAGTAATGCTAAAACGATATTATCAGTTTTAAAAGAATATAATGCAACTCCTAAAAATAAGACAACTAATATTAAAGAAAATAATCCTACTAAAAGTAGTGTTAAAAAAGATACTACTCTAGATAAACCATTGAATAATGGCCCAAAGTTCTTTTTGTAGTATCTTTAAATTAACTTTTGTAAATAAGCAACTTTTCCAGAATGCTTAAATTTTGTAATAAAATCTTTTTTTGGTAATTTGCTATATACTTCTTCTTCTTTTTGCAACAAATAGCGGTAATAGTTCTTATTATTACTTTTACCATACATAAGAGTATATTTTGTTTCTCTTTGATAAACTCTTTCAAAACGCATGATAGGATAAAATTTGTCATTTTCTTCTACAACAAATTCTTCTTGAATAAAATATCCAATTTCATACATTTTAGTTCGAAGTTCTTCATAATTATTATTACTACTAATAATATAATGTTGGATGTTTTTAGGAGCACTAGCCACTATACTTAGAGCGGTTGATGTCCCAACGCCAGCGATAATAGCAGTATCTATACTTTTTTCATATATATCTTTAAATCCATCAGATAAAAAAGTTTTAATTTTTAATCCTTTGTTTTTGATATTTTCAATGGCACCGTTTAAGGCTTGCTCACTAATGTCTGAGGCAAAAACTTCTTTACACATATTATTTTCTTTTAAATATATAGCTAAATAAGCATGGTCGCAGCATGTATCAATAACTGTATCTGTACTTTTAACAAAGTTGGCAATTGTTTTAAGTTTTAAATTCATATTAATCAGCCAAAAAGTCCTTTAATTTTTTAGCACGAGATGGATGACGTAATTTTCTTAAAGCTTTAGCCTCTATTTGACGAATACGCTCTCTTGTTACATTAAATTTTTTGCCAACTTCTTCAAGAGTATGACATGTACCATCAACTAAACCAAAACGAAGCTCTAAAACCTCTTGCTCACGTACTTGAAGTGTCATAAGAACACTTTTAATTTCTTCTTTTAAAATTTCATTAGTGGCGTATTCCTCAGGAGACATGCTAGACTCATCTTTGATAAAATCTCCTAAGTGAGAATCATCTTCTTCGCCGATAGGTGTTTCAAGAGATACAGGCTCTTGGCTAATTTTAATAACTTCTCTAACTTTATCAACACTAATACCCATTTTTTTAGCTAGTTCTTCTTCAGATGGTTCTCTATTAAGTTCAAGAGTTAATTGTCTTTGAATACGAGACATTTTATTAATAGTTTCTACCATATGAACAGGAACACGAATAGTTCTTGCTTGGTCTGCTAAAGCTCTGGTGATAGCTTGTCTAATCCACCATGTAGCATAAGTAGAAAATTTGTATCCTTTATCGCTATCAAATTTATCAACAGCTTTCATAAGACCTATATTTCCTTCTTGAATTAAATCAAGGAATAGTAAACCTCTACCAACATAACGTTTAGCAATACTTACAACTAAACGAAGATTTGATTCAGCTAATTTGTTTTTAGCCATTTCATCGCCAGTTGCTACACGCTCACTTAATTCTAATTCTTCTTCTGGTGATAATAGAGAAATACGTCCTATTTCTTTTAAATACATTCTAACTGGGTCATTGATATTAATATCTTTAGTTAACTCAGCATCATCAAGAATAATTGGTTCTTCTTCAATAACTTTTGGAACGCCATCCTCGTCTGTAGCCTCATCTTCATCAGCAACAACTTGGATTTCATTTTCCATTAAAGTATTATATATTTCATCTAAACTATCATTATCAATTTCTAATCCTTTTAAGGCATCTGCTAGTTGTTCAAATGTAATATATTTCTTTTTCTTACCAATTTCAATTAAGTCTTTAATACGTTCTTCTAATGATTTTATCTCTAATATTTTTTGTACTCCAGTATTTTCATTTTCTTTTTTCATTTAACCTACACATCCTTTTTTTAATTCAATTATTTTATTCGCTAAAACTACTTTTTTGTTTTCGTCTAGTTCTAAATCTAATTCTTTTTTTAAACGTTTGATTTCTTCTTTTTTTTCTTCATTTAAAGCAACTTTAATAAACTCATTAAAATCATTTATTGTTAATTCTTCTAAATTAATATTCTTAATTATCTCTAAGACATTTTCATTTAATTCTTCTTTATCATTTATAAATGTTATAAATGATGCCATATCTATATCTTGGCTTTTTTCGAGATAATATATTATTTCATTTGCTATATCTCGATATTTTTTGATATTTAAGTATCCTAAATCTTTTTTGAATTTATCGACATATATACTACCATTCATCATAAAGTAAATAATGTTTTGGCAAGCTATATCATACTTGGAAATTGGTATTTTGGCAAGCTTTTTTTCAGGTTCCACTTTTTTTTCTTTTACAGTGCTAACTTTAGCTAGTTCACTTTCTAATAAAGAAATGGAAATGTCATATTCTTCACTCATTTTTTTGATAGTTAATTCTTTAGTTAATTCATCATCAATGTCTTTAATACTATTAATCATTTCTTTAATATATTTAACTAAATCTGTAGTTTTATTTAAATCTTTATTTTTTTTGTAAAAACTTAATTTAAATTCTAAAAAATTTAGAGGATTATTGATGTTCATTAATAAAGCATCTACACCATTTTTTATGATATATTCATCAGGATCTTTTTCACCGCTTAATCTTACTATTAAAGGATTTATACCATTACTTTCTAAAATTGTTCCATTGTTTATAGTGGCAGTTTCGCCAGCCTCATCATTGTCTAGCATTAAAATTACTTTAGCACGCATATTTTTAATAATAGTTACTTGGTCTTTTGTTAAGCTTGTCCCCATAAGAGCTACAACGTTTTTGATACCACTAGCATACATTCTAATGGCATCCATGTTTCCTTCTACTATTATAACTTCTCTTTTTTTCTTAATTTCTGAAATGGCACGATGATAGTTAAATAATATTTGGCCTTTTTTAAAAATAATTGATTCCTTAGAATTTATATATTTAGCTTGATCATTGTTTTTGTATATACGCCCCGTAAAACCTATTGGATTACCATCTAGGTCGTGAATGGGAAAAATGATACGGTCATTAAAGACATCATTTAAATAAGTTCCATTTCGATTTATTAAACCAAGTTCTAATAAAGCATTAATATTATAATTCTTACTTAATAATAGTTTATGTAAAGAGTGCTCTTTATCTAAGGCTAAACCGATGTCAAATATTTTAATTGCTTCTTCTTCTAAATGCCGTTCTTTTAAATAAGCTTTGGCCTTTAAGCCTTCTTCAGTATTCAAATTATTTTGATAGTATTTGAGACTTAAATTCATAATTTCATATTCAGTTTTATTTTTCTGAACTTTAGGTTTTTGAACTTGACCTTTAAATATTAAGCCACATTTATCAGCGACTATTTTAACGGCTTCAATAAAACTAATATTTTCATATTCGCTTACAAAAGTGAAAACATTACCAGCGGCACCACATGAGAAACATTTATAAATCTGTTTATCTTCTGAAACGCTCATACTAGGTGAATGATCTTCATGGAAAGGACAAACACCAAAATAATTTTTGCCTTTTTGCGTTAATGGGATATAACTTGAGACAATATCAATAATATTAGCACTTTTACGAATATTTTCGATTTCGTTTTCGTTAGGCATGCAATCACCCCAATTTTGCCTTCTAATTATATTTATTACCCTTAGCCCCCTTATTTCCTTTAAAAAAAACAATTTTCTTCAAAAAAATTGTTTTTTTATAATATTTTTACATTTTTTCTTGCTTTTTTAATTCTCCATAATAAATAGTTTGGGTAGAACTGTCTCCTTTAGTACAAGTTATTAAAGTAATCATATGTGAATAATTTTCTTTTAAATAAAGTGTTCCTATTTTATTAGCTAATTCTATTTCTTTTATTTCATAATAATAAATATTATTGTCAAAGTATAATTCGATTTTATCGCCTAAGTTTAGTTTATATAGATTACGAAAATAAGCTTTTGAACCAGACCCTGAATGACCAGCGATAATAATATTGCTTTTGTTTTGTTCAAATAATGTACTTTCTTTTAGTAATAAAATATGTTTATCAACATTATTATCTGGATTATCTAATGGAAATAGTTCTTGCTTTAAGTTGATTTTAGGAATTTTTAGGATAGCATAATAAGGTTTATGTTCACTTATTTTATGATTTATTTGATAATTATTTAAATAGTCATGAATAACAGGTGCCGTTACAGTAGGAATCAATATAGCTAAACCAATAATTATTAGTAAATAGCTACTTATCTTGAGGGGATTTTTTACCATAATTGCAAATTATTACTCCGATTAATAAAATTATAGCACTAATTAATAACGTAGCTAATTCTCTTTTGGCTCCAGTTGGTGGAACATCAACTCTTAAGCGATTGGTGATAGTTATAAAACTTTTTATATTATCTTTTATGCTTACAGGTATTATATCATTATTAAGTTCATAATCTGCAGGACTTTTTAATTCTTTTAAATAATACTCGCCTACTGGAAGTGTTAAATTAATCTCGCCTTTTTCATTAGTATATATTTCTTTAAGTAATATATTTTCAGGATTATAAAGGCCAAATAAAACATCAGATAATGGTTTTCCAGTTTGCTTGTCAATTTTGTTTATTTGAAGCGTTCCTTCACTTAATTTATTTAAAACTTCTAAATTAATTGTCTTATCATTTTCGATAATTTGAAATTCAATATTTTTATCTAAAATCTTATAGTTTGGCGGAGCACTTACTTCTTCTAATATATATTTGCCATAGGGAATATTAGAAAGCTCTAAAACACCATTTATGGTTTCAAATATGTCTTTATTATTTTTTATTAAATATAGGCCAGTCTCACTATTTTTAATTTTAAATATTGCCTTTGCTAAAATTAATTCTTTAGTGGCATAGTCTCTTTTTTCTATATGAATTTTGCCTGTAATTTCAGAGTTATTAATAACAATACTACTAGCTTCATTATAATTTTCATCAACTATTAATTCTTGGTTTTTCATTAAATTGTAACCAGATTTACCACTAATTTGTTTAATTAAATAATTTCCATAAGGCAAATTTATAGTTGCTTTACCATATTTATTAGTTGTTATAAAATATTCATATTCAGGATAATCTTTGTTAAGAATTTGAAATTTTGCATCTGGCTCTATACTAAATGTATTGTTATGATGGGCAAGATATTTTTCAATATTAATAGTTTTTTTAATTAAATCTTCTTTTATTTCTAGATTAATATCTTGATTTTCAACTGTAAAATAAATTTTTTCTTTATTTACTTTATAGCCATAAGGAGCCTTTGTTTCTTCTAAATAATATTCACCAGGAATTATTTCAGACATTGTCATAACTCCATCTTTATTTGTTTTTAAACTACTATAAAATGAATTATCTATATTATATATGTTATATTCCGCACCTTCTAAAGAAAAATAAGTTGGTTCACTAGCTTTTTTGGTTATTTTTAAACTAGGATAATCAACAATTACAAAAAGAGAAGTATATAAACTATTAATATCTCCTCTATCCATAACAGTTTGAGAATCGCCATTATAATAAATTTTAGGACTAGTACCTAAAGAGAATTCTTTTTTAAAATTAAGATAATAATGCCCAAATTTGTTTGGAGTTATTTTTAAATTATTATCCTTTATTTCATAGGATAGTTCTTGATCATTAGTTATAGTTATTTGATTTAAAATATTATTTTTATCTTCTAAAACTAGTTCTTCATTTATTTTGGTGTGATAAGTTGGTACTGATACACCTGAAAACGAAGGCATAGAGGGATAATTATTTAGCTCTTTTTGGATGGCGTTTATTTCGTTAGTATACAAATTTATTTTTTGATTATTATCATCTAGGAAGTATATTTCTCCCCTATCTTTTAGAAGATAATCCCAAATCATAAATTGAGTAGCTGCATACCATTTTATATCTGTATGATCTTGATAACCATAACCAAAGTATGCTATTTTTTGAACGGTTTGCCATTCTTCTTCACTCATTTTAATATTAATTTCGCCAGGATTATGATATTCATTAAAAGTCCCATCTTTTAAAAGCACTCCTGGCTCAATACAATAAACTAAATTGCCATTTGTTGAATTGATTATTTGATACATATTTTTATTTTTTTCAATAGTATCAGTTTTTATATGAAGCTTAACCCCTTCTACTCTGTCTCCTAATTTTATTTCTGCTACTTCAGCATTAGTTATACTTATAAATATAAAGAAAGTAAAAATAAAAAAGATAAATTTGTGTATTTTCATATATTCCTTTTCTAGGCAAAAAGAAAACTCATAAAAGAATTACAATTTGCCGTCTAGGAAATTATAACTTTTTACGAGTGAATGTCCCCTATTATAGCATAAATATTTAATTATGCAAATATTTTTTAAGGGTTATTTTATTTATAAAAGGTATAAGAATACTTGCTAGAAAAATACTTATATAAACACCTTCATATTTAATAAACAAGCAAAAGATGCTAGTAAAAAAACCAATAATAATGCCATAGATAATCATTCCTTTTTTGTCATAAGGACTAGAATAGATATCTCCCGCGATAAAAATAAAAGCAAAATAAGGATAGCCACACATTATAGTTTCTAAATAAGAATAGTCTTTTGTTATTAAGATAAGAATTGAAGAAAATACTAGATAAGTAAGACTAGCCATAATAGGAATTATTTTTTTGTAGAATCTATTAAAACTTAAAATAATAAAACTAAATAATAATATTAAAGTACTAGTATTTGCTAACCCTCCTAAACCATGACCGATAAAAATATCAAAAAGATTATAGTTAAACTTATTCAGTTTTTCACCTATATTTAAATAAGAATAAGAATTTATAAATAGACTTAATATTAGAAATAACCTAACTATAGCAGTCTTATTAAGGTGATTAGGTAATTTATCTTGTAAATAGTTTAGAATGAATAATAAAACAAATAATAAAAGAGGATAAATATATATATTAGTATTTACTGAGATAGATGAAACACAGATTAGAGATAAAATAATATTCTCATGATAATTAGTTTTGGTAATTTTAGATATAATTATAGGAATAATGATACTTATTATATAAAAATAAATTGGAATAAAAATAGATTTTAAATTAAGTAATTCTGTTTGATATAATAAGATGCCGTTTTTATATATACCAAAAAGAAGAACAGGTATTAAAGCAAAGTAATAGCTTTTAATAAGATCTTTTTTATCTTTATGATAGTGTATTTTAGTTCTATTCATTATTATCCTCCATGTATTTATTAAAATTTATGTAAGTGGGACAAATATATGAACATAAGCCACACTTTAAACATTTTTCTTCAACAAGTTTCTTATATGTAGCATTTTTTAGTAAAATAGGATTGATTCCAACTGGGCATATATTTAGACATTCACCGCAGTTTAAGCATTTTTCTTCTGGTGGTATATCTTTTTTAGGAACAATTAATAAGCTTTGTAAATCTTCAGTTATAACTAAATCTTCAATAGAAACATTTTTCCCTTCCATAATACTATTTATAATATATTCACAGTTTGATGATTCATATTTTATAAAATTATCTAAGACATCCTTTATTTTAGTGCCTAATTTAACCCTAACAATAGAAGGATTTTTAACACAAGAACCACTAATAGTGATTAATTTATTAGTGATTTGTCTATTTCGAAGCAAAAGATTAGAGATATGATAAAATTTACTAGCTTTAATAACTAAGGCTTCTTTTTCTGGGATATTTAAGTGATTTAAAAGTATTTTATCATTGCCCAAAAAATAAAGATTAGGAACAATATTTAAAATAATATTAGGATACATTCCTAAACATTCCATTAATTTATTAATATTTTCACTATTAGATGATTTAACACAAATTATAATACGGGAAAAATTATATATTTTAGCTAATTTGTCTAATAATTCTAAATAACCTTCATAATTTAAAAATAAATAGAAATTTTCTGTAAAAGTGTAAGGGTCATCATCAATGCAATTTAAAATAATTGTTTTTTGATTATTTAAATCTAACATGAAATTCATTTTTAATAATTTGTCTAGCACTTCTTTTTTGATATTATGAATATTTCTTTTAATTGTGGGATTAATAACTTTTCGTTCTTCAAAATCGTTCATTATTTCAATAAAGTCTGTAATTATATTTAGATGATGCATTTTTCTAATAGAAACTACCTTACCAGAGATTGGAGAAGTTATGGGTGTGCCATTATGATTAATTATAGGAGTGCCAATACTTAAGACAGCATCTTTTTTTATTAATAAAGTACTATTTTTAGGGATAGGTATGTAAACATAATCTGGTTTCTCATATTTTAAAATATTGCTAGATACTTGTAAATGAGGATGCTCTGTAATTTCAATTAGTTTTTGCATTATTATCACCTAATTAATTATACAATAAAAAAAGAATAATTAAAATTACTTATTATTCTTTTGCTCACTCTTTAGGGTATTTAAATATTCTTTTAAGTTAATAGCTACATTAGTTGGGATAATTTCTGATAATTCTTCAATACTAGCACTAAGCATTTTATTTACACTGCCAAAAGTTTTAATAAGCTCTTTTTTGCGTTTAGCTCCTATGCCCTCAATATTATCTAAAACACTAGATATAGCCCCTTTACTTCTAATAGTACGATGATAACTAATAGTATAACGGTGAACTTCATCTTGCATTCTAGTTAAATAGTGAAATACAGCGCTAGTTTTATCTAGTTCTATTATACGATATCCATTAGAATCAATTAAATCATTCGTGCGATGTTTATCATTTTTTCGCAAACCACATACACGAACCTTTAAGTTTAATTCATTTAATATATTTAAACAGGCATTAATTTGATTTATACCTCCATCTACAATAATTAAATCAGGTAATTCAGTTTTATCAACTAAAGCACGATAATAACGGCGATAGATTACTTCTTCCATGGTATGATAATCATCATTTTTATCTAAGCTTATTTTATATTTACGATATTCTTTTTTTGCGGGACGACCATTTTTGAATACAACCATACAACTAACTGTGAAGTTTCCAAAAAGATTAGAGTTATCAAATAAGTCAATACGATCTAATTTTTTAAGTCCTAAAATTTCTTTTAATTCGTTATTTGCTACTTCAGTTTTTTCTTCGTCTTTTTCAATTATCTCTAATTCATTTTCAAGATTTATTTTGGCATTTAGACTAGCCATATCTAATAAGTTTTTCTTCTTGCCTTTAATTGGAACAGAAAGATTAGTTTTAATAATTTCTGCTAAAATGTTAGTATTAACTTCATTAGGAACTAATATCTCTTTAGGGATTTCATGCCTACTATAAAAATTCATAATATAGTAGTCTAATTCGTCTTGATATTCGCCTATAACTGGAAAAATATCGGTATGGCCTCCTACCATTCGACCGTTACGTAAAAATAAAATTTGAATACTTAAATGACCTTTATTAAAATAGTAGCCAATTACATCACGATTAGTGTAATCATGAAGTTCCATTTTTTGTTTATCTAATACAATTGATATATAGTTTAATTCTTTTTTTAATTCTAATGCCATTTCAAAATTTAAATTAGAACTGTATAAATTCATTTTTTCAATAATTTTATTTTTTAAGATATCACCATTACCTCGTAAAAAGCTTAGTATTTCTTCTTCCATTAATGCTAATTTTTCAGAATCTGGTTTTTTCTCACAATATCCTAAACATTCGCCAATATGATAATATAAACAGACCTTTTTAGGCATAGAATCACATTTCTTTAAAGGATAAAGTCTGTTAATTAAAGAAACTATTCTTCTAGCAGCATAGGCATTAGGATACGGACCAAATAATAATTTTTTATCTTTCTTTCTAATATTTAGATATCTTGATACTTGAAGTCTAGGATAAGGAGTTTTTATATATTCAATGTAAGGATAGCTTTTGTCGTCTTTTAATAAAATATTATACTTAGGGTCATAGTGTTTAATAAGATTGAACTCTAAGAGAAAAGCTTCTAATTCCGAACTTGCAACAATATATTCAAAATCCGCTATTTCACTTACCATTTTAGCAGTTTTGCCAGTATGAGGGCGATTAAAATAAGAATTTACCCTTTTATTTAAGTCTTTGGCTTTACCAACATAGATAATAATATCATCACTATTTTTCATTTGATAGGAACCAGGTAAATGTGGGATTAACTTTAATTTTTCTTTGAACATATTTATCACCTACGTTATTATTATACTACAAAAACAAAATATTTTAAGGTATAATTAAGATGGTGGTGTTATGAAACTGTTAAATTCTTATACTTTAGAAATTAAAAAATCAAAATTTATCGCTTTATACTATGAAGTTATTGAAGAACAAGAAATTAAAACGCTTTTATCTGATTTAAAAAAAGAACATAAAAAAGCAAGACATTTGCCTTATGCTTATAAAATAAATAATTTAATTAAAAAATCTGATGATAAAGAGCCATCAGGAACGGCTGGGTTACCAATTTTAAATATTATTGACAAAAATAATCTTAATCATACTTTAATTGTAGTAATAAGATATTTTGGAGGGATTAAGTTAGGGGCTGGCGGTTTAATTAGAGCTTATAGTAATGCCGCTCGTGAAGTTATAAAAATCTAGTCTAAGACCAGATTTTTTTCTTTTTCAGCATTGATTTTATCTACTGTGGCTACATAATTACCTATTATAGCACCAGTTGCTATTACAACTCCAATAAATAGAACAATTGAAATTATTAATTTTTCATAAAAAGTCATTCGCATTATTATCACCTTATTTTAAGTATATCGAAATTTTATTTCGGAAACAAGTTTTGTTAGAACTATTTGACAGTAGCTTGATATTATTTTAATGTTTCACTCTTTTTTACTAAATATATTTTGTTTTTACGATAAAAAGCATAGAATACATCTTTTATATTTAGACTTTTCTTTTTTAATTCTAATTCTAACCAGCTTTTGGTTTTATGGATATATTTTAAGGCTTTATCTTGAATGGTGCCATCTACGATTAAAGGCATAGGATAAGCTGTTTTAAGACGAAAGAAATTATATTTAAATATAGATAATTTACCATTAGGCTCTAAAAAAGCATATTCTACTTCTTCAATATTACGAATTTCTTTTTGACGCAAACTTAATAATAAGTCATCCATACTATATCGTTGCTTTACCATTTCATGATAATTTATTTTGCCATTAACAATTATTAAGGAAGGCTTGCCTCCAAATATTGTTCTAAAAGTGCGAGATTTGATGGATATGTAAGCTAAAAGCAGTTCTAATCCTACTAAAAGAGTAATAGGAAGAATTGTTAAAAAAATTGAATCATTTATATTTTCAATACTAATAGCTACTAATTCGGCAATTAATATTGATACTATTAAATCTATAATACCTAATTGGCCAACTTCTCTTTTGCCCATTATTCGGTAGGCTAAAGTTATAAAAAAATAAAAAAAGAAGGTTCGAAATACTACATTAAATAATTCCATTTATTATCACCTAATTATATTATGGGTATATTCATAATTTTTTAAACACTTAAATATATATTTATTAAGGTGATTAAATGACAAAGGTGTTAGAATATTTAAAGTATGTAGGTTTATTCTTTATTTTTATTATTGGAATAGCTATTATAACTGCTCTAATTAATTTAACTGGTTTAAATTCTACGTTGGTTATGAAACTTGGTGTTATTTTAACAGCTATATCTTTCTTTGTTATAGGTAGTATAGCTAGTCAAAATAGTAAAGAAAAAGGTTATAAATTAGGAATAAAACTTGCTTTATTATTTATTGGAATCTTAATAATTATTAATTTAATTATGTTTAAAAGTAAGTTTAATATAGATAGATTTATTTACTATATTATATTAATTGCTAGTGGAGTTCTTGGTGGTTCTTTTGGCAAAAACATAAAATTTAATTATAAAAGAAAATAAATTTATTAAAAGTAAAAAAGCTCATTTCTGGGCTTTTTATGATATTAATTTTATTTCATTAGTATCTAGATTAATACTTGATTTTTCAGAATAATATTTTTTATTGATGGGATTAGTAAGTTTTTCTTTTAGATAATCATTCTCATATAAATCTTTTAATTCAACTATAGGCTCTTTACAAACTGATTCATTATAACAGTTTTTAGCATAATATAAAAATTCTTTTTCAACCACTTTAATTAAGTTTTCTTCGTGGTTTTTATAAATTTTATAAACAGTTGGAACTATAATCATCCCTAAAATAATAATAAACGTCGAAATAATAACTTTACTATTTTTCATCTTTTTCTCCATAATAATTTTTAATAAATTCTGCTTTAAATTCTAATAAATTATCATTTTTAATAGATTCTCTAATACTCTCCATTAATTTAATTAAAAAGCGAATATTATGAATTGATAAAAGCCTAGCGCCAAAAGTTTCTTCAGCATTTATTAAATGTTTAATATAAGCTTTGGTATAATGTTTGCATGCATAACAATCACATGTATTATCTATGGCAGTAAAATCTTCTTTATATTTAGCATTTTTAAGATTTATCTTGCCATTTTTAGTGAAAGCATGGCCATGTCTAGCTAATCTAGTTGGAAGAACACAATCAAATATGTCTATTCCACGGATAACGCCCTCTAATAAATCAATAGGTTCACCTACTCCCATTAAATAACGGAGTTTATTTTCTGGTAAATAAGGAATAGAGTAATCTATCGCTTTATACATATCATCTTTTGATTCGCCATCATTGGCTACTCCACCGATACTATAACCATCAAAGTCTAATTTTACAGTTTCTTTAGCAGAATACTCTCTTAAATCTTGATATGCTCCACCTTGAACAATGCCAAATAGCATCTGATTAGGATTACTATGTACGTCTTTTCCCCTTTTAGCCCATCTGATAGTTCTTTCAACACTTTTTTTCATGTACTCATGAGTAGCGCTAGCTGGTGGGCATTCATCAAAAGACATAGCAATATCACTATCTAATTTATTTTGGATAGCAATTGATTTTTCAGGAGTTAAAAAGAGACTATCACCATTTATGTGATTCTTAAATTTAACGCCTTCTTCAGATATGTCTTTAGGTTTCGCTAAAGAAAAAACTTGAAAACCACCACTGTCAGTTAGAATGGGTTGGTCCCAATTCATAAATTTATGTAAGCCGCCTGCATGGTCTATAATATCTTCGCCTGGTCTTAACCATAAATGATAAGTATTCGCAAGAATTATCCCAGAATTAGCCTCTTTTAACTCCTCAGGGCTTAATGTTTTAACGGTTGCTTGTGTTCCAACTGGCATAAACATGGGAGTTTCAAAAGTTTTACCATTATATTCAAAAGACCCCAAGCGAGCTTTACTATTTTTTTCTACTTTTTTCAGATTATATGTAAATTTCATTTAATTTCACCTTCTTTAATTATAACTTTTTTAAACTTAAATAGCAATTAAATAGTTTTAAGTAACTATTATTTTTTAGTGCGGGGATGCGTTTTATTATAAACGCTTTTTAATCTTTCGCTAGTAACATGAGTATATATTTGCGTTGTAGATAATGATTCATGCCCTAGAAGCTCACCAACTGAACGAATATCTGCTCCATTATTTAATAAGCCTGTTGCATATGTATGGCGCATTGTATGTGGCGTTACTTTGCTTTTAATACCTCTTTTTCTAGAAAAATCTTGCACTATTTTTTCAACACTTCTAGTAGTTAAATTTTGACCTCTTTTACTAACAAATAAATAAGGACTGGTTAAACCATTTAAAATATCAGGTCGTGATTTTGTTAGATATTGATTAAGTAATTTAAAATCACAGGCTTTATAAAAAACAATTCGCTCTTTACTACCCTTTCCCATTACTCTTAGGGTATAATTGCTAGTGTTTAAGTCTTCTATTTTTAACATACATAATTCGCTTACTCGTAAGCCTGTTGCATATAAAAATTCTACTATTAGACTATTTCGGACTTCTAAATCATCCTCATAATTAATGTTATCAAACATGTGATTAGTTTCGCTTTCGCTAAGAAAATTAGGCAATTTTTTAATTACTTTAGGATTTTTCATGTTAGCAAAAGGATTGATATTTAATGCTTTTATTTCGACTAAATAAGCATAAAAGGCTCTAACAGCACTAAGATACAAAGAAGATGTTTTAGGTTCATAATTAAGAGATATGAGATATGCTTTATAACTATTAGCAAGACTAGAATTAATATTTAAAAAATTAATATTTTTACTATAAAGATATTCTTCATATTTTTTTAAACACTGGACATATGTTAATACTGTTTTAGAAGAATAGTTTAAATCAACAGCTAAATATTCTTGAAAAGATTCAATATAACTGGAATAATTAGTTTTCATATAAATAAAAATATAGTTTTCTGGTAGTAAAGTATGGAAGACTTTCTATTATATTAACTAAATCTGCTAATTCTTGAACCTTTTTTAATTTAATTAAATTGTCGTCTTTTGTTTTTCCTTTTAAAAAATTATATATTTTATTTATATATTCTCTATTTTGATAATTATCTTTAATTTGAGCCCACATATCAAAAGAGATATCTTTTGTTAAAACTGGAGCTTTCCTTACTACATTTTTTTCGTGATATATAACAATTAGTTCCATTTGAGAGTTGAGCTCTAAAAGATTAGCTTCTTTGATTGATTCAATAATCTCTTTTTTAGTAAACTTTAGAGTGAATTTATCTAGTTCAGCAATTTTAAAACTAGCAAATCCTTTTGATATGTTTAAATCTAGTAAATTAATAGGGAAATAGTTATTAGGTTTAGTTTCTACAGCAAGATAAAAATTAGTATCCATATAATCACTCTTTTCATTTATTTATTAATTATAACACACCTTATATTAGAAAAAAAGAATATTTTATATTTCTGGTTGCTCTTTAAATGCACGATTTCTAATTAGGTATTTTCTTTGGTCAGTTTCTGGTATATCAGGTCTAGTTCTTTTAAAGGTAACTGTTTCAATTTTATTTTCAATAACTTTAAAGCCATGTTTTAATGCTAGACCCTCTGACATACTATTTTCTAAATTGGTACGCATGTATATGTCGTAATTACTGCCAAATTCATCTATAATAAATTTCATTAATTTAGTCGCATACCCTTTGTTTCGAGCGTTTTTTTGAACCGCAATATCAGAAATATAAACTGATCTTGCAACGTCTATTTCTAATTCTGGCCATTTTAAATATTTTTTTTTAATAGTAATTAACCCACAAATAGTATCACCGATAAATATTCCATACATAAGTCCATTATTTAAAAAGTCTAAAAATTCACTTATATATTCTTCTTCTGTCCAAGCTTCAAAAAATGGCTCACTTTCAAATACTGTAAAAACTGCTTTAAAATTTGCAAAATCTTCGACATTTAGTTTTCTAATTAATTCCATTAATAACAAATCCTTTCTATTATTTTTTGATAAATATCCACTGTTTTTATTAAAGAAGTTTTAGATATATATTCATTAACTTCATGAGCAGTAATAGGCCCTGGTCCTAAAATTAAACGATTATTATTAAGAAAACTGGCTTCGCTTACACCAAAAAATGGTCTACTATTTCTTTTAGTTATCGCTTCATAGTCAGCTATAATGGTGTTTTCGTTATAAAAAGGTTTTATTTCGTTTAAAATTCTAGCTTCTACTTTAGGATATTTATTAGTTAACTTTTCTATATATTTTTTAATATATTTTATGTCTTGATAATTTTTAGTTATTCTAAAACCTAGTAAAACTTTAGTGTAATCCGATGTTGTACAAATATTAATTCCCCCATTTATAGTTCCAATATTAATAGTATTATATGGAACTTCAAATAAATTGTTTTGTTCTTTTTGAAATTTACTATTTAATTTTAAAACTTCATTTAAGAACATAATAGCATTCTCATTACTTGATTCATTAGAAATAGGTGTACTAGAATGAACAGATGTTCCTCTAAATATTAATTCATATTCTAGCAAACCTTTAGAACCAATACAAGGATAATTATCAGTAGGCTCACCAATAATGCTATATTCGCCAAAATTAGTTTTTGCGTTAATTAATTCTTTAATACCCCTAAATTCTGTTTCTTCGTCGTAAGTAAAACACACCCTTATTCCTCTAACTAAACTCTTTAAATCTAGCCCTTGAAGGACATAAAGAAAGGCTGCTATACCTCCTTTCATATCAGAAGATCCTAGCCCTATTAATTTGTCTCCTTTTATGGTTAATTTAAAAGGATTAGTTTGCCAAGCAGTAGAACAAGCAACTGTATCAGTGTGACCTATAAAGGATAATATAGGATCGTTTCCTATACTCATAACTAAACATTTAGTTTTATATTCTGTTTTAAAACCCAAATTTTTCAAAAAGCTTTCTAAGTAGTTTATTATTTTAAGATTTTCTAAATCATTTATGGTCTTAAAAGATACTAAATCTCTTAAAATATTTTCAATTTTCATAATATTCCTCTTTCTAAATAATAAAAAAGCTATACAAGTACTTGTATAGCATGTTAGAAATATACTAGATACAAGCACTATAAAGAGCACTTGTACCTACAACTATTTAATGTCGTATTAACAAGTGCAAATTATTATGATGATGAAAATAACGTTTTGATTGGAACATAATAATTTCTCCTTTTTTAAATTATTTAGAGTATACCACATAAATTGTTTTATTGTCAAATGATTAATTTTCAATATTTAAACAATAGAAAAGACAGATAATTTTTCTGCCTTATATATTTTTATTATCTATAACTAGCTATTGTACATTTTCCACTTTTGTTGTTAAATGTAGCACTTAATCTTTGACTTGATTTGTCTACCCATGTATAGATGCGTGAATTTTCCGATATACTTGTTAATGTTCCCTCACCACCGATTTTTTCAGCAAGTTCTTCATAAGTGAAAGAGCCATTATTTAAATCTTTTTGTAAATCGCTTGATAACGGTAATTTAATATCTTCATTTTTTAAACTTTCTTTATCTATTGTTGCTTGGATTGTAATGCTATTTTCACTATAAGATTTGAAACTTATCCAATTTTTAGAGTCAAACTTCCACATTGGATCACTGCTAATCATAGCATCTGTCGTAGATTCAAAACCTATAATATCATTAATTTCTTCGATAGTGTTTGTAGCTTCTATTTTTTTCATACACTCTACTATAGAGCAATTTGATACTACTTTTTTTTCTTCTTTCTTTTCTTCTTGTTGTTCTTTAGAACATCCTGTAGCTAAACAAAGAACGCATAACACAGCCATAGATCTTAACATCATTTTTTTTAATTTCATTATTCTTTCCTTCTTTCTATTTCTTGTTTAAATTATAGTACGTTTAGAATCTTTTTTCAATACTTAAAAGATTAGTATTTTATAAAAAGAAAATAATAAATTTTTATTTGCTGAGCTTGCTATTAAGTTATTACGATAAGAATTGTTTTCAACAACTTTAAAGGTTTTATATTACTTTGATATTTTTTAATTTTCTATTGGCTCTATATCTATAAATCTAATGGATTTATTTATATTTTTTAACCGCACCTTTATATTTTTTTCGATATTAAGATACTTCTTTATTGTTAAGTTTTCATTCACTATAACTTGTAAAAAAACACTATAATATGTTGCCATTTTTATTATTCTAATTCTTTTTATTTTAAGTTCTTTTATGTTTTTTAGTTCATTTATAATTTCTTCTCTTATTTCATTATTTTCTTCATCATTTGTAAGTGTACCTCTAACATTAGATACCATCATTTTTATAGATACATAAAATACATAAAGAGCCATACCTAAACTGCCTATTTTGTCAACATTTATATAACTTGGCATAAAATTTTCAAAAAAAGTAATTGTCATAATAATAAAAACCACACAAGTAGATATAAAATCTGCTTTTGATTCTTTGTAAGATTCAATCATTAACTCACTTTTATATTTTGTTCCAAAATAGTGCAATAACATAATTACAATAAATTTTAAAAGTATAATAACAACAAGACCTATAACTAAGATATAATTAGGTTTAAATTCGCCTGTAAAGAAAAAGAATTGATATAAAATAAAGATTCCTATTAAAAAGAGTAAAAATCCTGTAAAAAGATTCGCTATATAATATATTTGACCATAACCAAATGGATAGGTTTTATTAGCTCGCCTTTTTCCAATTTTATTTGCAATTAAACTCATAATATCAGTAATAAAATCAATAAAAGATTGAACTGAATCGGCAATTAACGTTGAAAAGGAAAAGGCTATTCCAAATGCTAATTTTAAAAGAGCTACAATTAAATTAAGTATAGTAGTGATAATTATTACTTTATTGTCTTTCATGTTTTTCTTTTACCCTTCCATTGTTAATCTTTTTATAGATTTCTATAATTACTAATATTGATAATGCTACTAGAAATAAATAAATCAAATGTAGTATAGGAACAGATACTGTATGTAAAATTCTAGATAAGGCAGGAGTTTCCATCACTATGATTTGTAGCCCAACTGAAATAAGTACCCCAATAAATATTAACCTATTATTTTTTATAGGAACTGCAAAAGCTGATTTGTGTTCACTGCGACAATTAAATACATGAATATTTTGTATAAATACCATTAATGCCATTATATAACCGCGAGCTGTTGCAATGTCCATATTATACCTTTTAATCATTAAAAACCATACTGCAAATATTATTCCACCTATGATTAAGCCTGAAACAATAATCTCTTGTAGTAATTCTTTATTAAATATAGATTCTTTTGGGTGGCGTGGTTTCTCTTTTAAAAGCCCATCTTCTGCTTGTTCAAATGACAATGCAAAGTCTTGAATACCATCAGTCACAACATTTAACCATAATAATTGAATTGCAATAAGAGGCATTGGTAAATCTAATGCAATAGATAAACAAAAGAACACTACTTCTGCTAAACCACAGGATATTAAAAATAAAATAATTTTGCGAATATTTGCATAAGCTACTCGACCTTCTTTTATTCCTAAAACAATTGATTTAAAATTATCATCTACGATTATCATATCAGCTGTTTCTCTTGCTATATCAGTTCCACTTCCCATAGCAACACCAATATTAGCGGATTTTAGTGCTGGAGCGTCATTTACTCCATCGCCTGTTACTGCTACAAATTCTCCTTGCCTTTTTAATGATTCTACTATTTTTAATTTTTGTAGAGGAGTAACTCTTGCATAAATCTTTTTTCTACTAACAAAATTGTCAAATTCTTGTTCCCCTTTATTAAATTTCTCATCTACTTCTAAGCCTGTTGTAACTTCGTCATAAGATTTTGTTAAATTTAAATCTTTAGCAACACTAAAAGCAGTAAGAGGATGGTCCCCTGTTATCATCAACACTTTTATTCCAGCAGTATGGCACTCTTTTATAGAATGGGCTGCTTCTTTTCTTATTGGGTCTATAAATCCTATCATTCCCATAAAGCTTAAATTCTTGATATCAGAATTATTATAACTTTCTTTTCTTTTAATTTTTCCATTTGCAAGAGCAATAACTCTATATCCTTCTTTTGCTAAATTTTCATTTTGTTCATCTAGTAATGATGTATTAATTTTATCTTCTATAAGATTTATACTATTGCAAAATGATTTAACAGTTTCTAAAGAGCCTTTAACTGTACAAAAAGTTTCACCATCTTTTTCATAAAAAACAGCAGAATACTTATTTTCGGATTCATAGGGAATCATTTCTAAAATATTTATATTTTCAGTTTTTATATCAAATTTTTTACCTAAAACTTTAAAGGCAATATCTATTGAATCACCAATGCAACCATTACTATCGATGTCAGATTCATTATTAATAATGCCAAGGATAGCTATTTCTTTTGCATACTTTAAATCATTTCCAATTACTTTTCCTTCAAAATCAAAACCAGTTCCAGTAATTTCATACTCCATATTATTAGGTAAAATGATTTTTTTAGCTGTTTGTTCATTCACGGTTAAAGTGCCTGTTTTATCAGAGGCAATTACTGTACAACTTCCCAAGGATTCAGCAGCTTTTAATTTTCTAACGATTACGCCCTTTTTCGCCATTTTATTAGAAGCTATTGTTAAAGCCATAGTAAGGGCTAAAGGCAAACCTTCAGGCATAGCAGAAACTGCAAGAGCAATTACTGATAAAAAGATTTCATTATATGGTACACCTTTTATGATAAGTAATGTAGTAGTAATAATCGCCACTATTAAAACTAAAATACTTATTTGTTTTGATAACTTTTCTACTCTGATTGTAAGTGGAGATTTTTCCTCTTTAGCATTATTTATACTATCAGCAATTTTCCCTATTTCGGTTTGAAGACCAATATTAACTACTATTGCCTTTGCCCTTCCTTTTACAACTGTAGTGCCCGAAAACAACATATTATATTGTTCTGCTATTGATACATTTTTTTGATTTATAATATCAGTTCTTTTGGCAACTTGTAAACTCTCGCCAGTAAGTATTGATTCATCTACCATCAAATTATGAGATTCTATAATTCTCATATCAGCACTTATCTTATCACCTGATTCTAAAAAAACATAATCGCCAATAGTCAGTTCTTCAGCATCAATAGAAATCACTTCATTATTTCTAAATACTTTTATTTTTGCAGATATAAGTTTAGATAGTGAATCTGCGACCTTGTTTGCTTTGTTTTCCTGATAAGTTCCCATTATAGCATCCACTAAAACAATAAAAAGAATTGCTAAAGCATCTACTATTTCTTTAGATATAAAAGATATAATAATTGCTACTAACAGTAATAATACCATAGGGTCTTTAAATTCACTAAAAAATATTTTTAATATACTATCTCTTTTCTTTTTAGGTAATATATTTTTTCCATATTTTTCTTGCCTATTCAAAACTTCGTTTTGTGTTAAACCTCTATCAACTATATTTAAATTTTTTTTAATTTCATTTATTTCCTTATTGTAATACATTATTTCTTCTCCCTTAGCTATAATTACATTTTATATTATCTATTTACTTTTTATATTATATCAAAAAAATAATAAATCATAAATATTATAAAAGAAAATGTTATGTAATTATTACATAAATTAAAAATAAACATTTAAAAAAGTCCTTAGAATAAGGACTATATAACTAGTTGGTGCGCGTGGAGGGACTTGAACCCCCATGGAACTAACCGCTAGATCCTAAGTCTAGTGCGTCTACCAATTCCGCCACACGCGCATTATTAAATGGTGGACCTCGTAGGACTCGAACCTACGACCGCCCGGTTATGAGCCGGATGCTCTAACCAACTGAGCTAGAGGTCCACTTGCCTATTAATAATATCATAATATTATATTACTTTCAAGATGTTTTGTGAAAAATATTTTAAAATATATAAAAAAGAGAATCGGTTTCTCTTTTTTATTTTAGCCCTGGATGTTGTCCAATTATATCTAAAAGAATAGCTGCCGTTTCTGGAATAATAGTTGCTTTTTCAAAGATGATTGTATCTTTCGGAATATTTACATAATTAGTAGTAGGAACAAAAGTACCATTAACTAAAATTACTTCCACAGCTTGGAATTCTTCTTCTTCACCTATAATAAAATAATGACTAAATTTTGCTTGTTCTTTATCTGCACAAATTGTTACTATATCATGCATTTCAGGCTTTAAAGTTCTATTAAATGCTTCTATTAAAGCTATTTGGGAACTTTCTAGTTTAGATTGGTCTTGGCGGCATAAATAATGATAAATTTTACTTGCTAGAGCTCTAGGATTGGTTAAGCTCTTATCTGTTATAACTGATTTAATATAATCTTGTTTAAATGATATAGCACTGCCAGTAAAATAGTTAGGGTTATTTGGATTAGTATTAGTTAAACCAATACCAAATTTTTGACTGTTTGTTAATGCTATAGCATAAATTATATTATCTTCATTACATAAGACAAAGTATGGTTTAGCTGTAATATCAGTATTAGAGCTATTTTGACTAATAGCTTGTGAACCATATTGTAAATCAACAATAGATCCACTTTTAATGCTTCCTCCCATCTTTATATATGCTTGATAATCTATTTTTTGGATACCTTTATTAACAGAAGCCTTAGCTTTAGCCAAAATGTTTTTTATTTTATCAGTTTTATCTTTATCTTCACCTGCTAAAATCATAGCTGTTTCTAAATTTTTAATAGCTAACTCATTATTACCGCAAAAGAAATAAGCTTTGCCTAATAAAAAATAACCTAACCAATTATTATAATTTGGATCTTGGATAGCTTTTTCAAAATATTTAATTGATTCAAATTGATAGCCTCTACTTACTAGTGTTCTGCCAATATTAGCTAAAGTTATACAATTGGCTCCTCTATCATAGGCTTGCTCAAAAGACTCTAATGCTTGTGGAATATTATTAGTCTTTAACAAAGACACTCCATAATAATAAAATAATGCTGGATTAACTTCCATATTAGGTGTATTCAAAAATTGTTTTGAATATTTAATTACATTTTCATAATCTTGAACTTCAAAAAATATTTTTATTGTATTAAATAAACGACCTGCTGCTCGCATTTAATCTCCCCCTTTTTTAATTAGATTATATATTAACATATTTTAATGAAAATTGCAAATTTGGGCTATTCTTGAAAAATAATGGTATATATATTATAATACAGATGAAGTTGAGGGATTTTGATGGAACGTTATCAAGAAATTGAAAGAAGTATTATAAAAAGATTTCGAAAAGAAATTTGGTGCAAATTTACTAAAGCAATAAGAGATTATAAACTAATTGAAAATAAAGATAAAATAATGGTTTGTATGAGTGGTGGCAAAGATTCTTTTTTAATGGCTAAGTGTTTTCAAGAAATAAAGAGGCATGGTAAAATAGAATTTGAAGTATACTTTGTGGTAATGAATCCTGGTTATAATGAGGAAAATCTAAAGCAAATAAAAAAGAATGCTAAAATTTTAAATATTCCTATTGAAATATTTAATAGCAATATTTTTCTTTCAGTAGAAGTTATGAATGCTAAAAGCCCTTGTTATATGTGCGCTAGAATGAGACGTGGCCATTTATATAATAAAGCCCAAGAATTAGGATGTAATAAAATTGCTTTAGGTCATCACTTTGATGATGTAATTGAAACAAATCTTTTAAGTATGTTATATGGCGCAGAAATAAAAACAATGATGCCAAAACTTTATAGTGAAAACTTTGCTGGGTTAGAATTAATTAGACCAATGTATTTAATTAAAGAAAATGATATTAAACTATGGAGTAAATATAATGAGTTAACTTTTCTTAACTGTGCTTGTAAAATGACTTTAGAGTCTCAAATCGATGAAGATAAAAGTAAAAGAAAAGAAATTAAAAATTTAATTAATGATTTAAGAAAAGTTAATCCTTATATAGAGTATAATATTTTTAAAAGTATGGAAAATATTAATTTAACTCAAATTTTGGGATATAAGAAAAATCAAGATAAATATTATTTTTTAGATGATTATGATAATAAAAAAGAAGTCTAGCTTTTTAATTTTTCTAAGACTTCATCAAAGGTTTTAGCACTAATTATTTTTATATCATAGTCTTTTTCTTTGGCTACTTTTACAGCTTCTTCATAATTTTCTACAGGACAAATGAATATATCTGCTTTATTTTTTACAGCGCCAATTAATTTATATTTAACACCGCCTATTTCGCCAACTTTGCCATCAACATCAATAGTTCCTGTTCCTACAATTTTTTTACCATTTGTAATATCTTCTTTAACTAATTTATTATAAATAGTAAGACTCATCATAAGTCCTCCACTACTTCCCATTTCACTAGATTTAGATTTTATCTTCACTTCGGGGTCTAAATCATAATCATAAATATTGATGATACTTACTCCTATTTTTATTCCATCGTCAGTATTGTATGTAGTAGCATAAGCTTCTGTTTCTTTATTATTACGAATTATTTTTAAAGTTAATTTTTCACCAGCTTTTTTAGAGCTAACAATATTTTTTAAATCTTCTAAAGAACTTATTTTAGTATCATCAACACTTTTAATAGTATCCCCTATTTTTAAACTAGTTTTAGCTAATTCTGCTATATAACTAACCTTGCTATTAGTATTAGTAATATTTATTTTTTTATTAGCTTTATTATAAGCATTAATAGTAGCATTATTAATAGATTCTTGTAAGTAAAGACGTTCTCTTTCCATCATGTCATTCATATCTTCGCCTTCAATAGTTATATCTTCTTTTTTAACTAAATCCCAATCAGGAATGATTTTAGATATTAAAACGAAAGGAATAGAACCTTTAACCATGGAAACATACGACATATTAAACGAACCCTTTACTTCTTCGCCATTTTCTATTTCGATGCGTTCATTTAAATTAACTGCTCCTCCTGGAGTATAGATAGAATATGGTAATTCTATTGTAAATACTAAATAAATAATAATTAAAACTAATATACCTTTGTAATTTTCTTTAATAAATTCTTTTATTTTTCCATATATTTTAGTAAACATTTATTATCACCTAATAAATTATATCAAATTATGAGGCATTTATGAAGAAAAATATTTTTAATTTTATATTTTGCATTTTATCTATGATAGCAATTATTTTTATCTTTAAACATAATTTAGAAGTACAAAAAGTTATAATAGATGCAGTTAACTTATTTTTAAATAGAGTTTTTGTTTCACTATTTCCAATGTTTATTATAAATGATATATTAATTAGTCTTAATATCCCCTATTATTTTTATAAAATATTTAATGGCATATTTAGAAAAGCTTTTAAAACTAGTGGTATTTGCGCTTATGTATTTATAATGAGTTTAATTAGCGGAACTCCTAGTAATGCTTATATATTAAAGAATTTAGTTTCAGATAATAAGCTTAGTGTTCGGGAAGCTAATCATTATCTATATTTTACTTACTTTTCTAATCCCTTGTTTTTAATGACAATGTTAACTCAAATATTTGCCACTAAAATAGCAATAAAAATAATTCTTATACATTATTGTTCTAACTTAATAATTGGTTTAGCATTAAGAAAAAAAGCACCAAATATGGGAAATAGTCAAATTTCTTTTAAAGCTGATAATATAACCTCTACGTTAATTAAAAGTATCAATAGAAGTATTAGTACTTTATTAATGATACTAGGAACAATAGTTTTTTATATGCTTATAACTTATATTTTTACTAATTATCTTCCTTGTGATTATTTTATAAAAACTATTTTGGCAGGTTTATTAGAAATTACAAATGGACTTAATATGCTTAAAAATTTAACTATTTTAAACGAAATAAAAGAAATTATAGCTGTAATAATAATTTCTTTTGGAGGACTTAGTATTAATACACAAATTAAAGCTATTTTAGAAGATACAGATTTAAATTATAAATATTTTTTTAACGGAAGACTTATGCAAGCACTAATTAGTTTTATCTTGATAATTATTTTTTAGAACAGTTATATTGGTTTGGATAATCATTATTATCTTTTTCTGCTCCTAAAAATGTAAGAATAATATCATCATCAGAAGTTGTATTTTCACCATTTATTAAAACTGGAATATTAAGTTGTACCAAATACTTATTTGAGATAGTTTTATATTTATAAATTGGGCATACTTCATAAGTAGCATTTTTGCTTTCTAACTTATGTTTTATATTATTGTAAGTAAGACTTTCTTGATTAATAATTAATTCTTTATTAGTATTTTCATAAAAAAATTTAATGGTTGTAGAGTTATTATTTTCTATAATATCTAAACCTATTAGATGCATCTTTAAAAAATCACTTTCAATTTCTTTTATTATTTCTGTTCTTGCTATTTCATCATTACTGGCATATTTATTGCTTTCTTCAATATTTTTAAATGACAAAGATGCTCTAATTAGAAGTAAGACAATTATAGAAATAATAGATATGCTAAGCAATAATTCAATGATAGTTATCCCTTTTTTATTCATGGAGCCACCTCCAAATCTAAAGATGCATAAGCATAAGTTTCGTGATTTTTATATTCTGTAATAAAACGATAAGCGTATTTCTTATTATAAGATAGGCTTTTTAAATATTTATTTAATGCAGGATTATATTTGTTTTCATCAATCTCTTTAAGATTATATTTAGCTAGATACATTTTATTAATATTTAATTCTTCTATGATATCTTGACATCCTTCAATATTAATTTTGTCACAAGTAAGTTCTGTAATATCTGATGATAATAGCTCATCATAATTCTTTATCTGTAAGTATTCGTTTAAAAAAAATGTCTTATAAATATTGGGAGTATCATCATATAATATATTTTGCTGATTACTTGTAGCAAGATTAAAAAATGTGTTATAAAAAAGAAGTAAGGCTACAGATAAAAAAGTTATAGCTATTAGAGTTTCTAATAAAGTAAAACCTTTATGCATATTATCACCTACTATCTTAATTATATAAAATATTTAACGTTAAATCAAGCTAAGAAAAATACTGTTATAGTTTTAAATACAAGACTTAAAAACATCAGTATTTATATATTAAGCTTAAAAGCTAATGATTAATCTTGTATCCTAGTTCTACTATACTTTGCCATAACTTAGTATATAAGTTTAAAAGGATATTGGCGCACACCATATGTATTATGAGTATAACCAAAAGTATTGATATAGCCATCTGAATCCATAAATAATACCCAAGCAGTAGTACCACTCCACCTGTATGGAGACATAATAATGTTTTATATTAATCATTTATATTATAACATTATTTATTTAATTAATTGAAATTTAGTAAAAATATATTCATTATTTATTTTTTCAAATGTGTATTCATAAGTGCTAGCATTATTTAAATAATTATCAATATCAATTTCTTCAGGCTTTTTATTAATGTTTTTAGCAATAATTTTTTTATCAATTACATTATTATAAATAGTAATATTATTAGAAGTATCAAGATAAAGGGATTTTTCATAAATTTTTATAATGTTATCATTTGAAGTAGCTTTAGTTATTTTACGCAAGTATTTATGAAAATAGTCGCCATCACATCCATTTATTAATATATATTCTTCTTTATCTTTGTTATATTTAAAGCCACAATAATTATCAGCTAGAAGATAAAAATCTTGATGGGCAAATGAAGTTTTAGGTCCAAAAATTTTAATTATACTTTCTTCAATACTTTCTTTAGAAATAACTTCTATTGATTTATTGTCATTAAGATAATTTTTTGCTGCAGTAGCTAAAATATATGAATTATGAAACCGACCTGAATTTTCATATAATTTTGTTAAAATAGATGCATCTTCACTCGGAGTTGCTTTTTGATATAATTCCTTCACTAAAGGAGAATTTAGATCTAAATTTTTACTACAACCACATAAACCTATACACATTATAAATATAAATATTAGTTTCTTCATTTTTGACTCACCTATTTTCAGTATACTATTTATGTTTATTCAAGTAAATATTAAGTTTACTCGCTTATGTAAAATAGGCAATAAAAAAATACTGTTATAATTTTACATGCAAGATATAAAATATCAGTATTTATGTGTTTAGGCATAAGCCAAAGATTAATCTTGTATCCTAATTCTACTATACTTTGCCATAACTTAGTATATGAGTTAAAAAGGATATTGGGCGCACACCAGGGTTAGTCCAGTTCACGTTGTTGTTGTTGAGGTAGCCATTCGAAGCCACATAGAACACGTTAGCGTTACCACCGTTCCAATAGTTCGGAGACATGCCGCAAAAAAGTTGCAGATTAACCTATTAAAATTATATATTATCATTTAATTTTTATCAAGATAATTTAAAATATTTCTAAACCTTACCATCTTAAATAATACTGTTTGATACTTTCAAAGCCGTAATCATAAGTTACTTACTTATTCTAAATTCATAAGCCATCCTATTTTATATTATACCATAAATTTAAGTTAATAAAAAGATACTGTAATAGCTTTATATACTTTGATATATAGCATCAGTATCAATTATTTAGGCATAACCAAAGATTAATCTTGTATCCTAATTCTACTATACTTTGTCGTAACTTAGTATGTGAGTTAAAAAGGATATTGGGCGCACACCAATTGTGTTGTTCACGTTGTTGCCGCCGAGGTAGCCACTCGATTGCACATAGAACACGACAGCGTTAGTGCCGTTCCACCAGTTCGGAGACATGCCGCAAAAAGTTGCAGATTAACCTATCAAAATTATATATTATCATTTATTATTTATCAAGATAATTTAAAATATTTCTAAATTATTTTGAGCCATATATTCTATAAATCTTTGATGCCATAAAAAATCACAATCTTCATCTGTTGTCGTTTTAGTTAAATACTTAATGAAATCAAAACCATAGTCAGTTCCATCTTTTAGAGTATGCAAAATCAAATTACACCATTCAGGACTAAATTTATAATAATCACTACTTAAATAATAATCTTTAATACTTTCAAAATTATATTGATAATTAATAGATTCATAACTAACGTTTTTATTATCGATAGTTAAGATGCCATATACACTTTTTGATAAACCACTATAAAGACTTAAAGCTCCGCTATTGATGAAAATTTTATTTTTATATTTTTTATAAAATTTTTTATGAGTATGAGCGAATAAATAAACGTCGGCAGGAAAATCTTTAATTATCTTATTAAAAAAATGTTTGCTATCTTTATAAATTAAGTCTCTAACATTATAGGGGCTACCATGGGATATGCATATACTTAATCCCTCAACTTTAATAGTTTTGGTTATTGGTAAGGTTTTTAAATATTCTAAACTATTGGAAGTTAAAGAATTATAAGCAAAAACCATACTAGTCCATCTATCTTTATTTTGCCAAATATGCTGATCGTTATTAAGAGAAATTTCGCGATTGCCAGCTATGACTGTAGCAGGTAAAGTTCGAATTGTATTGACTATTTTTTCGTTATCAAAACCATCTGTTAAAAAATCTCCACATATAATGTAATGGTCAATATTTTTTATTTTTAAGTCTTTTAATACTTGGTCTAAAACTGGATAATTACAATGAATATCATTTAAAATTGCTATTTTTTTCATTCTATTTTCTCCTAATTATTTATTAATTTATTTTTTATTATAACATAAATTAGAGTTTTTGCAAAATTGCATAAGTCATGTTATAATAAAGAAGGAAGTGATATTATGCGTTATAATGTAGTGAAAGATGCTGATAAAATAATAAGCAAAAGTAATTATTTAGTAGATAATCCTGAAAATTATAAGAATAAATGGAGCGATTTTTTTCAAAATAAAAATCCTATTCATATAGAACTAGGAATGGGACGAGGAGATTTTATTATTAATATGGCTAAAGCTCATCCTAATATTAATTATATTGGAATTGAATTATATGCAAGTCAAATGGTAATGGCGGTAGATAGATTAAAATCTCTTAATTTGCCTAATTTAAAATTAATTAATATGGATGCTCATGATTTGGATAAAATATTTGGGAAAGAAATTGATACTATTTATTTAACTTTTTCAGAGCCTTGGCCT
Source organism: uncultured Bacilli bacterium (assembly GCA_910585045.1). Taxonomy (GTDB): domain Bacteria; phylum Bacillota_I; class Bacilli_A; order RF39; family UBA660; genus Caccenecus. Next base: position 51,360 of record CAJUCD010000005.1, read on the forward strand.
AAGAAACAAGATGAAAAAAAGAGATTTACTCATGAATCTTATTTAAGACTATATGATAAAATTTTTAAAAGAGATAAACATATTATTTTGAAAACAGATAATAAAGGTCTATTTGCTTATTCTTTAGAGAGTTTATCACAATATTGGTATTCTTTTGAAAGAGTAAGCCTGGATTTACATCATAGTGAGATTCCAATTGAGAATATTATGACTGACTTCGAGAAACAATATTTTAAAGAAGGACGCCCTATTTATTATGTAGATGCAAAATTTATAAAATAAACTAAGCTTTGACTTAGTTTTTTAATTGTTATTTTTATAATCATCTACAATCTTTTTTAGTTTTGCTTCTAAATTATCTGATGGAATTTTATTGCTAGAGTCAATTACATATGGCTGTTGTTTTTCATTTTCATTATCAATAAATATATCTTTTAGAGTTGTCTTTATAGTATTTTGAGTTTCGTTAGCAACACTTTTTACTATATCGGTACTTTTAGTTATAACATTTTTTATCATTGTATTTATTGAAGCCATTTAATATCACCTATTATAATTATAACATAAACTTTAAATTTTTCGATAAAAAAAGCATTTACTATGCTTCGTAAACGCTTACTTTCTTTTTATCTCTACCTAATCTTTCGAAACGTACAACACCATTTATTTTAGCAAATAAAGTGTGATCTTTACCCATTCCTACATTAGTTCCTGGATAAATTTTTGTTCCTCTTTGACGATATAGGATTGAACCAGCAGTTACTGTCTCGCCATCAGCAGCTTTAGCTCCTAATCTACGGCCTCTTGAATCACGGCCATTTCTAGTTGAACCTTGAGCCTTAACGTGAGCAAATAACTGGATATTTAATTTCATAAAATTCATGGTCTTTCCTCCTCCTCTATTTTTATGTTTTCTTTATAAGTTAATGCTAATTCTTTTAGCATTGCAAGCATATTTTCAATTAATATTTGGACATACTTATTATCATTTAAAATGGTAATGGTTAGTTTATCTTTAGCTTCTTCATAACTAAGAGATTTACTATCAATTCTAAGTGCGGCATTAATACTAGTTATAACAATACTAGAACAACTTGCACAGACAATATCTTTTCCATATTCATCATAATTAGCATGACCTTTAATAATTATTTTTTTATTTTTAATTGATATTTTTATCATTAGCTAATTTTTTTAACAACTAATTTTGTGTATGGTTGTCTATGACCTTGAGTTTTACGATATTTTTTCTTAGGTCTGTATTTGAAAACTTTAATCTTCTTTTGCTTTCCATGTTTTTCAACTAAACAAACAACTTTAGCTCCTTCAACATATGGAGTTCCAATTTTAGTACCAACTGCTAAAACATTAGTAAATGTTACTTCACTTCCAGCTTCGTTTGGTAATTTTTCTACATAAATAACGTCATTTTCACTTACATAGTATTGTTTGCCACCAGTTTCAAATATTGCTTTCATATTCATTCCTCCTTTTAATATTTTAAGACGCACCCTTGTGGTAACTATAATTAGTTTTATAACCATTTTAGTGTGGTTTTTTACGAATACTTAAATGTGTTTCTTCGCTAAATTTAATTTTAGCAAATTAATCTTTGTTTGTCAAATATTTTAAGCCCTTCTAGGAGCTTCTTCACTACGATATTCTTCTAACCCTGATAATTCTCGAATGTAATTGCTGCGTATATCTATATCAGCGGCATTTTTGGATAAAGCGGCATATAATTCTTCTCTTCTGTCTAATAATTGTTTGTTTTCAGATTGTAATTTGAAACGCATAGAATTAATTATACGCATAATATCACGATAAACTTTATCTTTTTGAAGACGTCTTTTAATACTAGGTAACATTATATCTTCATATCCCCAAAAGCATTTTAAAGTTATTTTATCTATGGCTGGTAGGAACAGCTCTTCATTTAAATTAGCATGAGCAGCTTCAGCTTCAGGAGCTCTTCTATCGGACCATAGTAAGCATTCTACAACAATTTTTCTAGCATTTATTAATTTTTGTAATTCACTAAAAGTATATGTATGATTAATATCAAAATCGCTATCTTGATCGTAATATACTTTAATATCTAAATATGTAGGATTATAACTCCTATTAATAATACTAGTGGCAACGATACTATTACTTACATTTTTGCATTTTATAACACTTCTACTAATGGCTTCTATATCTCTATTGCTTGAAAGATATGGAACCCAATTATAGTATTTAGCTAACAGCTCTTTTAATTCTTCATCACTTAGATTACTTAAATCGTAAAGTTTTTCTAAATCTCTAATAGAGGCGATAACTCCCCTTTGAGTATCAGTAACAGAATTTCTAGAATTTATAATATAATAAGTAAAATCATCTTTTAAAGTTAAATTCATAATAGATACCTCTTTTCTTAAGTATATATTATATAATATTATGCTTGGTTTGTCAGCTATTAAATTTTTGCGCAAGTATTTTTTTTTCAGAAATTACTTTATCTTTGTTTTTAAAATAGTGGTAGGTATCTTTCTTTAATAAATCTAAATTTATTTTATTCTCGTATTTTATTTTAGATATTGGCAATTGGTATAAGTGCCTTTCGGTTAAAAACCGCATATGTGCATATTTAAACTCTTTACTAGTATTAATTATTTTAAATATTAAAAAACTAATGATAAGATAATTATTTAAAGAGTAAAGTTCATTATAAGTTATAAATAGAATGATGCTTATAATACTAATAATCAAACTTAAATAAAATGATTTTTTATAAGGAAAAATTAATTCCCAAATACTCCTTAAAAATATATAACCATCTAATGGGATAATTGGTAACATATTAAAGATAATGATAGTTGTATTATAACTTTTAAATAGTTTATAAGTTAGAGATGAAATAATACAATAATGTTGAAGTAAAAAGAATATTAGCCATAATATTATTTGAAAAATTATCCCAAATATGGAAATTAATAATTCATGTTTGATGCTTGCATTTATCTTCTTATCAATTCTAGTAATACCACCCATAGGATAAATATCAATTTTAATTATTTTATATCTTAATATTTTAATAATTAGAATATGGCCAAGTTCATGAAAGATAACTATTATATAAATTAAAATAATATTTTTTATTAAGCCTGTAAAACAAAAAGTTAAAATAAGAAAATAAGTAGCAATATTAATATTAAATAAGTTTTTGATATTCTTCATAGCTGATATATTTGCCATCTTTATTAATAGTTAAATATATATAATCACTATTGGAAGTTCCTAAAATGCTTCCTGCTTCAATATAATCATAGACTTTAATATTTGTATCAGTTATATTAGAATACCAAATATCAACACCATCATTTCCTTGAACAATAATTGTATTCCCTAATTCTTCTTTTTCGCCAGCAAAAACAACTATTCCACTTGTAATAACATTTATAGTTTCATTAGCACCTACAGTTAATTTAATGCCATTTTTGAAATTTTCTAAGTTAGAATATTTAATACTATCAAAAAATACTGGGCTATCGCTTTCTTCTTTTTTCTTTATAACATCAACAGAACCAAAATACTTTTGATATAAATTATTAATTTTTGTAAAACTTAGAGAATCTTCTAAAACATATTTCTTATAAAGTTCTTTATTTTTACTATTAACATTTGTATAAATTATACTAAAAAGAACAAAAATAACAGCTAATAAAATACGTGAGATAAGATTTTTGAAATATTTTAATTTAGGAGTTAAAGATTCGTTATTAGAGCTAGTTGGAGTAGTAACATAACTATTTCGTTTGGCTTTGTTTTTTTTGATTATATCTTCAACATTCATTTTATCACCTAGATAATTTTATGTTATTACGAAGAATTTTATAACATAGGATATAAAAAATAATATTGTAAAAATAGTTATGTAAAAGAAACTTTAATAAAAAAATAAGAGAGTATTTATTTATTAAACCAATACTTAAAATATATATAATATAAATAAGGGATATCGTTAATATATAATTTTTAAAGCTGGTTAAAGATATTTTACTTTTTTTTAGAAGATAGAATATGATTGCTATAATTATTGTGTTTAAAAAATAAGTATTTAATATTAATAAATCTATAATTAAAGTAATAATAATTATTTTAGAAAGTTTTATTTTAGGTATTAATAGATTTAAAAGAAAAAAATAAGTAGATGTATGACTAAAAAATGATAATAAAATATCTATGAACAATAAAATCATGGTAAAACTACTCCCACATAATTTAAATTATATATATCTATAGCAGAAGTTATTTCTAGTATGTATTCTAATTCTAAAGAGCTTTTTGTAACACTCTTTACAGTTCCTACTAAAATACCTTCTGGAATATCAGTTAAGCCAGAAGTAAAAACTTGTTCCCCTTCTGTTATTTCATTATTAGTTTTAATATTTTTAACAATTAATTTGTTATCTTTAGTTGTTAAAATACCATATGAATTATTTACTTTTACTGAAATACTGGTATTTGGATTTGTAATTAAATTTACTTCACTACTATTATTAGAGACTTTATTTATAATACCAATAAGACCTTTTTCGTTTATAACAGCTTGCCCTTTTTCTATATTAGAGTTTGTTCCTTTATTAATCGTTATCTTATTATAAAAATCATATATGTTTTGAAGCATTACTTTGCTATATTCTATATTAAAAGATGAGGGATTTATTTTTAAAATATTACTTAGTTTTTGATACTCTTTTTCATAATAAGATTCTTTAATATCTGAGGTAAAATTATTTAAAGATTCTAAATTAGAAGTTAGAGCAAAAAGATTATCTTTGGTTAAATATAAAATATAAATAATAATTAAACTTATATAAAAGAAATTTTTTTTATGCATAAGAAACACCTAATATTATTATGCTCAAAAGATTAAGAGATATATTCATTAAATAACTTTAATAAAGAATTATTGATATTATCATAGTAACTTTTTTCGCTTGTTTTAATTAATAATTCATAGTTTCCAATAGATTTTAAAAATTCATTATTCATTTTTATTTCTGAGGTGCGAAAGTTATAGTTTAAATCAAGAAAATAACTACTCATTAATTCAATACTTTCTTTTTTAGAATAAATACCTATTACTATCTTATAAATACCATTATCATTATAAATGATAGCATTTTTATAATTGGCTTTTTTAGTAGTAGCTTCATTTAAAGAATTATAAGATCCTACATAAAAATAAGTAGCTTTTGATTCTAAAGCTTTAGATATAATCGTATTATCAAATTTATAGCAAAATATATAGGATGCTACCATACCAATTATAAGAGCTATTAAAAAAACTTTTAAGTTATGTTTCATAATATCACCTAAAATATTTATATCATATAAAGGTTGATTATTATGTCGAAATAAATTAAAAGTTGCTAATTTTTAACCGAAGAAAATAAAAGTAATAATAAAAGCAGCAATAATTCCCATTAAATCTGCAAATAATCCTACTGGTAAAGCATATCTAGTTTTAGTGACTTTAATACTACCAAAATATAGAGCTAAAACATAAATAGTAGTATCAGTACAGCCTTGTAATGTTGAAGATAGACGCCCAATAAAACTATCAGGGCCAAAAGCAATAAATATTTCATTCATAATAGCTAAAGATGCTGTTCCTGATATAGGACGCAATATAGCCATAGGAAGAATATCAATTGGTATTTGACTCAGTTCAAATAAGGGTTTTAAAAAGCTTAATGCTCCTTCCAAGAATTTGCTATCTAAGAAAATATTTACAGCAAAAACCATAGCGATTATAGTCGGTGCAATATGAAATACCATAATTAGTCCTTCTTTGGCTCCTACTAAAAAAGAATCATAAACATTTATTTTTCTCTTAGCTCCATAAAAAATAATAAAAAAGACAAAAAGAGGAATTATTATTTTAGATATCATATTCATTTTTGATTCCTCCTTCTAATTATATAGTCAAGTATAAGACCAGAAATGCTAGATACAGAAGTTGCTAAAATACTAGTAATAATTATTTCTGTAGGATTAGCACTCCCATGCATAATTCTTAAAGCTATAACAGTAGTAGGTATTAGAGTTACACCACCAGTATTAAGAATTAAAAATGTAATCATGGCTTCTGTAGCAGTATCTTTTCTAGGATTATCTTTTTGGAGTTCATCCATAGCTTTTAGACCAAATGGAGTAGCAGCAGAACCTAATCCTAACATATTAGCGGCAATGTTACTAGCAATGTAGCCTAGCGCTTTATGGTCTTTATTTAAACTAGGAAAAAGTTTACTTAAAATAGGATTTAATATTTTTGAAAAAACTTTTAATAATCCCGCATCTTCGGCTATTTTCATAATGCCTGTCCACAAAACGATTAAAGGCATCATTTCAATTATTAAATTCATACCACTAGTGGCATGTGTTAAAATACCATTATTTATAGTTTCAATATTGCCAGTTAAAAATGAATAGATTATGGCAATAATGATTAATCCTGCCCATATTATATTTACCATGATTTAAACCACCCAATTATTTTAGACCAAAAACTAGTTTTTTCTTTTTCAGACTTTTTTTTCTCCTCTTTTTTGGCATATATGCTTTCTTTATGAAGTACAAAATCATCTAACATGACTTTAGCCTCACCAATTTTAATGTCATTGTAAACAGTGTCGTATTTATAAAGGGTTATTTCAATTTTTAAATTTTTTTGTTCTTCTTTAGTAATTAAAGCATAATAATCATTTTTTATATAAAAATTTATATCTTTATAAAATGTATCTTCAACTTGAAAATTATTTTTATCTAAAGCAAGAATAGCTTCATATTTATTAAAGTAAGTTTCATATAAATCTTTGTGGTCATTAAAGTCGTTAGGGTCATTAAGTGTAACTATGACTAGATTCTTATTATCTTTGGAAGCCGTGGTAACAAGAGTTCTTTTAGCAGCATCAGTATACCCTGTTTTCCCACCTGTTGTGTATTTATACATGCCAAAAAGTTTATTTTTACCAACCCAATTATAAGTCTTTAAATTACTTTCAGCTTTATAATTAGTCGTTCCAAATATCTCTCGAAAAGTTTTATTTTGCATAGCTACTTTGGTTAAAAGAGCCATATCATAAGCAGTAGAAATATTCCCTACTCCTTTAGAATCTAACCCATGAGGATTAACAAAATTAGTATTTTTCATACCAATAGTCTTAGCATATTCATTCATTAAAAAAACAAAGTTTTCATTAGAGCCTGCTACAGTATTAGCAATAGCAGTCGCAGCATCATTACCGCTTCTAAGCATTAAACCATAAAGTAAATCTTTTAGTTTTATTTCTTCTCCTACTTCTAAATAAACACTAGAACCATAAGCTTTTAATATATCTTCATCAACTACTACTGTTTTATTTAAATCGCTATACATTATGGTGATTAAGCAAGTCATTATTTTGGTGATAGAAGCTATTAATCTTGGATCATCGCCATTTAAGTTATATAAAACACGTCCACTATTTATATCCATGACAACTGCTTTTTCGGCACTCATAGCAAAACTATTTAAGGGAATAATGATAAAACTTAAAAATAATACTACAATCTTTTTCATTCGGCTCACCTATTTAACTTTATGAAAATATTACATAAAAAATACAAAAAAGAACTAAGTGTTGTTAGTTCCGTTAAGATCTAGAGTTCTTAATATATTTAAGTCTATTTCAGGACCACTGTTAATTTCTAAGGCTATTTGTTCATCTAAATAAGGACCTAAAGCAGTTATTAGTTGTTCTGTTAAATTGTTTATTTCATCTTCATACTCACTTCTTTGGTTTTCTAAAGATTCATTTTGGCTTTCTAAAACTTTTATTTTAGATATTAATATATCAATGTGTTTCTGGATGTTTTCTATAACTTTTTCTTTAGGCATAGTTATATTATTTTTAGAAGCTCGATAATTACTAAATTTTTCTTTAATACTATTTTCTATAACAGTGTAGCCTATATGAATTAAAAAATTTAGTAAAGCAATAATAGCAATTGTGAAAATACCATTAAGACCTAGAGGAAGAATAAATAAAATAAATGTTAGAATATGGGATAAAATTTTGATGCTGTAAATTGTTGTATAAGTTTCTTCTTCTTCGATATATTTTTTTATGGCATAAAGCTCTAAACATGCTTCATGAAGCTCATTGTAAGCTAATTTAAGTTCTAAATTTTTGTGGTTTAATTCCTGATTATTTTTAGAAAGAGAACTGTTTATTTCATTTAACTTGGATTTAGCATTTTGTAATGTTTGATATATTTTTTTCATAAATCCCCCATTAGATTGTTTATATTATATATCTTATTTTAAATAATAGCAATTAATCTTCAAATAAATCATTCATTAATTTAGTTATGTGTTGTTTTCTTTTTTTAGTACTATCTTTATCAATTATTATTTTGATAACGTCACCTTCATGAGCTCCTTGAAGTAAAATTTTAGGAATATTTGCAAAATGACCTTCGTCTATTTCGACAATTGCATACTCTCCTTCAAAACGATCAATAATAACTTCCATTTTAGACCTCCTTATTTTTCAGTTATAACTTTTATATTTTTGCCATCACTAGTAATTGTTATATTACCATGTAAATCTGTACGATAAATATTATTCGTATATTTTTGTAATTTAGTTAATGTTTCAGAAGCAGGATGATTATATTTATTGTCAACGCCAACACTTATTACAGCATATTTAGGACTTACCCTTTTTAAGAAATTAGAACTACTACTAGTTTTAGAACCATGGTGCCCTACTTTTAAAACATCAGATTTAATATCAGCAGTAATACTTTTTTCACTTACTTCTTCAGCATCTCCTGTAAATAGATAAGTTGTATCTTGGTAGGTTAGTTTTAAAACTAAAGAATAATTATTGTAGCTACTATACTTATCTTCGGTAGGAGCAACAATTATGGCTTTTAAATTTTCTTCGTTTAAGACTTCAACGCCAGCTGCTCCCTTTTTTATTTTTAAGCCTTTATTACCAATAGTATTTAAAAGATTTTCATATGTTTTACTTGTAGCTACAACTTTTGGCATATATATTGTTCCGATTTCAAAATAATCAATAATTTTATTTAACCCTCCAATATGGTCAGCGTGAGGATGAGTTGCTAGTATATAATCTATTTTTTTATAACCTAAACTTTCAATATAAGAAATAATTTTCGAACTCGACCAAGCTTCGCCACCATCTATTAACATAGTTTTATTATTAGGTAGTTCGATAAAAATGGAATCAGCTTGGGCAACATCTAAAAAGTGAGCTTTTAATACTTCTTGATTAACAATATTAGTTTGTTCTTCTGAAATAACTTGTCCTTTGCTAGTTGGAACTTCTAATTTAGTACAGCTACATAAAAATAACAGTATAAATAATAATATAAATTTCTTTTTCATGCCTAACATACTCCTATTTTAATTATAGCTAAACAAAGAAGAAAGGACAATTTCTTTTTGCTATTTTTACTTTTTTTGACAATTAAAAAAATAAATGAAGGTTAATCATTTATTTTTTCTCATAATTATATATTCCGTGAATTTTTTCTAAAGTTTCTTCATCGGGTTGTTCTACTTGCCATTTTCTGTCTACTTTAATTACTTTAAAAACTATTGTGTAAGATATTGTATCTTTAATATCACGCATTTTATTTAATTTGTAATCCAAATACTTTGAACCATCATAAACGCCATTAGTTAAAAATTCATCTTGGTGTTCATTTAAGTATTTGCTAGCATTAGTTTGGGCTTTATATAAATCATAAACTGTTATTTTAACTGTAACATTAGCATTATCCCCATCATATTTTTCATTTTCAATGGTATACATTAAATCACGATATTGTCTTTTAATTACTTCTTTGTATGTATCTTTTTGTTTGTCTACTAATTCTTCTTTAGTAACTAATTCATCAATATCTCTTAAAACATTATCAGATAGTCCTTTATAATCATTTAAGTACTTTTCAACAGCATCCTTAGCTTTATTATTAGTACATGAACACCCTACAGCCATAAATAAACAAGTTAGAAATATAATTATTTTTTTCATTTTCACCATTCCTTTGTTTTTATTATGAGGCATAATTTTTTATTTATACAAAAAATGTTTTTTTTGCTACAGATTTGTAGTATAATAAATAATAGGTGATAAAATGGATACATGGTTACAATATTTAATAATTGGGGTGGCATTGGTTCTTATTTGTCTAATTGTTCTTAAATTGTCTAAAAGAGATTTTAGAATAGAAGCAAATAAACTTATTGGTTATTTGGGTGGCAAAGACAATATAGTTAGTGCGGAATCTAATATGAGTAGATTTAAAGTTATTTTAAAAGATATTTCTTTAGTTGATAAAGATGCTATAGAAAAATTAGGAGCTAAAGGAATTGTAGAAATAGATAATCAGTTAAAAATTATTTTTGGAAAAGAAGCTACTCAATTAAAAAGATATATTGATGATATAATTTAAAAATTATTTAAACTCAGTTAAGTTTTATACTAGACTGAGTTTTTATTATAAATAAAAAGATACTGTATTAGTTTCAAATTCATGACTTAAAACATCAGTATCATTTGTTTAGGTTGCCCTTAGACTAATCTTGTAGCCTAATTCTACTATACTTTGCCATAGCTTAGTACATGAGTTATAAAAGGATATTGGGCGCACACTAGTCAGAGTGCTGTTCACGTCCCAGCCAGCAAGGTTGCCATTCCCATTCACAAGAAACACGCCAAAATTTACTTACTTTAATAGATTAGCCTTATATTTTTATAATATATTTAAATATTAATCCAATATCTTTTTAAAATATAACCATCTGGTGTAGTTATAGAGTTTTCTAATTTACCTTGGCATTTTTCAATGGTTTTAGCGCTGCCAATATTTTCTGAATCGCATGTTAATAGTACTCTTGAAATATTTAGTTCTTTAGCTATCTTTAAAGCTTTTTCTAATTGTAAAGTACCTAGTCCTTTTCTTCTTTCAGAAGGTCTTATTGAGTAGCCGATATGTCCTCCAAAATTTAAAAGATAATCATTTAATTCATGTCTAATATTTATTATTCCTACTACTTTATTATCGCTATTTCTTAATAAAATAAAAGTAGATGCTGACACACGATTAGGTGCAAGTTCTTTACCTATGCTTTCTTTAGTTACTTTTTCAAGCCATTCCTCATATTTTAATTTCTCTAAAGAGCTAGTTCCAGCATATTGCCATCTTTTACCTTCATCCACAATTTTAATTTCTTCAATCATTTTAAGAAGTTCTTCTTTATCTTCTAAACGTGGTGAAATAAGTTCATATTCATTCATATTTTTACTCCTTTTATATTTTAAGCATAATATAGCATTTATAAGTTGGACCACTATTTTTATAAATAGCTATTTCTTCTAAATTATAAAGTAATAATATATATTCTTCTTCTAAAGGTAAATATATTTCATTACCATTTTGGACTTTTTGTAATTCAGTATCATTTAGATGGTATTGCTTAAATTTTAAAATATCTTGAGCTTTTAAAAGTTTAAAATTATTATTTTTAATATCATCTATATTTATAGCATCACTAAGACTAAACTCGCCTTGCTTAGTACGAACTAAACTATTCATAGTTCCAACAGTATTTAGCTTTTGGCAAATGTCTCTAATTAAGCTTCTAATGTATGTGCCTTTTTCAACTTTAACTTTAAATTTTATAATGTCATTATGATAATTTAGAAAATCAATTTCATATATTTTTACTTTTTTTACTGGTAATTCAACTAATTCATTATTACGGGCATATTCATAAAGTTTTTTGCCCCCTACTTTAATCGCAGAATATATAGGTACTTCCATTTGATATTCTCCTATAAAAGATTCTAATGTTTCTTTTATTTTTTCTGGTGTTATATCAAAAGGTTTACTATCTAAAATATTACCAGCGATATCCAAAGTATCTGTTGCAATACCAAGTTTGATTTCCGCAATATACTCCTTATTTAAGCAAGTTAATAAATCAACTAATTTAGTGTATCTTTCTACACATATAACAAGAACTCCTGATGCTAGAGGATCAAGAGTTCCCGTATGACCAACTTTTTTAGTTTGTAATTTTTTACTAACTATATTTACAACATCTCTTGAAGTATAATTAGGCTCTTTATTTACAATTAAAATTCCATTAGTCATTTTCATGTATACTCGCTATAATTTTTTCAATACGATTAGCATATTCGATAGATTCATCAAAAACAAATTCTAATTCTGGTGTATGACGTAAATCTAATTTTTCGGCAACAAAACCTCTAATAAAAGGTGCTGCTTCGTTAACTTCTCGCTCTAAAGTTTTTTTATCTAAATCACTTAATGAAGTAAAATATACTTTAGCATAGCTTAAATCTTTAGATACTTTACAACCAGTAATAGTTATACTTTTTAAAAGCTCATCTCTAGTTTCATTAAAGATTATCTCACTGATAGCTCGAGCCATATCAGAAGAAATTTTGGCTATTTTATGACTAGGCATTAGCGTTTCACCTCAACCATTTCATAACATTCAATAATATCACCAACTCTAATATCACTATAATTATCTAGAGTTATACCACATTCATAACCTTTTTTAACTTCTTTTACAGTATCTTTTTCTCTTTGAATAGAAGCTATTTTACCTGTATAAATTATAACACCATCACGAATTAATCTTACTGCTGCATTATTTTTAACAAGTCCATCTAAAACATAGCTTCCAGCAATATTACCAACTTTAGAAAATTTGAATATTCTTCTTATTTCTGCACTTCCAAGTACTTTTTCCTCAAATTCAGGGTCAAGCATACCTTTCATAGCTAATTCGATTTCTTCAATACATTTATAAATTATAGTATATAATCTGATATCAACACTGTATTCTTTAGCCATTTCTTTAGTAGAATTAGATGGACTTACGTTAAAGCCGATTATAATTGCATTAGAGGCATTGGCTAATACTACATCACTTTCAGTAATAGTTCCAATACCAGAACGTATAACGCTTACTTTTACGCCTGCAACATTTATTTTTAAAAGACTATTTTTAACTGCTTCCTCAGAACCTCGAACATCTGCTTTTAAAACAACGTTGATTTCTTTTTGACCTTCATTAATTTTACTAAATAAATCATCTAAAGAAATAATGTCTTTTTTATATTTGTTTTCTTTGGCATTAATGGCTCTTTTTTCTGCTATTTCTTTGGCTTCTTTTTCAGTTTCAAATGCCATAAATTTATCACCAGCACTAGGATTTTCGTTTAAACCTGTAATCTCAACTGGAGTTCCAGGATGAGCCATAGTTATTGATTCTCCTAAGTCGTTTTTCATTGTACGAACTTTACCAAATGTTGTACCTACAACAATTGGATCGCCTAATCTTAAAGTACCATTTAAAATTAATAAGCTAGCTACACCACCAACATTTTTATCTTGGCGAGACTCAATTACTGAACCTACTGCATAGCGACTTGGATTGGCTTTTAATTCAGCCATTTCACTAATAGCTAGGATAGTTTCTAATAATTTATCTATTCCTTCACCAGTATGAGCTGAAATATTAATAAACGGAATAGTTCCGCCCCATGCCTCAGGCGTAATGTTAAGTTCAGCCATTTCAGTCATGATACGTTCAGGATTAGCAGCTGGTTTATCTATTTTATTAACAGCAACTACAATAGGAACGTTAGCGCTTAAAGCATGTTCTACTGCTTCTTTTGTTTGAGGCATAACACCATCATCTGAGGCAACAATAATAATAACAATATCTGTTACACTAGCTCCTCTGGCACGCATTTCAGTAAATGCAGCATGGCCTGGAGTATCTATAAACGTTATTTTGCTTCCATTGGTTTCAATTTGATAAGCACCTATGTGTTGTGTAATACCGCCAAATTCGCCTTCTACAACATGAGAATTACGAATGTAATCTAAAAGAGTAGTTTTACCATGATCAACATGGCCCATAATTGTAACAATAGGTGGTCTAACACTCAAGTCTTCAGCATTATCAACAATTTCATATTCTTCAAAATTGGACACATCTTGAGTTTCTTCTCTTTTTAGAGTTTTGCTATATTCTAACGCTATAATTTCTGCATTCTCAAAATCTATAGCTTGATTTACAGAAAGCATCAATCCTAAAGTCATAAGCTTTTTAATTATATCTGTACCACTAATGTTAAGCTCTGCAGCTAAATCCCCAACAGTCATACCATCTTTAAACAAAATAATATTTTCATCTTTACTATTCTTCATTAACTTGTCTTTATTTTTATACATCTCTTTACGTAGACGAGAATAGTCTTTAGTTTCAGTTTGATCTTTCTTCTTTTTTAATTTTTGTTTCTTGTCTGTTATGTTTATATTTTTAGTAATATTACTACTTTCAACTATAGATTCTACTACTTCATCTATAGTATCCTCACTATCAAAAGTATCATCCTCAGTTATAAGATTAATAGCATTATCTAAAGAGATAATATCATCGTCAGTTAAAAAATCTTCACCACTTTTAACCTCTATTCCTAAATCATTACACTTTTTTATAACCTCAGCAACACTTAAATTTACGTCACTTGCATATTCTTTTATATTCATATAAACACTCCTTTCTTTTTTACCTTTTTATTTCTTCTTCTAAACCTTGTTCAATATAACTAACAATTTCAGATGGTTTTAAACTATCACTTAAAGTAAGAGCTTCCATAAGTTTAGTATGAGCTATCTCAGATTTTTTAGCATTTTGTATAGGAACAATAATCTTATCTGAATCTTTGCTTAATGCTGCCCCACAGAAAGGGCAATAATATTCGCCATATTCTGCAAATCCTAATGGATGAGGGCATTCACTTTGATTCATAGCTATTACTTTATTTGCAGCATTTATTCTCTCATAAGCCATTTTAATAACTTCTTTTTCGCCTTTGCGTTCAAGAATTAAGAGATAGTCTTTGCCAATACTGTCAAATAGAAATTGATTAGTTTTAAAATATCCCAATAATTTTTTGTTATTTTCCATAATTATTCGCTTTCTATAATACCTCTAGCATAGTCATATATTTCTTTTGGAATAGTAACTTCTAATATTCTCTCTAATATTTTAGTTTTTTCAGCCTTATTTATGACATCAATATCTTTTTTTAAGTATGCCCCTCGCCCATTAGCTTTGCCAGATTGATCAATCAAAACATTACCATCAGGAGTTCTAACTACTCTTAGTAAATCTCTTTTTTCACATTTTTCTTTAGTTATAACACAAGAGCGCATAGGTATTTTTTTCATTTTCATTTAGTCACCTTATTTCTAAAGAAATTTTAACGATTTCCCTCGGCATTTATTTCTTGCATAGTTTTAATATTAATTTTATATCTAGTAAGACGACTCGCTAACTTAATATTATTACCACCTTTACCAATAGCTAATGATAATTGGTCTTCATTTACAACTGCTAAAGCTTCTTTCTTAGTAGCATCTGTAATATTTACAATAGCATTTTTAGCAGGACTTAAAGCATTTTTAATATATTCTTCTGGCTCTTCACTATATAAAACAACATCTATTTTTTCACCATTTAATTCTTTTAAAATACTAGCTATACGACATCCACGTTCACCAATACAAGTTCCAAGAGCGTCAATACGTTCATTAGTTGAGGAAACTGCTACTTTACTTCTAATACCTGCTTCACGAACGCAAGCATGCATTATTAATGTACCATCACTTAATTCTGGAACTTCAAGTTCAAATAATCTTTTAATAAATCCATAATGTTTGCGAGATAAAAGAATAAGTGGTCCTTTTGTATTATTTTCTATTTTAGTTACATATACACGAATGTTAGAACCCATTTTAATTGTCTCGCCAGGTATGATTTCACTCTTAGGTAAAATACCTCTTGTACGACCAAAATCAATATAGTAGTTACGAGCATCTTCCATTGCAACTAAACCTAATAACATTTCATCTTGTTTGTCTTGGAATTCTTCTATAATACTATTTTTTTCAGCTTCTCTTATTTTTTGAGTTAAGACTTGTTTAGCTGTAGAAGCAGCAACACGACCAAAATCTTTTGGAGTTACTTCATATTCAATTGTTTCGCCTACTTTTATGCCTGGAACCATTTCTTCTGCTTGTTCTAAAATTATTTGAGCATCTATATTTATCTCAGGAGCAATTTTAACAATATTTCCTTCTTCATCTGTTGTTTCACTACCAAAGTCAACATCCTCAACAACAACTAAGTATGAAAATACTTTTATTTCACCAGTAGTACGATTAATATCAACTCTAACATTGGTTTTAGAATCAAAATTCTTTTTATAAGCTGTAGTTAAAGCTTGTTCCATACCTTCAAAAACAACTTCTTCGCTAATACCTTTTTCTTTTACTATATTTTTTAATGCTTTAATGAATTCTTCACTATTCATTAATTTCACCTCTTTCTTTTGATACCACATCTAATATGTATGAATCGTCTGTAAAATCATATTCGTCAACAATAGGATTAATAATGTTTGTAGCAGATACTATTGTGTCTAAGTCAATACCTCCAACTTTATCAAGTACAATGGATAAAACATTGTAATTGCCACTGTTTTTTGTGTAAGTAATACTATCAACTATGATACTATCTTGAGCTAAAACTTCTTTTATTTTACTTTCTAATTCCTCTAATGTACGTTTCATAACTCACCTCTTAAATATAATAATAAAAGTGGGAATTATTACGCCCACTTAAATCTGTCAATTTAATTATATCACAAAATTACCTATTGTCAAAATAAAATTTAGTTATTTTATAGTTTTCGCTCTCGTTTTAAACATTCATTTGTAATTGTACTATTGAGATATAATAAATGGAAAAGATAAGCTAATTCATTATTATTAGCTATACTATGTATTGCATACCATTTCTCAAACTCATATTGACGGAATCCATGAGGAAGTCTTAACAATTCTAGAATGTTTTCTAAAGTTAAACCAATATTTAAATCATTTAACATTTGTCTTAGCAAATTATAATAATAATCATATTCTTCAAAACTAGTGGAAATAGATGCATCTAGTTTAACTATGATATTATATAGAGCTAATATTTTATCAACTTCTATTTCTGCGGCTAATTTTTTATAATAATTAATTCTAGAATTTTTACCGCCATAAGATAAAAAGAAGAAATCAAGGACATCTTTTACACGTAAGTTGGGAGTAAACAAAATATCTTTATACTTGAATTCTTCATCTTTATAATAATATGAATGCATTAACCAACAAGATAATTTTGTACTTAATAAATCTTGTTCTTCGGTACTCTGGCGAGCTTGATAAGGCCAATTATTATATTTTATACAATATTTAATAATTTCACTTACTAAGGCTATAACATGCTCATTAGATCTAATATTTTCTTTATAATACTTTTTATATAATTGGTCTAAAAAGTTTTTTACTGAACTACCATCAGGAAATAAAAGATAATTATATTTAAATTTATTGTTCTCAGGACTATAATAAGATTTTCTAAGCCATCTATATAAACGTCTAGAAGTAAGCTCTTTCGTAGATTTAGGCTTTGATACTTCTTTAGGCCAATCATTATTATCAAGGCAATAACTTTGTATTTCTCCTGCTAGCCTAATAATGGTTGTTTCTAGTTTTGTATAATTACATTGGTTGTTCTTTGTGTTTTGCATTTTCTATTTTCACCTTATTAATATTAGCATATTAAATTCATTTTGAAAATATCTTTTAATATATTTTTACCATTTATTTAAATATTTTCTTCTCTTAAAGCTTCTAATATATTTTCCCTTTTTATTTTTTTGGATGCATAATTCATAGAAATTATAACAATTAAGAATACTACTAAAACACTAATTAGAAGACTACTCCAAGATATAATCATTTTAGTTTCAATAACATTATTAATACTAAGAGCTATTAAAAAATTAATTGCTAATGATACAGGAATCCCATATATCAAAGATTTTAATCCAAAGAATAGACTTTCAAAAAATAATAGTTTATTGAAACCCTTAGGGGTTAAACCGATACTTCTTAGCATAGCAAACTCTTTGCGTCTTAAATTAATATTAGTATTAATTGTATTTATAACACTAGTAACACCAATAGAAGTAACTAATGTAATGAAACCATAAACAAGTATTTTAATAGCTAAAATTAGATTCTTAACATTAGCCATTTCTATTTCAGGACTATACATACTAACTTTGGTTTTAAAGTTTATTTCTTTATTTTTAATATCTTCATAGATTTGTTTATATTCTTTAGAATTAAGAACTAACATAGAGTTAATCTCGCCTTTAAAGTTTAGCTTATTAAAATAAGTATTTTCACTTATAATCATGGTAATTAAACTTTGATATTTAAAGTTTTTTAAACCATATATATCTTCATTATAAGTATAAGCTTCTAGCGTATAGATATTATCTCCCATTTTGATATTTATATCATAATTATTATTCGTAAATACATTAATATTTTTAGTCTTGCGATCATTATTATTGTATAAAGTGATATATTTATTATTTAATAAAAGAGCTTCTTTATCAGTTATTTTATTATAATCTTCATTAGTTAATACTATTAAGTTGACTGGTATTTGATTGTCATCAAATCCTATACACTCTTGATAATCTTCGGTTAAATCTTGCTTTGTAAAATTGGTAACTAGAGGAGAATTTAGATCAATAGCTCTTAAACTTTTTGTTAGATTATAATTGCTTTTAATGTAAGCTATATCATCTTTTATATCATTTATAGAGCCACTAAAATCTAAACCTAAATCGTAATCGTAATAATCAACTGTATCACTACTTTTTATAATGTAACTTAAGAAAGATGTGAAAGTATTAAACATAACTATACTTATAAATAAAGATATTATAGTGATACGATATTTCTTTTTATTACGTTTAATATTTTTATAGGCAATATTACCTTCAATACCAAAAATTTTAGTAATATATTTAGGAGCTTTAACTTCCTTTTTAGATATTTTAATGTCATCATTGCCTCGAATTGCAACAATTGGAGATACTTTACTACTCCTTCTAGCTGGTAAATAAGCACTAATAAATATAACTATAACCATAAATATTAAAGGAATAATAATATATAATAAATTGATACTAAAGATGAATTTGTATCCTAAAGCGTCTGCTAATAAATGATTAATAATTAGGCTAACAATATATATTCCACAAAAGGCTCCTATAATTCCAATTACTATTCCAATAAAGCCTACGATAAAAGCTTCATATAAAACAGTTTTTTTAATTTGTTTTGGAGTAGCACCAATGGAAGAATAAATACCAAAACTTTTTTTGCGTTCCATGGCAGATATTGCGAAAGAATTATATATAACTATGATGCAGCCTACAGATATTACACTTAAAGCAATAAGTAACAAAGGCATTATGGTCTCATTTATATTCGAATATTTTGAAACACCATAATAGTATAAAATATTTTGATTTACTTCATATCCTACTTTTTCACTAAGAATATTTAAGATATTATTAGTGTATTCATAAGTTTTTTTAGGTTTTGCAAATTCTACAAAAGCATTATATTTATTAGCATTATTTGTATTTAGTGAAAATGCCATTACTCCAGCATCACTAAAACTTTCATATGGAGTCTTTGCAACTATACCTACTATTTTGTAAGTTTTCGTTAGATTTATATTAATTTCTTCTTGATTATATTCTAAAATGTCATTATCCCATGAAGAGCTTAAAGAATAATTATAAGATATGTCTAATTCTTCATTATCTACTATTCTGGAACCAATATCAAAAGTTACTGTATCGCCAACTTTTAAAGAAGCATTATTTTTTAAAATTAAATTAGAACTTATTAATAATTCTTGGTCATTAGTAGGTAAAGAACCTTCTATGATATTTAAACTATTTAATAATTCTTTACTTCCTTCTGTTATATAAATATAAGGTTTTGAGTCATATGAACTATCAACTTTAGTAAAGCCAAGTGGCACATAATATTTTACTTCTGAAACATTGATATTTTTACTAATAAGATTTAAATCTTCTTGTTTTAAACTGTTAAAAGATACATGGTGATTGCCGTAAGTTTTAATGGCATTTAGTCTTTCACTTGTTAAAATAGTAGATATTAAAAGTCCAATACCAACCATTAAAGCGGTAGAAAGAATTATTCCAATTATAGAGACTAAAGTTCTTTTTTTGTTCATTACTAAATGCTTAATAGTTAATTTATTTAAAATATTCATGGCTATTTACCTACTCGTTCATCACTAATTATTTTACCATCTATAATAGTAATTATTCTTTTAGCATGGAGAGCTAAATTTTTATCATGTGTAATCATTATGATGGTTTGGTTGTATTTTTCATTAGATATTTCTAATAACTCCATAATCTCAGAACTTGATTTAGAATCTAGATTTCCAGTAGGTTCATCGGCTAAGAGTAAAGCTGGATGATTCATTAAAGCTCGACCTATAGAAACTCTTTGTTGTTGACCACCACTTAATTCATTAGGCAAGTGATTTACTCTATTTTCAAGGCCTAATGTGTGAATTAACTCTTGTAAATATTTTTGGTCCGGTTTGGCTCCATCTAATAATACTGGTAAAGTGATATTTTCTTTAACATTTAGAATAGGTATTAAATTATAAAATTGATAAATTAATCCTACTTCACGACGACGGAATATAGCAAGATTATTTTCATTTAATTTGTAAACATCTTTGCCATTTAAATAAACATGACCAGAAGTTGGTCTATCTACTCCGCCGAGGATATGAAGTAAAGTGGACTTACCAGAGCCACTAGCACCTACTATAGCAACAAAATCTCCTTTCTCAACACTAAAACTAACATTATCAAGGGCTTTTACTTCAATATGCCCTGCTTTATATGTTTTACATAAATTTTCAACTTTTAAAATTTCCATATACATTTTCCTTTCATAAAAACATTATATTATTTTTTTATGACTGCTAGATGACTTTTTTAATTACAATTTTGTCACTTAATAATTGCTTTTAGGGAATATTATTTTAAATTCTGTAAATTCTCCTTCTTTACTAGTTACTTCTATTTTACCATTTTCTTTTTCTATTATTAGTTTTGCCATATTAAGACCTATGCCAATACTATTTTTAGAATTATTAGTACTATAAAATCTTTTAAAAATATTTTTAAGGTCTTGTTTAGCTATTCCACAGCCACTATCTTTAATACTTATGGCTTTATATAAAGGATTATTTTCGCCTTTTATTGTTATAGTTCCTTTTGGTTCAAGATGCTCAATAGCATTTTTAATTATATTTATAAATGCTTCCTTAGTCCAATTTACATCGCAATTAAGAGAAAAATTCAAATCATTTGTAATAATATTTATTTCTTTTAGTTCTAAAGGAATAGATAAAGAATTTAGAACATCATCAATTATTTTTTGAGCTTTTATTTTCTCTAACTTTAGTTTTACTGTTCCACTATCTAGTTTGCTATATTTTAAAAGAGTTGTTATTAGCCATTCCATTTTTTCTAACTCTTTAGTTTCCTTATTTAAAAAGGTTTGACGTTCTGGCACAGTTAAATCTGTACTTTTTAAAATATCATTTGTAACCATGAGAGCTGTTAATGGAGTTTTTAATTGATGGGATATGTCTTCTAGAGTGTTCATGAGATATAATTGTTCATTTTTTTCATAGAGACTTAATTCTTTTAGTTTAATAGTTACTTTGTATATGTCATTTTTTAAGATTGATAGTTCATCTTCATTATAATCGGCAATATTAAGCTCATAAGAACCTTTTATTATTTCTTGAAGATAGCTGTTTATAGTTTTTATTTCTTTCTTAATTTTTAAGTTATAAATTAAGTTTTGACCTTCATATATTATAATTATTATTAAAAATATTAAACTAGTGATTATAAGAAGTTTATAATTAAGTTCTTTAATAGAATTTATTTCACTTATATTATTCTTGTTTATGCCATATTTTACTAAGATATCAGCACTATTTTTTGATGTTAAAAGAGTTTCAATGGTAATATCTTCAGCTTCAGGATATTTACTTACGATATTATTTATAATATTATTTAATGTATTATAGATATAGTTGTTATAAGTAGTAATAAGATAAACATTTATCAGTATAAGAAGAATTAATGATATTAAAATTGATATTAAAATGTTTTTAATTTTCATGATTAACCTTATATCCTAACCCTCTTACTGTTAATATAATCTTAGGGTTGGCTGCATCTTCTTCTATTTTTTCTCTAATTCTTTTTATATAAACAGTCAGTGTGTTATCATTAACATATTCTTCATTTGTATCCCAGATTTCGGCGAGAATTGATTCTCTAGTAAAAATCTGACCAGGATGTTGAAACATAATAAGAAGAATTTTGTATTCTAAAGTTGTTAAGAAAACTTTCTCATCATTTTTATAAACATTAGCATCTGTTAAGTTAATTGTAATATTTTTAATTGTAATAGTATTTTTAGTTTCTTCTTTATAACTTCTTCTTAAAACAGAATTGATTCTACTTATTAATTCACGAGTCTTGAATGGTTTTGTTATATAATCATCCGCACCCATGTCTAGAGCTTGAACAATGGTAGGTTCTAAATCACTAGCAGTTAAAAAAATAGTAGGAATATCTTCTTTAGTTTTTAATTTTTGATATAAATCTAAACCATTGATATCAGGAAGATTAATGTCTAAAATCATTAGATTAATG
The DNA here is from genome assembly GCA_910585045.1 of uncultured Bacilli bacterium. Lineage (GTDB taxonomy): Bacteria > Bacillota_I > Bacilli_A > RF39 > UBA660 > Caccenecus. The sequence continues at coordinate 74,189 of CAJUCD010000005.1, forward strand.
TTGTTTAGTTTGGTTAAAGCTTCTGTACCTGAACTTGCTGTTATAACATTAAATCCTTCTTTTTTTAAACAAAATTCTAAACCGCTTAATATAGTTGTATCATCTTCTACTAATAATATTGTCAATTTAATCACCTAACTTTAGTCTATCAAACTATATTTTGAAAGTCTATAATAAAAAATAAATTTATAAAAATTAAAAAAGACTTTTTTAAATATTTAAGTCTTTTTCTAATAGTATTTTGATAACATTACGATAAAATATATTTAAGTCTTTTTCGCCTATTTTTAAATCATATAAATTTATAAGAAATTTTCGGTACTCACGGTCTTTGTAATTAACGTTTACAATTTCTTTATTAATCATGTCTGATATGTGGTTATTAGCTTCATCAAACATTTCCATGATTAATTTTTCACTTAATTTTTTTTCATTACTATTATATGTTATTTTAATATCTTTTAAAAATATGTTGTTTCTTTCTAAATCTTTATAAAGTTTTTTAATAAGTTCTGTAGTAGGGCTTGCTTTATATAGTAAGCGTTTCTTCTTTTTTGGTAAGATAAATATTAAGAAAATAAACGCTAGAAATATATCTGCAAAAAAGATAAGTAAAGATTCTTTTAACATGGCAATTAATAGTACTATTAATATAATTAGACAAGTTATAATGTAATATATAGGTAGTTTTAAATTTTTATTAAACTTGCTATTTATGGTTTCTTCTTTAGCATTAATATTTTCTCTAAGTTTGTTTAAGCGCCATTTAAAATAAAAAGCATTTAAACTAGGTAAAGTTTTAGAAGTGCTTAATTCATCTTCAATAATCAAAAGCTCATTTTCAATAAGACTTAGCTCTTTAATGAGTTCTTCTTTTATCATATAAATTTCCCTCAAATTCGTTATAATAGTATCATATTTTCAAAAAAATGTCAAATTTGTGTATACAAAAAGAAAGATTAGCTTAATCTTTCTTTAACAATTTTACTTACAAGAGACATATCAGCATTAGTTATTTTAGCATTTAATTCTTTCATAACTCCGCCCATATCTTTCATACTTGTTGGTTTTAACGAAGCGAATACTTCATCAATTATTTTATTTATTTCTTCTTCAGACATTTCTGCTGGTAAATAAACATTTAATATTTCTATTTCTTTTTCTAATGCTGAAACTTCATCAAATTTTTCATATTTTTGATATTCAGTAATACTATCTTTACGTGTTTTAACTTGTTTTTTGATTACTTTAATTACTTCTTCATCTGATAATTCATAATCTTTCTTTACAGCTTTAGATTCTAATAATAAAGCACTTTTTAACATTCTTAAAACTGATAGTTTAAATTTATCGCCACTTTTCATGGCATTTTTTAAATCTTCGGCTATTTTATTATTCATAAGATCCTCTTAATAATTACTTTTATGTTTTCTAGCGTTTCTAATTTGTTCTTTCTTTTCATTTCTTCTCTTAACGCCAGGCTTCTCATAATGTTTTCTCTTTTTTAATTCAGAAGGGACACCGCTTCTTGCAACCTTGGCTTTGAATTTTTTTAAGGCTCCATCAACGTCTCCAGCTTTTACAACTACTTTAGTCATTTTCAAATCCCTCCCTTCATTTATCAATGAATAGTATATCACCATTATTTTTCAATATCAAGTAATTTAAGCTTTTTTTACTTGTTATTTTCATAATTTTCTGGCAAATTTAATAATGTATAACCTTGATAGTTTATTAATTCTTCTTTGATGTCATTTTTTAGAGCATTTAAAAATACTCGCCTATAATTATTTAACATTATAATACTTAAAATTATTATGCTAAATACCAAAAAGAAGGAATAAACCATATACATTGCAGCAAATCCATTTTTTTTCATTATCATCACTATTTAATTATAGCAAAAAAAGGCTTTTTTTTAAACCTTTTTTTATTAGCAATAATCTCTTTTTATACCTCTACGGATACTGGTTCCGACCATACGCCCAAAATCGATTACAACTCCTATTAATCGAACTAGAGAAGTAATCATTGCAGAGGTTATAGCCCCTCCCTTAATATAAATTAATTCTTCTTTGGCTAATTTCATATTAATTACACCTATTAGGATTAATAAATCCATATATTACTGAGGCAATAAAAATTACCCCTATAACTATACCACCAAAAAGAGTTTTAGAGAAACCACCACTAATATTTGCTAATTCTTTATTGCTTAAGGTAGACATTATGCTCCTCTCTTTCTAAAAGAGCTTATGAATTTCAAAGAGATAATACTTATAAATATATTAGTTAATACGCTTATGAAACTTCCCCCTTTGCATAAAATTAAATCTGTTCTACTTATTTTTTCCATTTTTACTTCCTTTCTTAAAACATGTAGTCTTTTATTTTTTCTATTATTCTTTGTTTATTATAGTAAAAGTTTAGTTCTACTATTTCTTTATCATTTAATACATCTTCCAATTCAATAGTAATTTCATAAAAACTAGTAAAGTGTTCTTCATCAATTTTGAGTTCTTTATCTAGGATATGGAAATTTTTAAATTTCTTATTAATGCTTAGTTTTTCATATGAAACATAACTAGGAATTGCAGTTTTTATAACACATTTATCAGTACAGTCGACATAGCCTTTAGTTTGATAATTATCACTAACTTGAACTTTAATTATAATTATTATAAATCCTATTATGACCACTAAAAGTATCACTATTAGAAATATATGCTTATTAGGTTTTACTCGCCTAAAAGATTCTTTGTTGTCTAATAACTCTAGCATAATACTTTTTTAACCTCAATTACTTTCTGAAATTTATCTGCAACATTTTTATGACTTACATAAATTAAAGTAACATCTTTAAAGTTAAGCATAATGTTAGATATAATATCTCTTTCTAAATTTTCATCTACTTCGCTTAGAGCTTCATCTAATATTAGAATTTTTGCTTTTTTTAATAGTGCTCGTGCTAAAATTATCCTTTGTCTTTCGCCACCACTCAAATTGTTTTTAGCAGCATTTATCACTGTATTATAACGATTAGGCTTATTAGCTATTATAGATTTAATATTACATATATCTATAACTTTGTTAAAATCTTCTTCTAAAATATTGCGAAAGCAAATTATATTATCTTTAATAGTTCCTGTAAATAAACTTTCTTCTTGACCAACATATAAAATATTATCCCTAATTGTATCTAGACTATAATCTTTTTCACTCGTATTATTTATTGTTATATCTCCTAGATAATTTTCTAAATAACGGCATAATAATTTACAAACGGTACTTTTACCACTTCCACTAGAACCTATTAGTATAACTTTTTCACCTTCTCTTATTTCTAAAGAAAAATTATTTAAAATATTTGTTAACTTGTTATAAGAAAAATTAACATTGTTAAATTGTATTTTAGAATTATTTATTATTTTAAAGTCACCTTTTTGTTCTTCTTTGGGAATATTTATAAATTCACTTATTTTGTGAAACGATGCCTTTAAATAATTATATTTGGGAATTAAATCTATTAAATCTTTTATAGGGTTAAATAAATATATAATAAGACTATTAAAGGTGATTAAAGATAGTAATTCTAAGTTGTTTTGATATATTAAATATATTCCATAACTACTTATAGTAAATAAGCCTATTTCGTAGATAAAATTTTTTAGAAAATCTATTATATTTAGTAGTTTTCCAAAATTAAAACTTTGTTTTAACATAATGATTAATTTGCTTTCAAGCTTTGCTAAAAATCTAGAGGTTAAATTTAAGTTTTTAAGACTGGTGTTCATTTCTATAGTTTCTATTAAAGAGGCATTAAAGTTAGTTGATACTTCAATGTTCTCTTTTAAATGGCGGTATATGGTTTTGCTTGATAAAATACCTATTAGAAGATAAATAAAAATTATTAAACAAAGAATAAAAAATAATTTTGGGCTTATCATATACAAAACTATAGCTGTACCAAAAATCAAAATCGTATTTAGAATAACATTAGTAAAAAACTCTGTGAGAAGATTTTTAATCTCATTTAATTCTTCTATTCTAGTTGTTATTTCACCAGTACTACGATTTTGCATAAATGTTAAAGGAAGATTAAAAATATGAGCTAAAAAACGACTAAAAATTGATATATCAAGATTTTTGTTTATATAACATAAATAATAATTTTTTAAATAGCTAATTAAAACTTTTAAAAGAAATAAACCTAAAAATAGTATTATTATAATTTTTAGAATTGTTGTATCATTACCTTTTTGGATACATGAAATAGCTATTTGGAAATAGAAATTACCTATTATAGATAATATCATAAGAAATAAACTAAATATTATTAATACTAAAAATAATGATTTATTTTCTTTTATTAAGGATAAACTTATTGTTGTTAAGGAAATTTTTTTACCATAATGCATTATTTTAGAATTTAGAGGGTTTAATAAAATTAGTATATTATCCCATAAGTCTAGAAAATCTTTAAGAGCTTTTTTAACTATTCCTTGAGCAGGATCCATTAGCCAAATATAATTTTTATTAACTTTATAAATGACTACAAAATGTTCTAAGCCATTTTTTAGAGTTAAATGTGCTATGGCGGGCAAATAAATGTTTTTATCAAAAATGTCTTTTACCTTAACACCTAAAGCATCAAAACCATAAATTTTAGCGGCCTCTATTAAATGATAAGCAGTAGTTCCATTAATTGTTGTATATGTGTCTTCTCGTATTTTCTCTAAAGGAACATAACCATCATAATATTTGATAATTGAGGAAAGTGAGCATGCTCCACAATCTTGTAAATCTTGCTGTTTTACTACTTCTATTTTTTTCATATTTTTTCTCCCTTCACTTTTACTTATTACAATAATTGAGAGCTTTTCCTTTTTTTTATTGCATTTTGGAACCATATTCTATAATTCTATTCAAGGTTCGACATAATTCGCAAAATTATAAGCTATAATAAAGTACTTATCAGGAGGTGTTTGTATGCAAAATGGTAATTTAATAGCAATTTTAAGACTTGAGAAAGGCCTTACTCAACAATATATGGCTAATATATTAAATATTTCACTTAAAACATATAAGTTATATGAAAGTAATAAGCGCCCTATTTTAATTAATACATTAAATAAACTTTGTAATTATTTTAATGTTTCTTTGGATGCTTTATTAAATTTAACTAATAATTTAGATAATGAGATTATTAATAGTGAAATAAATTATAAAAAGCTATCTTTTCATTTAAGATGTATAAGAAAAAAATATCATTTAACACAAAATGATATTGCTTATTACTTTGGTATTTCTGTAATGAGCGTTTCACGATATGAAATGTATCCTAAAACTATTAGTATTACTTATTTATGTAATTTTGCTAAAAAATTTAATATATCTATCGATTATTTATGTGGAAAGACACAAAAAAAAGAAATACTTTAGCTTTTAAGTACTTCTTTTAATAAAACTTCATCATCTTTAAATAGATCATATTTTTTGACAATAAATCTAAATATAACTTTTAAAAGAGCTATACATGGTGTAGCAATAATCATTCCTACAATACCAAAATAATAGGCGAATACTAGCAATCCTACAATAATTGTTACAGGATGTAATTGCGTTGTTTTACTCATTACAATTGGTTGTAAAATGTAATTTTCTACTAATTGAACAATTACACAAATGATTAAAACTGCTATACCTGTAAATGATCCTTGTGAAAAACCTACAATAACTGCTGCTGCGCCACCAATATATGGCCCTATATAAGGGATTAAATCGGTTAAACCACAAAATATACCAAACAATAATGGGGCGTTTAACCCTACCATAGCAAACCCAATAGTATCACAAATAAATACCATTAATGCCACTAATAAAGTACCACTAACTGTCTTTCGGACTTCAATACCAATATCAGTTAAAAGTACTTCTATTTCATATTTATTTTTGTTTGGAACTAATTTTAAAAAGTGTGTGGCTATAGCATCAAAATCAAATAACATATATAATCCTACAACTAAACTTATTAATATAGTACCAATGCCTGATGCTAAACTTCCTAATATACCTATTATAGAATCTGGTAATGAATTAGTGAAATTAACTAAATAATTTCCAACACTAGCAAATATATTATCTTTAAAACTTGTTAAATCTACTCCACTAATAGAAACTTGATCAATAAAATCACTAATGAAACTTTTAAATTTATCAAGTATAGCAGGAAGAGTTGCAATTAAATCATTTATTTGCGTATATAAAGTAGGTATTAATATTCTTAAAAATATATATATAAATACTAAGAATATTGTGTATACTAATAAACTACCAACTATTCTAGGAATCCCCTTTTTATGCATTTTTGTAACAATTGGATTTAATAACCAAGCAATTACAAAACCGATAAAAAGCGGTGATAAAACTTTAAGGAAAGTAAATAAAAGATGCCATACATTAAGATTTTTAAGAATTATTGTTCCACATAAAACAATAGCTACAATCATAACAATATAAAGTAGTTTTAAAATTTTTTTGGTTAAAGATACTACTTCATTAACTTCTTTATTATCAATTTCCTTATCAAATTTTTTCATTTTAGACCCTCATTAGTTCTGCTTCTTTTTCTTTAAATATTTCATCTATCTTTTTATTATATGTATTTACTAACTCTTGTATTTCATTTAAAGCATTTTTCTCTTGATCTTCAGGTAACTCTTCTTTTTTTACTAAGTTATTGGCATCTTGACGAATATTTCTTAGGGCTACTCTTGCTTCTTCACAGGTGTTTTTAGCTAATTTAACATATTCCTTTCTTTTATCTTCTGTAAGTTCAGGAACTGTTAAAATAATTACTTCACCATTATTTACTGGAGTTATACCTAAATTAGCTTCATTTAAAGCACGTTCAATATCCTTTAGTGCTCCTTTATCAAAAGGCTTAATCATTAAACTACGAGCTTCAGGTACTGTAATGTTAGCTAGAGATTGGACAGGTGTTGGTGTTCCATAGTAGATAGCATTAATACCATTTAACATAGCGGGATTAGCACGTCCTGCTCGAATATTTAATAATCTGCTTTCTAAATTTTCTATTGCTTTTTGCATTTTTATTTCTGTGTTATCCATATTATTATTCCTCCTTAATTAAATATTATAACAATATTATAATCTACTTGCATAATTTTTACAATAATCTTATTATTTAGCTTTATTTTTTGAATCAAGATATTGTAATTGCTCTATAAATTTTTGTTTTAAATAAGTCATTTTAATCCCTATTCTAGAATCGTCCCAATATTCTTTGGGTGTAATATTTCCAATATTAATAGAAGTATCGCTATCAAATAACTTAACTGTTCCATTCTCGACAATTATTAAAGTTGGGGCATATATATTTTTAGTACCATCATCAAGTGTAGGCAAATATTCACTTAACTTTAAAACAATACTTTGATAAGTAGCATTTTTCATTTTACGGTCATCATTAAAATCATAATATAATATTTCTTTGATACCACTTTGCTTAGCCGTCTCATTTAAAATATTGGCATAATATCCACTCCAAGAATTTTCTTTAAAACCCATAAATATTATTGCAGTTCCACTTCGAAGAATGCTATATACATCGCCAGCATTAACATAATGAAAAACATTATCCTTAGAAACATTTTGGTATTCCTGATCAAATTTTTCATTATCAACTATAACTTTGGTACTAAAATCTTGAGCACCAATATATATGAAGGCTACTATAATTAAAATAAATAGAAGTCCTTGTAAAAATCTTTTTATATTCTTATTCATAATTCATCACTTATTTATATTATAACATTTATAACTTATTATATTAAGAAAAAACATCTTTCTGTGTTAAGTTGATGTATATTGAAAATGAACTTTAAATAACAAAAAAACTAATTCTTTTGAACTAGTTTCCTTTTATTTGATTCATTACTTCTTCAGCAAAGTTTTCACTTCTTTTTTCCATACCTTCGCCTACTTCGTATCTAATCATAGTTTTAATTTCACCATTGTTATTTTTAACATAAGTAGCAACATTTATATCGCCATCTTTAATGAATGGTTGTTCAGCTAAACAAATTTCTTTGAAATGTTTCTTTATTCTTCCTTCAACCATTTTTTCAGCAATTTCAGCCGGTTTACCTTCACCCATAGCAATTTCTTTTTGAATAGAACGCTCATGAGCTATTACTTCTTCTGGAATATCAGCTTCAAATACATAAACAGGTTTCATAGCTGCTGATTGCATAGCAACATCTTTGGCAACAGCTTCATTTGCACCTTTTAAAACAGTTAAAACAGCAATCTTTCCGCCCATGTGTAAGTAAGAACCGAAAACTTCATCATCACTTTTTTCTATAACTTCAATTCTTCTTAAAGATAGTTTTTCGCCTATTTTAGCTGTTTTAGCAATGATTAAATCATTAATAGTTCCTTCTTCTGTTTGTAATTCTAAAGCTTCTTCTAAAGTCTTTATACTGCTATTAAGGATTGTATTTCCTATAGTATCAATCATACCAGTAAATTCTTCATTTTTACTAACAAAATCTGTTTCAGAATTTACTTCTATTATTACAGCTCGATTATTATTAGTATAGATATTAGCTAAACCTTCAGCTGCAATACGAGCAGCTTTCTTTTCACTTTTAGCAATACCTTTTTCTCTTAGCCAATCAACAGCAGCGTTCATATCGCCATTTGTTTCAGCTAAAGCTTTTTTACAATCCATCATACCTGCGCCAGTTTTTTCACGTAGGTCTTTTACCATACTTGCAGTAACTTCCATAATATCCTCCTATTATTTTATTTATTTTAAATTTTCAATTAATTCGTCTTTTTTCATAGTTGAATAACCTTTAATGCCTTTTTCTTTAGCAATAGCTTTTAAATCGCTTAGAGTCATAGCACTATAATCAGTTTCTTCTTTTTTTTCTAAAACTTTCTCAGCTTTTTTAGCTGGTTTATCGTTTCTTTCTTCAACTTTTTTTGGTTCTTCTTTGATTAACTCATCCATTGATTTAGTTTCTTTAACTTTTTTATCTTCTTCAGTTACATAATCAACCATTTCTAAATTACGTGATTCACAAATAGCATTTGCTAAAACGCCTAAGATAACCTTAACGCTTCTAACAGCATCATCATTACCAGGAATTACAAAATCTACATCATCTGGATCGCAGTTTGTATCAACAATACCAAAAACTGGAATTCTTAATTTTCTTGCTTCACGAATAGCATTAATTTCCTTTTTAGGGTCTACAATTATTAAAGCATTAGGTAATTTATCCATAGCACGAATACCACATAAAATTTTATTTAGTTTTTCGTACTCTTTCTTTAAACCAATAACTTCTTTTTTAGGTAATACTTCAAATCTGCCATCAGATTCCATAGCTTCAATTTCTTCAAGTCTTCTAACTCTTCTTCTGATAGTTCTGAAATTTGTAAGTGTTCCACCTAACCATCTTTCAGTTACATAATAAGAATTACTTCTGTCAGCTTCTTCTTTTGCAACTTCTTGAGCTTGCTTTTTAGTTCCTACAAATAGGAATGTACCTCCATTATCAGCGATAGCTTTAACTTCAGCGTAAGCTTCTTCCATTTTTTTGGTAGTTTTTTCAAGATCGATTATATAAATATCCTCTCTTGTTCCAAAAATATACTCTTTCATTTTAGGATTCCATCTTTTTGTTTGATGTCCAAAATGAACTCCTGCTTCTAATAAATAACTCATAGAAACAACGGCCATAAATAGCACCTTCCTTTCGTTTTTTACCTCTTAGTATTTTCAAACACTTTATGCCACTACTCTTCGTAGCACTAGGTATAAAGCTAAATACTAATGTGTATTTGCAATTTACATGCCAAAATTATTTTACTATATATTATAAAAAAAAACAAGCAATTATGATTATTTATGCTTGTTTTAGAAAAATTTATTTTATTATTTCTAGCATTGTATTTGTTATTTCTGTAGCTAAAATATTTAATGAACCTGTATTTTTTGCTACAATTATTTTAGAAATATTTATATTTACATGACCTACATTACCATATAAATCTCTTAGAACTACGTCTTCATCAATTGTAGATTCTGTGTAAGTTTTAATGAATTTTGTAGCATTAGTTCCAGCAATCATTATCCAACCGTTTGGTGGAGTTAAAATTGGTTTAGAAGTGATAATTTCCACTACAAGATTATTATTTTCATCAAAGCTATATTTAATATTATTACTATCTACTTCTGGAATAACTTTATTAATATTTACAACTCGATATGGTACTTCTTTACTATTGCCATATAAATCAGTTACAAGAACTACACCACTCGTATCGCTTTCAAACGTTTTTGAAATTGATAACTTATCAGCACTTAATACCCAGCCATCAGTAGGAGCTATTAATTCTTCTTCTGCACTGATAGTAACTATAACATCTCTATTAGTACGATCGTTATCATTACTTGTTTTTACTGTAATACCTGTAACTTCATTATCTATTCCTTTTATTGTATAGTAAGCAGTAGTTGTATTGCCTGCTAAATCTGAGATAAGAACCTCTCCTGCAGCGATATTCTCATAAAAGACTTTTGAAATAGATAGTTTATCAGCACTTAGTACCCAGTTGTCTCCAATCTCTTGTAATTCTTTATTAGCTGTTATAGCAACAGTAACATTATTAGTAGTTATTTTTCCATCTTCATTACTAGTAGTTACTTTTAATATTTTAGGAGCATTACGATCAATATTATTTACAGTAATTAAAGCTTTTCCTACATTACCAAATAAATCTCGTAAAATAACTTCCTCATTAGTTACATTATCTGTAAATGTTTTGCGGAATACTTTAGCATCTGTTCCTGGAACCATTACCCAACCATTTGGTGGAGTTAAAATTGGCTTAGAAGTAGTAATTTCTACAACCACTTCGCCATTAGTTGGAGTGCTAGGATTATATTTTATATTATCATTTAATACTTCAGGAATTGTTTTATCAATATTAACAACCTTATATCCTACATAAACTGTATTTCCATTGGTATAAGTTAAGAATACAAAACCACTGGTGTTTTCGCTAAATACTTTTGTTAATACTTTGGAATCACTAGATAATGTCCAACCTGGAATTGGTTCAATTTCTTTATTAGATGTAATAGTAACAGTAACATCTAAATTAGTTCTATTGCCATCATTAGATGTACTAACTACTATTCCTGCTGGAATTTCAAAATCTAAGCTAGCAATATAAGATATATTAACTTCATTACCTGCTAAATCTGAAATAGTTACTGTCCCGCTTTCATTTAAGTTAAATTTTTTAATTAATTCTTTTTGGTCAGATGATAGTGTCCAACCTTCTACTTCTTTAATCTTTTCATTAGTTGTAATTCTAATAGTAACAGTACCATCACTATTTGCTTCAGTTGATATTATATATTCTGGAGCTTTTTTATCAATATTAGTAATGCTTATTATTTCTTCTATAAAACTAGTTTCATCTTCTGCGTCATAAATAGTTATAGCATCAGCATCGATATTTTCAGTATATATTTTAGAAATTGATAACTCATCAGCACTAATTGTCCAGCCCGGAACTGCTTTAATCTTTCTATTAGCAGTAATAATTACTTCAATATCTTTATTTGTTATTTCTTCAGTACTTTTTGTAATTTCAACTTTTAAAACTGGCTTTGGTATTGAATCTACTTCGATATTAGCAATAGTCATATTGCCTGCCTCATCATATACTTGAACTACAGCTGTTGTGTTTTCAGTGAATGTTTTAGTTAAGCTAAGTTTATCTGGTGCTAAAGTCCAACCATTTAAAGGTTGTAAAGCTTTATTTGAAGAAATAGTTACTACTACACCATCAGTAATATCTTTATTTGTTATATTAAGAACTGGAGATGTTTTATCAATATTTTTTACACTATATGTTACTTGTTTTTCATTACCTGCTAAATCGCTTATTGTAATTGTTTCAGATATATTACTTGAAACAGTTTTAGTTAATGTTTTTTGGTCAGATGATAGTGTCCAACCAGCAAGATATTTTATTTCTTCATTGCTTATGATAGTAACTATAACATCTTTATTTGTTAAAACTGTTGTACTATAATTTATAGTTAATTCTGGTGCTAAATTATCTATTGTAAAAGATATACTACTTTCATTATAAGCTTTATCATATACTATTATATTATACTTACCATCTTGTTTAATATTTTTTAAATCTTCTAGAGTTACTGGTACACCATTTAATAAAATAGTTTTAATATTTTCATCTATTATACTTAAAGATGCACTTTGAATAATTGCGTTATTTGTTACTCCATTAATTATTGGACTAGTATGATCATTTAATATCTTATTAATATTATTTAACATATTTAATAATTCTTGTTGTTCATTTATATTAGAAAGATTATTAATTTGTTCTATTAAATTATTAGAATCTCTAAAAATAGTAGCTAATACTATGTCATCTTTGTTTTTAGCAGCTTCAATTTTATTATTTAATTCATTTAAAATGTTTTTTATATTTTGATATGGATTTTCATTAGGTTTAATTGGTATAGAATCATCTGGTTTTGTATTATTACCTGTTGAACCATTTGTTGAACCTGAATTTCCAGGACTAGCACTTGAATTATTACCACCCTGATTATTTGATGAATTATTTCCTCCATTATTTGAATTGTTGCTACTACTTTGATTGTTATCATTATTAGTATCTTCATTGTCTATGGTGGGATTATTATCTATATTATCATCAGAATTTCCCGGAATATTACCGATATCATCATTGTTTTCGGAATTGTTATTATATCCATTATTTCCTGAATTATTAGTGCTATTCTTATCATCTTTTATGGTGTCGCCTTCTGTTTTTAATGATTCACTAGGTCCAGCAAAAACAAAGGTTCCTAGGCACAAAAATAAAACTATTGCAATAATAGCAACTTTTTTCTTATCCATATATATACACTTCCTTATTGTATTTCAATTATACCATATGAAAGAATTAAATTGCAATATCTTTAAAGCAACTTATAATTATATATATGTAATTTTAAGAACTATTATTTTTATAAAAATTTTATCTTAGTTAATGGCCAAAACCTAAAAGATATTTTACCATTAATATCACTCTTTTTTATTAATCCTATTTCTCTACTATCAACAGAATTTTCGCGATTATCACCTAAAACTAAGTAATTATCTTCTGGTATTTTTTGATAATTTAAGTCGCTTAAACGAAAATCTGGATAACTCATGTTTTCTTTTAAATAATTTTCTTCATAAATTTTATCATTAATATATAATTTACTATTAATAATTTCTACCTTATCACCTGGTAAGCCTATCACTCTTTTTATTAAATATTTACCATCGGCATATTTCAGAGAAATTATATCTCCTCTTTTTACTTTACTAAAACGATACTTGAACTTATTTAGTATTAAAACTTCACCATCTTGGAGACCAGGATTCATAGAATCTCCAACAACTTGAGTTATTGAAAAAATATAAGTTATTGTAAATAATATAGCACATATAATAAGAAAATACTTTGCCATATCTAATAAAAATTCTTTTATGCTTAGCCAATCCATATTTATTACTCCTATACTAGACAAATTATATAATAATTTTTAGGGATAAGCAAGTTAATTTTTAGGTACCATTTTTATTAACTTGCTATTTGTTTTTAAATTTCTACTTCTAATATTGGAGCATTTATTGATTCTGGAATTTCTGAAGTTGGTGCCTCAGGTATACTTTCAACTGGTGGTTCACTTGGTGGTGGCGTAACATCAGTATTTTCAGAATTATCTGGTGTTTCTGGAGTAACATCTTCAGCTCCTTCATCAGTCTCAATATCGGGATTCTCAGGCGACTCTGGTTCTTCGGTTTCGTCAGGTGGCACAGTTGGTGTATTAGTATCGCCAGGATCAGGTGTTTCAACTTCATTTTTTATTATTTCAAATATAATAGTTGTATTATTTTCATTTGTAATAACTTCATAATCAGGACTAAATTCGCCATCTAAATTTAATTCTAATTCAAGTAAATCTTTGATTTTTAAAGTTTCAGTTTCATTTAAGGTGCGGCGATCATTAAATATTACTGAAACATTATAATTAGATTCTTTATCTGCAACTACAATATCAGCAAAAGATATTTTAGTGTAAGTATTAGTTATATTAGTTTCAATTAACAGACTATCTTTTATAATATATTGTTCAGGAATAATTGTTGGAGCATTTTCAAGTTTAGTTAATATTTCTTTAGTTAGAGACGCATATGTATTAATGTTATCAGAAATAGTTAATTTTCCATCTTGATAATTAAAGCCTGAAATATAATTGTTTTCTAAAATGATAGAAGATATATCATTTTGAGAGTTAGCATATTCTAGAATAGAAGTTAGTTCTAAATTAGATTCTTTATAATATTTTTCTAAATAATATGCAAAAGTTTGGTTAATACTTTCTTTTTCTAAATTAGAGAATATCATAACTTTTCTAGATAAATTATTTTTATTTTCATGATATGTACGAGCATAGCCTAAAAAATTAGCATCTACTTCATAAATATCATTATTAATATTTAGGCCTGGTAAAGTATTAAGAGTTAAATCTTCGCTAGAAAGATAACTAGCTATTTCATCTTTGTATGTATTATATTTCTCATCAGTTGCTAATAAATAGTTTAAAACTTGGTCATTAATACTTTCTTCAGGAATATTAGGTTCATCTACTGTTGGCTCATCTTCTATTGATGGTTCCTCAGCAGGTTTTATGTAAGTTCCTTCATAGACATATTCTGCATATCTGAATGGTGGAGTCCATCCAGTTGTATTAGGACGTATTATTTTTTCTATTACAGTTATTGTAACAGACATATTATCATTATTAGTTATATTTTCAATATTACAACTAACATTTAAGTTTATATTTTTTCTTTCATCAGTTTCCTTGAAAGATACTGAATAATTACCAGCATAGCATCCACTTGGAACTATGATACTATAGTTGTCATTTACTCCATAAGCAGTAGGATTAGGAGTTATAGAAAATTTAAAATTAGCAAAATCGCCATTAATAGTTGGAGCACTTAAAGTCTTTGTTTGGTTTTCTGGAACTACTAAAAGTTTAGATAAATACTTTAAATTGTTTTCAGTATTTGATTTAGATATATACTTTGAATAAGTAGCGGGATAACTAGCAAAAACTGTTATGCTTAAAAATAATATTGTGTATAAAGCAATTATTAAAGCTCTTTTATTTTTCATTTTCTTTCCCTCCTTGCTATTTTATTTGTTCTGCGGAATAATCAACGGTAATTATACTTTCGTTTTCTGGTATAGAAACAGAGTCATATATATAGTAATTATCTTTAATAGCAGTTTCTTTATATTTAACTGTTATTTGATAAGTAGCTACTCTATTATAGTTAGCTTCCACTGTTTCTTGTAAAGTTAATGTTCTTTTATCACTTGATAATGTCACATTACTGTTTGGTGTATCACTTGAATAAATTATGTCCCCATTTTTTCTTAAACTTATAATTTCAAATTTATCTTGCGCCTTCATAGTTAACACTAAAAATGTTTTTACTTCAAGTTTAGCATCAACGCTAAAAGAATAAGATATAGGAGTTGTTGGACTATATATACCTGTACTACATTTATTTTTATCCATAACACAGTATTCATAGTCCATATCAACTTCAAACATAGCTACACGAGCTAAATCATCACTCGCAATATTTGAGTAGTATTTTGAATAAGTTATTACACTTGTAAATAGTGCAAGGGAACCTATATACATAAATATCCATTTATATAAGTTTTGTCTAAAACTTTTACTTTGCAATAACTCTTTCAATTCATTCACCTACTTCGTTTTTTCTTTTTTCTTTTCCGTTTCTTTTTGTTGTTATTTTTTCTTTTGTTCTTTATATTTGGTTTAGTATTTGTTTCTTTTTCTTTGTTTAATATTTGTTGTTTAGAAACTAGAAACTCTTGATATTCCAAGTCTTTTTCTAGCTTCTCTGATTCTTCTTTAGCACTAGCTAATATGCATATAGCAAATCCAGCGATAAAGATAACAATCATAACGATGGGATTTTTTAATGATGCGATAATAGCTCCTAATCCATTTATTTTAAATAAATACTTACCTATAATAAATTCTGTTTTAGTGGCACTATCAAGAGAATCATTATTATCCCCTTTTGTAATCATTTCTTCATCGTTTATAGAAACAATTCGATGAGTTACAAAATTTCCATTATCATCATAAAAGGTTACTATATCATTAGCTGTATAATTGCTTTTAGTATTTATAACTATTAAGTCTCCTTTTTTGATGGTAGGATTCATTGAATCTGACATAACTTCTAATATGGCATAGCCATTAATGGGAGCTATATCTTTTTTTAAAATTTTAATATTTATAAATGTATAAGCATTGTATGTAAAGATCATCAACAGTAAAATAATTGTAAATACTTTGACAAGCTTTTTTAGATGCTTTTTCATGAAGTATCACTCTTTGTACAAGGATCGCCCCTGTTTCTAAATTGTAATCCGACTGATAATTTATATTTATCATTAATTGTTTCATCATATTTGCTATTAGCAGCAATATTACCAATTTTAGTATCTACTATATCTGACTTAGAATCTATTTCAACCCAACGCCAGAATAATGATATAGAAGTTTCTTCACCTGGTTTTAAAGTTATTTCATCAGCAAACTGAATATCTTTTCCTTGATAGCCAAGTATATTTGGATTAACATCTTTGTTTAATATTTGATAATTATTTTCAGAGCCATAATAATAAGAAGCATTATCTTTATCAACTGGGCGATACTGAACAATATATCCCATATTTAAACAGTTATCATTATCAATACAAATTGTTTCTTCTTTTAAAACCATTCCTGTTAAAGTTATTTCTTTTGGAGTTTCATTTTTAAAATTCATAATGTAATAACCAGAAGCTCCTGGATATATAACTTTATCCTCACCATGTTGTTGATAGTGTTCTTCATTGTGGAATAGTGGAACATCAGTTAACCAAAGTGTTTGTTTAGTTAAATCATCAGTAACTGGAATAGATATAGTTTTATATATAGCATATAGTTCTATATCTTCGGTAATATTTTTAATAATATCATCTTTTTCATATAGTACTGCTCCAGTAGCTTTTTTACTATATCCTTCGAATTCAAAATATTCGCATTCATTATCAGGATTTAATTTATAAGGTACTTCAACAGTTGATAAATCAATCTCATCTGTACTTGCTACTTTAAATTGGTACGTAGTAGTACCCATATTGAATACGCCTTTATTAGCATTTAATGTAACAATATATTTACGAATTATATTTAAATCAATATTAAGTTCTTTAAATGTTTTACCAAAAATTGTACCAGTAACATTTAAAGTTGCAAGGCCATCACCACTAGCAGTTATTTTTATTGGAAGTGATGTAGGACCATTAGCTTCGCCCGTATATTCAATTTTAGAAATTAAATCACTATCTGTTTTTATAGTTACACAAGCGTTTTTACTAGTTGAGCAAATATTTAAAGTCTTATGGTCTTTTGATGTAGTTACTTTTACCTTATCAGAGAACAAATCTGTTCTTAGAATAATATCTCTTGTTCCAATAATTTCGCCTATTTCATTAGATGATACATCCATATCATATTTATCTAGTTCTGATATTAAAGAATATTTGAAATTACTAAAAGTTAATTTTGTAGTATCTTTATCACCTTTATATTTGATAGTTAAATTAATAGTTTTATCAATAATATTGCCTATTGTACTACTATTAGGATTTAATACTAATAAACCCTTTTCTAATTTTGTAATTTTAAGATCTTTTGAATGATCTGGCTCTAATAATGTCTCAATATCTTTTAATTCATAATCCTCAATTATTTCACCATTTTTATATACTTTATAATTAACATAAAATTCAGGATTTTCGCCATAAAGATTAAAATTATAAGCACTGTTATCTAACATAATAGTATATTTAGAACTTCTATTAACTGTTATTACATAATCTTTAGTACTACCATCTTCGGCTGTTACTTTAATTACTATAACATTTTCACCATAGTTAAGTTTAAAATCTTTTAGGGAGTCTAATATAGCTCCATTATAAGTTATGGTTGACTTATCACTTTCAGGAATGCCTGTAACTGATATTTTGTCTGTACTAGAATCTACAGTAACAGAATATGCTGTTGTATTTTTATCAAATGATGGAATTAATGTGCCTGTACTTAATTTAATATCTGTTAAATTGTTATTAGTATCTTTATCTGTTTTATCTGATTTCTTACGAATAACATTAACTGTATATGTTCTAACACTGCCATCCTCTGCTGTTACTTTAATTACTACGTTGTTATCGCCTACTTTAAGTTTTATATCTTCACCTGATTTTTGACCATTATAGGTGATGGTAGCTTTATTACTACTGGCAATAGCATTTAAAGTAATAGTATCTATTTCATAATCTACAGTAACAGTATAATTATTTTTCTTAGAATCAAATTTAGGAGTTAGAGTTCCTTCACTTACTTTTAAATCTTTTAATAAATTATTTGTATTTTTGCCAACGCTTGAGTGACTATTATGAATTACAGTTAATATGTATGAATTTGTATAAGTTACACCATTATAATTAAGGGATAGCTCAATAGTTGATTTACCTTTCTTTAAGCCAGTAATGATTAGTTTACCATTTTCTACTTTAACTTTAGCTACTTTAGGATCGCTAGAAGTTGCAATTACATCACCACTTAAACCTACTAAAGTATAAGCAACACGTATTTCATTAGACTTAGCTAAATTAATTGTACCACTTTTACTTGATAATTCAATATATCTAGCAATATCGTTTATTTTAACTTTAGCCGTTGCTTCATAATTGCGATTGTTGGCTTTAGTTTGTAAAGTAATATCAACTATACCAGCTTTTTTAGGAATAATAACTACATGATTATCTACAACATAACAAGTTGCAATTTCAGCATCACTAGTAACACAAGTAAATCCCTCAGGAACAATATTGGTATAAGTAAAGCTAATTTTAGCTTCATTATCACTTAAGGAAATTTCTAAATATTCTGTATCAAATTTTAAGTCCTTATTGCGAATAGTTTCGTTATAATTTCCATCTTTATCAATAGGATAAGTATCTTCATTTTTGAAAATATCACCTATTTTACCGAAGAATTTAGAAGTACAACTACAACTTGAAAGCAAAGAAAGGATAATGATAATAATGATGATTATGTATATTATTGTGCGCTTTTGGTTGTTGTTTTCTTCAGTGTTGTTCTTTTTAATATCCATGTTGTTTTTCATACATCCTATCCTTTCTACATTTAATTTTCAAATAAACCTACGAATTATTTAATAATATGAATCATAGGCTTATTTGGAAGTTAAATTAAACTTCCTTTATAATCATTAAATATTAATCTTGATATTGTTCAACGATCATCTTAATATTTAAAACAACTTGAGCTAATGTAGTAGCATTACCTAAGTTAGTATCTGATGTATCAGTTGCAGTATCAGCGATTGTTCCGCCTGTTCCATCATCAGTCATTTTCTCAAAATCCCATTTCCAGCCGATTACGTACACGCTTGTGTCTACAGTTCCAGCTTCAACAGGAGTTGCAGATAATGTAGACATTTGAGCTACTAATGCATCAACAGTTGCATAACTAGTAGTTCCATCTGGGAATAATGTATCAAAATCTGTAACAGCAGCTGTATTTGCTACTTTAGTTACAAAATATTTAATTTTACCATTAGTTCCATCAGTTGAACCATTATTAGCAAACTTTACAATATAGTCTGTTTCTGGAGCATAGTCTTTATTAAAGTCAAATGCGTAAATTCCAGATGTTCCTGGAGCAACAATTTTAGCTACATTATCATTAGCAGCAGTAACATCAGCATTAGATTGTGCATTAGTATATGAATCACTAAATAAATTGATTGTTTTATCTGCTGAAGCAATACCCCATTTAGCAACACGAGCAGTATCAGTTACGCTAACAGTTGAAGTATATTTTGCATATGTTCCACTTACTGAATAACTAGTAATTGCAACAGCAGCGATTAAACTTCCTAAAATTATATTTCTCTTTTTCATTGTTTCACCTCCTTTCGATGTTAAAATTATCTATGTAAACCCATTAAGGTGTTTACCAATGTTAGTTAGAGTCTTCAGACTTTTTTTTATTTTTAGAATTATTTTCAGATTTAGCAAGTTCTTCTTTTTGTTTCTTAAATTCTAAAAACTCTTTTTGTTCTATTTTTCTTTGCTTTTGAGTCGAAATAGTAAAACCTACTACAAATATAACTGTTAAACCAAGTAAAATTATAATAATAGATGTAGGCTTAGCAAGTGTGTCCATGATACTTCCAATACCTGGAATTCTTCCAACATATATTCCTTCTACATCTTCAAATTCAACTAAGTTTTGGTCTTGTGAAGAATTGTTATCACCTTTAGTTATAAAGTATGTTACACCTTCATTTTCAACTATGTCTATTATTCTGTGAGTGGTTACAGTATTTTGTGAATCTCTAAAAGCGATGATGTCTTTTTTGTTTAATGTTGTAGGGTCTACTATTTTAGTAATTATTAAATCCCCTTTGTGAATTTTGGTTTCCATAGAACCTGATAATACCATAAATGGTTTATAACCAAAAACATTTGGTACTTCATCTTTGTGAATTTTAGATTGAATCATTATATATAAATTCATAGCTAATATAGGAACTAAAAATATACATATAACTATAACTATCCAATTACTAAATTTCTTATACCATGCTTTTTTATTGTTCATTTTTTCACCTTTTTAAAAACTTAAAAAACACCTTTCTGTTTAGAAATTATAATCGACAAAATATGCCTTTGTCAACCCTTATCAGCTCATTATTTTTTATTGCCATTCGAGTATTTTTTGCGTAAATATCATTTGTTTATTTTACACTAATTTACATTAATTTGTCTTTACATGTAGATTGTGTGTATTTTATTTTAAATATTGGTTTTTTGGCATTACTATTTTACATGTATACCAAGACTTTGTTTGCTTTTGTTTCTTTTTGTTTACACTTCATATTTTTGATGTTTTTGTAAAACGTTTTCCGAATTCTATACTACTTCTGGGATGCTTTTTGACGCATTTTGACAATGAAAAAACTTCTATTTTTTTAGAAGTTTTTTATAATTTTATACTCATCATAAGCTTATAAATAGTTTTCAAATTTTCTTTTTTATCATGATTCATATCTATGAAATTGATATGCATTTGGTAACCACTATCGAGACTAAATAAAAGTTCAACTTTACCTGGTTTAAAGTTTATTGCACTAGTTGATATTGATATGTAAGGAATTATGTGAACCTTTTTATAATACACTCCAACAGGATCACGATCAAATAAAATTAAGCGTTTATTAGTAAAAATACAATAATCTTTATTATTTTTATATGCTAAGATAAAGTTTTCTTTACTATCTATATATTCTTTTGCATAGTCCTCTAAATCTTCTATTTTAACTTCTGTTTTAAAGTCAAAATATTTTGCTAATTCTTTAAATTTAATATATGCCATATTACCACCTTCTACTATATTTAAATTGTATCATAAGAAGAAATAAAAGAAAAGTTTTTTTAGATATCAAAAAAGAATAACTACTGCTATTCTTTATGATTTTTCGGTTTTGTTTTCTCTTTTTCGTATAATTTGAATAAACCTGGTTCTATGTCATCATTATTGCTTTCAAAAATTTCAAAATTTTTAAGTTTTTGACTCTCTTTATTTAAACTATCTTTTAATTTTTGTTGGCACTTTTCTTCTTTTGTATTATTATTATCTTTTAAATTATAACCCATAATTATATGCTCCTTTCTACTATGAAAACGCTATATAAACTATAATAGCTATTAAAGTTATTCCCATTCCATAAAGGGCCTCAGTGAAACTTATAGCGCGTTTTAAATTCACTTCTCTATGTTGAATGATTATTTTTTCATACGTTGAAATCATCCGTTTTATGGCAACTATTTTTTCCTCTTTTAATCTTTTATTATTTATATTTTTGATTGCATATTGATTTTGTGGCTTTACGATTATTGTGGCAATACTTTTTATAACTGTATATATAAATGCTACATATACAGTTAGGCCACTAAATGCTTTAATGATATTTAAGAATGATATCGGAAATTTTATTAATGTGATTATTTCATTAATTTTTATGTGTTCAAATAAAAAAATACTGATAGCGCCAAGAAGTGTTAATATTAAACCTGCTCTATTGTCAAAACTTTGCTTCTTATTAAATTCTCTTTCATATTCCATCTTAAATATCTCTAAATATTCTAACATGGCTGTATCTGCTATGTCCACCTTTTTATGCATATACTGTACCCTCCTGATTAAATCATTATAACATATGGAAAAATATTTTTATAGATTATTGTTAATTATAGTAACTTTTTTTCAAAATATTTTAGTTTCGCTTTTAATTTAGGTAAATCGTTATACTAATTTTACCATTATTTAAGCTTTGCTATAGCAATATCTTATGATAAAATATTAGTGTGATTAATATGAAAAAAGTCTTAATAAAAATAGTTAAATTATATCAGTCTATTCCTGGAAATTTTCACAATGCCTGTCGCTTTTATCCAAGCTGTAGTAATTATGCGATTGAAGCTTTAGAAATACATGGTTGTATAAAAGGAACTTATTTAACTATTAAGCGAATTTTGAAATGTAACCCTTTTAATAAAAAAGGTGGCATTGATCTTGTACCACCTAAGAAATCTTAATGTAAAGCAAAACGTTTGCTATATTGTATATTATTATTAATGGTATTATAAATTTAATAGAAAAGAGGTATAGGAAATGGAAAATAAAAATACAGGAATATTAATTCTAACCGTTATTTTAAGTTTTTTAGTATTAGGTTTAGGGGGATTTATTGTTTTCGATAAATTATTGAAAGATAATGATAACAATATTAAAGATACTACTAATAATTCTACTAACTTAGATAATTCTCATAATTTAGAGGAAACATTTAAAAGTATTGCAAGTAAAAAAAGCGATGAAGAAGAATTTTATCTTGATAAATGTATCGAAAGTTTAAAAGGTAATTTTTGTACAATTATAAATTTAAATAGAAATTATGGAATTTATTTTATTAAAAATGATAATTTATATTTTGGTGATTTAGAAAATAAGAAACTCTATGAAATCTCTAATTTAGATGAAGTGCCAATGAAAGTAATATATGGCAATTATTATAGTGATGCATCTTATCCTATTATAGGTGTTTTAACTAATAAAGGCATAGGCTATATAAGTTCTGTTAAATAGAAACTGATTCTAATTATATTAATAAATTAATTAATTTTACAAAAATTGAAGCAAATAATAAATTATCAGATTTAGCATTGTTACAAAACTATGAAGTTTATAGAGGTGAAAATGCTCCAATGAGTGGTTCTGGTATGGTGTTTGCTAAGATTGGTTATGAATGGAGTATTGTTAATAAAGATACTAATGGTAAATTTAATCTGGGAGAATTATTAAGTAATTTAGAAGTTAGTGATTATTAATTACCAATTTAGTGCAACATAATTTGTTGCACTTTTTTTATGTATATAAATTAATAATAGTTTCTCGAAAGATAAATAAAAGAAGAATAAAAAACATTAATATCATAAAACTTTCAGGACTATAATTATCTTTGTGACTTTTACCTTTAATTATAATAAACCCTATTTCATCCATGAAAACACCTACACTGATAGATAATAAATATATATTAGTATAAAAACTTGATATCAAAAAAAATATAATTATAAATATTAAACCAAACATCCAGTGATGAGTTCTAAAGTTTTTTATAGTTGGACTAGGTTTATTAAAGATATATACTCCTACTCTCGTTATTATAATAGTTATCAGAGTTATTAAAAAGAATTTATCATATAAAGCCATATGTATCACCTAATTAATTTTAACATAATTTATATTTAAATTGTAAATATAATTTTTGACATAGAAAAAACGATTAAAATCCTAATCGCTTTATTATTCAAAGTGGCGGAGCAGAGAGGATTTGAACCTCCGCGCCAGCATTCGCCGACCTAGATCCTTAGCAGGGACCCCTCTTCAGCCTCTTGAGTACTGCTCCATAACTTTAAGTTACTATATAATTTTACAATAAATAATTCATGAAGTCAATATTTAATGCAATAGTTTGTTATCGTTTTGTGATAATATCATGTTATATCATTTTTTGAAAATGTCAGTAAA
>CAJUCD010000006.1:0-1822 GCA_910585045.1 uncultured Bacilli bacterium
AATACTTCATATTACCTATATAATGGCCAGAATTACTGGACCATGTCTCCGTACTCTATGAACGTTGGTACTTCGGGCGGTTGGGCTGGCGTGTTCTTTGTGCGCTCGAGTGGCTACCTCGACTGGTACAGCGTGAACGGCGCCACGCTTGGTGTGCGCCCAGTAATCAACCTGAAGGCTGATACATTGTTTGTTACAGGAGGTACAGGTACAAGAACTAATCCATATGTTGTTTTATAAAGATAATATGTAAACTATGATTATAACTTTTAATTAGTGATATTAAAAGCAGTTCAGAAGTATGAATTGCTTTTTTTAGAGTTATGTGATATTTCCAGTTAAAAATCACCTATTTGCTTGACATGAAGGTATATTAAAGTTATACTAAACATATATAGAAAATGTGAAAGTAAGGGTGGTAATAATGGAAAAAGAATATAAAATTAGTTGGCTTAAAGTAATGGGAGTAATACTTGCTTTTGTAGTAGTAATTGCGATAATTTGTTTTTTACTACCTAAGAATAAAGGTAATGATAGTAGTGTTCTTACTACTTATAGTAAGAATATAATGGTGATGAAAGAAGCAGGTTTTGAATATTTTCAAGGTAGTAATTTGCCTGATAAAGTAGGGTCATCTAATAGTATTTCTCTGGGAGAAATGTTTGATAGTAAACTTATAGTAGAATTTTTAGATGAAAAAGGTAAATCATGTAATATTAATGAAAGTTATATTAAAGTTACTAAGACTTTAGATAAAGAGTATGCAATGAAGGTTCAACTTAATTGTGATAATAAAAGCGATTATATTGTAACTTCTATAGCTGAACAATTTAGCAATAATAGTTCAAATAATTATGATAATAATGTTGGAAATAATAATAGTTCTAATAATAATATAGCAAATAATGATAATTTTAGTGGTGGTAGTAATAGTAGTAACAATAATGGAAGTATAGGTTATGTTAGACCAGGTAATATACAGCAGATTACAAATATTAATATTAATTATGTAAATAGTTGTAATACTTGTACTGGCTCTAATTGTAATAGTAATTGTTTAAATAATGTTTATTATACTGTAACTTATGATACTCAAGGTGGTAGTTATGTGGCTAGAAGATTAGTTAGAGAAGGAGACTATGCTTCATATGCTATGACTTATAGACCTGGTTATAAATTTTTGGGATGGTATTTAAATGGTGAGATGTATGAATTTAATACACCTGTTAGACATCCGATTACTTTAGTAGCAAAATGGGAAAAAGTAGAAGATACTAATCCTGATGATCCTAAAAATAAATATCAAGTTAATTTTGATTCTAATGGTGGAAGTTATGTAGGTCCACAAGATATTATTGAAGGTGACACTGCTAAGAGACCTACAGATCCTACAAAGAAATGTTATGAATTTTTAGGATGGTATTTGAATGGTGTTAAATATGATTTTAATAAGCCTGTTAGTGGAAATATTACATTAGTGGCAAGGTGGGTTGATGATGGAACTTGTAGAAGTGATTATAATGTAAGATATGACTCAAATGGTGGTAGTTATGTTGAGAGCGAAAGAGTTCCAGAAGGAGAACTTGCTACAAGACCAAAAGATCCAACTAAAAAATGTTATCGTTTTGATGGTTGGTATACAAATAGTTCTTTAACTAAGGAATATAATTTTAATACTCCTGTTAGAAGTGATATGATTCTATATGCTAAATGGATTGATGATGGTAGTTGTGTTAAAGAGCATAATATAATATTTGATTCAAATGGTGGAAGTTATGTAAGAAATCAAACCGTTAAAGATGGTGACAGAGCATATGAGCCA
>CAJUCD010000006.1:1922-94434 GCA_910585045.1 uncultured Bacilli bacterium
AGTGATCCAACAAGAAATGGTTATAGATTCTTAGGATGGTATTATAATGGTTCAATATTTAATTTTAATAGAAATATTTATAATGATTATACTTTAGTTGCGAGATGGGAAAGAGAAGAAGAAAAAGAACATGTTGTAACTTTTGATTCAAATGGTGGAAGTTATGTTAGAAGTCAAACTGTTAAAGATGGCAATAGAGCATATGAACCAAGTGATCCAACAAGAAATGGTTATAGATTCTTAGGATGGTATTATAATGGTTCAACATTTAATTTTAATAGAAGTATTTATAGCGATTATACTTTGGTTGCAAGATGGGAAAAAGTAGAAATTAAGTATAATACTTATTGTAAAGTTCAATCAAAAAGATATTATTCGACAAGTTATGTAGGTGGTGCTACTTCAAAAAATTGGCGAATTAAGTTTGATAATTTGTTTAATGTTCAAGATTTAAAAATAAATAATATAGGCTATATTACTTCAACTCAAATGTATAATGACGTATATTATAATTATATCAATGGTAAAGGTATATCAACTGATACAACTTCTAGTAAATATGAAGTGCCAATTACTAGTGGATGGATGTTAGAACAGCATTCATTAAAATCTAGCAACTTTACTAAAAGTTTATCTAGTCCATATTACTCTGGAGGATATTGGTATACTAATGCATCTATTTATATAAGAAATTATAATAATGTAACACCTTATAATGCTAGTGGAATTGGAAAAATTTATATGGTGCCTTTCTATTTTGATGTTAGTTATACAGATATGAATAATTGTATTGATGATTATGCGTCAAATGCATCTAGATATAGTGGTTATAAAGTAGTAGCTAGTTATTATAGATAATGTTAATGGTTCATATTCTTAATGTTTATGAACCATTATTTAAAATGGAGGATTAATGATGGAAGATAAAATTAGAAAGTATGCTAAGTTTTTAGTTGAAGGATGTTTGAAATTAAAAAAAGGAGATAAGCTTTTTATTGTTGGAATAACTTTAATAAAAGATTTTATAGATATAGTAATTGAAGAAGCTTTAAAATTAGGGATAGAAAATATTGAAACATTGATAAGTAATCCTTATAAACAAAGAGAAATGTATATGAATAATACTCTAAATGAAATAAAAGAAAGTCCATTATTTGATCGTTCTAAATATAATGAAATGGCTAAAGAAGGTTATGCTTTTTTAAATATTTATTCGCCAATGCCTAATTTTTTAAGTGAAGTTAATGCTGATATTCTGAGTGAAGTAAGTAGATTTCAAATGGAAAGTATTAAAGATTATAGAGAGCGTCAAAATAAAGGCTTAATTAAATGGAATATATCTTCAGTGCCCAATTTAGTTTGGGCTAATAGTTTAGATATGGATATAAATCATTTATGGGAGTTAATTTTAGATATATGTTTAATAAATGAAGAAAATATTATAGGAGCATGGACTAAAAAATTAGAAACAATGGCTAAAAGAGCTAGTTATTTAAATAATTTAGATATTGATAAATTGGTTTATAAAAATAGTTTGGGGACTAATTTAGAAATTGGATTGCCTAAAGGATATTTATTTCAGTGTGCTGATGGTATTAATATTGTAAATATGCCTACAGAGGAAGTGTTTACATCTCCTGATAGATTGCGAGTTAATGGAATAGTTTATTCTTCAAAAATGCTAATTCATAATGATAATGTAATTGATGATTTTTGGCTAAGTTTTAAGAATGGAGAAATAATTGATTTTGATGCTAAATGTGGAAAAGATATTTTGAAAGGGATTATCGAAACTGATGAAGGTTCAAGATTTTTGGGAGAAGTAGCATTAGTAGATTATGATTCGCCAATTTCGAAAACAGAAGTGGTTTTTAAAAATACCCTTTATGATGAAAATGCTTCTTGTCATTTAGCAATTGGTGCTAGTTTTGCAGAGTGTATAGAAGATGGGTTAACTAAAACTAATGAGGAATTGTTAAAATTAGGTCTTAATTATTCTAAGGAACATGTAGATTTCTTTATTGGAAATAGAGACTTAGAAATAAAAGCTGTATTGCAAAATGGTGAAGAAGTGGTTATAATGGAAAATGGAAATTTTGTTGGGAGTGAAAATTTATGAAAATATATGATGAATTAGTATGGCGAGGGTTAATACAAGATATTAGTGATGAATCTTTGATAGAAAAACTCAATAATGGAGGATTAACTTTTTATATTGGGACTGATCCTACAGCTGATTCAATGCATATAGGTCATTATTCTTCATTTTTAATTTCTAAAAGATTAGAAAAAGCTGGACATCATCCTATCTTGCTTGTAGGAGGTGCAACTGGTTTAATTGGTGATCCAAAGCCTACTAGTGAAAGACCAATGATTAGTAAGGAAGAAGTAGAAAAGAATTTTAAAGGTTTAAAGAAACAAGCAGAAGATATTTTTGGTTTTGAAGTAGTTAATAATTATGATTGGACTAAAGATATAAATGTAATAGATTTTTTAAGAGATTATGGTAAATTTTTTAATGTAAGTTATATGCTTGCTAAAGATAAAGTTAAATCAAGAATTGAAAGTGGAATTACATATGCAGAATTTTCTTATATGATTTTACAAGCTTTAGATTTCTTACACTTATATGAAACAAGAAATTGTGTTTTACAAGTAGCAGGTTCTGATCAATGGGGAAATATAACTTCTGGAATAGAATTAATTAGAAGAAAATTGGGCAAAGAGGCATATGGTATGGTTATGCCATTAGTTACTGATTCAAATGGAGTTAAATTTGGAAAAACAGAGGGTAATGCTCTTTGGTTAGATAAAAATAAAACTTCTAGTTATGAATTATATCAATATTTAATAAATTTGGAAGATTGTATGATTATTGATTATTTGAAGAAATTAACATTTTTATCAAAAGATGAGATTATGGATTATGAAAAGAAAAATCAAGAACATCCAGAATTAAGAGAGGCACATAAGAGATTAGCAGAAGAAATTATTACAGATTTACATGGTAAAGATGCTTATTTGGAAGCACGTAAAATAAGTGAGTCTTTATTTAGTGAAAAGATTACAGAATTAACAGCAGAAGAAATTATTTCTTCAATGAAAGGTGTTCCAACAATACATGTAGATCTAAATAAAAATATTATAGATTTCTTAGTTGATAATAAGATTGTAACTAGTAAAAGAGAAGCTAGAGAATTAGTAAGTGCTGGAGCAATAAGTTTAAATAATAAAAAAGTTGTAGATTTAGAATATATAATTACTAGTGATGAGACAATTGAAAATAAGGTTATTATTGTAAAGAAAGGTAAGAAAAATTATTTTCTTGCGTATGTAAAATAGAGTTTTTTAAAAATACTCTTTTTTATTGGGCTTAAGTATTAAGTCTTTTTTTATTATTGGCATAGGATATTTTAGAAAGGCGGAGTATTATGAATAATTATTCAAATATGTACAATTATAAATTACAACCTAATAACAATGGCGATAGACAATTCTTTTTTCCATTTTTAACTGGAGCTTTAGTAGGAGGAGCAGCAGTAGGATTAACACGGCCAAGACCAATTTATAATGTAGCTCCTTATGGACCAGGCCCACGACCACCATATTATGCACCAGGAGCACCTTATAGTTATTATTCATATGGAGGTTATATTCCAGGACCATATGGACGCTAGGCTAATCATTGATTAGCTTTTTATATACTTTGATGTGAAAATATGTTAAAATTTAGTAGAAGTCTAATTTAAAAATAGAAAGTATTTTGTTCATTAATTCGACAATAAAAGAATAAAGAGTATGCTATTATTTTCTTGGTGATAATATGAAAGTTAAAATAATAGATGAATCTCATGAAAAGGATTTGGAAGAACAAATTAATAATTTTTTAAATACATTGGATGGAGAAGTTGTAGATATTAAATTTCATACAGCAATATCCATGTTTGGGGAGGAACAAATTTATTGTTTTACAGCAATGATTATTTATAATAAATAGAGGTGAAGTAAATGAAAAAAAATTCCTTTATTGAAGGAACGATTATTGCTACTTTAGCAATTGTTTTTACAAAAATACTTGGAATGCTTTATGTTATTCCTTTTTATGCTTTAGTAGGAACGCAAGGAGCAGCACTATATGCTTATGCTTATAATATTTATAGTTTATTTTTAGAAGTAGCAACAGCTGGTATTCCTAATGCTGTTAGTAAGATTATAAATGAATTTAATACTTTAAATAAACAGGAAGCTAAAATAAGAACTTTTCAAATAGGAAAGAAACTTCTTAGTTTTATTGCTATTGTAGCTTTTATAATTATGTTTGTATTTGCACCTCAAATATCTGGAATGATTATTGGAGATTTAGCAGGTGGTAATACTATTCAAGATATTACTTTTGTAATTAGATGTGTTTCATTTGCAATATTGATATTTCCATTTTTAAGTGTTTCTAGAGGTTTGTTTCAAGGACATAATATTATTTATGTGTCAAGTTATTCTCAAGTTATTGAACAAATTGCTAGAGTTATAGTGATACTTTGTGGGAGTTATATTGCTCTAAAAATTTTGCATCTTGATTTAACACATGCAGTTGGAGTAGCAGTTTTTAGCGCTTTTGCAGGGGGATCTTGTGCATTAATTTATGTTTATGGAAAGATTCGCAAAAATAAAAAAGAATTATTTTTAGATAAAGAATTTAAGAAAAAGGATGATGTAACTAATAAAGAAATTATAAAAAGAATTATTAAATATGCTTTACCAGTAATAATAATTAGTATAGCTTTTACAATATATAATAATATAGATATGATTTTAATACTAAGGACTATGGATTATTTAGGTTTTTCGGCGCATGAAGTAGAGTTTATTGCAACAGGTATTAGTACTTGGGCTTCAAAGATTAGTATTATTGTTACTTCTATTGGTTTAGGTTTATCGTCTAGTTTGATTCCAGCGATGGTGGAAGCTTATACATTAAAAAAATATGATGATGTAAATAGAAAGTTTAATAAAGCTATGGAAATAATAATTTTTGTAACTATTCCAATGTGTGTAGGTATTTCATTACTTAGTAATGCCATATGGACAATATTTTATGGATATAGTAAATTAGGAGCGAGTATACTTTCTGTATGTATTTTCTCACCATTATTTACTAATTTTTATACAGTTTCTAATTATACTCTGCAAAGTATTAATAAATTTAAAACTGTTTATATAAGTGCTATTACGGGTATAGTTTTAAATGCTTTATTAGATGTTCCTTTTATGATTTTATTAGATTATTTTGGTCTGCCTGCTTATTATGGTGCGACTCTTGCAACTGTAGTTGGTTTATCTGTAACTGTTTTAATTGCGATGCATGTTTTAAAAAAAGAATACAACTTTAATTATAAGGAAATTTTGATAGTTTTAAAAAAATCTATATTTCCTCTTATTTTAATGATAGGAGTTGTTATATTATTAAAGTTAATTATTCCTTTAAATGTTACAAATAGAATTGGTTCTATATTTTATGTAGGAATTATATCAGTTGTAGGGGCGTTAATATATTTTATAGTTTCTTACAAAATGGGTTTGTTTGAAGAAGTTTTAGGAAAGGATTTTTACTTAAAAATAAAGCGTAAATTTAAAAGAAATAAAAAAGAGGTCTAATATTTAGACCATATAAATGTTATTAGTTGTTTCGATATCTTCATTTGTAAATAAAGTACCATTTTCTAATTTAGTTAAACGTGCATCTATTCTTGTTAGTTGTCGTTCAATTTTGGATAAGCGAGATTCAATATCGCTGTAATCATAGTTATTTAAGCTTTGATTTTGATTAGTTGGTATGTTATAATTCATAGGTATTTGATTGTTACTTGGACCAGCATAAAAACTTTGATTAGCGTATGATTCCATAGTAAATGGAGCATTAGCAATGTTCATGTTTGGGCCGGGAATTTGTGATTGATTGAAAAATTGAGAACCTTGAAAAAATGTATTTCGATCTTTCTTCATAATTTGCATTTTCCTTTCAATCTATTATATGCAAAAAATATGAAAGTAGTGATTTATATGAGACTTAGAAATTTAAAAGATACAGAATATTTTCTTAATAATTGTGATTATTTAATTAAAGAATATGAGCAATTAAAG
This sequence comes from uncultured Bacilli bacterium, assembly GCA_910585045.1. Classification (GTDB taxonomy): domain Bacteria; phylum Bacillota_I; class Bacilli_A; order RF39; family UBA660; genus Caccenecus. Next base: position 8,061 of record CAJUCD010000006.1, read on the forward strand.
GGGAATTGGAATAAAGAATTTAATAATGATAATCCTATTCATTTAGAAATTGGAATGGGTAAGGGTGATTATATTGTAGGAATGGCTTTAAAGTATCCTAATATTAATTTTATTGGAGTAGAAAAGTATTCAGGAGTGATTGCAAGAGCAATTAAGAAATATCCTAAAAAGTTAGATAATTTGCGAATTATAAATATGGATGCTTTAAATTTGGAACAAGCTTTTCTTAAAGAGATAGAAGTTATTTATCTTAATTTTTCTGATCCTTGGCCAAAAAAAAGACAGGCTAGAAGAAGACTTACTAGTGATATCTTTTTAAATATTTATGATAATTTATTTGTGGGTAAAAAAAGAATAGTAATGAAAACAGATAATTTAGTTTTATTTGCTAGTTCTTTAGTATCACTAAGTAACTATGGATACATATTAAAGGATGTAAATTTAGATTTAGCTAATAGTGAAATACCTAATGTTCTTACTGAATATGAAGCTAAGTTTGTAGCTAAGGGAATTAAAATTAATTATTTAGTAGCAGAAAAAGATTAATATTTAGAATAAGAAAATTTACAATATATCTTTTTTATTATATAATATTAATAGGTGATTTACATGTGGTTTTTATTTGTTGTTCTTTATATAATATTGGCAGTGGCTTTTACCCAATTTTATAAAATAGTTTTAAAGACGTCTAAAAGTGATGGAACAATAACTGTATTATTACAGTTTATTGCTGGACTAAGTGCATTAATTTTTGTTCCATTTTTTAAGTTGACTTTTCCAACAGACTGGAAAGTGTATTTATTATTAGGAATTGCTTGTATTTTTTATGCCATATCAGATAGAATTAATACTACAGTCAGAAGTGGGTTAGAAGCATCAACTTTTAGTATTATAAAACAATTATCAACTGTTTTTATGATATTATCAGGATTATTATTTTTTAAGGAACAATTTGTATTAAAGAAAATTATTGGTGCAGGTTTAATTATTTTTAGTAATATTCTTATATTTTATAAAAGAGGAAAACAAAAATTAGATAAATATGTTTTTTTAGGTATACTTTCAAATATTGCTTTTTCAATAGCTTTATTTTTAGATGTTAATATATCAGATAATTTTAATCTACCTTTTTATGTTGCTTTAACTGTAATTGTTCCAGCTTTATTTATTGCTATTGCTGAAAGAATTAAACCATCAAAAATTAAGCAAGCTTTTATTAATGGTAATAAAAAAGCTATTATGATAACTAGTTTATGTTGGGGAACAATGATTATTGTTCAATTAAGAGCTTATCAATTAGGTGATGTTACAACTGTTGCACCGCTTTGTGCTTTAACAGTAATAGGAAATGTTATAGTAGGATATATATTTTTAAAGGAAAGAGATAATTTACTAAAAAAATTATTAGCAGCTGTACTTCTTCTAGTAAGTGTGTTTTTAATAAAAGGTTAAATATTTTTAATAGATTTACTATGTTAGGCATAGTATTTTTTTCTTTTAAAAAACAAGCTTACTCGCTTGTTTCATCTTCAATTAAGACTGCATGAATAACTAATCGTTTAGTTCCATTATTAGAACATGTTGATAGAGTTAAAATTTTAGCAGTAGGTCCAACTGGAACATTAAAATTATAAATACTACGAGTAGTTATCATATCAACGAATTCTAAAAAGTCTTCGTCATTATTGAAAAATACTTTTAAATAATCATTAGTTTTTGGCACTCGGTAAATAGAAAATATTCTAAATTTCATATTTTCATAAAGAGTATTATAAGTTATAATTTGATTTTCTGGATTAGTGTACCAATTTTTATTAGCTGTTTTATGAAGTGTACCAAACATTACTCCACTGTAATACATGTTATGACCATATATTATATTATTTTTATCTAAGTTCATAGGATTATTACGGAAATCCATGTATATCCAACCATTATTATTATATTCTTTATTGATATTATGTTTTAAGTAATAGTCATTATCGGTAGTTTGAACAACAGGATAATCAACATTAGTGTTATTAACTTTTAATTCTCCAATAACATCACTATTAACGCTTAAAAGAGCTGCCAGAGGTTCATTAGTAATTAATTTGATTTGCTCTTTAGGTTCTTCATTTTCTTCAGCTTTATTAATGTTTTCATCGTTTTTATTGTTAATTATATCTTGTAAGTCATCTGTTTTAGTTATTTCTATAACTTCTTGCAAATCATCTTTTATAGCATTTACTTCTTTTAGAGCTACGTAGTTAGATATTCCAATATATGTAACAACTAATATTACTAAACTAGATATTATCAGACCACATACTTTTAGCATGTTATTAATAGTTTGTCTAAAAATATTTTTGTCAAGATATTCTTTAGAATATTCTAATGAGAGACTTAAAGTGTATTTTTTCTTATAAATTTTATTTATTTCTCTTAAATAGTTGATAGTTTTTTCATCATTAATATTCTCGTGAATGACAATTTTTATATTACGTCGACCGCAAGATATAAGTGTTTTTATTATATTTTCTAATTCAGTGTTTATAAGTTTATTAATATGAATTGTTTTGAGATATTTATTAATCTTACAAAAATCCGCAAAATCTTTTATATCTTCAAGCGATAGAGGAATATTTATTCTTACATTAGTTTTATAATAAATATTCGAATAACTTAGAAGATTGTTTTGTTCCATAAAATTGCTAATGTATAATATTTCAGAACGAGTTTCACAAGTTATATTGTTTTTGTCTAAAAGTTCAATCATAAATGCTTGAATAGTAGAGCAATTAATTTTTTTTATGTGTTTTAAATTTATTATGCCTTCACATACAGTGTAAGTTAGAGATTCTTCTTCCTTTATATACATACTTGTAATGTTAGTAGCTTTTTCTAATATACTAATAATTAGTGGTGCTAAATCCATTTTAGAAATAATTACATTTGTGGCATTGTATTGGATTGCTAATTCTTTGATAAAAGAAGATAATATTTTAGTATTTTCTTTTATATATATATCACTAAATATAAGCTCATTATCGCTAATAATATTAGTATTGATTAAATCATTATTAACTTTACTATTATTAGTTTTATATGAGAAGATAATATCGTTATTTTTTATGTTTATTAAAATCTTTTTCACATTAGCCACCATCATTATAATATCATAAATTGACATTTTTTTAAATAATTTGCAAAAAAATATTTATTTTTTACATTTTTATGTTATAATTGAGACATAATAGTAGTAGTAGAGAGAGGTAATTATTGTGAAAAAAATATTTAGCTTGGTTTTAACAATGTTAATTTTAATTCCTTTTAATGTTCATGCTCGTGTTGTTGGTACTAACTCTGGAGGAGCATATGGAACAATAACTGTTGAAGAACCTGATAGTGGTTGGAGTGGAAGTGAAGCGACTGGATTTAGTGTAACTCAAACTTATACAATTACAAAGTCAAAATCAGAATATCTTTATTTTACTTTATTGCCAACAAATAATGTTAGTGATTTAGTAGTTTTAGCATCTAGTGGTTTTTCGACAGTTGTAAATGTTAAAAATAGTGATGGTTCAGTTTCTATAATATTAAAAACTAATAATGATCAACCAGTGTCTTCAAAAACTGAAATATTTACTGTAACAGCAAAAATAGTTGATCCAAGTAAAAAAGAATGTAAGATTGATTATATGCCAGGCAGTTTACAATGTTTAGAACTTAATGGAAATTATTTTGATAAGAATGGTAAGAAAATAACTGAAACAGAATATAAAGAGATATGTGAAGGTTATGTTCCAGACGATCCAACTGATCCTGATGAACCACTTCCACCAGATATTCCAGAGAATCCTAAATCTGGAAGTGTTATTCCTTATGTAGCAGTAGGTGGGGGATTAATTGCTATTGCAGGTTTATATTTGTTTAGTAGGAAATCTAATAAGATGTATAGATTATAGAATTTTAAGGAGATTATCCTTAATTTTTTTTATTTATTTTTTAGGATTTTTATGGTATATTATGGTGTATGAGGAGTGATTTTATGCGTGAGTTTACAGAACAAGAATTGGTAAGAAGAGAAAAGGAAAAGAAAATAAGAGAACTTGGCATTGACTCTTTTGGACATAGTTTTAAAAGAACAGGCTTTGCTTTAGATATTAAAGAAAAATATAAAGATGTTTTGCATGACGATTTTGAGTCTTTAGATACTAATGAAACAGTAGCGGGACGTATTATGTTTATTAGAAAGATGGGGAAAGCTTCATTTTTTACAATTAAAGATAAAACTGGTGCTATTCAAATATATATTTCAATAAATGATATTGGTGAAGATAGTTATAATTTGTTTAAAAGTGCTGATATTGGAGATATAGTTGGTGTTAGTGGAAAAGCTATGAAGACAAAGACTGGCGAAGTTACAATTAAGTGTTTAGAATATACGCATTTAGTTAAAGCACTAAGACCTTTACCTGAAAAGTTTCATGGTTTAACAGATATTGAAGAACGTTATAGAAGACGTTACGTTGATTTAATAATGAATGATGATTCTAAAAGAGTAGCCTTTTTAAGACCAAAAATTATTAGATGTATTCAAAATTTTATGGATAATAAAGGTTTTACAGAAGTAGAAACTCCAATATTATCTACACTTCTTACAGGAGCTAGTGCAAGACCATTTATAACTCATCATAATGCTCAAGATTTAGATATGTATCTTAGAATTGCTTTAGAGCTACCACTTAAAAGATTATTAGTTGGAGGAATGGAAGCAGTTTATGAAATTGGCAGAGTATTTAGAAATGAAGGTATGGATCCTAAACATAATCCAGAATTTACGTTAATGGAAGCTTATTTGGCTTATAGTGATTTGGATGGAATGATGGATTTAACAGAGAATATGTTTCAAACAATAGCAAAAAATGTTATGGGTAAAATGACTTATAATTTTGGTGGATATGAGATTAACTTAGAAGGACCTTGGGCTCGTGTTAGTATGACTGATGCTATAAAAAATGCTACGGGTATTGATTTTAAGAAAGAGATGACAGTAGATGAGGCGCTAGAGTTAGCACATGAACATCATATTGAAGTACAAGACCATGAACATAGTGTTGGTCATATAATAAATTTATTTTTTGAGAAATATGTCGAAGAAACATTAATTCAGCCTACATTTTTATATGGGCATCCAATTGAAATTTCTCCACTTACTAAAAAGAATCCTGAAGATCCAAGATTTGTGGATAGATTTGAGTTGTTTATTGCAGGTAAAGAATTTGCGAATGCTTATACGGAATTAAATGATCCTATTGATCAATTAGAAAGATTTGAAGAACAGTTAAAAGAAAAGAATTTAGGTAATGAGGAAGCTAATGATATTGATATGGATTTTATAGAAGCTTTAGAGTATGGCATGCCACCTGCTGGAGGTATAGGATATGGAATTGATAGACTTTGTATGTTGTTTTTAGAGCAAGAGTCTATTAGAGATGTATTGTTATTTCCAACAATGAAAAGTAGATAAAATAATAAATATAGATTATTATGAATTTGTTTTTGTAATAATCTTTTTAATTTTTTAATTATTTTTATATTTTGTTAAAGCAGTTAATAATATTTTCACAAATATTTCACTAAAAAAATTATATTTTCTCTTTAATTTCAAATATTTTGTGTTATAATTTTATAGGAGGGAAATTTATGAAGAAAAAAGAAAAGAATCATGGTTTATTAAAAGCTATTATTTTATGTTGTGTTATTGCATTTGTGTTGACATGGATTATACCTAATGGTGGACTTGCAACATCAACATCAATGAAAAGATTGGGATTAACTGATTTATCATTTGTTTTTTATCATGCTTTATATTATAGTTTAGATAAAATAATTCTTTTATTTACTATTGGTGGTTTGTATGGAGTATTAACTAAAACTAGTGCTTATGATAAATTAACTAGTAATATTGCTAAGAAATTATCAAAGCATAAAACTTTATTTGTAGTATTAGTTTCAGTATTAATAGCATTATTAACAAGTGTTATCGCTCAAGGTTATGTATTGATTATCTTTATTCCATTTATTATTTCTATAATGAATAGAATGAAATTAGATAAAATAACTGTATTATCTGCGACATTTGGTGCGCTATTAGTTGGAACTATGGGTGCTACTTATGGTAGTGAAGGTGTTGTTTATTTAAATCAATATTTTATTGGTACTACACCTAATATTTTAAAAGATACTTTACTAGTTAGAGCAGGAATTTTATTAGTAGGTTTGGTGTTGTTTAATTTCTTTACAGTTATGCATATGAAAAAAACAACTGACAATAATGAAATTGTAGAAGATATATTTTTAGAAGAAAAAGAAGATGAAAGTAAAATTAACACATCTTTACCTATTGTAGTGATTTTAGGTTTAATGTTTATTATTACTATTTTAGGTTATGTAAATTGGGCAGATAATTTTGGAATTGAGATATTTAATACATTCCATGAAAAATTAACAACAATTGAAGTTGGTAAAGGGTTCTTCTTATTTAAGGATCTTCTTGGAACACAACCTGAAGCTTTAGGAACTTGGGAATTAGTATTTTCAATGGCATCTATTGTTTTGATATTTACAGTGATTTTAGGTTTATGCTATAAGTTTAAATTAGATGAATTTTTTGATGCATACATAAGTGGAATGAAAAAAGTTTTAAAGCCTATCGCTTGTGTTGTTGCAGCTTGGGTGCTTATGGTAATAGTTTATTTATCACCTTATGTGGCAACAATCATTGGTAAAATTTTAGGTTTAACTGATGGCTTTAATTTAGCTACTATGACATTGTCTGGTTTAATTACAAATATTTTCCATACAGATTTAGGTTTTTCAGGTTATATTTTAAGTTCTCATTTAGTGGCAGAATATGCTGATCATATTAAGCCTATTTATATTATGTTAGTGTCTTTATATGGTTTTGTTCAATTCTTTATACCTACAAGTGCTATTTTAGGTATAGGTGTTACATCTTTAAATGTTAAATATAAAGATTGGCTAAAATATATTTGGAAATTTGTCTTAGGCATGTTTGTTTGTTTAATAGTAATTTTTGCTTTACTAACAATTATTTAAGAAAGCTTTTTAGCTTTCTTTTTGTGCTTTTAGTAAGGAACAATTTATATTGAAAAAATGCGATTAACATGCTATAATCTTAGATATGAGGTTGGTGTATACTATGAAAAAAATTGGAGGTATCGGGGTAGCCTTAATTGTATTTTTTGCAAGTTTAGGGTTAGCTAAAGCAACTTGTGATACGACAGAAATGAATAGGTTACGGAGTTTAGCATCTAATGTTAAAACAAGTTATAAAGAGGTTTTTGAACCAATGGAGGATGGTACTTTTACTCCGCCAGATGGTCTTACTGATGAGATGATAGAAGACTATGTGGCTTATAGAACTTTGTTTGAGGTTTATATTACAAATCTTACAGAGGATTTATATATAGAAGTAAAAGATACAATTAGTGGTAAAACTACTAAGTATACTTATAAAGATTCTAATAATGGTACAATAACTATTAAGAATTATAATATAGAGGTTATAAATAAATATACAATAAGTATTTATACAACTAATACAGATTGTTCTAATTCTAAATTAAGAACGATTGAAACTAAGACACCAAGATTTAATAATTATAGTGCTTTAGATTATTGTCAAAATAATAAAGAATATTATATGTGTCATATGTACGTTGATTATGATTTGCCACCTATGGAAGATTTTGTGAAAAAAATTAACAAGTACATAACTGATAAAGAAAAAAAACAACAACAAGAGGAAGAGGATAAAAAGAATCAAGGATTTATAGAATTTTTAAAAGAGAATAAATCAACTATTATAATTGTGTCATCAGTTATAGTTGTTGCAGGGGTAGGGGCTACCGTTGTGATTATTAGAAGACGGAGGAGAGTAGTATGAAAAGATTACTTAAAAGTTTTGGTTTAATTGTATTATTATTCTGTTTAACATTTTTAGAAGATGTAAATGCAGCTTCAGTTACAGTTGGAGGTTATACTGCAAATGATCCTTATAGTGGAACAGCAACTACAGGGACTAAATCATCTTCAAAGTATGCTTTGAGTGGAGTTCCTAGTAAAGCAGTTCTTAATACTCCTGGTGGGGCAAGAAGTAATTTACAATATTATTTGCATAACTTAAATGGTAAAGAAATTTATTGTATGGATGCAGCATTAGCTTCAACTAATAAAGGATTATATGCTGGTCGTATTTTGTTTTATGAACAAAATACTTTAGAGAAAGCAGCAATAGATTCATGGACTTATATGTATGATATTTCTTTAATGACTGCTTTGATTAGTGGTGGTTATGCTGATTATTTCCAACATAGTTTGGCTGTTCGTACAGTATCAGCTGCTTGGGGTGCTTTACAATGGAGTACTAATAGTGATGATAAGATTCAAAATAGCGCAGCTAATAATTATTCACGTGATCAAATGTCAGCTTTTTATGGAACAGCTTATAAGTGGATACAAGAAGATTCTGAAATTCAAGAATATATTGATACAATAAATAAAGCATTACCTTCTGCAAAGGTTGGCTCTCAGTTATCTGGATATTCTGGTTATTATTGGACTGGTAATTTGGATGGAGCTAAAGCAGCATTTAAAGCAGCATTAAAAGCTTCAGCTGATCATGCATCTAAATTAGGTGGTAAATCTAATATTAAATTTGGTACACCGATTCCAGATAGTAAAGTAGAAGAAACAGAAGATTCTAATGGTACTTTAGTTAAAAAACAAATTGAATTTAAGGCAACAGTTGAAGAATTTAAACAACAAGATGATAATCCTGCTATTTTTAAAATAGATAGTATAGCATTTGATGGTGGTTATAGTATATATGGAGCTTTAAAAGAGCCTCAATTATCTTATGTTTCTATTGCAGGTAATACTATTTGTGAGGGTGCAGAGATTTGTGCAGCTTTTGTAGGACGCAATCTTTTAGAAGGTCTAGATTTACCAGAAAAGTTTGAAATTGTAATTAAAGTTCAAGTTGAGGGTTATAGTAAAGTTAATAATTCTGGAACTCCAATGTTAAACTGTGGAAAGCAACCTATGCCTTATACAATAAAATATAGTTATGGTGGTGGTGGATTTAATTCTACTGGTACTAAGAGTGAGTTAGAAAATAATATTGCAATTGTTTGGCGTAATCAAAGTGATGCTAAAGATATGCAAAGATTTGTTAGCTATGAAGGAAAACATACTCCTGATGGTTCTGGAGATGATGAGAATAATGATGAATTAACTCCAGGGGAATTAAAAGGTGAAGTTAGTTTAGTTGAAGATTGTGATTGTGATGAATTAGCAGAAGCTTGTATAGCTACTAATGATAAAAATAGTGATCCTTGTCAACAATTTTTCGATGCTGGTTGTGATGAGTGTGATGAATTAGAAGTTTTATGTGAATTAGGTGATCAAGCAGCTTGTGATCAATATGATAAAGAATGTAAAAAAATACCTGAGGATGCACTTTGCCCAACAGGAAAAACTGAAATTACAGAGTGTTGTGATGAGGCAGGAGACTTATTAATTATTGATGGAACTAATGGTTCAGGTTTGATGGATGATCCTTATGAAATTCATGGTAATAAAGTAGAAGATATAAAATTATGTTTTGTCGATTATATAGAGGATAATAAAGATCCGATAGATGAAAAAAATAATAAATATCAAATGTTAACTGATGATAGAGTAGTTGGAAATCCTTATTGTAAAGTTAATTGTCGTGAGGATTACGCGATAACATTCCCAACTGCTAAAAGAGTAAATGCTGGTAGATATTTTACTTTCCAAGCTAAAATGGAATCACATAAACAATGTTTTACAAGTAAAATTGATAGAGAACAGTATATTGAAGATATGGTTAATTATTTGAAGGCGATAGAGCAAGCTTATAATACTTATCAAGAATATTATAGAGCATGGGAATTATCTGTTCCAAATCCTTCTATTCAAATTCCAACTGGATGTCAAAATGGAACTGCAGATACTTGTGCGACTATTACAGATATAGCTATTCCTGTTCAAGATGGTGGATCAGCTGGTGTGTCTGGTAATTATACATATGTTGGTTTGCGTTTTGATATTGATGAAGAACGTGGAGAGTTAAAGTCACCACCAACTCCTGAAAATAGAAATGCAACTCATACATTACATACTATTTGGGGACCTGCTACTGTGTGTACAGGACAATCGTGTTATATTGATAAATTTGGAAATAAACATTGTTCTCCATGTGACGTGGCAGTTTATCCAAATTATGAAGAAAAAACAGAACAAGATTTTAAAGATGATATGGAAAAGGTTTATACTCAAGCTAAGAGTGATTATGAATCTGCTATTCAAGGATTAAAAGAGGCAATTAAAAACTTTAAAGGATGTAGCGAATGGGAGACTGATTATAAACCAGATCCAGAAGTAAAATACGATTATGAAGAAGATTATAGAAGTATGGCTGGAATGCCAATTGATATGGATGGTTCATATGATGTTGAAGAAACAACTTATTCTTATTGTAGTCAAGAGTGGACTAATGATGTAACTGTTGATGTAGATAAAACTTATGAATCATGTAAGGGTGGTTCAGGATTTAGTAGTGATACAAAGGAATCATTGTTATATATTGAAAGCTGTAGTTTAAATGGTTATAACGGTGGTTGTGTATCTTATAAAGATAATATGTCAAAAGCAATATTTAAAAAGTCAAATGCTGATGCAGCAGGAGAATATAAGCCACAAAGTATTTTCTGGAATATATATCCAGATGGAAATATTATTACTAATGGTAATACAAGTAATGGAGTATTACTTGAAGAATCATTGCCAGTAGCTCTTGATACTCGTAAAGGTGTTCATGAATATAATGTTGTTGTTAATAATATTGGTGAATTTTATAAAGATGGAACACAAGGTAGATTTGTAGGAAGTAATGGTATTATTGATACTGAAATCAATTATGTTTGTTCTTATTTAGTAAATATACCTGATGCTGTTATGACTTGTGATTCAAATGGTTGTGAAGGACCAAATTGTACAAATGATTGTGTTGGACCAAATTGTGATGACTTCGAGTGCGAAGGTGAAAATTGTGTTTCTGATTGTGTAAGTTCTGGATGTATGTATGATAAAGATTCAGGTTTAACTTATTATGAAAAAGAAGTAACTCTTGGTAATTTATTCCCTCAAGGAACAGCTGCTTCAAACTGGGATTCTAGTCAAAGCTCAAAAGCAGCCGCAACAATTAAAGAAATTGAATCTGGTGATGGAAGTTTAGATAATCCAGGAGGAAATGCTATTTTTGATCAAGAACCAATTTTAAGTATTACATTTACACCATCTATTTCTCAAGCAATTCTAAAATATAATGAAGATGCTGAGAGTGATGGTGGGTATTCTAATAAAACAGTTTATTGTAAAGATGTTGGTGGATATGAAAAAGTTGGATGTTACAGCGAATTTATGGATGATTTCATAGATGGTAATATTAATGGTGTAAGTACTGCTGATTCTATTAATTCTAAAAGTTTAATTGGAAAAGATAGATCTTATCGAAGTAGTGTTGATAAATATTTCCAATTATGGGGTGCTATTAGTGATAAAATAGGCCCATCTTGGAAATAAGGAAGGAGTGTAATATATGAATACTTCTTATTGGGGGTATTGGTTAGTTGCAATGGGTGTTGCTATTGTTGGACTGATGATTTCAGTACAAGGTATTACAACTAATACAGCTCAAAATTATTATGGTTTAAAAGAGGTGGTAGATGCATCTATGTTAGAGGCTATAGATGCAGCCTACTATCGTGATTATAATGAAGTTAAAATTGATAAAGAAAAATTTATGGAAGTTTTAATTAGAAAATTGCCAACTTTTATAGGAGTAAATGAAACATATGAGCTTAATTTTTATGCTTTATATGAAGCTCCGCCTAAAGTTAGTGTAGAGATTAAAACTCATAGTGGAACTAGTTTTGTAAGTTCTAAAGATTATGATACTGTTACAAGAGTTAGTGCAGTATTACAAGTATTTAATAAAATTGATAGTGTTGGTATAGCGGATGGTGGAAGTGGTAGTTCTGGTAGTGGCGGAACTACTTCTAAACCAAGCAATGGTTCTACTAGTAATGGTAATGGTACCAATAATGGAACTGTAAATAAACCTGATACTCCTGTTGGAGGGGAAACATCTGGAAGTGGCGATGATGAAACATGTAAGTCTGGTATAACTTCTAATGAATTAAGCGGAATGCATGGAACTGCAATGGTTGCTAAAGCTATTTATGAAAAAGCGGATTTTAAAGAAACTAGTAGAAGTGCTACACCAGGTGTTAAATTTGATATTTTAGGTGAAAATGGAAATAATTGGGCTATTCAATATGATGGCAAATGTGGCTGGGTAGATAGCAATTATATGGCTATTAATATGGCTGAGTATATACCTAATGTTGAATTTAATATTACTAATGCTTCGTCAAGTATTTATAAGTCTTCTGAAAAGAATATTCCTGGTTTGACAGGACAAAAACTTTATAGTAGCGAATATACTAATAGTTGGGTTCCAGGTACATTTAGTTTTGCAAAGAAATTAAAAGTAGCAGCAGCTAATGCAAAAGCAGCTGGAGATACAATTGTTGTAAATGATGCTTATAGACCAACTTCAGTTTCAAGTTTTGCTAATCAAAAATTAAAAGCATTATATAATAGTGATTCTGTTGTTCGTGAGAATATAGAGTTTAGTGTTGGTGAAAGCCTTAAGAAGCATTCTTGGGGAATCAGCTGGTTTTTAGCTCAAAATTTATCTACACATAATACTGGTTGTGCAGTTGATGCATCTTTAAAGGGAAAAGCAATGCCTACAGCTATGCATGAGCTTAGTACAAAAGCGATAAAATATTGGGGTCCTAGTACTTCTCATGAATCAAAAAATTATTCTGTCGGAATGAAGAATAATGTTCATGCTCAAGATTTAAGTAGATATATGATGAGTGCAGGTCTTACAGATTTAGCTTCAGAATGGTGGCATTATCAAGATAGTGCTTGTCATTCAAAGATTGGTAGTGGAGCTAATTTCTGGAGTGCAGTGTAGAAGGAGGATAAAATGGGAAATATAGTAACGACTTTTAAAAGATTCTTGTCAAATAAGAATACTGTTACAATAATTGGTGTAATGCTAGGAATAGTAGTACTTTATGTTGGTTATAACTATAGAGTTAATCATGCTATTGAGACAGTTTCAATTCCTTATGCTAAACAGTCAATTAAATCAACAGAGCAGATTACTCAGGATTTAATTGGTACAACTGAGGTTCTTAGATCTCTAGTTACAAGTAATAAAAATTTATTATCTCGTACTAATCAGGTGATAAATTCAACTGCACCTTTTTGTGTAAATGTTGGAACTAGTGTACCACAAGGAGCTTTCTTTTATAATGAGCAAGTTCTACCTTGTAAAGGTATAAATAGTAATGCTTTAAAGGATATGCCAGATGGTTATAAAGCAGTTGCTCTTAATGTAGATCTTCAATCAACTTATGGTAATTCAATGTACCCTGGAGATTATATTGATTTATATGTAAAAATGACAAGTGATGAAGGTAAAATTATATATGGTGAATTTATAACAAAATTACCAATTTTGGATGTACGTGACAGTAATGCTAAAAGTTTATTTTACGGATCATCTGTTAGTGGAACTCCAGCATTATTATTGTTTGCAGTTCCTCAAGAATTATATTTATTAATTAGTAAAGCTAATTATGTAGGTAGTGTAGAGTTGGTTCCAGTTCCTGGTAATGCATCTTATACTAGCGCACCAGGTGAAACAGCAGTTAAAAGCGAGTATTTAAGAAATCAAATTCTTGATTATACTCAAGATATTCCTGATGAAGTTATACCTGATAGTGTTTCATAAATAAAAGAATAAAGAATAAGGGAGGTGTTCATAAATGAATGATGCAATATTTTCGCAGATTGATTTTGGACCTTTAAAGGAATTTATAGATATTGATGATATTACAGATATCTCATATTCTAATGGTGGACAATTGTGGCTTAAATCTTTAACTAAAGGAGTTTATAGAGTTGAAAGACCAGAAATAAATAATCCACTGATAGAAAAGCTAGCGTTCCAATGTTCAAATGTAATGGGAAAAACATTCAATATGGCACACCCTTTTTTAGATGCTGAAAGTACAGAATTACGTCTTAACTTTGTTCACGATTCGATAGCTACTAATGGAGTAGCACTAGTTATTCGTAAAACGCCAGCGAAGATTCGTCTTAATAAGGAAAAATTACTAAATGAAGAATATGTTAGAGCGGATTTATTAGATTTTCTACTTAATTGTGTACAGGGTCATGCTAATATAATTGTTAGTGGGGAAACTGGTTCTGGTAAAACAGAGCTTGTTAAGTATCTTGCTAGTACTACTAAAGAAAATGAAAAAATAATAACTATAGAAGATACTTTGGAGTTGCACTTAGATAGAATATTTCCACATCGAGATATTGTAGCGATGAAAACAAATAATATTGCTTCTTATTCGGATGTTTTAGTTACATGTATGAGACAGAATCCAATTTGGATATTATTATCAGAGGTTCGTAGTGCTGAGGCAGTAATGGCAGTACGTAACTCAATATCTTCAGGACATCATATTATTTCGACAATCCATTCAGATAAAGCAGCATTAATTCCAATGCGTATGTATAGTTTGATAGAGTCTAACATTGATGTTGAACAGTTTGTTACTACTATACATAGATATGTACAAATTGGAATATATGTAAAAGGCTATATGAGTGAGAAATTAGGAAGATTTCAACGTGAAATAATGGAAATTTGTGAATTTTATGTTGATGATGATAATAAACCGCAAGTTAATACAATATTTCAAAAAACTTTGGATGGGAAATATACTTTAAATAATCCTACAAAACATCTTAGAAGCTATTTAGCAATTCAAGGTGTTATCTTACCAGATGATTTATTTCATATAGAAAGTAGTAATATTGGTTCTGAGATGATAGAGTCTTTGTAGAGGGAGGATTTGAATGGAATTAGTTATTTTAATGGCAATAGCGTTATTTGTAATTATATATCGCAGAAATGATGGTAGTGAATCCTTTTATACTTTTATGAAATCTCAGTTTGGAATTGTATATCAGAAATATGCTCCTTATAGTTTTCAGACTATAAGTGCAAAAATGAAAGAATTAAAACAAGAATATACAATGAAAGACTATATGATTCAAATTGTGGTATTAGGTGGTTTAGCTGGTGGTATAGCATATTTATATTTTTATAGTTTAATAATGGTTGCTGCGTATGGTGGAGTTGCAATAGCATTGATTCCATATTTGGCTTGGTTAAGAAGTAAAAGGCTTTATAGTGAGTATATATTTGAGCAAATTCAAGTTTATACAACTAATGTTATTATGGAATTTAATACAACACAAAGTTTTGTTAAATCATTAGAAGGTGTTAGAGATTCTGGTATTGTTGAAGATCCTGTTTTGGAAGATATAAAAATGATGATTAATATGTCTTATCAAAATGGTACTATAGATGAATCTATTGAGTATTTTAATCAAAAATATCCATATTATATGGTTAAAAATATGCATCAATTGTTTTTACAAATTACCAAAGAAGGTGCTAAAGATTCTGGTGAAGCTTTAGAAAATATGAGTATGGATATAGACTCTTTAGTTGAAGGCGTTTATAGGGACCAAATGGACCGTAAACAATTTCATACTAAATTTATAACATTTGCTTTGGTTTTATTTTTGTTAGTTTTAGTTATGCAAGTTTTATTAGGGAAAGATAGTTATTTAAAGCTTTTAGATATGTGGTATGTTCATATAATATTACATGCTATAATTTTTATTAATTGCTTTTTCTTACTCTCAGGTGAAAAATATTATAATGATGATGTGGGGGTAGAATAATGCAAATAGAGATAGCTATTATAGCTGCGATTATTTTTTATATATTAACTAAAAGTGGTAAAATTAGTATAAGTAAATTAATTGCAGATAATGAAATGTATTTAAGAAAATTAAAAGAATCTGATTATGATTTTTATGTAAGAGCAAAATATGGTGATTCAGTTAATCCAGATATTTTATTTAATAAGAGATTACAAAATGCTTTTATTATTATAGCTTTGACGTTTTGTTTGCTTTTGAATAATATGTCATATGTTTATGCTTTAGTTTGTTTAATAGTAGGTTTTTTGTTCTTTAAATTAGATTATATGAATTTAAAAAGCTATTATAAAAAACATTTAAATGATATTGATACTATGCTTCCATATTATTTAAAAGGTTTAGAAATTTTAATTCAACATTATACGGTGCCAGTAGCTATTGGTAAATCAATGGAGGATGCTCCTGAGATTTTTAGAGATGGTTTAAAAAATTTAATTAATGAGATTAATGCTGGTAATGATACAATTGAACCTTATATGGAGTTTGCAAGACAATACCCAGTTCGTGATTCAATGAGAATGATGCGTTTGTTATATCGTCTTAGTTTAGGAAGACAGGAGAGAAAGCAAGAGCAATTATTGGCTTTTTCAAAAACAATTTCTAATTTACAGCAAAAAGCAAGAGAAACTAAATATAAAAACCGTTTGGATAAAATGGAAGGTAAGACAATGAGCATGCTTATTACTACTGGATTAGGAGTTATGGTACTTTTGATATTAGCAGTAATAATGTTAATGGGAATTTAGTTTACATTTAATGTGTTAATGACTTGACATTTAATATTAGTTAAGATAGAATTATATTATATAGGAAAGCGAGGAAAGTGTATGTTAATAATGGCAGCGCCTAAGGTGTGTTCTGATTTACAAGAAGTATGGCAAATTGTGGGATGGATATTATGGGTTTTTAAAATTGTAATTCCAATTATAATTATTATATTTGGTATGATAGATTTAGGAAAAGCTGTAGTTGCTAGTAAAGATGATGAAATAAAGAAATCTATTAAATCATTAGCTATGAGAGCAGTTGCAGGTGTAATAATATTCTTTATTCCAGCTTTAGTTGCAGCTATCTTTGGTATGGTGGATAGTTTCCAAGAAGTTGAAGGAGAATATGCTGTTTGTGAATTATGTATTAAGAATCCTGGTAAATGCGGTAGCAATGCTGGATCTGGTAATAATGATCGTGGAACTAAGGAGTCTTGTACTAGTGCTGGCGGAGTTTGGGATAGTAAAACAAATACTTGCCAAGGCATTTAATAATATTAATTTAAGAAAATATTCCAGAAATGGAATTTTTTTGTTTTTAATGCATAAAAGTATTGACTTTAAACATAATATTTACTATAATTTAGTAGTACTGCTCGTTTAGCTCAGTCGGTAGAGCGCACGGCTGTTAACCGTTAGGTCGTAGGTTCGAGTCCTACAACGAGCGCCATTTAGTATATTAACAAACCTAGATAATTACTGGGTTTGTTTTATTTTTGTCTGTTTTTTTGAAAATGGCAAAATAAAAGAGATACTTAAGAAATCTTATGGAATATCTCTCCGTAATATACAAGTAATATACAGGTAATATACAAATATGTAATTAAATTTTTTATGTTATAAAATATTTTTTGGCACCTTTTTTCGGCACTATATAAAGAGATTAAGAAAATTACAATAACATTTCAATTCTTTACAAATAAAAATCTATCAGTAAGATAGATTTCTTTGTTATTTGCAACTATAGTCTTTTAAGTTATTTTCTTTAAATTCATCTAAAGAAATATTTGTAGAAGAATAGAAGCTATCATCATCAAAATTTTCGCCTAAAGATTCTTTTAAAGAGTCAATATTAAGTTTAGTATAATCAACTGTCATAACATATTTTAAATTAGTATCAGATTCTTTGGTGTATTTAACATCCATGCCTTCTATTTCGTTGAATAGGTTAGCAAATATTACTCCAAATGAATAAGACATTTCTAACATATCTTTATCCATTTCAGAAATGTTAATATTTTCAACTTTGGTAACTTTATTATTTTTATAAGTAATATTCATTGTGTCATCAATTTTTTTACCATCATCATCAGTATCAATTTTGTTACAACTTAATGTGCCAGAATTAGTTTTTGTTTCTGGAGAATTTTCTTTTTTTTCACATCCAGTTAAAAAGAAGGTAGCAGCTAATAATGCTATTAGTAAACCTTTTTTCATAAAACTCAATTTCACACCTCACTTTCTAAATTTTTTATTAAAATACAAAAGTGATTTAACCATTATCGTTAAGATAGTGTTATATACAAATTATAATAAAAATTATGTAATAAATCAAACTTATTTGTAAAATTAAATGAAATATTTGCCATTGACTATAAATACGTTTGTATGTTATTATGAATATAACTTAAGGATTATAAAGGTATTTAATATGAAAGAAAATATAGTTATTATTGCGGAAAATAGTAAAAAGAAAAAAATTTTGATGAAACTTAGTAGAAGTAAGTTATTGTATAATATTAAATTTTTAACTTTTAAAGAATTAAAGAAAAAGATTTTTTTTGATTATGATAATAAAACATTAGAATATGTTATGAAAAATTATAATGTTGGTTTAAGTGTTGCTAGAATATATTTGGATAATTTATATTTTTTGAAGGATATTAATTATAAAAAAGTGCAATTTTTAATAGATTTAAAAAAAGATTTGGAAGATAAGAATTTATTAATCTTAGATCACAATTTTAAAGATTGGATTAATAATAAAAAAGTAATTGTTTATGGATATAAGAAGTTTTCAAAAGAACAAGAAATTCTTTTAAATAGTTTAGAAGTTAATTATGAAATTAAAGATGATAATTTAAAGCAATGTATGCCAGTAGTTTATGAAGCAAAAACTATGGAAGATGAAGCCCAATTTGTTGTTACTAAGATTAGTGAATTATTGAGTAAAAAAATTGATATTAATAAAATTAAGCTCGTTATTAGTAGTGACTATAGAAATGTTGTAATAAGATATTTTAGATTGTTTAATATTCCTATTAATATGGATAGTTTATCTTCTTTTTATAGTACAATTCTTGCCCAAGATTTTTTAAAGAATTATGATAATTTAGATATTGCTGATAATATTTTATTATTAAGAGAAAAATATAGTAATGTTAATGATTTAGTAAATATTATTAATAGATCTGTTTTAGTAGAAAATAAAGAATTAAGAAAAGAATTTATAATAGAAGATTTGAAGAATTGTAAAGTAAAACCTAAAGTTTATGACAAAGCTGTTTCTATTTGTGATTTAGAGGAAATAGAAGAAGATGATTATGCTTTTATAATGGGATTTAATATAAATTTTTATCCTAAAGTATTTCGTGATGAAGAATATTTGAGTGATGAGATAAAAGAAGCTTTAGGAATTGATATTAGTTCTTATAAAAATATGATAGCTAAAGAATATATTAAAGATGTGATACTTAGTTTGCCTAATTTATATCTTACTTATAAACTTTCTAGTGCTAAAGGAGTTTTTTATCCTTCACTTTTAATTCAGGAAATGGGATTACGAGTGGAAACTATAGAAATGGAAGCTGCAGTTTCTTTTTCAAAAATTTGGTCTAAAATTAAATATGCACATGATTTGGATAATTTTTATAAGTTTAATGTAATTGGAGACAATTTAGGATTATATAAGAATAGTTTGATGATAGATTATAGAGAGTATAATAATGAATTTAATGGTATAAATAATGACTTTTATAAGGAAAGCTTAGGAAATGAGTTAAGTTTAGCTTATACTAATATGGAAATGTATAATGAGTGTGCATTTAGATATTATTTAAGTAAAGTTTTAAAAATAGATTTGTTTGAGGAAAGTTTTAAAACTATTATAGGTAATATAGTACATCATATTCTAGAGCTAGGTTTAAAAAAGGATATTGATATTAATGTAGAAATTATAAAGTTCATTAAAGAAAAAGATTATGTTTTAACGTCAAGAGAATATTTTTATTTAGAGATGTTAAGTGAGGATATAAAAAAAATATTAAGGGTAATAAAGAAACAATCTTTACATAGTAAATTAAATAAATATTTATTTGAAAATGAATTTTATGTTTATAAAGATAGACAAGATATTAATGTTTCATTTAAGGGATTAATAGATAAAGTTATGTATGCTGATATTAATGGTAAAGAAGTTATTATGGTGGTTGATTATAAAACAGGAAGTACTTTAGTTACTTTGGATAATTTAGAGTATGGCTTAAATATTCAGTTGCCTATTTATTTATATTTATTAAAAAATTCTGAAAGATTTAAAGATGCTGTTATTGCTGGCTTTTATGTTCAAAAAGTTTTAGATAGCGTGCCATCAATAGTGGATGGTAAAAGTATTAATGAATTAAGAGAAGAAAATATGAGATTGCAGGGTTATTCTAATAGTTCTAATAGTATTTTAGAATTAATTGATGATGAGTATCAAGATAGTAAGATTATAAAAGGTTTGAGATTTAAAACAAATGGAGAACTATATAGTAGTGCTAAAGTATTATCTAGTAAAGATATGGATGATTTGACAGTAAAAGTAGATTTAAAGATTGAAGAATGCATTAGCAATATTTTGGAAGGTAAGTTTGATATTAACCCTAAAGTAATCAATAATAAAAATATTTCATGTACATATTGTAAATTTAAAGATATTTGTTTTAAGTGTAAGAAAGATGAAATAGTGTTAGGAGGTGAAGTTGATGAATTGGACGAAGGAACAGGAGTTAGCAATTAATCAAGAAGGAACTAATATAATTGTATCCGCAGGAGCTGGTTCAGGTAAAACAGCAGTTTTATCAGAAAGGGTTCTTAGGAAAGTTAAAAGTGGAATTGATATAAGGAATATACTTATTTTGACTTTTACAAATGAAGCAGCTGGAGAAATGAAAAATAGAATCCGTAAGAAATTAATGAAAGAAGATTTAAAAGAACAATTGGAATATATTGATGCTGCTTATATTACAACTTTTGATGCTTATGCCTTATCAATTGTGAAGAAATATCATTATTTATTAAACATTAGTAAAAATATTTCAATTATTGATGCGTCTCTAATTATGTTAGAAAAAGAAAGAGTATTAGAAGAAATATTTTTGGAATTGTATGATAAAAAAGATGAAGATTTTTTAAAATTAATAAGAGATTTTACTAATAGAAATGATAAAGTAATAAAGGAAGCTATTTTAAGTATAAATGATGCTTTAGATTTGAAATATGATAAAAAAGAGTATTTAGATAGTTATTTAGAAAATTTTTATAAAGATGATTATATAAATTGTTTATTTGATGAATATTATGCTTATTTAAAGAATTTAGTAACGTCTTTAGAAAATGATGTTTATGCTTTAGAAGGAATGGTTGACGAAAAACTATTTGGGAAAATTTATGATAGTTATAGTGTTCTATTTAATCCTAAATGTTATAATGATTTATATAAGATTAAAGATATACCAAGAGTGCAATTTAGAAATATTCCTGAGGAAGCTATAAGTATAAAAGAATCTTTAAAAGCTAATAAAGATGAAATTTTAGAATTAACAAAATATAGTGAAGAAGAATTAAAAGAGCAAATTAAGAGTACTAAGACTTATGTTAAAGTTATTATAGATATTATTTTAAAACTTGATGAAAGATTAAATAAATATAAATTAAAAAATGAAGCTTTTGAGTTTTGTGATATTGCTAAAATGGCAATTAGAGTAGTTAAGGAACATGAAGATATTTGTGAAGAACTAAAAAATACTTATAATGAAATATTAATTGATGAATATCAAGATACTAATGATTTACAAGAGATTTTTATATCTAATATAGAGAATTCTAATGTTTATATGGTAGGGGATATAAAGCAATCTATTTATCGTTTTAGGAATGCTAATCCTAATATATTTAAAAATAAATATGATAATTATGCTAAATCTATAGGTGGTGAAAAAATAGATTTATTAAAGAATTTTCGCTCTAGAAAAGAAGTATTAGATAATATTAATAAAATATTTGAATTAATAATGACTAATGATATTGGAGGGGTTGACTATCAAGATAGTCATGCGATGGTTTATGGTAATTTAGCTTATATAAATGAAGGTAAAAATGATTATGATAATAATATGGAAATTATTAAGTATGATAATGATTTTAAAGATTTTTCAAAAGCGGAAATAGAAGCTTTTATTATAGCTAATGATGTAAAAAAGAAATATTTGAATAAATATCAAGTTTATGATTTTGATTTGAAAAAAAATAGAAATATTAAGTATAGTGATTTTTGTATAATTTTGGATAGAGGCAGTGATATGCCTATATATAAGAAAATATTTGAGTCATTAAATATTCCGATGGTTGTTTATAAAGATAGTGATTTAGTAATGGAAAATGATATTTTAATTATTAAAAATATTGTTAATTTAGTTATATTGATTAAAGAAAAAGACTATGGAATAAATATGCGATATGCTTTTACTAGTGTTGCTAGAAGTTTTGTTGGCAATATGAGTGATGCAGAGATTTTTAAATGTATAAAGAGTAATTCTTTTTTTGAAACAGAAGTTTATCGGAAATGTTTTCTTTTAGCAGATGATTTAGATAATAAGACTCCAAATATTTTATTAAGAGAAATAATAGATATATTTAATTTTTATGAAAATTTTATTAAAGTTGGAAATGTTAAAGCAGGAATTACAAGGTTGGAATATTTATTAGATTTAGCAAGCTCAATAGAAAATTTAGGTTTTACTATTTTGAATTTTAGAGACTATTTAGATAATATAGTTAGTAATAAAAAAGAAATAAGGTATAAAGAACTTAATGAAGACAGTAATTGTGTAAAGATAATGAATATTCATAAATCTAAAGGATTAGAATTTGCTATTTGTTATTTTGCAGGTTTTAAAAAAGATTTTAATTTAAGAGATTTGAATTCTAGATTTATGTTTGATAATAAATATGGAATTTTAACACCATTTTATAATGAAGGAATAGGGACACTTTTAACAAAAACTTTAATTAAGCAGAAATATTATCAAGATGAAATTTCAGAGAAGATTAGACTATTTTATGTTGCATTTACAAGAGCTAAAGAAAAGATAATAATGGTTATGCCTGATTTTAAAAATGAGATGGTTCAAAATAATCATATTGATTATTTAACTGGTATTAAATATAGGTCTTTTTATGATTTTATAAATTCTATTTCGATTAATTTGCGAAATTATACTACTACTATATCTTTAGATTCTTTAAATATTAATAAAGACTATGAAAGTGTTTTGAATACTTCTAATTTGGATGTAACATGTAACGATAGCATATGTTTTTATGAGAATGAAATTGATAGTAAATTAATAGAAAATAAACATGCATCAAAAATAATAAATAGTGTTTTGACAAGAGAAGAAGCTAAAACTTTAGAGTTTGGTACAATGATGCATGAAATGTTAGAAATGACAGATTTTAAGAAAATTTTAATTACTAATAAATATGTGGAAAATTTAAAGAATAATTTTGATTTTGATGGGGCAATTATATATCAAGAATTAGAATTTATATATTTTGGGGAAGATATAGAATATCATGGAATAATTGATTTGATGTTAGAGTATGATAAGGAAATAAAAATTATTGATTATAAGTTAAAGAATATTGATGATGAGGCTTATAAAAAACAGTTGGTTGTGTATTTTAATTATGTTAAATCAGTGAGTGATAAAGATGTTAAACTTTATTTGTATTCTATTTTGGATAATGTAGTTAAGGAAATAGAATATGTTGAGATGTAAAATAAATATAAATTTTGGGTATTTAATTGAGTTAAATATAATATTGTGATAATATATTTATATAAGGAGGCGATTATATGCCAGTTTGGTTAATTGTAATTTTAGCAATTATAGTTGTAATTATTTTATGGGTAATAGCTACTTATAATTCACTAATATCGCTAAAAAATAGAGTTAAGGATGCATGGAGTCAAATTGATGTTCAACTAAAAAGAAGATTTGATTTAATTCCTAATTTAGTAGAGACTATTAAAGGATATACTAAGCATGAAAGTGAAACTTTAGAAAATGTTGTTAAAGCAAGAAATACTTATTTATCTGCAACATTACCTGAGGATCAAATGAAGGCTGATGGGGAACTTACACAAGCGATTAATAAATTATTTGCACTTACTGAGTCTTATCCAGATTTAAAAGCTAATACTAATTTTACAGATTTACAAGAACAACTTAAAGAGACAGAAAATAAAATTGCTATGTCAAGACAGTTTTATAATGACATTGTAATGCAATATAATAACAAAGTTGAGATGGTGCCATCTAATATTGTAGCAAGCATTTTCAAATTTCAAAAACAAGCATTTTTTGAAGCTGTAGAATCTGAAAGAGAAAATGTAAAAGTTAAATTTTAAGACTTACCATTGTAAGTCTTTTTTTGAAGGTGAGATATGAAAAAGTTTATTGTAGGAGTATTATTATTTTTAGTAAGTCCTTTTATGGTGGAGGCAGCTGATTATGATATTACTGATTTTGCTGTTAGAGCGTATATTCAAGATAATGGAGATTTATTAGTTAATGAAATTATAATTCTGGATGGTAGCTTTAATGGGTATGAAAGAGATTTGGATTTTAAGCCTGTTTTAAGTGATAGATATGAGTCTTCTAATTTTTATCAAGGCAGTGGTATAGATGATTTAACTATTAAAGGAAAATATGTTTCAAAATATAGTGATGATTTATTTTTAGATGAAGATTATAATACTTTTGTGGAAGTATCAAATGCCAGTAATGGTGATAAAGCTAAATATGTAAAAAGTAGTTTAAGTTCGGGTTATAGAATGAGAATGTATTATAAAGCTAGTAAACAAAAAGTTGCTTTTTATATTAAATATACAATTAGTAATTTAGTAGTTAAACATAATGATGTAGCAGAATTATATTATCCTTTTATTGGTGATGCTTTTGAAGATAAAATCAAAAATGTAGATATTAAAGTTTATTTGCCTGATAATGATGAATCATCTTTTCATAGAGTATGGGCTCATGGGTCTTTAGCAGGTGAAGTAGAAAAAATTAATAATGAAGGTTTGCATGCTTATGCATCAAATATAAACCAAGGCGAAGTATTAGATGTTAGAATGACTTTTGATGCTAAATTAGTACCTTATTGTAGTAAAAAAAGTAATCAAGTTTATTTTGATAAAATTATAGATATAGAGACTAAAAGGGCAAATGATGCTAATCAATTAAGAGAAGAATTGCTTATTAAATATAATATTTATAAGTATGGAACAATTATATTTTATGTGTTGGTTGTAGGATTATGGATTTATACTTATTATAAATATGGTAAAAGCCCTAAATCTTTATATTACGCAAAATATAATAGGGAATTTATTGATGATTATAATGTGGAGGTAATAGATTATTTAATGAATAAAAAAATTACTCCTAATGCAATGAGTGCTTCTATTATGAATTTGATTTATAAGAAAAATATTAGTGTTCAAGAATTGCCAGATTTGAAAAAAAATAAAGATTATGAATTTACTTTAGAAAATATGGATAATATTAATGAAAGTGAAAAGATATTAATTGAGTTTTTGTTTGATAAAGTTGGTAAAGGTAAATTAAATAATGAAAAGAAAATATTTACTACAAAAGATTTAAAAAAATATGCTGATGGAACAAAAACATGTAATACTTTTATATCAAGTTATACAAAATGGAAAAATAATATCATGAGTGTAGCAATGAGAGAGAATTTTTATGAGAAAAGTTTTGTACCTATATTTTTTGGTGTTTTTGTTTTAATATTAGGAGTATTATTATTTATATTTGGGGTAAATAATGGTTCTGATTTTGTGCCAGGATATTTTATACCAATTGTTTGTATTATTTTTATGTTTTACACTATCTTAGTTGATAAAAAAACTATTAAAGGAGCAGAACATTATGATAAATGGAAAGCTTTTAAAAATTTCTTAAATGATTTTGGAGCATTTGATTTAAAAGAATTACCTGAAATAGTATTGTGGGAAAAATATTTAGTATATGCGATAATTTTTGGTTTAGCAAAAACTGTTCAAAAAAGTATGAATGTTAAAATTAAAGAACTTGATATGACAAGTGTAGATTATTATCCTTCTTATTTTTACATAGATTTGGGTGGGTCTATTAGTTATTCTATAAATAATGCAATTAGCACTGCATATAGTAGACAGGCGGCTAATTATTCTAATAGTCACTCTAGTTCATCATCAGGTGGGGGATTTGGTGGTGGCTTCTCTGGTGGCTCTGGATTTTCTGGAGGCGGTGGAGGTCGCGGATTTTAAAATTTTAATTAAAAAAAAATCATTAGTTTTCACTAATGGTTTTTAATTCGCTATAAATAGCTCTATTAAATTCATGTTCTTTACTTGTTATATTGCTATCAGCTAATATTAATTCTTCAGTATTTATAAGAAAATATTTATGATATAAATAATCTTTGCCATCACTACTTACAGGATCATCCCAAGTTAAGTCTAAATGAAGCCATTCATTATTTATTTTAACAGCATTCCAAACATGGCCAGCTGGTTCTTTTATGTTTTCATTGGTAGTGGCTATTTTAAAATTATCATAGCCCATATTAGTTAAGAATATAGCCATTAAATCAGTATAGCCATTACATGTTGCTAAATGATTAAATAAAGTTCCATAAGCACTATAACTCTTAGTTTCTTTATTGTTATTAATATCATATTTAGTATTATTTATGATATAATCGTGTATAACTTTTATTTTGTCATAATCATCAGTTAAATCACTTGTTATCATTGAAGAAATAATTTTATTTACTTCTTCATTTATTTTAGTTATTTCTTCTTGTTCATATAAATATTTTATTTTTAATGTTACTTCACCAGAATCAGAAATGGTTGTATTTATACTTGTAAAAGAATTGAAAGGATGAACATAATTATTTAAATGAGTTAAAAGATTGGCATCACTACTAATGTCATTTATATCTTTAAGACAGTTTTTATATTCTTTAGGGCAATAAAAAGTAAATATATCAGTACCACTATTAATTATAGTATAAATAATATTTAAGTGTTCTTGTTTACTATAAGGTGTAAAATTATTAGTATTAGATACAAAAGTATAATTATTATTTTTGTAATATGCATTGTAAGCTTCTATATTATTAATATTAGGATGATTTATAAAAGCAATAATTTTGTCTGTGATGGGATCAACATTTAATAAAATTGTTAAAATAGTCATTATACAAAGCATAGGAATAAATAGTTTTTTCATATTCTCACCTTTATAAGTATAGCAAAAAAAAAAGAAGTTCACAATAAATGTTACTTCATATTTTTAACTTTATTTGATAATCTTGATTTTTGTCTATCAGATGTGTTACTTTTTATTAAACCTTTGCTAACAGCTTGGTCTAAATATTTTTGAACATCTTTATATAAAGTATTAGCTTTTTCTGAATCACCATTAGCAATAGCTTTGTCAGTTTCTCTTATTAAATTTTTAACTCTAGCTTTTAATTCGTGATTATTCTCAGTTTTTTTTGCTATAACCTTTATAGCTTTTTTAGAGCTTTTAATATTTGCCACTTAAAACACTCCTTCCTTGATTTCAGTATCAATTCTATCAAAATATTAGTAGTTTTTCAAGCTTTTTAGGGAATAATTTGACATTTTCTATTTATATGATAGAATATTTTGATAAATTATATTAAAAGCAGAAAAATTTTATGTTTGATTTTTAATATTTTAGGGGTTAAAAATGGGGAATAGATATATTAGTATAGAGTTAAATTTTTTAGATAAAGAAGCATTTTATAGTTTATTTAAAACAATTTCTGGAATTACTGAAGAACAAAAAAGAGAAATTGTAGATAGTTTATTTCAGGCTTTAGATATTTCAAGACGAAATAGATTAGTAAGATATCGAAATGGAGAATTTACTGCTAAGTCAGAAAGTGGTAATAAAGCTCGAAGTGATCAACAAATATTGCAAAAACAATATTTAAGAGAGATAAAAAAAATTTATGATGGTTATAGTTTTTATGATGCATTTTTAGATTTTCCAGAAGTTAGTATTTATAGGAAAAAGCTTATTATTGATAGTATTTTGGCTAAATTGTCAGATGAGCAAAGGGATAATGTAATTAGAGCTTTAAAAAAGGAAATTTTAATAAAAGATGTACCAAGTTTAAGAGCTATTTTAAGAAGGGTTAAAAGTCAATATGAATCTTTAATAAAAAGAAATTTATATGGAAGAAATATTTATAATATTTTACCAGATATAAATGGTATAGGTAATGAAAAGAAAATGGAGATAGCAGATAAATTGTTTTCTAGATTCTCTTTAGAAAGACAAGAAAATATGTTAAGGCTTTTAGCTTTAGAGATTAATTCTAGTAGTGAAAGTGGTCATATGGCCTATCAAGATTTGGATATTTATAAAAGGCAATATAATAGATATATAGAAGATAGAATAGTTGGTTGAAATAATTTTTGTGAAATGGTAAATAGTAATTTTGGTTTAAATCTTGATGCTGCAATGTCTTTTGATAAAATGGATTTATTATGGTCGAGTTTAGAAATTGTAGAAGATAGTTTTAGAAGAAATGGTAAAGATAAACGACCAGTATATATTAAGTATATGTATAGAGTTTTAGAGAAAATTATTTTATCTGACCCAGATTTAGATTTACAAAATCTTATTATTAGATACATAACTGTAACAATAAATTGTGTTGTAAATAGAAGATAGATTCCATTAAGAGAAGAAGTTATTGATGATATTGTAAATGAGATTCATGAAAATCCTAAAAGGTGATTGTAGGTATATCATTTTAGTTTTTGCTAATACTATAAATGGTGGCAGTTATGAAAAAAGTGTTTATGGATTCGGCAAAAATTATTAAAGATAATATGATGAAAATTGATGAAAAGAATTACCGGGGATATAATGTTACTCATTTTAAAGTAGATTATTCTAATGAAAAGGTTTTAAAAAGAATAAGGGGAGATTATTTTTCAATTAATTTTGATTATGTTTCTTTACATAAGCAGGAAAAAATGTTAAAAAAAGAAGTAATGAAAATATTGAAAGTGTTTTTTATGGGAGAAAGTGCCCAAAAACCGTTAATAGTTGGTTTAGGTAATTCTAGTATTACTTGTGATAGTTTAGGAGTTAATACTACTAATAAGGTGATGGCTACTAATCATTTTAATGATTTTTTAAATATTCCAAAAGTAGCCTTGTTTAACCCAGAAGTTACAGAGAAGACAGGAATAAGTTCTTTTAGTTTAATTGAAATGGTTGTTAAAAAGTTAAATCCTACTATAATTATTATGATAGATTCTTTGGCAACTAATAATGAAATGTATTTAAATAATTGTATTGAAATTAATAATACAGGAATTATTCCTGGTAGTGCTATTAAAGAAAATAAAAAAATAGATGCTAAAACTTTTGGAATTCCTGTAATTGCAATAGGAGTTCCTTTAGTAATTGAAAGAAATAAGAATCTTTTTACGACACCTAATGTTAAAGAAATAATAGATTTAACAAGTAAAATAATAAGTGATGCTTTAAATGATTTGTTTTTTTAAGTAAATAAATTGCATTTTTTTCTGATTAATGATAATATATTTATAGGATTAATTTTCTATATTTCTTTTTAGGATATATATGTAATTGAAATCCAAAAGGAGGTAGGAAAATGCAAGACAAAAAATTAGTTTGTAAAGATTGTGGCGAAGAATTTGAATTTTCAGAAGCAGAACAAAGATTTTATCAAGAACGTAATTTATCAGAACCTAAGAGATGTAAAGCTTGTCGTGATAAAAAACGTGCTAATAATGAAAAAAATGATAATAAAAAATATGCAGCTTAATTAAAGCTGTTTTTTTGTGCTTTTAAAAGAGATAAACTAGTTTTAAAATATGAACGACATTCTTTGACATAATTTTAAGGTTTGTTTTTATATAATATTAATGGTGAATGATATGCGGAGATTTATAACTAGAAAAGTTAAGAAAAAAATAAGATATAAGTTTTTTTATAATGTTTGTTTAGTTGGAATACCTTTAATTATTATATCTAATATTTTAATTATGATGTTTTTTAATATATTTAGTGAAGATTCAGTTTTAGATATATTAGTTAGTAGTTCTTATGGAAATATTTATAATAATAGTAATAATAATTTTTTTTATAAAAACTTGTATGGATTTGATTTAAAAAAAGACAAAGCAGTTTTTAGTGAAAGTAATATTAATGATTTATTGCTTGATTTTAAAGAGAATGAGCCTTTAATTTATATATACAATACTTTTCAAACTAATAAATATAAAAGTAATTATTATAATTCTTATAATATTAATCCTGTTATAACTCAAGCTAGTAGAATTTTACAAGAATATTTAAAATTACAAAAAATTAGTTCATATCTGGAAACAAAAAGTGTTGCTAAAGTATGTAAAGATAATAATATATCTTATGATAAAAGTTATAGATGTTCTAGAATATTGTTAGAAGAAGCTAAAAATAATAATCATTCATTAGATTTTTTTATAGATTTACAAATGTCTGATTATAATTATGATATTACAACAGCTAATATAGATGGTAATAGTTATGCTAAAATTTTATTTGTAGTGGGAACAGATAATGGTAATTATAGTCTAAATCAAGATTTGGCTAATTCTTTAAATGGTATTTTAGAAGAAAAGTATAAAAGTTTAGTTAGAGGAGTTAGTCTTAGAGGGGGAGAAGGCTATCAGGGAGTTTATAATCAAGATTTTAATAAAAATGTTTTATTAATTCAAGTAGGTGGAAAAGATAATACAATAGATGAGGTTAATAGAAGTTTAAAAGCTTTATCAGAAGTATTTTATGAATATTTAAAGGGGGAAAATAATAATGAAAATAAGTAAAAAAGGAAAATATTTTTTTAGAATATTGTTTGTATTCTTATTGGTATTTGTAGCTCTTAATATTGCTTATGAAAGTGGGTATTATGAAACTAAATCGAAAAATAAAGCAATTCTTACTAAAGATGCTATGATGAGGTTTGAAGAAGATTTAAAAAATGGTCAGATGGTAGATGTTACGAATTATTTAGAAGAAGATGATATTGATTATTCTACTAAAGTTAGCAAAATAGGTAATAAATTGTCTAATACTGTTAGTGAATTTATGACTAAAGGTATATCAGGGCTGTTTGATGCTTTGAAAGGCTTATTTTGGTAATGCGTAAAAAAGTATAGTTTTTTTCTTCAATTACTAGTATAATTAATTAAGAGGTGAGTTTATGCGAATAGTTGTTAGTGCTGGTGGTACAGGTGGCCATATTTATCCGGCTCTTGCGATAATTGATAAACTAAAAAAAGAATATAAAGATTTGGAAGTTTTATATATTGGGACTAAGTCACGAATGGAAAGTGAAATTGTTCCTAAAAGAGGAATTCCATATGAAGGTATAGAAATTTATGGTTTTAGTAAAAATGTTTTAAAAGATATAAAGAATGTATTTTTAATTTCAAATAGTTATCGTAAATGTATTAAACTAATAAAGGATTTTAAACCTGATTTGGTTTTAGGATTTGGTGGTTATGTTACTTATCCTGTTATTAAAGCTGCTAAGAAACTTAAAATAAAAACTTTTTTACATGAGCAAAATAGTTTAGTTGGCAAAACTAATAGATATTTATCTTCTGGAGTAGATTTGGTAGCAGTTTCTTTTTTATCTACTATTGAACAATTTAAAAAAGCTAAAAAAGTAGTGTATACTGGTAATCCTTGTGGGGGAGCAGCATTAACTACTAAAGAAATTAAAAAAAGTGAGATAGGCTTTGATGATAAAAAGAAATTAGTTATAATAGTGGCTGGTTCTTTAGGAAGTAGCACCATGAATGATAAATTAAAAGATTTTTTACGATTAAGTAAAAAAGAAAATTATCAAATTTTATATATAACTGGTAATAAATATTATGAAGAATTTGTTAAAGATACAAGATTTTCTAGTAATGTTAAAATTTTGCCTTATTTAGATAATTTATCAGGTTTAATGCGTAATGCAGATTTAGTTATAACAAGAGCAGGAGCTAGCACTATTAGTGAAATATTAGCTCTTAGTAAGCCCGCTATATTTGTTCCTAGCCCATATGTTGCTAATAATCATCAGTATTATAATGCTAAAGAAATTGTAGATGCAAATGCAGGTATTATGATAGAAGAAAAAGATTTAAATGGAGAGTATTTATATAAAACGGTTAAAGATGTTTTAAATGATAAAGAAAAGTATGAGATTATGAAAATGAATTTGAAAAACTTAGGGAAAACTGATAGTAGTGAGATAATTGCTAAAGAAATTAGGGAGATTCTTCATGAAAGATATTAAAGGTATTATTGTTTTAGAAGAAGCTTCATTGCTTAATAATAATACTTATAAAATTCCTAGTATATGTAAATATTTAATTACAGTTAATGAAATAGATGGTTTGATTGAACTTTTAAAATATTTGCGAAATAATAATATCAAGTATTTTATTTTAGGGGCAGGATCTAATGTGGTTTTAGGTGATTATTTTGATGGAGCTGTAATTAAATTAAATGGTTTAAATTATGTAAATATTAATGATTTAGATGTTGTAGTTGGAGCAGGTACTATGATGGGTAGGCTCACAATGAAAACAGTAGAAGCAAATTTAACTGGTTTAGAATGGGCAATAAATATTCCAGGAACTGTTGGTGGAAGTATTGTTGGTAATGCAGGTGCCTATAATTCAGAGATGTTTGATTCTTTGGTTAGTATAAAGGTTTTAAATGATAATTTGGAGATTCAAAGTATAAAAAAAGAAGATTTAATTTATAATTATAGACATACTAATATTAAGGAATTAAAATTAGTTGTTTTAGAAGGAACTTTTAGACTTGATAAGGGTAATAAAGAAGAATCATTAGAGCTTATTAAAGATAGATGTGAGAGAAGATGTCAATCTCAGCCTCTTGATATGCCTTCTGCTGGTAGTGTTTTTAGAAATCCAGATGGAGATTATGCAGGGCGTTTAATAGAGCAAGTAGGTCTTAAAGGCAAAACTTTGGGAGGAGCACAGATATCTTTAAAACATGCCAATTTTATTGTAAACACAGGTAGTGCTACTAGTAAAGATATTAAAAATTTGATAGAATTAGTACAAAAAGAAGTAAAGGATAAGTTTGATATAGATTTAATTGTAGAGCAAGAAATTCTAGATTGGAAGTAGAAAATGGCTAATGTAAAAAGGGTAAAAAGAAGAAGAATTAATTTTAAAGCTGTTATTTTGTTGCTATTAATAGTTTATTTAATAGTAATGCTTTTATATACTTTTTTTACAATGCCAATAAAAAATATTTATATTAAAAATACTACACTTTTAAGTGATAATGATGTAATTGAAGTAGCAGGTATTAAAGATTATCCTTCAATTTTTAAGCTTAGTTCAAAAAAGTTAGAGGAGAAAATTCTTTCTTTAGAATTAGTAGAAAAAGTTAAAGTTAGTAAAAAATTAAATGGTAAGTTAATTATTGATATAGATGAGGCTGTACCTTTATTTTATGTGAGAAGTACTGATAAAGTTGTCCTTAGTTCTAAAAAACACGTAAATAATAATAATAAATATTTAGGCATTCCAGCTTTAATTAATAAAGTGCCTAATGATTTACTTAATAAGTTTATTGAAGCTTTTAAAGAAGTTGATTTAGATATCTTAAAAATGATAAATGAAATAGAGTATAATCCTAATATTAGCGATAATGTAGTTATAGATGATAATCGCTTTTTACTCAGAATGAATGATACTAATATTGTATATGTCAATGTACTTAATATGAAGAGATTAAATGATTATAAAGAGTTTTTTATGCTTATTGGAGATAATAGAGGTATTTTATATTTAGATAGCTATGATAGTGATAATAATTTAGTAGGATTATTTACGTCTTTTGATAGTCAGGTGGGTGAAGATGATAGTGGTAGAGATCAACAAGATTAATTATCAAAATAAATTGTTAGAATTAGTAAGAGATTTTAAGGATAAACCAACATTATTGTTACATAGTTGTTGTGGTCCTTGTTCGACACAGGTTATTGATTTTTTAAAGGATTATTTTATTATTACAGTTTATTATTTTAATCCTAATATTGAGCCACAAGAAGAATATTTAAAAAGAAAAAATGAACAAATTAGGTTTATTAAGGAATTAAATGAGAAAAATAACTATTTTGTTAAATTTTTGGACTGTGATTATGATAATAATATTTTTAAAGAAATATCTTTAGGCTTAGAAAAAGAACCAGAAGGTGGAGCTAGATGTGGTAAATGCTTTTATTTAAGAATGTATGAAACTGCACTTAAAGCTAAAGATGAAGGTTATGAATATTTTGGAACTACTCTTACTGTTAGTCCGCATAAGAATAGTCAAGTAATTAATAAAATTGGAGAAACTATTGCAAATAATTTGGGGATTAAATATATTTATGGAGATTTTAAAAAGAATGATGGCTATAAAAAAAGTATAGAATTTAGTAAAACTTATAATCTATATCGTCAAGATTATTGTGGTTGCTTATTTGGAAAGGAAACAAGAAATGGAAGTAATAAATAAATATATAACTTTAGTGACTTTTGTGCCTTGGATATTTATTTATATAAAAAGTATTATAGATAATTTAAAGAAAGATAATTATAAAAAGTTTTCTTTTAAATATTTAAGAAAGAATTTTTTTAAAGTATTTAGATTAGATATTTTGTTGATAGTTATTGTTTTCTTTTATTTTTCGTCTTTTAAAGTAGGATTTGTAGATAAATATTTATTTGCTGTTATGTGTTTATATATGTTTGTTAATAGTTTTTATGAAGAAAAGATGGAATTAAAAAAGAATTTTTTTAAAGATAATATGCTTCATTTAATATTATTACTTTTAGTAAGTTTGATTCCATTTTTAGTATATAGTATTAAAAAAGATTTACTATTAACTTATAAAATAATGTTAATGTTTCTATTTTTAGAGTATATTATAATTCTAGTAATTAGTTATACAATTATGTTGGGGAAATTACTTTTTAAAATCAAATAAAAATTTGCTAATATAGCAAACTTTTTTTATATTTCTAATTCTTCATCCATAGATATATCTATTGTTTTTAATACTTCTTCCATAGTAGTTAGTCCCATGATAACTTTTTCTAAACCATCTTGAAACATCGTTGTAATATCATCTTTAGCATTATAAACTAGTTTTTTTAACTCTTTTCTTTTGACATTGCTTGTAATAGCATCGCGGATATCTTCGTTTATGGTTAATACTTCATGAAGGGCTATACGACCTGTAAAACCATTATGGCAATGTTTACAGCCTGTAGGAAGATATAATTCATTTACATCAATATTTAAATGTTTTTTAATTAGTTTTTTTTCATATGATGTAGCAGGTCTGGTACTGCGACATTTTGGACAAAGCTTTTTAACTAGTTTTTGAGATATAATTCCTGTTAAAGCAGAGCCTAATAAATATCTTTCAACTTGCATATCTAAAAGTCTTTCAATAGTAGTTAAAGAATTATTAGTATGAATAGTTGATAAAACTAAATGTCCTGTAATACTAGCGCGAATAGCTATACGAGCTGTTTCATCATCACGGATTTCACCAACCATAATAATATCAGGATCTTGTCTTAATATACTTCTTAAAGTGTGAGAGAAAGTTAATCCAATATCACTTAATACTTGAACTTGATTAATGTTTTCTAGACGCATTTCAACCGGGTCTTCAACTGTGATAATATTTCGCTCTTTAGTATTTAATTTTTGTAAGAGAGCATAAACAGTAGTAGATTTTCCAGTACCTGTAGCACCAGTAACAAGAATAAGTCCGTTGGGATTTTCAATCATTTGGTTGATTTTAGTTAAATTGTTTCTTGAAAAACCAAGAGTATCTAAACCGTTTAAGCTCATACTATAATCGAGAATACGAATAACAATTTTTTCACCATCTATAACAGGTAATGATGAAACACGTAAATCTAGAGTAATATCGTTAATAGCATTTTTGATAGCCCCATCTTGAGGTAATCTAGTTTCTGTTATATTCATACCACTTATAATCTTGATTCTAGTAATAACATTTTTAGTTAATGTAAGAGGAATCTTAGTATAGTCTTCTAGTTCACCATCAATTCTAATTCTAACTAAAAGAGAATCGGGAGTTGGGTCAAAATGAATATCACTAGCTTTTCTTTTAATAGAATCAACAATAATGGTATTTACAATATCTACAATAGAGTTTTGTTCAAAGTCAAATATTCTTATCACAATTTACCACCTTATTCTATAAATATTATAGCATAGTAATATTATTTAGGCTAGGGAATATATTTTTTAATTAAATGTTTTTTGGTTTATTAGTAAAATTTAATAGATAGACTTTGAAAAAGAAATAGAGAAATATAAAGATAATTGTTAGTTTTTCTTTCTTTTCATTTTTAGTTATAATTGTTATAATGTTTTTAGGTGGTATTATGTATCAAAATATTGTAATAGAAAGTTTAGACCATTATGGAAGAGGTATTGCTCATATTGATTCAAAAGTAGTTTTTGTTGAAAATGCTTTACCTGATGAAATTGTTGATATAGAAGTTACTAGTTCTAAGAAGAAATTTAGTTTAGCTAAAGTGGTAAAATATATAAAAATTAGTCCTAAAAGAATAGATAGTAAATGTCTTTATTTTGGTATGTGTGGTGGTTGTAATTTGCTTAATTTACAATATGATAATACATTAGATTTTAAATTAAATAAAATAAGAGAACTATTAACTAAAAATAGAATTATTTATAATGGTAATTTTGATGTTATAGAAAATAAAAATAAATATAATTATCGAAATAAAATCAGTTTAAAGATAGTAAATGGTAAAATAGGCTTTTTTCAAGATAAAACTCATGATTTAGTTATGATAGATGATTGTTTGGTTGCGCATAAAGTAATAAATAAAATTATTAAAAACTATAAACTTTTAAATGTGCAGAATGGTGAACTTATTGTTAGAGTAAATTCTAATGATGAAGTTTTATTAATTATAAAAAGTAATGATAATAATTATGATATAGAGTTAGGAAAATTAAAAGAGTTAGTTAAATTAGTAGGAATAGTTTATAATGATAAAACTATATTTGGCGATAATTTCTTTTATGAGCGAGTAGGAGGTTTTTTATTTAAAGTTTCTTATAATTCTTTTTTTCAGGTTAATAGATATATTTGTGAAGTTTTATTTAATTTGATTAAAGATAAAGTTCTAGAAGATGATAATGTATTAGATTTGTATTGTGGTGTTGGAACATTAGGAATTGTAGCAAGTAAAAAGGCTAAAAGTGTTATTGGGATAGAAATTATTGAAAATGCAGTTTTAAATGGAGTTTTTAATGCTCAAATTAATAAATGTAATAATATTAAATTTATGTTGGGTGATGTTTCTAAAACTGTTAATAAATTGAATATTGAATTTGATACTTTAATTGTTGACCCTCCCCGTAAAGGTTTAGATTATAATACTATTCAGTTTATTAAAGATAATAAATTTAAAAAGATTATTTATGTATCTTGTGACCCAAATACTTTAATGCGAGATTTAAAGTCATTAAGCGATATTTATAAAATAGATGAATATAAAGTTTTAGATATGTTTAGTTATAGTTATCATGTGGAAAGCTTTTGTTTATTAGAATATGTTAATTAAGTAAAAGGAAAAAGATAGATGAAAGAAAATTTAAGATTAGAATTTAAAAAATTAAGAAATGATATAGAAGATAAAACTTTAAAAGATGAAAGAATTTGTATTAATTTTTTAAATTCTAAATTGTATCAAAATGCTGAAGTAGTATTATGTTATTATCCTTTAAGTAATGAAATAAATACAATTAAAATTATAAAAACATGCTTTAAAGATAATAAAAAAATAGCTTTGCCAGTATGTTTAGAAGATAATAAAATTGGTTTTTATTATATTAATAATTTGGATGATGTAGCTAAGGGTAAGTATGATATAATGGAACCTTTAATTAAAAGATGTGAAAAAGTAACTGATTTTGGCGAGTGTGTACTTATTGTTCCTGGCTTGGCTTTTGATATTAAAGGATATCGTCTAGGTTATGGAAAAGGCTATTATGATAGGTTTTTAAGTGAAAACAAAATATTAACTGTAGGTTTTTGCTATAATAAATTTATTGTAAATGAATTACCTATAAATCAATTTGATAAAAAAGTTGAATATATTTGTAGTGAAAATGGTTTATGTAGTTTATAATGAAATTAATGGAGGAAAAAATGAATTTATATATTAGTGGTAGTAATAGAAAACATAATAGTTATAATTTTTTAAATAGAATTAAAAATGTAGATGATATTTTGATTTCTTTAGGGGACTTGAATATTAAATATTGTGGTGGATGTAATGATTGCGCTAAGAATGAATTTAATAAGTGTATTTTAAAAGATGACATGGATAAAATTTATAAAGCAATAAGCGAATGTAATAAAATCATTGTTATGAGCCCAATTTATATGAATCAAATAACAGGGATTTTAAAAAATGTGATAGATAGATTTAATCCATATTGTTCTAGTGAAAAATTAAAGAATAAAAAGCTGTTTTTAATTACAGTTGGACAGATGAGTGAAGAAGAACAAGCTGAAGTAGTTAATGATATAAATAATTATTTTGAAGGTATAAGCGAATTTCTTTATTTTGATTTTGAATATTTATATAACTTTAGTAGTGGTGATATATTAGAATTAGATGATATAAATAAGACGTATAAAGAAGAAGACTTAAATAGTATTATTAATGAAATAAAAAGTAAAATTAATGATTAATTTAGGATGGTAATATGAACTATGTATATACAGAAAAAGATTTAGCATTAATATCATGGGAATTAATAGATAAATTTATTGATAAATTATATGATGATATTATTAATTATTTAAAAAAAGAGAATTTAGTAATTAAATATATAGTGCCAATTATGAGAGGTGGAGGTGTACCAGCTATTAAGTTGTCACATATGTTTAATGTAATAGATATGTTGCCAATACAGTTAAAATATAATCATGAAACTTGTAATGTAGATTTGAAGATAGACTTAGATAACTATCAAGTTGATAAATTGAATGATAAAGAGTGTATTTTACTTATAGAAGGAAATCATGTTACAGGAAAGACTGCTAATATCGCTGCTTCGCAAATTCGGCATAAATTTGGTGATAATGTGAAAATAATATATATTTCTTTAACTAGAGATTATACTTATAGGAACAGTGTTCAAGGAGTTTGTTATACAACTTGGGCTATGACTACTAATGAAACTAAGCAATTAACTGTTGAAGAATGCAATAAATTAAATATTGATTATAATTTGGTTTCGGTATATCCTTGGGAAAATAATCAAGAAGAATTAAAAGAATTAAAAGCAGAATAAATAATATGTAAAGTCCTTATTGATAGGGCTTTTTCTTATACTTATTTGATGTATAATTATGTTAGAGGTAATTATGAGAAGTAGTATTAAATTAAGTGAAAAAGGGAAAAAATTTTTTACCAGTTTATTAATTTTAGTAATGGTTATTTTTTTAGCTATTTGTAATACTCCTAAAAAAGATTATAAACATGAAATTTTAGAAGGAGATAATTATAGTTTAAAAATTGATTATCCAGATATTAAAAATAAATTAATAGCTAAAGAGGCAATAAGTTTTATTGATGATAGAAAAAAAGAATTTATTAACAGTATAAAAGATTTGGAGAAAAAAGAATCAAAATATGATTTTTCAGTTACATATAATTTAAGTAGTTATAATAATATAGATGTTCTTCATTTGCTTATTTTTTCTTATACAGGTGGAGCACATTATATAAGAGAAGATAAGTCTTATTATTATAATAATCAAACAGGTAAAGAATTAACTTTGAATGATTTATTAGCTAGTGATGATAGTTTGTCTAAATTATCAAATTTGGCTTATTATTATGTAATGGAATATAGTCATAATAATAGTTTAAATTTATCAGAAGAAATGGTTAGAGAAGGGACAGAAGCTAAGTTAGATAATTTTTTACATTTTACATTTATTCAGGAAGGTTTAGAAATTTTATTTCCACCGTATCATGTAGCAGCATGGGCTTATGGTGAGATTAAAATAATTATTCCTTATAATGAATTAAGAGAAGTGATAAAAGAGGAGTATATTATACCTCATGGAAATAATAATGAAGAAACAATAAATCCTAAAGTGCGTTCTTTGGATGAATTTCAAGGAAAAAAATTAATTGCTTTTACTTTTGATGATGGTCCTGCTTTAAAATCAACAAATAAACTTTTGGATAATTTAGATAAATATAATGCAAGAGTGACTTTTTTTGTGTTAGGTAGTCGGGTTAATCAGTATAAAGATACTCTTAAAAAAGCTTATTTACAAGGAAATCAAATAGGTAGTCATACTTATAGTCATCTTAATTTATTGAAATTAAATGATTATGATATTATAAGAGAGATTAAAAATACTAATAAAGTTATTAAAGATATTATAGGAGTTGAACCTACTTTACTTAGACCTCCTTATGGTAATATTAATAAAGAAATAAAGAGCTTAGCGGATATGTATACAATTTTATGGGATATAGATACAGAAGATTGGAAGTTAAAAGATAAGAATAAAATAGCGGAGAATATTGTTAAATATGCTCATGATGGAGCAATTGTTTTATTACATGATTTGTATGATACTTCAATTGAAGGAGCTTTATTGGCAATGGAACAGCTGATTAAAGAAGATTATGCTTTTGTGACTATTGAAGAAATGATAAAATTAAAAAATATAAATTTAGATAAAGAAAAATCTTATTTTAGTATTAAATAATAAAATGTTGTTTATAATAATGGTAAACTGATGTAAAGCACAATTGATTTAAAGTTAGTATTGTGATATTATATTTGATAGTAAAGGAGTAGAGAAATATGCCTAAGGAATTAGTAGCTATGCAAATGAAATTTTTAGAATCTCATATAGGAGATGAAGGCGTTTGTATTTATTATGAAAAAGGAGAACGTAAGGAAATAAAAGGCCCTATTAAATTAGTTGAACCTTTTGATAGAATTGTAATTGGTACATATTCGTTACCATTTGTAGGCGCTTCTATAATTATTGAACAGGTAGCGGCTAATGGGTCTAGTGTTTATTATTATTCTGGAGCTAAAGATTATATTCAACTTTTTGAAACTGATCATTATGGACTTGTTATGGCTCAAAAGGAAATATTGGGTTATAGTGTTAAAGATGTTTCTATGAATGCTTCGTACAATGAGGCTTCTGAAGATCAAAAACCACAGTCAATTCCTGGTGGTAGAGGTTACCATAAATTTTAGAAATATATAACACATATATTTATGTATTTGGACATGATTAATATCATGTCTTTTTTAATTAAGTTTTAATAATAAAGCGTTTTTTATATTAAATGTTAGTAAAAAATAAATGCAATATTTAATAAAAAAATTTTATTAATAATAACAAACAAACGAATTGCTTACTGTGAAATTAGTTTGCTAATATTTATTTATAGGTCAAGGGTTTTAGTAAATATTGACGTACTCTTGATTTAAAATAAATAATAAATTAAAGAATTAAATGCAAGTTTTAAAAAGGGGCATTTAATTCTTGAAGTAATAAGTTTTTTTTAAAATTTGACAAGGGGGGGGGGTTATGTTATAATGTTGGCATAAAAAAAGGGGTAATGGTTGATGAATAATAAGGGGTTATTATATTCAAATACAAATTTTTCGGAGATTCCGAGAAATGATATTTTAGATTTTTTAAATTTGATTTCAAAGTTTGAAATACCTTATAGAGATAGTTTAAATCTTCCTAGTTCAGCGTCTTTTGGTGTTGAAATAGAATATGAAGGTATGGATAAAGCAAAAGCTGATAAGTTTGTTAATATTCTTGGTGGTTGGGAATCTACTATAGATTCTACTTTGGAGTCTGGTGGAGAGATTGTTTCTTCAAGATTATCTGATGAGAAAAGAGTATGGCAAGATTTATATTTGATTTGTGAACTTTTAAAATGTAATGATGCAAAGACAGATAAAAATGCAGGATTACATGTTAGCGTAGGGACACATTTATTAGGTAGAGATTACCATTCATGGGAACTATTAGCTAAAATATATATGCTTTATGAAAGAGTTTTAGTAAGATTTGCTAAAGGCGATAAACATAGAATGCGTGATACTTTTATATATTTTGCTAGACCATTAGGGTTGAAAATGCTACAACAACGTAATTTATTAGAAAAAAGAAGATTAGGAAGTATAAAAAGCTTTTTGGAAGATTATGAAGAAAATAAAAAAGGTGCTATTAATTTTAGAAGTTTAGATTTTTCTCGTGCTATGAGTCCATATAATACTTTTGAATTGCGTTTATTTAATTCTACTACTGATAATTGCGTTATTCAAAATGATGTAAATGCAACATTAAAAATGACATTAGCAGCGGCTAATAAATCTGTTGATAGTGATTTATTGAGTGAGAGATTAGATAGATTAGAAGCTCAAAAACTTACAGGTCAGGAATATTTGCATCAGTGTAATAATGTATTATTAAGAGATGCTTTTGAGTTCGTTGATTTGATTTTTGATAACGATTTAGATAAAGTGTGTTTTTTAAAGCAATATTTAGGAGATTCTAGTCTTGTTACAATGGCATCAGGGAGAAGTGCCTAATGAATGATAAGAAATATTATTTAGCTTATGGTAGTAATCTAAATTTATTAAGAAATAGATGTCCATATATTGAATATGTAGGAGCAACTGTTTTAGATGGGTATGCTTTAGCTTTTAGAGGTTCTTGTGATAATTATGCATATCTTACAATCGAACCTCAAAAAGATGGAATTGTTCCAGTAGGTATTTTTAAGATTAGTAGGGAAGAAGAGCAAGCTTTAGATTATTATGAAGGGTTTCCATTATTATATGGTAAAGTATATATGCCTATAACTATTGCTGGTGAAGATATAGAAGCATTAATATATGTTATGAATAGAAGGTATAGTTATCACATTCCTTCACAAGACTATTTTGTTGAATGCTTGCGTGGATATATGCATTTTAAATTTGATTTAACATTATTGTCAGAAGCTTTTAGAAGGTCTAGTGATAATAGAGGTCTTATAAGAATAAAAAAATAACACTTTAAGGTGTTATTTTTCAATTGTTCTAGCTTCTCTAGCACTGATTCTAACTTTATTTCCATTAATAGTCTTTTTTTGAATATTAGGTTTTTGTTTTGTTTTTGTTGCGTTTAGTGCATGACTTCTTTTGTTACCTGATAAAGGTTTCTTTGTTGTAACTTTCTTTGCCATTTCGCCACCTCCAAAATTTGTTTACTTATAAAACTTTACCATAATAAGAGGGAAAAGTCAATTTAATTATATGAGTTTATTAATATAATATGGAGAAAAATAAAATTTGACTTGTAGTTTTTACCGTGATATAATACATTTCGCCAAAAAGGAGGGGTATAATGAGTTCAAGTCAAAAATCAATTGAAGAAAGAATTAGTTATTTAATTGCAACTATGAGAGGAACAACAATATTATATGAAACTTGGTTTAAAGGAGTTATGTTATGTAGAGATTCTTTAAAAAGTGGAATTGATAGTGAATTAATTAAAAGTTTTATTGATGCTTTATTAGCTGTTAATGTTGATGTAAAAAATGCA
Source organism: uncultured Bacilli bacterium (assembly GCA_910585045.1). Lineage (GTDB taxonomy): Bacteria > Bacillota_I > Bacilli_A > RF39 > UBA660 > Caccenecus. Next base: position 51,974 of record CAJUCD010000006.1, read on the forward strand.
GCTGAAAATGCTTCTCATAAGTGTTTAAAAGATACTTTATCAGCTATAGGTAGTAATTCAAATGTAATAGGAAGAACCTAAATTATTAGATTCTTTTTTTGTTATAAAAATTAATTTCTTAGAATACAATTTTTTAGGAGATGATTAGATGAATTGTAAAATACCATTTACAAAAGATATTGACTTTGAAAAAAAACTGTATGAGATAACTAGTATTAGCTTAGAGCATGAGATTAAAGTGGAAGATGGAAATTTAAAAGGAAATTTTATAGTTTCAGGAGATTTTAAAAGTCATGAGGTTAGTGTTAATAAAGAGGCTTTTTCTTATATTTTACCTTTTGAAATAGAAATTGCTGATGATATTGATGTAGATACAATTGAATTTATGATTGAAGATTTTACATATGAGATCGTAGAAAGTAATATTCTTAGAGTAAATATTGATTTTAATGTTATTGCTAGTAAAAAAGAAATAGAAGAAGAAGTTGTTGAAGAAGAAACAGTATTTAGAGATGCAAGTGAATTATTTGAAACTGAAGAAAATCTGGAAAAGGATTTAATAGAACAAGAGCCAGAAATATTAGAGACTTTAGAAGTAGATTCAGATAAGGAAGAAAATTTAATAGTAGAAGAAAATCTAGAAAGAGATGAAAAAATTGTAGAAATTAGAGAAGATACTAATATTATTAAAGAGAGTGAAAATACAATTATTAGTAGTGTTCAAGGTGTAGATGATGAATATACTACATATCACATTCATATGGTAAGTGATGGTGAATCTGTAGAAACTATTTGTACAATGTATAATTCGAATATGAGTATTTTAGCTGAATATAATGATTTAAATAACATTGCTCAAGGAGATAAATTAATTATTCCTGATAAAAATGAATAATGCACTAGAAGAAATAAAAGGTACTTATAAGCCATATCGTATAACAAAGAAGAAAAATGTGACAATTATAGATTCAACAAGTGGTTCTTATGTGATAAAAGAAAAAAAAGATAATAAAATAAATAAAGCTTATAGTTATTTAATTAGTCGTAGTTTTGATTATTTTCCTGAATTGCAAGGGGAAATGCGAAGTGATGTGAATGTATTTCAATATGTAGAAGAAGTTAATATGCCAGTTGAACAAAAAGCTTTAGATATGATGGAATTAGTAGCACTTCTTCATAATAAAACTACTTATTATAAGGAAATAACTGAGGATAAGTATAAAGAGATATATGATAATTTGAAAAATAATATTATTTATACTAAAAATTATTATGATAATATGTATAATATTTTAATAGAAGAAACTTATATGAGTCCTAGTCATTATTTATTTATGCGAAATATTTATAAAGTTTTTGCAGCTTTAGACTATACGTTAAATGAACTTGATGTTTGGTATGATAGTACTAAAGATGATTTAAAAGAAAGAGTTGCTTTTATTCATAATAATTTAGAAGTTGAACATTTTATAAAAAATAAAAAGGGATATTTGGTTAGTTGGGAAAAATCAAAGATCGATTCGCCAATATTAGATTTAATTACTTTTTATCAAAAAGAATATATGAATTTTGATTTTGAATCGTTATTTCGTAAATATTTAAAAAATTATCCTTTAAAGGATAATGAGCAAAAATTATTGTTTATTGTAATAAGTATTCCACCATTAATTAATTTAGAAGGTAAAGAAATGAATGTTACAAGAGATATTAGAAAAAAATTAGACTATATTTTTAAGACTGAGAATTTAATTAAAAATCTTAGCAGCGAGGGTATATAATGCGAAACATTAAATAAAATAATAAAAATACTTCTATTAAAAGAATAAAAAGATTAAATCTTAATGGAATTATAAGCGTTATAATTATTTGATAGAAGATAAGTATTGATAAACAAAATATAGCTAGGATAGTAAATAATCCGCCACCACAATTTCTATTTGGACACATTTTAATCACCTAGTTTATTTTATGCAAGTTTTGTTTTAGTGTATAAATTAACGCCTAGTTATGTAATAAATGTTAATTTGGCAAAAATTGTCGAACGAATTTTGTTGACTATTACTCTCAGTAAATATAAAATTAAAGTGTACAGAGAAAAATCTGTATAGAAGAGCACTTGATCGATTTCCAAACTCTCTTTTGGCTTTATGCCCTCGTGGTCAAGTGCTCTTTTTGTTTTGAGGTTAATAATGGATATAGATGAAGTTTATAATATCATAGGAAAGAATATTAGATTTTATAGAATGAATAATTTAAAATATGGATACTTATCTCAGGAAAGTTTATCAAGAATATGTATGGTTAGTATAAGTATAATTAGAAATATGGAAGCTAAAAGAAAGAATAATATTATAAATTTAGTAGCAATTAATAATATAGCTAAAGCGTTAGATGTTCCTTTGTATAAATTTTTTTTGAAAGATAGTTAAATCATTGTAAATAGGTTTACATAATTTGATAATTGTTTTATAAAGCTTTTATGTGGTATAATAGACTAGGTGAATCATATGAAAGAAGAGTACTTTGTTAATATTGCTATTAGTAGAGCAATAGAATTATATTTATCAAGTTCTAAAAATAAAGATAGTATTCTTTATAATTCTTTCTTAGTGGTTACAGTACGAATTTTAGCTTTTATTTATGGTGAACTAGATGTTTTAAATCCATATTATTTGAATAATAGTGTTGCTTTTTTTAATAATTTAGCGAAGTATGGAATGAGTAGAGCAGATATTGCAATTTTTAAAGAAGAGTTTTTAAATTATTATAAATTTGAAGAAGAAAATAATAATGGTAAAATTAAGTTTAAAAATCCTTATTTTAAAAATGTTTTAAAGTATTTAGTAGATATGTTTATTTTTAAAAGAAATAGTGTTGAAGTAACTTATCAAGAAGAAGAAATGTTTTTAGATCTGGCTTATACAAGTCATACTAAGAATCCATATAGAGTTTCATATAATTATTTAGCTAGTGAAAATCCACAATATATAGAGAAGTATTATTATTCTAAAGTTAATCAATTTGATGTTACTAGTGATTTATCAAAGACTATTAGTACTAATCTTAATTTAGAAGCTTTAAAATATGTGGGAGTAGATTTGTCTAGTCTTAAAAATATGAGTAAAGATGAAATAGAGAATGCTAAAAATGAGGCTTATAATTATTTTATGGTAGATGCTACTAGTCCAAGTAGAGATGATGATTTGGAATCAGCAATAAATAATTTTAAGAACTATGGTAAAAAAGTTACAACTGGAAATGGATATGTGGATATTTTATTACTGATGAGTGTTATTGTAACCTCATTTAGTGTAATAGCAATTATTATTTTTAGTTTAGCTTAAGCAGGAGGGTTTATGGAAGTTATTGAGGTTAATCATAAAAAATATCAAGTTATGCGTAATTATAAAGATGCTATAGATATAGAAGCATTGTCAGAAAAGCTTACTGATTATTTTGATGATTTTGATTATATTGTAGGTGATATTGCCTACGGGAAGTTAAGACTTAAAGGTTTTAATAGTAAAACTAATAAAAATTTTAAAGTTATAAATGATGTAGATAAAGTAGATGAATATATTTTAAATAATTGTGCTTATGGTTGTCGGTGGTTTATGATTAGCGAAATAAAAGATTGAATATAAAAAGTTATTTTGTTATAATGTTTAAAGAATAGAGGGATTGTTTATGGCTAAGGTGAATATTACAAAGCCTGTTGGAGGTGTGGAGTCACTTCCTTTGGTTAGTGCTTTTAAAGTTGAAGATAATGTTTATACTGTTTTTGATAGTGAAAAAAATGGTTCTATGGGTTTGCCTATAATTTATGTTAGTAAATTAAGTAATAATAAATTGGAGAAAATAAATGATACTAATGAGTGGCAAAGTGTTAAGAATTATTTAAAAGGTATAATTAGTGGTACTAATTTTCAGTATGTAAATATTGGTAATGATTTAAATGCTGATGAAGCTTATTATATGCCTCTTACTTTACCACAGGCTTCTTTTGATATGATAAAGTCGAGATATGTAGTAAATGATGATAAAGGTACTACAGCTGAGGAAGTTTTAATGCCAGATAATAACGGAGTAGAAGAAGCTAAGCCAGAAGTTTTTAATGAAACTGTAATGCCTGCAGCTCCAGAAGTAGTATCTACTCCAGAAACTGTTTTACAACCAGAAGTTGCTGTAAATTCTAATGTAGTTAATCCAATGCCAGTAGAAAATAATCCTATTCCAGCAGAGGCTCCTAAAGAAGTAAGTACTCCAAATGCTGTAGAATCACCTGCACCAGCAGTTAATATGATGCCTCCTGAACCTGTAGCAGAATCTGTAATGCCTACAGCTCCAGTTGCACCAGTAATGCCAAATAATAATGTTACAAGTAATGTAAGTATGAGTAGTGCTCCAATGGAAGTTGCTCCAATACCTACTAATAATGTTGCTACTGCATCGGTAACTACTGAAGTTGAGAATAATGATAATAGTGAATTTGATAGTGATAGAGAGACTTTTTTAAAAGCTTGTGAGAATATGTTTGATGCTGTTATTTCAAAATATCAAAAGCAATTATTAGAGTATAAAAAAAGAGAAGAAGAATTGAAAAGAAAAGAAGCTGAGATAGAGCAAAAATTAAAAAATGCAAGTGAGCATTTAGCTAATGCCGAGGCTAGAGAACAAGTAGCTAATATAGCTCATGATAATGCCCAAAGAGTTATGGATTTGAATAATTTTATGCCACAAGCTCCTGATAATAATCAAACTGGTGTTATATAAACATCAGTTTTTTCATATGGTTTAATAGTGATATTATGAAAGAAAGTATAAATTATTATTATAATTTTAATGTTTCAGAAGTAGAATATTGGGGTAGTATTTACCGTTTTAAATATTATGGTGATAGTTTTTATTTTGTTCCTTTAAAAAGATTAGATACAGAGTTAGAAGATATAATTTTAGTGAGTAAAGAACTTAAATCTAGAGGTATTTTAGTGCATGATATTATTGGAAATAAATTTAATGAGATTGTTACTAATGTTAATGGGGGAAATTATATTCTTCTTAAGCCAATTGGCGATATTTATGAAGAATATGGATTAGATTCAATTATAAATTTTAATAATAGTTTGTTATTAAACGCTAATAAGAGTAAAATTTATAGAAATTCTTGGGCTAAACTTTGGAGTGATAAGTTAGATTATTTTGAATATCAAATTCGAGAGCTTGGTAAAGATAAAAAAGTTATTTTAGATAGTTTTAGTTATTATATAGGTTTGGGAGAAAATGCTATTAGTTATGTTAATAGTACAATTGCAAAATATAAACCAGATGATAGGGATAGAATTTGTTTGTCACATAAAAGAATTAATTTTCCAAATTATAAATTGAATTATTTTAATCCTTTGAGTTTTATTTTTGATTTAGAGGTAAGAGATATAGCTAGTTTTATTAAGAGTGCTTTTATGGCAGGAGAGAATGCTATTAGTTATTTAAAAGAAGTTTTGAGATTAAAAAAATTTTCAATTTATAGTTTGCAGCTTTTGTATGCAAGATTAATTTATCCAACATATTATTTTGATATATATGAAAAAGTTATGAATGATGAGGAAGATGAAGATGCTTTAATTCCAATAATTGATAAAAGTGAGGCATATGAAATATTTTTACAAGAAGCTTATTTTGAAATTAGTAGATATGCTCCAATTGAAAGAATAGAGTGGCTATTAAAAAAAGAGTTATAATTCTACGTTTATAACTCCTTCAATTTCAGGTATTTGCTCTTTTAAGTAAGTTTCAATACCATAGTTGATAGTTTCATCTTGATATCCACAGTGAGCACATGCCCCTGTAAGTTTTATAAAAACAAATTTATCTTCGTATTTTATAAATTCAATATCGCCACCATCTTGATTTAATAAAGGACGAATATCGTTTAATAGTTCTTTTATTTGAGTTGCTTTATCTTTTTCCATTTATAATCACCTTGTATAAATAATTATATTTTAAAAATTTTTAAAAGTAAAGGGAAATGTGTTATAATTTAGGTGGTGAATATATATGTATAAAGTAAATGATATTGTGAAGTGTACTATATCTGGTTTTAAGGATTACGGGATATTTGTAAGTGTTGATGCGGATTATGATGGGTTAATTCATATATCAGAGATTTCTGAAAGTTTCGTTCGAAATGTGACTGATTATGGGGAAATGGGAGAAGAAATTTTTGCTAAAATAATAGGAATTGATGAAAAAACAAATCAGCTTAAATTGTCAATAAAGAATATTAATTATAAGGTTGATGGTAAAGATGCAGATGATGAAGATTTAAATGGTTTTTTGCCATTAAAGAAACATCTTAATATTTGGATTAATGAGAAAGTTAAAGATATAAAAAGATTCTAAATTAAAATTAGAACCTTTTTTGTTAGTAATAAAAAAAGCCTTTGAAAGGCTTAAATTTTCAGATGGTGCCCAAGGCCGGACTTGAACCGGCACGAGCTTTAACACTCGCAGGATTTTAAGTCCTGTGCGTCTACCTATTCCGCCACTTGGGCAGGCACTGTCTTAATTAATAAGACTATTTAAGTATAATATGTTTTTTTTAGTTTTGCAAGTGTTTTTATGATAATTTTTAATTTTTATGGATATTTTACTGGTAAATAGGGAATATAATATAATATGGAGCTAAAAAATAGTTGTTTTAGAATGTAGAATTTAAAAACTTGTTGACATGTTATTTTATATTATGTTATAATTCAATTGTTAACGAGAAAAAAGTTCTTGGAGGAATACCCAAGTCTGGCTGAAGGGACCGGTCTTGAAAACCGGGAGGTCGAGCAATCGGCGCAGGGGTTCGAATCCCTTTTCCTCCGCCACTTTAAGTGTTAGCATGTATATCGCGGGATGGAGCAGTCTGGTAGCTCGTCGGGCTCATAACCCGAAGGTCGTTGGTTCAAATCCTTCTCCCGCAACCAATTGTGGTTCGTTAGTCTAGAGGCCTATGACGTCTGCCTGTCACGCAGAAGATCACGGGTTCGAATCCCGTACGAACCGCCATTTTTTTGGCTCCATAGCTCAGTCGGTAGAGCAGAGGACTGAAAATCCTTGTGTCGCTGGTTCAATTCCCGCTGGAGCCACCAGATTGATACCAAACTCGAACTTTTATGTTTCGAGTTTTAAAATACTTCAAAATATGGTAGAATATTTATAAAGAAACTAATTGAATATGTCAATTTAGTAAACACACTTGCATAATGACAATAATCATTATGCAAATTACGAGGGGAATAGTTTATATGGAATTATTAGAAGTTTTAAACGAGAATGGTATTCCAACTGGGGAAATATTAGATAAAAACAAAGTTCACAAAGAAGGAAAATACCACAAAGAAGTAGCACTAATATTATTGAACAAGAAAGGTGAAATTCTTTTACAAAAAAGATCCTCAACAAAAGAAATTGAGCCAAACAAATGGGCATGGCATGGAGGTCATGTTATTGCGGGAGAAACAAGTAAAGAAGCAATTATTAGAGAAACAAAAGAGGAATTAGGGTTAACTTTAACTAAAAATCAAATTAAGTTATTAGTCGAACTAAGAAGAGACAAGTTTCCAAATAGGCAATATACAGTAGCATATTATTCAAGATGTAATTTAAATGTTGATGAGTTTAAGATTCAAAAAGATGAACTATCTGAAGTAAAATGGTTTTCTTTTAGAAAATTTAAAGATATGATTTATAGTAGTCATCCTGACATGATGTTTAAAAATAATGAAAACACTAATAAAATAATTAGTGCTTTAGAAAACATAATTAAATCTTACTAATAATGTTATATACATCATCCCATTTATATACTCTATAAATTTGGTTATTAGTATATGAATGGTTGTACTTTGCATCAAAGCATAGTAGTTTCATATGATTTTTTAGTTGTTCTATATTTGAAATGGAATCTTCAATCATAATATCAATTTTATTGTTTAAGCAAGCCTTTAGCTTATTTAAATTAGAGAAAACAATCTTGTCATACATTATATTATTTTTATCCAACCATTTGATAATTAGTTTTTCCATATTTTTTTGTCTTTTAATACCTCTTTTGACAATTTGGCTATCGTAGGTTCTTGCAGTAATTATAATTATTTTATTTCCATCATTTTTCAATTTTTCGATTATATTGCTAGCATTTTCTCTAACTTTTATAGATGTAGCATATTTTTCCCAATGTGTATCCCAAAATTGGTGACTATCTTCTTTACTTAAAAAACCACAAATGGAATTTGTATTCATTGTATCATCAAAGCCTAAATTATTTTCAATCATATATTTTTTACCAACAGTTTTTATATAATTTTCCAAATCAGTAAGAACTCCATCTATATCTATTCCAATGTTCATTATAATCACCTTTTATAGTATAACACATTGTGATATTCAAAAAAAGTTATTGAACGTCCTCCCTTAGGGCACCAGTTAGAATATCAACAAACCTAAATAAATACTGGGTTTGTTTTATTTTTGCTTATTTTTTGAATTTTCAAATTTCACTCATAAACACCTATAATCTTTGCTACGTAATATACAAGTAATATACACATTTATAATGCTAATATTCTATTCTTTCTAAATACTTTAATAATTCTTTTATTGATTTTTTTACATAAGCATCGTTAGTCACATCTTTAGATAAACTATGACCCATCAACTTTTTTATAACTGGATCGGGTATTTCTAGCTCAGAACATTTTGTAGCAAATGAGAACAAAATGCAGACATTTCTCAAAAATTTTAGGTTTATAGTGCAAAAACATAGGTAAAAGGTATTAGCATGGAAGCATTCGAAGTTATATTAGGCATATTAAATAATCTAATTGTTAACAAAGCATTTAATAAAAAAATAAGTCTTAAAAGATGATTGCCTTACATTTTTATATATTATTCAGTAATTATACTTTTATTATTTGTTATTATCTTTTTAAGCATTAGCTATATAAGATTAAAAAATATAATAGGATATTTTCTAATTTTATTAGGTATTATTCTTTTTGTACTACTACTATTACCATTATTTGCTTATAGAGATAAATAATTTCTTTCTTATAACAGTTATCCATCGTAATTGAGAAGAAGAAAGAATTTTTGGGTTTTATATGAAAAATAAGACAAAAGCAAAAATGTTGTAAACTGTTATATTTATGTCATAAATTTTGTGAAGCTAACCTAATTGGTACTTGTAGATGATTTTATTTCATTAACGAGTTTTAAAATGTTGATGGAAATATTAAAATATTGAAGTGTTTAAGCTATAAGTTTTTTCTTTTAATGAAACTGTTAATTTAGATTTAGTTGCTGGAATATTCCTTATTAGGAAGTTTTTTTGTTTAGGAAAATATGTTATAATTAATTCTGAAGTAAGAGGTTGCTATGATAAAGTATGAAATATCTTTGAAGGATATAGATTTTAATTATTTTCATTTTACAAAAAAGAAGAATATTATTTCTATTGAAGAAAAAGGTTTGTTACCAAAAAAATCTTTTCATGCTCAATCTTTGGAGGTTACGAAAAAGGTGTTTTTTGTAGAAGGGTTAGATAATCTTTTAATATTATTTGATTGTTGGATAAATATTTGTGAAAAATATCCACTTATTCCAGGGTTTTTTAATATAGGTACAAAAATTAAAGGAAAGAATATATTTTCAAAGTTATTTATTAAAGCTTATTTTAAATGGATAGAATTTAATAAATTACATAAGTTTGTTTCATATAAATATTTTGATAGATTTTTAAAAAAATATATATTACTTAATATAGATGTTAAAGAAGGCTTAGACTTTAGTTTTGATGATATGGATCAGATAAAAGCTAAGGGGTATGATAAGTATTTTTTGATGAAAGCTGGTTATTCTTTAAAGTATTCAAATTTGGATTCTATAAAAATGGATAAATGGAATTTACATACTTTTTCAAATCATGGTGTAGATTCTAAAAAAATAAAATTATGTTATATTAATGGTTCTTATAATATGTTGGATATAATTAAATATGCTTTGGCTAACTCTAAGTTAGATGTAGAAAATATTTGTCCTGTTCTTTGGGGTTATTTAAAAACAAGAAAAATATTATAAAAAAATACTAAATTTTAAAATTTTGGACAAATTAATATAGAGGTTTAGATATTAATGAAGAAATTTAGAATTAGTAATATTTTTTTAATAGTTATAATTTTTCTTATAAGTAGTTCTTTAATAAATGAATTGTTTTTGGGCTTTTGGGATAAAGTTTTTTTGTGTGCTTTTTCCTTGATATTATTAATAGTTTTAAAATTTGTTCAGTATAAATTTAAGTTTTTTTTATCTAATACTTTAGAATTATTAATTTGTTGTTTTATATTTTTAACAAGTATTTTAGGAGAAGTTTATAATTTTTATACACTTATTTCTTGGTGGGATATTTTAGTGCATTTTTTTAGTGGAGTATTAGGAGTTGCTGTTTGTTTTGCTTTTTTAAGGCTCGTTTTTAAAAATTGTTCTAAAGGTGTTTCTTATATTTTATTAATTGTTTCTATTTGTTTTAGCATTACTATTGGAGTAATGTGGGAATTTGGTGAATATTATACAGATAAATATTTAAATTGGGATGGTCAGAAAGATACTATATTAACTAAAATATCTTCGATAAAATTAGATGCTAGTAAAAATAGTAAGCCAGTTGTAATTAAAGATATTTCTAAAACAACTTTGTATAATAAAGAAGAGCAAGAATTAGCAATTATTAAAGGAGGTTATTTAGATATAGGGCTTAATGATACAATGTTGGATTTAATGATAGCATTTCTAGGCTCAAGTATGTATGTGGCTTTTATAATTATGTTTTTGAAGTTTAGTAATATTGATTCTTATCAAAAAAGATTTGGCATTGTAAAATTAAATAGATAATGTCATAAAAAGATACTTAAAGCGTACAGTTAATTAGAGGTGTTATTTGTTTTGAAAAAAGTTTTTATGTTTTTATTTAGTTTAGCATTTTTAATTCCAATTACTTTTGTAAATGCAGAGGATTCTTTAAATTTAGAAAGTGAATCAGCTATTTTAATTGATTACGCAAGTGGAAAAGTATTATATGAAAAAAATGCAGATGCAAAGCTTCCAATGGCTAGTATGACTAAAATTATGAGTATGCTTTTAATTATGGAAAATATTGATAATGGTAACTTAAATTATAATGATAAAGTAGTTATAAGTAAAAATGCAAGTGGAATGGGTGGTTCGCAAGTTTTTTTACAAGAAGGGGAAGAATATAAATTAGAAGATTTATTAAAATGTATAGCTGTTTCTAGCGCTAATGATGCAGTGGTGGCAATGGCTGAAAAGATAAGCGGAAGTGTAGAAGCATTCGTAGAGTTAATGAATAAAAAAGCAAAAGATTTAGGGTTAGAAAATACAAATTTTGCTAATCCACATGGTCTTGATAATGAAAATCATTATTCAACAGCGAGAGATATGGCAAAGATGGGGCAAGAGTTACTTAAATATCAGGATATACTTAGATTTACTTCTATTTATGAAGATTATTTGACTAAACCAGATGGCTCACAAGTGTGGCTAGTTAATACAAATAGATTAGTAAGATTTTACGACGGAGTAGATGGTTTGAAAACAGGATATACAACTGATGCAGGTTATTGTCTTACAGCAACAGCTAAAAAAAATGATTTGCGACTTATAAGTGTAGTTATGAAAGCTAGTAGTGGTGATAGTCGTAGTAAAGATACTGCTACTTTGTTAACTTATGGATTTAATTCTTATAAAAATGTAATTATTTATTCTAAAGATAAAGAATTGGGAGAAGTTCAAGTAGTTAATGGTCGAGTAGATAAGGTTAAGGTTTATTTAAAAGAAGATGCAACACAGTTGCTTGGAGTTACAGAAAAACCTAAGGATTACAGTTTTAATATTAAAGCCTCTAAAATAAAAGCTCCTATTAATAAAAATACAGTTGTAGGTACAGTAGAAATAATTGATAATGAAGGAAATATTGTAAGAGAAGTTGATATAATTATAAAAGAAGAATTAGAAAAAGCTAATTTTTGGAATTATTTAAGAAGAAATTTAAAATTAATAACTAGTGGAAAATAGTCAGTCTATGATTGACTTTTTAAATTTTAAAAATTATAATTTAATTATGCAAGAGTGGCGGAATGGTAGACGCACTACTTTGAGGGGGTAGCGAGTGAATACTTGTGGGAGTTCAAATCTCCTCTCTTGCACCATATTGATTGATACTCGAACTTTTTATTTGATAGTAGTAAATATTAACTAGAAGTATTGCCTAGTTTTTTTTATTATTTGAGAATGGAAGTTAATAAATTATAGATGGTTTTAAGGTGTTAGAGCTTGATAATTCTTTTTTTGAATTATTGAATTTCAAGTGAAAAATGTTATAATTTAACTGTAATAAAAAAATCATAAATTTTTGGAGATTGCTAAAATAAGTAGAGAACTTTTACAACTATATGATAAATTTCTTAAATGAATGTAAAGGTTTATGTTTTTGAATAAAATTATGATTATTTTTTAATACTTTCAATCAAATGGTTTAAGAATTAATTAAATATATACTTTAATATTTAAAGTTTAAGTTTTATTTTACTTAAATTTGTGTTAAATTATTTCTATAAATTGAATTGGTAATTAAAAAAACGATATTGTAAACTTATTTAGGAGAATATTATGAAAATCAAAAATAAATTAGAAAGTCCAAAAAAGATTAATGAATTGAAACTTAATAAATTTCCTGAACAAATATTTAAAAAAGGGGAAGAATATAAAGTTAAGAAATTTTTGGAAAATTATCCAGTAGCATATTATGCCATTAGAGATAAATCTAAATCTTGTGGAGTTTTTAAATTAAAGGTTACTAAAGAAAATGTTTTAGAAGAAATTAAGGAATATAGTCTTTTTTCTATTAATGTTAGTTCTGCAAATTATTCTAATAATCAGTTGTTAGTAGGAGAAATTGAGTTTTTATCAAATGGCGAAATATATGCTACTTTGTCTACTGATTCTAAAGCATCTGTTCGAGATGCGCTTTGTAATCCAACGTATAATTTAAAAACTAATATATTTGATAGAAGTTTAGACAATATTCCATATTTTGATTATATTTATAATTATATTATTTCTAAGGGGCTTATGGATGTTATTGTGGAATTTTCATTGTTTGATAAAGAAGTTGGTATTAAGAAAGAAAAAATTGTAGTTTATGAATTAAGAACTCATTATTAAATAAATACTATGAAAGATAACGTAAAAGTTAATCTTTTTTTATTGACAAGATGTTATATACTGTTATATACTACATATAACAGTTATGGAGGTAATATGAAAATTATTATAAGTAATAATAGTGCAATTCCAATATATGAGCAAATAAAAAATGCCATAATTAATGGGATAATTAATGGTGATTTGCAGGAAAATGAAAGTTTGCCTTCAATTAGAACATTAGCTCAAGATATAAGAATAAGTGTAATGACAATAAAAAAAGCTTATGATGAACTTGAAAATGAAGGTTATATAATTACACGGCATGGAAAAGGTAGTTTTGTAGCTCCTAAAAATATTGAATTAGCTATGGAGCAAGCTAAAAAAGAAATAGAAGCAAATATAATTAAAATTTTAGAAATTGCTAATAAATTTGAGATAAGTAAAGAGGAAATAAAAGATTTGTTTGATTATTTAGAGGAGGAAGAAAAATGAAGAAAGCTATAGAGTTAAAAAGCGTAGTTAAAAGATATGATGATAAGTTTCAATTAGGCGAAATAAGCTTAGATATACCTAGTGGAATTATTGTAGGCTTGATTGGTGAAAATGGAGCTGGAAAAACTACTCTTATAAATTCTATTTTAAAAATTCTAAAAATTGATAATGGTAATATTAAAATATTTGGAAAAGATTTAACACAAGAAGATGGGATTATTAAAGAGGATATAGGTGTAGTATTAGATGATATGTTTTTACCGGAAATTCTTTTTGTTAAAGATATTAATTTAATAATGAAGGATATTTATAAAAGATGGGATGTTGGTTTATTTGCTAAATATTTAAAAGAATTTGGTATTTTAGAAAATAAACAAATTAAAGCTTTGTCAAAAGGAATGAGAAAGAAACTTGAGATAGCAACAGCTTTAGCTCATCATCCAAAACTTTTAATTTTAGATGAACCTACAAGTGGATTAGATCCCATAGTTAGAAACGAAGTATTGGATATATTTTTAAAATTTATTAGTGATGAAGAACATACTATTTTATTGTCAACACATATAACTAGTGATTTAGAACATATTGCAGATAAAATAATTTTTATAGATAAAGGGCAAATTATTTTAAATGAAGATAGAGATAATATTATGGATAATTATAAAATTCTTAAATGTGAAATAGATTATTTTTCAAATATTGATAAGAAAGATATTATTGCATATAAGAAAAATAAATATAATTATAATATTTTAATTAATGATAAAAATGGTATAAGTAAAAAATATAAAGAGGCTATTGTAGATAAAATAACATTAGAAGATTTGATGGTTTTAGTAATTAAGGGTGATAAATAATGAAAGGTTTGATAAATAAAGATTTGTTGATGGTAAAAAGTAATTTAAAAATGTTAGGAATGGTTTTTATAGCTTTTATTTTAATGGCTTTAAATGACATGAGTAATTTCTTTTTTATACCAGCATTTTTAAGTATAACTATTATGATGTCAACTTTTAGTTATGATGAATATAATAAAACTAATGCTTTTGTAATTACACTTCCAAAAGGAAGGGAGAATGCTGTTAAAGCAAAATATTTGGCTACATTATTAATAGTTTTAATTTCAATAATATTAACATTTAGCATTTATTTTATAGTTGGTTTTATTAAGAATAATGTAGATATTGAGGAGTTATTTGTTAGTGCTTTAGGTTGCGGAGTAGGTATTATATTATTAGAAGCTATATTATATCCTTTTATTTTTAAATTTGGAATTGAAAAAAGCAGAATTGGTATGTTTGTTGGTGTTTTTATTATAGTTGGTATTATTACATTAATATTTAAAAGTAATATTTCTATTAAAGTACCAGAGTTAATTGTAACTTTATTTGATAAATGTTGGTTTATAATAATTCCAATGTTAATAGTATTAATCTTATTAGTTTCTTATAAAATATCTAAAAATATTTATTTGAAAAAAGAATTTTAAAATTAGCTCTAAAGTTAAATGCTTTAGACTTTTTTTTACTTTGATATATATTTGATGTATAATATTAAGGGTAAAGTGATAAATTTGTTGAATATTCTTAAAAATAGACGAAAGTTTAGTTTAAGTATAAATTTATTTTAAAGTAAAATTATGTTAAAAGGAGGATTAAAATGAAGTTATGTATATCATCTTTTGGTTTTACGACTAAAGAAATCGCACTATCTGTTGAAAAGCTAATAGGAAAATCACTAAGTGAAGTAAATATTGCAATTGTTTATGATGCAGCTTTGGCATCATGTGGTAATAAAAGATGGTTTATAGAGGAATCTGCTAATATTGCAAATTTTATTGGAGGAAATATTTACTTTGTAAGTATTTTAAAATTTAGTGCGGAAGAAATAAAAAAAAGTTTTATTAATGCTGATATTATTTATTTGATGGGAGGTAAAAAACATTTTTTAGCAGGGTTATTTCGTCAAACTAATACAATAGATTTACTTAAAGAAATAACTCATGAAAAAGTAATTATGGGTACATCTGCTGGTTCTATGGCATTATGTAGACAAATTACAAGCGTTAAATTTTGGCAAGAAAGATATAATGTTTCTAAGGATGAGATAATAAAGAAACCAGAACTAGATATAGTTGATTTTAGTATTGTGCCACATTTTATGCGAGAAGACCATTTGTTATGGGATGAAAAATTTTTAAAGAGAGTGTTAAATGATAATCTATATCCAGTTTATGCTTTAAATGATAATCAAGCTATAATTTATGATAATGGCAATATATCTTTTGTTGGAGGAAATCCTCTTGTATTTGGGAAACGTGATAAATGAAAACATTATGGAGTCCTTGGCATGGCTGTCATAAGTGTAGTCCTGGTTGTGCTAATTGTTATGTTTATTATTTAGATAAAATACGAGATAAAGATGCAAGTATTGTTAATCGTAGTAAGACTAATTTTAATTTACCTTTAAAAAAGAATAGAAAAGGAGATTATAAAATTCCTAGTGGAACTGAAGTGGCTACTTGTTTTACATCAGATTTCTTTTTGGAAGAAGCAGATTCTTGGCGATATGAAGCATGGGAGATAATAAAGAAAAGAAGAGATGTTAATTTTTTAATATGTACTAAAAGAATTGAAAGATTTGATGTTTCTTTACCAAAAGATTGGCATGAAGGATATTCTAATGTAATTATAGCTGTTACGGCAGAAAATCAAAAAATGGCTGATATAAGAGTTCCTATTTTATTAAATATTAAAGCAAAAAGAAAAATGATTTTAGTAGCACCCATTTTAGAATATGTAGATTTAAAACCATATTTAAAAACTGGAGAAATAGAACAGGTATCTGTAGGAGGAGAATCTTATCAAAATGCAAGAGTGTGTGACTTTAGTTGGATAAAAAAAATATATTTAGATTGTAAATTATATAATGTTAAATTTGATTTTCATCAAACAGGTTCTAGTTTTTTGAAAGATGGGAAGTTGTATAAAATTAAACATCATGAGGAGTATCAACAGGCTAAAAAAGGAATGCAAGTTTTAGCTCAATTAAAATAAAGTAATATTATTGACAATAAATGTATTTTATATGATAATTGAGTTAGAAGTAGAGGCGAATAGAAAATGGAATTTATAATTGTAGAGATTGGAAGTACTAATACAAAGGCTTTTATTAATAAGGGAGAAGATTTAGAATCTTTAGGATTTGTAACTATTGAATTTAAAGATAATTTTAAAAAAGAAAATAAAATAGCTGATAGTGATAAGGAAAAGTTATTTAATTATATTGCAGAATTAAAGAAGAAATGTACTAATATTTATGTTTATGGAACTAGTGTTTTTAGAAATCTTGATGATGAGGCTAAAAAATTATGGTTAGAAGAATTTAGAAATAGAACTGGTTATGATTTTACTATAGTTAGTAGTGAAAAAGAAAATAGATATACTACTTATGGAGCTTTTGATAAATCTTATAAAGGTAGTATAGCCATTATGATTGGTGGAGGAGCTTCTACAGAATTAGCAATTTTTGATAATGGAGAATTGGTAGAGGAACAATTTTATAATTTTGGTGTAACTAGTGCTACAGATAAATTTCCTGATATTAGAAGCGATAAGGTTCAAAGTGATTATAAAGATATGTTAGAGTATATGAAAAGTTTAATAGATAATCCTGCAGAGCATAAAGCAGATGTTTTAGTACTGGCAGGAGGCGACCATATTTATTTTGCGGAAGGTGCTAAATATCCTATACAGAAGAATAAGTTTTACGATAATAAATTGCATCCCTATTATATGGAAATAGCAGATTGTGATAAAGAGGATCAAAAATTTTTTTATGAAACTTCTTTAGATGAAATATGTCATAGAACTAATAAAGAGTCATGGTGGCGTGGTGTACGTGGAATGCGTTTATGTGTAAAGACTTTATGCGATATGTTGGATGTTAAATATGTAATTCCAACAAGTATTAATATGATTTATGGAATAGCAGAGGAAATAAAAAATGAAAACAGAGATAGAAGCTAGAATTTTAGATATTAATAAAGAAGAATTAATTAAAAAATTAGAAAATATGGGAGCAACATTTGTTAATAATTATGAACAAAAAAGATATGTTTATGATTTTAAACCTGCAGTAAAAGGAAAGTGGATAAGGCTTCGAAGTGATGGCGAACATTCAACTCTTACAATAAAAGAAATTAATAATGATAAAATAGATGGAACAAAAGAATTAGAAATTTTAGTAAGTGATATTGATGATACTAATTTAATATTAGAAAAGTTAGGATATAAAGCTCGCAGTTATCAAGAAAATAGAAGAATAAGATATGTATATAATAATATTGAAATAGATATTGATTCTTGGCCTTTAATTCCTACTTATGTTGAATTTGAAGGAACAAGTGAAGAAGAAATAAGAGAGTTTGTAAAATTATTAGGATATAAAACTAGTGATTTAACCACTTTAAATGTTAATAAGATATATGAGTATTATGGATTAGATATTGATTCTTATGCAGTTTTAAAATTTGATTAAATAAGGAAGAAATTCTTTATTTTTTTTAATACCATGGTATACTATTTATAAGGTAATATATATAAAAATTAATAATGTTAAAGTTGGTTGACAAATTTCAAATTAAAGTTGGTAGTGTGCAACTCTTTAATTTAGTAGAATGATTTTGAGGTGAGAAAATATATGTCTATTGGAGAAAAAATTTATAGTTTACGCAAAAGTAAAAATATGAGTCAAGAAGATTTAGCTAATGTTCTTAATGTTTCAAGACAAACAGTTAGTAAATGGGAAACTGGGGAGTCTAATCCTGATATTGAAAAAATAGTGCCTTTGTGTGATTTTTTTGATATTTCAACTGATGAATTATTGAAAGGAAGTAATTCTTATTTAGAGCGGGAAATAGTTTTGGAGAAAAAAAGAAATAAAGCACTTACTATGTCGCTTTGTATTGTAATATTTGTTGTGATGATGATTATTATGATGATATTTGATGAGATTGGTGTTAGTGATTCTTTAATGGCGACAATTATATTAATTGGTTTGGGGTCTATTTCTATAATATTAGTTTATTATTTTACTGCTCAGCCAGTTAATAATAGAAAAATAAAATTAGGTATGAATTTAGAAAAAAGAAAATTAATTAATTCGATTGTTAATATGTTAACTGTAATAATTTATTTTTTAGTAAGTTTTTTGTTTCAAGCTTGGGCTGTATCATGGATAATTTTGATAATTGGAGCATTAATTAAGAGAATTATAGAATTAGTAGATATTTTAAGGAGAGAAGAAAATGAATAATAAAACATTAATTGTTACAAATATTATAATACTAGTTTGTATTATAATTGGCCTTATTTGGTTTATGTTTTGGGGCTTTAATTTAAAGTTTAATTTTGGTGGGGTAGATAAAAAAATAATTAAAACTGAAAATTTTAAAATAGAAGATATAAAAAGTATTATAAGTGATGTTAAAAGCTATGATTTGGTACTTACAGAAGGTAAATCTGATGAAGTTAAAGTAGAATTTTATAGTAGTGATAAGAATAAAAATAATTTAAATATTGTAAATAAAAATGGAATTTTAACTGTAGAGCAAACAGGGTCTTCGATTTGTTTTGGTTTTTGTAATATGGATAGTGAAATAATTATTTATGTTCCGAGTGGTTTTCTTGGAAAGATAAATTTTAGTAGTAATTCTGGAGATATAGAAGTTTTAACAGATTTATTAGGTAGTGATTATAATATTAAAACTACTAGTGGAGATATTGCACTTGGTTATTTAAATACATGTAAAATTCGCAGTATAAGTGGAAGTGTAAGTATCGATAAGGGTAAATCTGTAGATATTGCTACTACTAGTGGTGATGTTATAATAGATAAATTAGAAGAAGCTTCTATTAAAACTGTAAGTGGAGAAATTGATATAAATAATCTTTTAAGTGGTGGTAATTTTAATACAACAAGTGGAGATATTGAAATAAATAATTTTATGATAGATAAAAATACAAGATTTGAGACAACAAGTGGAGAAATTGAAATTAATCTTTTAAATGAAGCTTTGATAAATGTTAGTACAGTATCTGGCGAAAAAGATATTAAATCATCTTATGGAGAATATAAATTAGATGTTAAGACTGTAAGTGGAGATGTGAAGATTAAATAGGAGGCTTGTTAATGGATTTTAGCAATAAAGAAGTATTGCAAGTTAATGGTAAAATTAGATATATTTGTTTTAAAGAACTATCAGAATATAAAGATTTAGTACATGCTTATACTGTAGATAATAATTATAGTTTTCGAACAGATATGTTTAATAGTAGTAATAGTTTGTCTTCTTTAGAATATCAAAAATCAAGTGATAATTATAAAATTCTTTGCCAAGATTTAGGTATAGATTATAAAAATATTGTTAAAGTAAATCAAGAACATACGGCAAATATAGTCGTAATTAAAGATAAAAAAAATAAAGATTCTTGGTCTGTTAATAATGAAGATTATCGCAATGTAGATGGGTTAATAACAAACCAAAAGAATGTTGTATTAACAACAGTTAGTGCTGATTGTATTATTCTTTTTATGTTTGATCCTGTGAAAAAAGTTATTGCTAATATTCATTCAGGTTGGCGAGGAACTTTAGAAGAGATAGGTATTAAAGCTTTAAAGATAATGCATAAGGAATTTGATTGTAATTTTAAAGATATAAAGATTCTTTTTAATCCTAGTATTTTGGGTGATTGTTTTGAAGTTCTTTATGATGTAAAAGAAAAGTTTTATGGGAAATTTAAGTATTTAGATAATATAGAAAAGATAATAAAAACTAAAAATGGAAAATGGATTATAGATACTGTATTATTAAATAAAACCTTATTTTTAAATATTGGAGTTAAAGAATCTAATTTGATATGTAGTAATATTTGTACAAAATGTAATAAAAGTTATATGCATTCTTATAGAGGTAGTATGGGACAAGGAGGTCTTAATACTGCGCTTATAATGCTTATGTAACAGAAATGTAATATTAGATAAATTGCAGAATTCGACAATTTATGATAAAATAAAGCTAGAACTTGGGGTAGTGCTATGTTAAGAAGACTTGAGTTTAAAAAGCGTGGTAAAAATGCTTTTTATCGAAATTGGAAATCCTGTATTTTGATTTGTTTTGTTTTTGCGATATTAGTTGGTGGAACAGTAATAAGTATTAGAAATACAGAAGTAAATAGTGAAATTAATGTTAGTGTTTGGAATTTAAAGGGAGATAATAATTCAGAGATTGTTAATGATTTTATTAATGGAATTACAGGCAAAAGTCCTATAGAAAGTGAATTCTTAAATAATACTAAAGGGGTATTAGGAACTATTTCTAATAATGTTTCTAAAACAGGTTCTTTTCTCTTTGGAATTTTAAATGCTTTAAATCAAGCGTTGTTTAAAGATAGAGTTTGGGCAAGTGTTATTATAATTATTGGAGCTAGTCTCTCTTTCTTATACTGGGTTTTTGGTAGTAAAGTTTTAGAAGTAGGAAAAGCAAGGTTTTTCTTAGAAAATAGAAAATATACTAAAACAAAAGCTAATAAGATGATTTTACCTTATAGAATAGGAAAGACTACACATATAGCTTATACAATGTTTGTTAAAAATATTTATAATATTTTGTGGTATTTGACATTAGTTGGTGGAGTAATTAAATCTTATAGTTATATGATGGTGCCATATATTTTAGCAGAAAACCCAAAAATTAAAACTCGAGATGCTATAAAGTTATCAAGAGATATGATGAATGGTTATAAATGGGAAGTTTTTAAATTAGATTTGTCTTTTATTGGTTGGGGAATTTTAGGAATAATTACTTTTAATATTTCTAATTTAGTATTTACTACTCCTTATATGAATGCAACTAAAGCAGAAATTTATATGTATTTAAGAGATTTAGCTAAAACTAGAGGCATTAAAAATGCTAAATTACTAAAAGATACTAATTTAGAAGGAGATATAGTATTAGGAGAATATCCAGTTTATGATTATATGCTTAAGAGTTCGAAACCAAGAAAATGGTTAACTTTTAATTATAATCGAGATTATTCTTTTTGGAATATAGTTTTATTATTTTTTGCTTTTGCCTTTTTAGGATGGATTTGGGAAGTATTACTATTTTTATTTCAAACAGGTTCATTTGTTAATAGAGGAGCACTGCATGGACCTTGGCTTCCTATTTATGGTGCTGGTGGCATAGCTATGTTGGTATTACTAAAAAAGGTTCGTAAAAATCCTTTTGTGTATTTTATCTTTGCTATGATTGTTAGTGGCATAATTGAGTATTTTACAAGTGTTTATTTAGAAATTGTTCATCATATGGCATGGTGGGATTATACTGGTTTCTTTTTAAATATTAATGGAAGGGTATGTTTAGAAGGCTTAATGTTATTTGGAATTTGTGGTGTGGCAGTTACTTATGTGTTAGCTCCAGTGATAGCTAATGTCTTAGATAAAATAGATAAAAATATTAAAATGTTTTTGTGTGTAGGTTTGGTTTTATTAATAGCAGGTGATTTTTATATTTCTGGAAAAAATCCAAATATTGGTGAAGGAGTAACAACAGAAGTAGTAGAAAATAGTAAAATTAAAGATAGATTAAGGAACTGAAAAATATTTTTTCAGTTTTTCTTTTGTTAAAGACATGATATAATAAAGTATATTATATGGGAGGTATTATGGATTGGTGTTTTAAATTAAAAGAGTCGTGGCTAAAAAAAGATGTAAAGAACATTTTGGAATTATTTTCCGAAGATGTTGTTTACTATGAATCTCCTTTTTGTAAGATAGATAATTTATTAGAAGTTTGGGAAGAAATTAAAAGTCAAGAAATAAAAAGATTAGATTATGAAATATTATGCGAGAATAATAATGTTATAATTGCTAATTTTAAATTGGAAGATCAATTAGGATATACTGATATGATATATGAAATAAGATTAAATCAGGATAAGAAGTGTAATTATTTTAAGCAGTGGTATATGGTAAATAATGTTTGTTAAATGATAATTTTTGTGATAAAATATTTTTTTAGAAAAAAGGAGGGCTAAATTATGAGAAAGTGTGTTTGTTTAATTGGAAAGCCTAATGTAGGTAAATCAACGATTTTTAATAAATTAATTAAAGAAAAAAAATCTATTATAATGGATGAGCCTGGTGTTACTAGAGATAGAATATATGGGGTAGCAAATTATAAAGATAAAAAGTTTTCAGTTATAGATACTGGTGGTTTGGTTGATGAAACTAATGATTTTAATAAAGAAATAAAAATGCAAGCGGAATTAGCAATTGATGAAGCTGATGTTATATTATTTGTTGTTGATGGAAAATATGGTTTAGATAATAGTGATTATTTTATTCGTGATATGTTAATAAAAACTCAAAAAGAAGTTATTGTGGTAGTTAATAAAATAGATAATGATAAAAGAAAAGATGCTATATATGAATTTTATGAACTTGGTTTTCCTATAGTTTTAAGTGTAAGTGCTGAACATAATTTGGGCTTTAATGAGCTATTAGAACAAATTGTAAAGGATATAAATGTAACTGATGAAGAAAAAGAGACAATTCCAAGATTTTGTCTTATAGGAAGACCTAATGTAGGTAAGAGTAGTCTTATAAATGCTATTTTGAATGAAGAACGAGCAATAGTTAGTGATATTGCAGGAACAACTAGAGATTCTATAGATACTAAATTTACTTATGATAAAAAAGAGTATATTGCTATAGATACCGCAGGTTTAAGAAAAAAAGGGCGTATTTATGAAAATGTGGAAAAATTTAGTTATATTAGAAGTATGCGAGCTATTGATGAAGCTGATGTATGCGTAGTAGTTATAAGTGCGCTTGAAGGAATATTAGAGCATGATAAGCATATTTTAGGATATGCCTTAGAATCAGGTAAAGGGGTAGTTTTAGTAGTTAATAAGTGGGATACAGTAGATAATCCTGATTTAGATATTAAAAAGTGGAAACTTAAAATTAAAAATGAATTTCAATTTGCTGATTATTTAAAAGTAGTATTTTTATCAGCTAAAACACGTAAGAGAATTCATACTTTAATGCCTGAGATAATTGATGCTTATAATAATAATCAAAAAATTATTAAAACTAGTTTATTAAATAATGTTATTACAGAAGCAGTAAGTCTTAATGCACCTCCTTCTTATAAAGGAAAAAGATTAAAAATATATTTTGTAAGTCAAACTGATATTAAACCACCTAAATTTACTTTGCAAGTTAATAATAAAGGTTTAGTTCATTTTAGTTATGAACGTTATTTAGAAAATAAATTACGAGAAACTTTTGATTTTAGTGGAACTCCAATTACATTCCAGTTTAAAAATAAAGGAGATAAATAAAAAAGTAAATAATCATTTCTAATTATTTACTTTTTTTTCTTTTTCATCAATTCTTTTCTTTTGTATGATATGAGCTTCGTTATAAGCTAATAAATCATTGGCGTCAATACCTAATTTTGAAGCAATATATTCAACATTTTCAATAGTAAGATTAACTTCACCACGTTCAGCACAAGCATAATATTTAGGTGAAAGACCCATATTAGTATAAAATACTTCTTGGCTTAATTTAGATTTATAACGATAGTATTTTAAATTTATTCCAATTCTCTTTTTTAAATCCATCCAAACTGACTCCTCATACTTAATATTATTGATAATTTATAATAATGTCCACCTAGTTAAAACTATACAAAATTTGACATTGCAAAGTTTTTGGTATATTATATATCTAGTGGAGGATTTATGGGTAAAAGTAGTACAAATGTAAATTTTAAGTTACAAAATTTAAGAAAAGAAAATAATATGTCATATGAGACAGTTGCTAAAAGTGTAGGTATATGTAAAGCTTATTATTGGCAAATTGAAAATGGTAATAGAAGACTTTATTATGATTTGGCTCTTAGAATTGCTAGAGTTTTTGATAAAAGACCTGATGATATATTTTTTGAATATTATAATAAATAAACACAAATATACTTTCTACATATAATGTTGTAGGAGGTATTTTTTAATGTTAAATGATTCTTTTTTTAAAAAGGTGGAGAAGAAGACTCGTGTAGATAAAAATACTATTGTCTCTTTAGCAGAGAAACTTCAAAATGGAAATATGAAAGATGAGAAAACTTTAAGTGAAGTTATTGATACTTTAAGTAAAATGACAGGTAAAAAGGTTAATAAAGATTTAAAAGAGAGAATAATTAAAAAAGTTGTTAATGATGAAGTGCCACAAAATGTTGATAAAATGTTTTAGGCATTTTTTATTTTGTTGTTTACTTTAAAAAGTTTTGTGCTATAATATTTTTGCTTTCATTTATAAGGGGAATTATTATGGGTAAACATGGTAAGAAAAAAAGTCCTAGAGATATAAGAGATATTTTAAATAAAATAGAAAAAGAATTAGATAATATTCATGTTATTATTACTAGTAATTTAGATATGGGTAATGATGAAATAGCTAATCTTAATGAAGAATTATGTAGTTTAAGTCCTCAAATAATTGAGGCTTTAAAAGATTTAAAAAATGTTTATGATTTTGATTTTGCTTTTTATTTTGGTTTGCTGATGATAATTTTTGCTGTTAATTTTGGTGGTAATATTTTTGGGATTCTTAGTTTAGGTCAAAATATGTTTTTGCTTTCAACTCTTACTTTTTTATTAAGTAAATATTTTAATGCGGCTTTTAATCGGAAGAATATGGCTAGCTATATAAGTGAAACTATAGCTTTAGCAAAAGATTTGAATAGAAGAATATCTATTTATGATGAAGTTTTAGGTAAAAGGAAAGTAAGAAATACTGTATTAGATTCTACTAAAGATTTAAAAAGAGAAGATAATTTAATAGAAATTGCTAGTAAATATATTGATATGTGTATTGAGGAACCTTTGGCTCTTAAATATATTCCAGATTTTTTGAAAGAAGCTATGATATTAGTATTACAGGATGATTTAGGAAGTACGTCAAATAATTTGAATGAGCTTTTAAGTATGGCGTGGAAGAAGATAAATGATTCAGCTTATAAACGAAAAAATTATTTAAAAATATAGTATATAAAATGAATAATCTTAGTATAGTTATGCTTGCATTTATATTGAGATTTTTGTTATAATATGATTTAGGTGGAGTGCATGGAACAAGTTAATAATGTTATGGATATTTTGACAAAATTAGAAACAATTGAAAATGGTTGGATGGATGTTGAAAAAAATGTTTATAAAAATGTCGAAAAAGGTTTTAAGAAGAAATATGTGTTATCTAATCCTGAGGAAGTTCTTAAAAATAAAGTTGGGACTTGCTTTGATATTGTAGAGTTAGAGAGAAATTATTTTAAAGGATTAGGAATTAAATTTAATACTTTTTTTATGATATATTATGAAGGAAAGAAAGTTTATACACATACTTTTGTAGTATATGAAGAAAATGAAAAATTTTATTGGTTTGAACATGCTTGGACAAAAGATAAAGGTGTTCATGAATTTATGAGTTTATTTGATCTTCTCACTTGTGTTAGAGAAAAGTTTACTAAATATAATAATATTAAGTTTATGGATGCGGATTATTTATGTGTTTATAAATATAAGAAACCAAAATTTCATATTGGTTTAAAAGATTTTTATAAGCATTGTGAAAATGGTGAGAATGTTATAATATAAAACTTGTGTAAGTTTAAAGATTGTGCTATACTGATTTTTAGAAAGCGTTTAAAAAAAGATAAGATTTATAAAATAATTTTGATAGAGA
Organism: uncultured Bacilli bacterium; assembly: GCA_910585045.1. Classification (GTDB taxonomy): domain Bacteria; phylum Bacillota_I; class Bacilli_A; order RF39; family UBA660; genus Caccenecus. The sequence continues at coordinate 78,542 of CAJUCD010000006.1, forward strand.
GTTAATGATAGGTGGAACATTAATAAATAGTTTTATAGATTACTACTTTTAGAGTGAGACTAATACTCTCCGGGTGATTTCGTTAAAGATTATAATTAAGTAATATAAAGGATGGTACCGCAAGACATTGCTCCTTGGTGAGTGGTTTTGTGTTTTTTTATTTTATGGAAGGAGGTTAATATGTTAGATATAGATATAAGTAATTTAGCTATTTTGGTAATTTATCCAGATGGAACTTTTGATTCAGTGCCAATAGAAAAATATGAAATTCATATGCCTTATTTTAGAGAATTAAGAAAAAAGTCTCCAATATTTAGAACTATTACTGAAGGCTTAGATTTTAGTATTTCTATTCATGATCATGTGGATAGATTTTTAGCTAAAGTAGGAATTGTTTTAATTTATAATGTGTTTTTATATGTAGATTCTAATACTTTAAAGTATAATATAGACCCTTTATTTGTAACATGTTTGCCAACTGTGTATGGAAGTAAAGAACAAAAAGAAACTTTTTATAAAATTATAAGAAGTTCTAATGTAGATAATTTTTTATTTGGTCGTTATGATACTTTGTCGGGTGATATTAAAGAAACGAAAAGTCTTCGAAATGAAGTATTAAGTGATGAATTAATGAGTTTGCCAGGGATAGGAGAGAGGAAATAAAATGATAAATGTAAAAGAAAATGAAAAATTAAGTATAATGAATCATAGTTGTGCACATTTAATGGCACAAGCTGTGAAACATTTATATCCAGAGGCTTTATTTTGGGTAGGTCCAGTAGTTGAAGAAGGATTTTATTATGATATTGATTTAGGTGATATCACTTTAACTATGGAAGATTTACCAGCAATAGAAAAAGAAATGAAGAAGCTAGCTAAGGATGGAAAAAGAATTGTAAGACAGGAAATTACAAAAGATGAAGCTTTAGAAAAATTTAAAGATGATCCTTACAAAATTGATTTAATATCAAGAATGGATGAGGATAATACAATTATTAGTTGTTACACTCAAGGAGATTTTACAGATCTTTGTAGAGGACCACATGTTGAAACAGTAAAAGAACTTAAGAATTTTAAATTATTAAAAGTTAGTGGTGCTTATTGGAAGAGTGATGCAAATAATCATATGTTGCAAAGAATTTATGGTATTTGTTTTTCATCGCCAGAAGAGTTAGAAGCTCATTTACAAGAATTAGAAGAAGCTAAATTAAGAGATCATCGTAAACTTGGTAAAGATTTAGGAATTTTTATGACTTCGGATTTAGTAGGTAAAGGTCTTCCAATGTATTTGCCTAATGGTTATATTATTTGGGAAGAACTAGAAAATTATATTAAAGGAAAAGAAAAAAAATTAGGATATCAACATGTATTAACTCCTCCTCTTGGGAATGTAGAATTATATAAAACTAGTGGACATTGGGCACATTATCAAGAAAATATGTTTCCAAAAATGGAAGTTGAAGGAGAAGAATTTGTACTTCGTCCAATGAATTGTCCACATCATATGATGATTTATGCTAATGGAATTCATTCTTATAGAGATTTGCCAATTAGAATTGGAGAAATTGCAAGAGATTGTAGATTTGAGGCTAGTGGAGCTTTAAAAGGTATTGAGAGAGTACGTACTTTTTGCCAAAATGATGCACATTTATTTGTAACACATGAACAAATAGAAAGTGAATTTGCAAAAGTTGTTAATTTAATATTAGAAGTTTATAAAGAACTTAATATTAAAGATTATGCTTTTGAATTATCACTTAGAGATCCAGAAGATAAAGTTAAATATTATCCTGATGATGAAATGTGGAATAATGCTGAGAATAGATTAAGAAAAGTTTTAGATGATATTGGTATTGATTATGTAGAAAAGATAGGTGAGGCAGCTTTTTATGGACCAAAACTAGATGTTCAAGTTAAACCAGCAGTAGGAAATGCTTATACTTTATCAACTTGTCAATTAGATTTTTGTTTGCCAATGAAATTTGATCTTACTTATGTAGATAGTGATGGAACTAAGAAAACACCAGTTGTACTACATAGAGCAGTTTTTGGTAGTTTAGATAGATTTATTGCATATTATTTAGAAGAAACAAAAGGTCTTTTACCACTTTGGCTATCACCAGTACAAGTAAATGTTATTCCAGTTAATAATGAATATCATTTAGAGTATGCATCAGAGTTATTTAAAGAATTAAAAGATTTGGGTGTTAGAGTAGAATTAGATGATCGAAATGAAAAACTAGGATATAAAATGCGTGAGTCTGTTATGAAAAAAATACCTTATGCTTTGATAATTGGTCAAAAAGAGGTAGAAGCAAGTACTATTAGTTATAGAAAATGTGGAACAGAAGAAACTATTACACTTGCTAAAGAAGAATTTATTAATATGATTTTAAATGAAATTAAAAATAAAGGGAATTAGTTAAAATTAAGACTAATTCTTTTTTTAAAGCTTTAATGGTACATTGAGACTAATCTATGATGGGTCAACATGTCATAAAAATGGAACTTCAACTACAGATATTATAGTAGTACCAGATGTAATATATAACACAAGTTATAATCAATCAAATAATGTGACAATACATTTTCTAATGTAAAGCCGCAATTATAAAAATTGGTACAGTAGTAACTTGAATTCATATAATTCGCTTATAGTCAGTGGAAATTACTGTAATGGTAGAAACGTAGGATTAGCACCATTTAGCGAGGGAGACAGATATGCAACAGAATGGAAAGCTACAGGAACAAAATTTGCTTATAAATGTGCTAGAAGATTATATGATGATTTTGACCCGATTTTATCATGTAATATTATTGATGTATATGGGTTAAGATAGGATTAATAATGGCTGATGAAGTAGAATTTGCAGGAGGTAAAAATCAGGGTAATAATCAATACTATTTATATAATGGTCAAAATTATTGGACTATGTCACCTAATAACTGGGATGATTCTTGCGCTTGTATGTTCCGCGTGTATGAAACTGGTTATATAAACAATAATAGTGTGAATGGTACTGCTGATTTGCGACCAATAATAAATTTGAAAGCAGATATTCGTATTTCTGATGGAATTGGTACACTGATAATTCTTATATAGTTGTGGATTAATGCTTAATTAATCTTGTCTATAATGCATTATTTTAGCTTTATTTGTGGGTAAGTTTTTTCCCATTCTAAAAGCAAGATTACAATCTTGCTTTTTTCCTTGTTATAAAACTATAGCTATTAAATTGTTAGCTCCTTTATTGACGATTTTAGTTACAGTTTGGCTAAGTTTATATCTTGTTGCATCTGGCATCATGGAGAGTTTGGCTTGAATGCCTTCTTGAACGATAGCTTCTAAGCTACGACCAAAGATTTCACTTTGCCAAATAGAATTAGGATCTTGTTCATAGTCTTTCATTAAATAATTGATTAATTCTTTTGATTGTTGTTCACTGCCAATAATTGGTTCAAAGGTTGATTGAACTTCAACTTTCATTAAATGAACACTAGAAGCAGTAGCTTTTAATTTGACACCATAGCGTGTACCTTGTTTAACTATTTCAGGTGTTTCTAGTTTCATATCTTTAATTGTTGGATAAACTATGCCATAACCACTATTTCGCGCAACTTTTAAAGCTGATTTAATTGAATCCATTTCTTCTTTAGATTCTTTGTAGGTTGTAAAAATTTTAATAAGGCCTGCTTTAGACGTAGCAGAATCACCCATAATACTTTTTAAAACTTCATTGTATAATTCTTCTCTAGCTTCTAAGTTGATTGTTACAATACCAGTAGAGGCATCTAATTCACTTATATAAGATTTAGATATAAATTCGCTGTCTTCAAAATGAGTAAGAATAAAATCAATATCTTTAATTTTTTCAACACTTATAACACTTTCTTTGATTTTATCTAAGAAATGACTTTTTATTTCGTGTGTTTTAGGTAGAGCATCTATCCATTCAGGAATTTTAACTTGAATATCTAAAACTGGGAATTCATATAAAGCTTTTTTAAGAATTTCCATGATTTCAATTTCATTCATTTTTTCAGCACTAATAGGAAGTACTGGTACATCATATGAATCTTCAATTTCTCTTGCAATTCGAACAGTATCAGTATTAGTTGGATGAATACTATTTAATATTACGATGAATGGTTTACCTATCTCTTTTAATTCATTAATAACTTTTGATTCAGCATCTAAATAACTATTACGAGGAATATCGCCAAAAGAACCATCACTAGTAACTACTATTCCAATAGTAGCATGATCTCTAATTACTTTTTCAGTGCCTATTTCGGCAGCTTCAATAAAAGGTATAGAATCTTCAAACCATGGGGTTTTAACCATACGAGGATTTCCATCTTCATCTTCATAACCGTTAGAACCAGGAATTACAAAGCCGACACAATCAACTAATTTAATGTTAGTTTTAAATTCTCCGACATTTACTTCTGCTCCATTAGAAGGGACAAATTTAGGTTCAGTTGTCATAATAGTTTTTCCACCAGCACTTTGAGGGATTTCATCTAAACAATGTTTTTTTTCATACTCATCAGTGATGTTTGGAACAACAAGATTTTCGATAAATCTTTTAATAAAAGTTGATTTACCTGTTCTTACTGCACCTACTACTCCTAAATAAATACTTCCATTTCCTCTTTTGGCAATTGATTCAATAATCTCTTTTTTTTCCAAAATTTCACCATCTTTCAATCTTTCTAATTAAAGGTATGTATGTTTTTATAAAAATATAACTAGTTTCTTGACACAATTATATATACGTGTTACAATATTGGTCAATATTTTGGTTTGTAATTAAAAAGGGGGATTTATAATTGAAAAAATTTAGTTTAAAAAGATGCGCTGCTTTTGGAACAGCTATTGCGTTAGCTGCTACTTTAAGTGGTTGTGGAGGGCAAAATTGGGAATTAACAGAATTGCAACAACAACTTGGAACATTAGAAAGAGAAAATAAGACGCAAAAAATGTTAATTGATACATATTTAAATCAATTAAAAGATTTACAAGAAAGTAATGAAAATTATTTTTTAGAAAATAATGCTTTGCAACAACAATTAAATGATGCTCAAAATAAAGTTTCATATTTAGAAGAAGCACTTATAAATGTGAAGGCAGCATCAGAAGAAGCAGAAGATACTACTCTTGATTCATCAAAAAAACATTATGCTGATTATATTGTTAATGGTATTAGGGTATATCCTTTAGTTACTGAAGCTAGTTCTGAAATGAAAAATACTAGTTATTCAGCAGAAGATTTATGGGTTTTTGATACTACTAAATTAGAAGAGGACGATACATCTTTTGATAATGCTAAGGATTATCGTAAATATTATATTTTACAGCATAATTCTTGGTATGATGAATATAGATATACAACATTTTACTTTTTTAGTTCATTCTTTAATGGTAGTGTGGACTTAAATGGTAAAAAATATAGTAATTATTTTATTGGAGAAATTGTCGATACTGGTAATGGTTATATTGCTACTGCTAATCATTATGGTGAAATGACTCGTATTAATGGTAATTATGATACTCATATTGCTCTTGCCAGTTCAAATCCTGTACCATTTGATACTTATAGCCGTTTAAATGATTTTTTAATAGCTAATAATTTAGAAGCTTATGTTAAAGATACTTATACTGAGGCAGATTTGTTAGAAATTAATTTATTATTAAATGTCAAAGATTTAGATTTAGATTATACAACAGGTAGATAATACTTGTTGTTTTTTCTTGCTTAAAAAATTTATTTAAGATATAATTTTATTAAGGTGTGATAATATGAAATGGATACTTAATTTGAATAAGAAGTATAGGGTTCCTTATATACTTTCAAATTTATTTTTAATATTTTTTGATAGTATAGGTTTTGTAATGCCAATACTTGTAGGTTATTTAGTTGATAGTGTTACTATTAGACATAATTATGATAGTATTTTTTTTATTTCAATTTTTATGATTGTTTTTGTTGTTTTAAAAACTTTAGGCTCTTATTATTCTGTTATTAGACTTAATTTAGTAACTGAGAAAATAGTCAGTGAACTTAAATCAAAGTGTTATCAGAATATTAACAATTTAGATTATTATTTTTATGAGCATGAGACTAGAGGCGAGCTTATGACTAATTTTACAAGTGATATGCAGACAATAAGAAAGCAGTTTGATTTTAATATTAAGACTTTGGGAGCTATTGTACTTACTTTTATTTGTTCTTTAGGTTATCTTTTTACAATAAATATGCCTTTTACGCTTATTTTACTTACTCCAGGAGTGTTAGTGGGAGTAATATCATATAGGTTTATTAGAAAAGTAAAACCAGAGTATGAAAAATTGCGGAATATTATGTCTTGTTCAAATGATTTTGTTAGTGATAATATTGAGGCTAATAGAGTGGTTAAAACTTTTGCAATTGAAGCAGATGAAATTAAGAGAATGCGTAAGCTTAATAAAAGATATATTGATAAAGATGTAAGTATAGCATATATTGAAGATAAGTTTTATGCTAAAGTAGATTTTTTAAGTTACTTTATGAGTGTTATATTTTTGATTGTAGGAGGTTATTTATTTATAAATGACAATATTACAATGGGAGAACTAATTATTTTTAATTCATATTTGTATAATTTACGAGCTCCTTTTACAAGACTTAGTGGGCTTCTTAATAGTATGGAAAGATTTGCCATTGCAAAACAAAAAATTTATAAATTGTTAACTGCTAAGCCAAGAATAGTTTTAGATGGTGAAGAAAATATTGAAAATTTATTAGTACCAATAGAATTTAAGAATGTAAGAATAGTTTTTGATGATAAAGTAGTTTTAGAAAATTTGAATATTACAATTAATCCTTATGAAACAATAGCTTTCGTAGGTAAGACTGGTAGTGGAAAATCTTCAATTGTTAATTTATTATTAGGTTTTATTATTCCAGAGTCTGGTGAAGTATTAATTAATGGTAAAAATTATTTGAATTATAATATTAAAGATATTCGTTTTAAAGTAGGATATGTTACACAAAATTCTTTTTTATTTAGTGATACTATTTATAATAATATTAGATATGGTAATATGAGTGTTACTAAAGAAGAAGCTTATAAATATGCTAAAATAGCTTGTTGTGATTATATTGATAGATTACCAAAAGGAATAGATACTATAATTGGTGAGAGGGGTGTTGGTTTATCTGGAGGAGAAAAGCAAAGATTGTCTTTAGCTCGAGCTTTAGCAGTTCATCCAGATATTTTACTTTTAGATGATATTACTAGTGCTTTAGATATTGAAACAGAAGAAAAAATTAATGAAAGTATAAATAATTTGGATTATAAATCAACTAAGATTATTATTGCTAGTAAAATTGTTTCAGTAATGAAAGCTGATAGAATATATGTACTAGATAGTGGAAAAGTAGTAGAATTTGGTAATCATAAGGAATTAATGAAGAAAAAAGGTTATTATTATGAGTTATATAATATTCAGAAAGGAGATATTTAGATGGTAAATAATTATAAGCAAGATGAAGATAAAACTAAATTTTCTTGGAATAATATGGCGCGTATGATGGAATTTATTAAACCTTATAAAAAAGATTTGATAGTTTCTTTGTTAATAGGAATATTTGCAAGTGTTTTATTACTTTTTATGCCTAAAGTTATGGTTTATGCAATAGATGTTAGCTTTGTTAATAAAAATTTAGGCGAGATTGTATTTTTAACTTTAGTTATGTTGTTATTAGTCGTTATTTCTGTTAGTTTAACGAAGTATAAGCGAGATAAAATTATAGTTATTTTAGATAAAGTGTCTTATGATATGAAAATGGCTATATTTCAGAAGTTACAAGTTTTACCTAATTCTTATTTTGATACTAAGAGTCATGGGAAAATTTATACTAGGGCAACTAATTATCCTGATGAGGCTTCTATTATTATCTGTTATGTATTATTGGATGCTATTTTAGATGTAATTGAACTTATTTTTGTAGTTATATTTATGCTTAGTACTAATGTTAAATTATCTTTAATTAGTATTTTATTGTCTTTGATTTTAGTTAGTTTTTTTGTGTTTTTAGCTCCTGTTCGTAGAAAATTAAAACAAAATGCTAATAATAAGAGTTCTAATGTTAATGCTTATCTTAGTGAAAGTATTAATGGTATTAGAATTACGCAATCTTTTAATAGAGAAAAGAAAAATGAGAGTATATTAAAAGATTTAGAGAATGAAAGAATTGATGCTTATCGAAGAACTTGGTATATAAGTAATTTGAATTGGTCCTTAACTGGAATATTAAATTATGTAAGTATGATTTTATTATTTTATATTGGTCTTAGATATATGTATCCTATAGTTAGTATAGGTGTTATTATAGCAATTGATTCATATAGTTCAAGGTTTTGGGGACCAATTGAATATTTAACTAGTAGTTATAATGATTTAATGGATGCTTCAAATTATTTAGAAAGAATATTTGAACTTTTAGATGAGCCTTTAATTATTATGGATAGTAAAAGTGCTCAAAATGTTAGTATTGAAGGAAATATTGAATTTAGAGATGTAAGTTTTAGTTATGATAAGAAAAAAATGGTTTTGGAACATTTTAATTTGAAAATTAAAGCAGGTCAAAAAGTTGGTTTAGTAGGGGAGACTGGATGTGGGAAATCAACTATTTTAAGTCTTATTTCACGATTTTATGATATAGAATCAGGGGAATTATTAATTGAGGGTGTAAATATTAAAGACATTAAATTATATAGTTTAAGAAGTCAGATAAGTCAAATGTTACAAGATAATTTCTTGTTTGCTAGAAGTGTTTATGATAATTTGGTTTTAGATAAGAAAAAAACTAAAGAAGAAGTTATAGATATTTGTAAAATGTTAGATATTCATGAGATGATTATGAGTTTGGAACATGGTTATGAAACAGTTTTGCTTAATAATGGCTCAAATTTGTCGAGTGGTGAAAGACAGCTGCTTTGTATGGCAAGAATAATGGTTCAAAATCCTAAAGTGTTAATTCTTGATGAGGCAACTAGTAATATTGACCTTAAAACAGAACATAAATTACAAAAAGCAATGGATATAATAACTAAAAATCGTACGACAATTATGGTTGCACACCGTATTTCGACAATTAAGAATTGTGATAAGATTGTATTAGTTAAAGACCATATTAATTATGAAGAAGGAAGTCATAAAGAACTTATGAAGAAAAAAGGAGAATATTATAAACTTTATAATAGTCAAGCAATTATTAATTCAGCTAAAGAGTAATTTATTTATTTACTTAGGTTTTGTTGTCTGTTATAATTGTTTTTAGAGGATGTGAAAAAATTGAAAAAATATATATTATTGTTATTACTAGCAATGGCTTTATTAATGCCATCTAATAGTTATGCGAAAGAGAAAGTGAAGATTTATTTATTTAGAGGTAGTACTTGTGGTTATTGTGAGGAAGCTGTAAATTATATAAATGAGCATCAAGATGAAATTGATAAAAATATTGAAGTTGTTACATTTGAAGTGTTTGAAAATGATAATAATTATAAGCTTTTGAAAAAAGTACAACAGAATGTAGGATTATCAGAAGATAATGTTGGTAAAGTGCCATTTTTTGTGGTAGGAACAAAATATAATTTAGGGTATAATGGACCAGAAACTTTTAAAAGTATTTTAAATTCAGCAAAAGAATATATTGATGATAGTGAATATGAAGATATAATAGAAAAAGCGAAAGATGAATTATTAAAAGAAACTTCAGGATTAAAATTTAAAGGTTTAACTATTGAAGAATTATTTCCAAAACCTAGTAAAGTAGTTACTATAGTGGTTTATTCAATATTTGGAGTTATAGTACTTGGTTTTGGTGGTATGATATTGTTTTCAAGAAAGAGATAACTACTTTTATTAGTAGTCTTTTTTTGATATAATATACTTGTGAAAGACAAGGTGGATGCAAGATGAAAGTGATTATGCTTGAGACAGTTAGAAAAGTAGGAGTTAAGGATGAAATCATAGAAGTAAGTGATGGATATGCTAATAATTATTTGATTAAGAATAAGCTAGCAGTGCCTTATACGAAACGAAGTAAAGAAGTTTTAGATGTACAAGTAAAAACACGCGAAAAAGAAGAAGAACTTAGAGTAGAAGAATATAAGAAGATACAGGCTAAACTAGATAATAAAACAATAAGTTTTAAGGTTAAAACTGGAGAACAAGATAGAGTTTTTGGGAAAGTTTCAACTAAGCAAATTGCAGATGAACTTAAAAATAAAGGGTTTAATATTGATAAGAAATGTATAAATTTGACAAGTGATATTGATGTACTAGGAATGCATGAAGTTGTAATTACACTTCATAAAAAAGTTAGTTTTAAAATAAATGTTAATTTAGTTAAGTAGGTGATTATATGGCCAGTAGGGCTCTTCCTAGTGATATAGAAGCAGAGATGAGTGTTTTAGGAGTTTCTTTCTTAAATAAGGAGTCTTTAGAAAAAATTAGTGATGAAGTAACAGAGGATATGTTTTATAGTGATAAGAATAGAACTATTTTTAAAGCTATTATTAATCTTTATAAAAATGGTGACCCTATAGATTTAACTACAGTGAAAGCAGAGTTAGATAAGAAAAAGTCTTTAAATGAAATTGGGGGTATTACTTATTTAATGGAAGTAATAGATTCAGTGGTGACCGCTGCTAATCTTAGTTATTATATTAAGATATTAAAAGAACATGCTATTAGAAGAAATTTGATTAATACTGCAACAGATATTGTAACTAGTGCTTATAGTGATGAGAATATATCAGGATTATTAGATGATGCTGAAAGAACTATTTTAAATGTAGTTAGAGTTAGGCAAACTAGTGAATTTGTACCTATTCATGAAATCTTGAGGAGAGCTCAGGAACGTTTAGAAGAATTAGCTAAAAGTAAAAGTGATATTACAGGTATTAGAACAGGCTTTTATGATTTAGATAAAGCAACAGCAGGTTTGCACGGAGGGGAATTAATTATTTTAGCTGCTCGTCCAGGTATGGGAAAGACAGCTTTTGCGCTTAATATTGCTACTAATGCAGCTTTTTCAACAGATAAAGCCATAGCAATATTTAACTTAGAAATGAGTGCTGAAATGTTAGTTAATCGTATGATTGCAAGTGTTGGAGGAATAGATTCTCACAAGCTTAGCACAGGAAGACTTGAACATAACGATTGGAAAAGATATAATGAGGCAATGAGTAAGCTTGGAAATACGAACATATTTATTGAAGATAATGCTAGTATTACAGCGCCAGAAATTAAAGCTAAATGTCGTAGACTTGCTAGTAGTCCATCAGGTTTGGGTTTAGTTGTAATAGACTATTTACAGCTAGTTACAACAGGTTCTAATCGTATAGAATCACGTCAAGTTGAAGTATCAGAAATATCTCGTAGTTTGAAAACTATGGCATTAGAGCTTGATGTGCCAGTTATTGCATTAGCGCAACTTTCTCGTAGTGTTGATAAAAGAGAGAATAAAGAACCAGCACTGGTAGATTTAAGAGAATCAGGTTCATTAGAGCAAGATGCTGATTTAGTTTTATTTTTAAATCGTAAAGATTATTATGAAGCTAAAACAGAGAAGAAAGAGACCATTGTACCAATTGATGTTATTATTGCTAAGCATCGTAAAGGATCAACTGGTTTGTATCGTTTGTTATTTGAACTTAATATGAGTAATTTTAAAAATTATTTAAGTCCAGAATTTGTTCAAGAGAATATGTAAGAGGTGATGTTAATGAAAAAAGAGACAGCTATAACAGTACTTATAACAGTAATTGTTGGAGTTGCAATATTTATATCATGTTTGGGTACTAAAATTACACTAAGAGCTAATACTTATTATCAAGTTTATTTGAATGGTAATAAGATTGGTATTATAGAAGATAAAAATAAATTATATAATTTAATTGATAGTAGTCAAAGTGCTATAAAAAATGAGTATAATGTTAATAATGTTTATCCTCCAACAGATCTTAGAATTGTAGCAGTTAATACATATTCGGATCATTATGATAATGTTAATGATATATATAATAAAATAGAAGAAAATGATAACTTTACAATTAAGGGTTATGTAGTGACTATAAAGGGTGAAAAAGAAACTTTTAAAATAAATGTTTTAAATAAACAAATTTTTTATGATGCTGCTAAAAGATTTGTAAGTGCTTTTTTAGATGAAGATGAATATGATAAATATATTAATAATAATCAAAATGAAATTGTAAATACAGGACGTATTATTAAAGGAATGAAATTTTTAGAAAATATTACAATTAAGGAAGATTATATTAGTGTTAATGAAGATATTTATACAGATGAGTTAAAACTTAGTCAATTTTTGTTATTTGGGGATAATCCAAATACGAAGTCTTATACTGTGAAACTTGGAGATACTATTGAATCTGTATCAGAAGATAATAAGTTAAATGTAGAAGAATTTTTGGTAGCTAATGTTAATTATAAATCAGCGAATACTTTACTTAGAGTTGGAGATAAAGTAAATGTTACTTTGATTGACCCACAGCTTACTTTTGTTTATGATTTATATGAAATAAAAGATGAAATTGTTTTGTTTACAAAAGAGCCAGTATATGATAAGACAAAGCCAACTAGTTATAGGGAAGTAACTCAGGCTGGTCAAAATGGTATTGATAGATTTGAGGAAACTTATTCGGTAACTAATGGAGAGCGTTCTCAAGAGGCACAAGTTAAGAAAATTGCAACAATTAGAGAAGCTAAAAAACAAATTACAACTATTGGAACGAGAAATGATAATGTTTATGTACCACCAAATCCTGTAGTTATAGATGGTTATTGGGCTTGGCCAACTAATAAAGGTTATGTTATTACTAGTTATCGTGGTTGGCGTTGGGGTAGAATGCATCAAGGCATAGATGTTTCAGGAGCAGGTAATTTTGGTTCGCCAATATATGCTGCATCAGATGGAACAGTTACATATGTAAATAGTTCTTGCCCAAGCCGTGGTAAAGGCTATGGTGATTCATGTGGTGGTGGCTTTGGTAATTCTATTACTATTGATCATGGTAATGGTTATATTACTAAGTATGCCCATTTACATCAAAGTGTAAAAGTTAAAGTTGGTCAAAAAGTATCTAAAGGTTCAATTATTGGACTTATGGGTAATAGTGGTTCTTCAACTGGTGTTCATCTACACTTTGAAGTAATTGTAAATGGAAGTAACATAGATCCAATGAGGTTATATAGATAATGAAAGTATGTGTACTTGCTAGTGGTTCAGGGGGAAATTCCACTCTAATTCAAACAGATAAATATAACATTTTAATTGATATTGGAAAAAATAGAAAATATATTGTAGAAAAATTAGAAAGTATAGGGGTTAGTCCTGATAGTATACAATATATTTTTATTAGTCATTTACATGATGATCATATTTCAGCATTAAAAACTTTTATTAAGAAATATCAACCAACAATTGTTATTTCACAACCTATGTTTAAAGAATTAGATGCAATTCATGATTATCCTCATATTTTAATTTATGAAGATGAAGTGATATTAGATAATTTAAAAGTTACTTGTATGCATTCTAGTCATGATGCGACAGATTCACGAAATTTCTTATTTGAAAGTGGTAAAAATTCAGTAGTGTATGTTACAGATACAGGCTATGTTAATCGCAATAATTTTAAGTATTTGTTTAATAAGGAAATATATTTGTTTGAGAGTAATCATGATATTGAAAAATTACAACATGGTCCTTATCCTGATTGGCTTAAAAAAAGAGTTTTATCTGATTATGGACATTTATCCAATAAAGCTTGCAGTGTTTATTTAACAAAATTAATTGGTGATAATACTAAAAAAATATATTTAATGCATTTATCAGAGCAAAATAATACAGAAGATTTAGCTTTGAATGAAATAAATAATGTTTTTAAAGAATATAATATTAATTTTAAAGATATTAAATGTGCTAAACAAAATCAAATAACAGAAGTGGTTTCAATATGATTAAAATAATTGTTTTGGGTAAGCTTAAAGAAGATTATTTAACTCAAATGGTTAATGATTATTTAAAAAGAACTAGTAAATATCATAAGATTAGTTTAATTGAGCTAAAAGATGAGGAAGATTTAGGTGTAGAAGCTAAAAGTATTTTTAAGCATATAGATAATAAAGATTTTGTTGTGACTTTGGAAATTGAAGGAAAAAGTTATGATAGTATAGAGTTTGCAAAATTTATAGATAATACTTTTATTAATTATAGTACTCTTACTTTTATAATAGGTTCTTCAACAGGGCTTCATAAAAGTGTGAAAGATAGAAGTAATTTGGCTTTATCTTTTTCAAGATTAACTTTTCCTCATGGGTTGTTCCGTGCTGTTTTGTTAGAACAAATTTATAGAGCATTTAAAATTAATAATCATGAGAGTTATCATAAGTAGGAGGTAGTTGTATGATTGGAAATGATTGGGATCAAAAATTAGAAATAATATGGGAAAGTGAAGGGTTTAAAAAGTTTTATAAGGTAGTAGAACAAGAATATGCGACAAAGATTATTTTTCCACCCAAGGATAATATTTTTGAGGCATTAAAGTTGACTAGTTATGAAAATACAAGAGTGGTTATTGTTGGGCAAGATCCTTACCATGGTGAAGGAGAAGCACATGGTTTATCTTTCTCAGTTCAAAAAGGAGTTAAAGTTCCTCCTTCTTTGCAAAATATTTATAAAGAGTTATATGATGATTTAGGTATTCCTCCAAAGAGTGATGGAGATTTAACTAATTGGGCTAAAAGTGGAGTATTGCTACTTAATGCAGTTTTAACTGTTGTAAAAGATACTCCTGCTAGTCATAGAAAATTAGGATGGGAAAGACTTACTGATTATATAATTAAACAATTAAACGAAAAAGATGAGCCAGTAGTATTTATATTATGGGGTAATTTTGCAAAAGAGAAAGCTAGTTTAATTACAAATCCAAAGCATCTTATTTTATCTAGTCCTCATCCTAGTCCTTTTGCAGCTAGATATGGCTTTTTTGGTTCAAAACCATTTAGTAAAACAAATGATTTTTTAAGAAGCAAAGGTTTAAAGGAAATAGATTGGAAATTATAAAAAATTCAGGATAATTTTATTATTCCTGAATTTTTTTTGTCTGTTTTTCCCAAAAGATAGTAAGTATTGCCACTGAGAAATCTATTCGAACTTAAGATAGGATACTTGTCAAAAGTCTTTTTTTATGATATTATGAATATGTCAAGGATACTTGCATAAAATAAAAAAAGGGAAATACATAACTTTCGCGAGTTGAGTACTTACCCGAAATTAATTGTTTAAGTACTTAATCTTATTGCAGATTGAGTACTATTTTTTTATACATAGAATCAGTAAAGAGACTACTAATAAAATGATAATTAATATTAGAAATGAGATTAAATCTTTTTTCTTCAAAATATCAAGCCTCTTTTCAAAAGAAAGTTGGCAAGTACTCAACAGTTAGTATTTCCTAATAAAATTATATAATATTAAAATTAATTTAACAAGCTAATATGACAATATTTATAAAAATAATTTATAAATTCCTATCTGTTCTGCTTACTATAACGCTAACGTGTTCTATGTTAATTCGAATGGTAAGCTTAGTGGTTTAGATGTAAATTGCTTAATTGGTGTGCGTCCAGTAATTAACTTGCAAGTTGATACATAAATTTCAAATAGTAATGGTACTTTAGAGAATCCATATGTTATTTTGTAAAATATAGAGAGCAGATTATCTAATCTGTTTTTTATAATTAAAAAGCACCATATTGAACTGAACCCCAAAAGTTGGACAGTTTAATTATTTAAGGATTGTAACCTGTA
>CAJUCD010000007.1 GCA_910585045.1 uncultured Bacilli bacterium
AGGCATAACAAAAAAATATTCCCTTATTTTTATTTATTTTTTCTATTTTCATTTCTTCTCCTTTATAAGTTCTGCTTCATATTTTTTATAACTGTACGGTTATATAATTATTGTATAACCAAACGGTTATATAGTCAAGCAAAATACATAATAATATGTAAAAATAAAATTGAGGTTATTATGAAAATAGATAGATTAAGAGAAATTAGAGAAGATAAAGATTTGTTTCAAAAAGATATTGCTAATTTTTTAAAGATAACACAAGTTCAATATTCTAGATATGAAACTGGTGTTAGATCAATACCAATTTATCATTTAGTTAAATTAGCAGAATTTTATAATACAAGTGTAGATTATCTTCTTGGCTTAACTGATGAGAGAAAAGCTTATCCGAAAAGTATTATTTAAAAAGAAAAAGCTCACAACTTAATGTGAACTTTTTTTATTGTATTCTTACTTTTACAGTAGTTGATACTGTAAAGTTTAATTTTGGATCATCGTTGGCTATTTCAACTTTTACATCATATTCTCCTGGAGTATAATTTTCCAAATCGATATAAGCGTCAATGTTACTTTCACTAACATTATCAATAACAGATTGAACTCCTTTTACAATGACTGGAATACTGTTAGTACCTATAATATTAGCAGTTAAACCACTTCCTAAATTTTTGTGAGAAATTGTAGAAATGTTTAATTCTTTTTGTTTTTCATCGCCAAATGTTACAGTTATATTTGCTTTAGTTTCACTTATAGCTCTTACACCATTTGGTTTGTTAATAGTTACATTATAAGCTTTTGTTCCACTTGCTCCTTGATCTGCAACATTAATTGTTACTGGTACACTTGAAATATCATTGATACTTTCTTGATCGCCATATATAGTTACAGAATGAGCATTACTGTTATTAATTAAAATAGACGCTATAGCTTTACCTGTAACAAGACTACCTGTAGTTTTTACTTGAATTGGAACACTCTTAGAATATGTATCTAAAGTTATTGATGCTGTAAGAGTTGTTGGTACTATTTCAACATCTGTTATAATGCTACCTTTGCTATCATAAGCAAGAACTGTTATATTATCTATATCATAAGTTCCAGCATCTGATAGGGAACTATTATTTAAATCTATTAAAGCTTTGATAGAAGCAATTTTATTTAAAGTATCTCTACTCCCTTTTACTACGACTTCACTTTTTGATAATTCTACGTTTTCAACACTTAATCTTTCATTTAAGGCATCAATATTTACTAAGTCATAATCGATTGTTTTAGTAATACTTATTTTATCTTTAATAGTAACTGATACATAAGAAGGATCTAATTTATAATTGATTGAGTCAATAGATTTAGTATAAGATAAATATACTTTGTATGCAGAATCTCTTGCCTCATAATCAGATAAATCCAAGATAACCATATTAGTTCCTAATTGTTTAGCTAAATATATATCACTCTTTCGACCAATTAATACTATATCTACAGTTTCAGGTATTCCTTCAACGACATAAGCTTCTTCATTATAATTTACTTTTACAGGAATATTTGTTAATACTTCTGCTTCTGATTCAACTAGTGTAATAACTCTTGAATCTATTAAAACAAACATGATAACTGCTAAAATTAATGAAACATATATTATAAAATTAGGTCTACTAAAGATATAATCTAGTTTTAAATTATGAGATTTTAAATATTCTCGAATGCTAAATATCAATCTACTAATAGGAGTTACTAAACATTTATCAATTATATGATAAAAACCTATTAATAAGTGCTGAAGCATTTTTATGATTTTTTTCATTATTCTTCACCTGCACTATCTTTATTTTCAGCTTCATAGAATACTTCTGGCTTTGGATTTATAGCATCAACTAAAAGCATTCTAAATTCATCTAATGTTAAATTGTAATTAAGTTCGCCATCACAAGCTATACTTATACGACCATTTTCTTCAGATACAACTAATGCAATAGCATCACTTTCCTCAGCAATTCCTAAGGCTGCGCGGTGACGAGTACCTAATCTTTTAGATATTGATGGATTCATACTTGTTTTAAAAACAGCTCCAGCAACAGTAATTCTATCACCCTGAATAACTATTCCTCCATCATGTAAAGGTCCATTAGGGAAGAAAACAGTTTCTAATAAATCGCTTGATAGGTCAGCATATATTTTAGTAGCAGGTTCAATATATTCTTGAAGTGATATTTCTCGCTCAATAACTATTAATGCTCCAATTCGGTTACGCTTAAAATATTCTATAGCCTTCATAATTTCATAAACTACTTTTTCTCTTTCATCTATAGTCAATATTTTATGTCTACCTAGTAACTGTGTTCTACCAATAGATTCTAAAACACTTCTAATTTCGGGCTGAAAAATGACAATTATTGCAAGAGGTCCCCACTCTACACAATATTGTAATATAATTCCAACTGTGTATAAATTTAAAACATCACTTAATAATTTAACTAGAAGTATTAAGATAACTCCCTTAAATATTAAAACCATTTTTATATTATTTTTTATGTTTTTTAGGATAAAATAGAAAGCAATCCAAACAATACCTATATCAATTATCTTGGTGACTATTTCCCATAACATGTTTAGTGTCATATGTATTTCACTCTCCTACTTGTATTCTTAAATTATATCAAAAAAGAGGATTTAATTCCATAGTTTTTATGTAGTTTCTACTTGAGCTTTAAACATTCTTGTTAAAACAGTAATAAGTTCACTATCAACTACAATACTCACATATGTTTCAAATCCACTCATGTATTCTTCTAAAATGACAACATTAGAAGGAATTACTTCTCTTTTTTCATTTAGTTTCATACCTAGAAAATATTTTTTGCCATAGTACATTGCTTCATTTAAAACAATATACTCCTCTTTATTTTCTAAAACTATTATTACATTTGGTTTTAATCCCATGTTAGTTACCTCCACTAGCCTCAGAGTTTGTACTATCATTTTTAATAGTTTCAACTGGTATTATTTCTATAACTTTAAGACGTTTATTAGATTCTTTTTCTTCGGTAATAGTTTTTTCTGTTTCTTTCTCAGTTTCATTATTTGAGAATAAACTGTCTATTTCTAAACTATTTACTACTTCTTCATTTTTTTCTTCTTTAATGATGTTCTTTTCTGAACCTAAAATCATGTCAATTTGGTCAAATATTTCATCAGGAGTCTTATCAAACTTTTGACGATTTTTAATATTCTTGATTTCTTCATTAATTTGTTTTAACTGCTCTTTGTCATTTTCTTCTTCCGCTAAATCTTTAGTTTTAAAATCTAATAATGCTATTTTATTTAAGTTTTCTAATTCTTTAGTATATAAATTGTTTGTATTATTTAAAGTATCAATTAAGCTAGCTAATGTGTTAGTCTGCGCTATCTTAGAAAGCAAATCTTGTTTGTAAGATTCTAGAATTTCATTTTGAATTTCTTTTTCTTTTTCTTTTTTTGTTATGGTACTTTCAAGATTCATTTTACTACGAGCAGTTTTGTTTTTATCTTTTAGGATTGTTCGACATTCATTAATACTTTTCTCTAATCTTAAAATTGTATTTTCTAATTCTGTTACAAAAACACCTAATTTATCATTAACAAATTCATCAATATTATTGATTTCATTTTGATATTTTTCAATGGTTTGATTATTTTCAGTAATTTCTGCTTTTAAATAATCAATTCTTTTAGTAACAATGTCAGTATCAATTTCATCATATTTTTTATTATCAATTAAAGTAGATAATTCTACTCTTAAACTTTCTTTCTTTTCTAGCTCCTCTTCTAAAATACTACTAGAACTAATATCCATATAAGGTTTAGATTTAACTATAGTTACTAATTCTTTAATTTTATTTAATGCTTCATATATATCATTTTCAATAATCAACTCTTTAGCATCAGCACCAATCATGTTAGAATCTGTTAATAATTCTACTTTTCTTTTCTCTAATTGTTCTAGTTCACTATTTAGAGTAGTTAATTTTTCTTCATCTCTAGCTTTTAAATCTTCATCAATGTAAGCATTTGGATTTTCAAGGTTATCTAAAACATCATTTAGTCTTGTTTTTTCAGTGTCTAATTTACTGCTTAGCTCATTAAATGCTTGATTATTAAGTTCTAATTCTTTTAAGGTACTTTCATACATTTTGGTTTTTTCTGATAATTCTTTGTTTAGTTCTTCAACACTTTTTTGTTCTTTATCTAAAAGATTTTGATAATAATTATTATTTGTTGCAGAATTTGCTTTTACTCTTAAGGTTTCAAGATAATTTTCGTTTTTAGCTAATTTTTCTTTTAAAGTACTTATTTCTGTATGAAGTTTTTTTTCGTTATTTTTGCTTTCTTCTAATGAAAATTTTATTTCCTTTATTCTGCGGTTTAAACGTGTTATTTTGTTTTTCAAACTTATTTCAATATTTTTATCTACTAATTCATTTGAGGCATTAAAATAACGCGATTCTGTCATTAAACTTTTTAAATCGTCTATTTCATTTTGCTTGTTTTTTATTTGGCGTTTTAAAGATGCTAATTCCATATTTATTTCTTCTACGTTTAAAGGAGAATTAGCCATATTCATAAGTATGTCAATATTATTAAAAACTTCTGTATGCATAGTACCTTAACCTAACCTTTTCTATTCTAATATAATATATCATAAGTAAAGAATTTTTGCAACGTAAAACTGTTTTAATATGGAACCTATCTTGTTGTTTATATTAATTTTTAATTGCTTATTTTACCTATTTATGTTAGGATAACTTCATAAAAATATTTAGAAATTGGATGATTTTATGAAACCTATTTATGATTTTGAAAATAATATTAAAAATAATTGGAATAAAAAGAGTGTGAATTTTCGATATAGCGATCTAGATAAAATTGAAGATATGAAAGTAGTTACATTATTTGATGATGAAAATAAAAAAATTGTAGATGCAGAATTTTATACTCCTCAAAATAAAGCTTATATTGTTTTAAATCGAGTGCATTTTGGAGAAAATTATCAAGATAATAAAGTTGATGCTTTAAATAAATTATTTGCGTTTTTATTTTTTTCTGCTAATAGAGATTATATAGCGAGCGCTATTTATATGAATATTTTAGGCTCTAATATTAGTGATGCAGATGCGTTAGAAGTAGGATTTTTTAGATATGGTAATAGTATTGATATTTTGGCATTATTAAATTGGAATTTTTTAGAGATGCTTAATGATAAAACATTAGATCAAGAAGTAAGAACTGCAATAACTCAAGACTTTTTGGCTATAAAAGCTATAAAATTAGAACAAATGGAGGATATTCGAAAAAAACTATTAAGTGCTAAAGCGGCTTTATCATTCTTTAAAATGGAAGATACACCTAATCAGGTTTTATTAGATGCAAAAGAACAAGAAATTAAACATTTAGAGAGTATACTTGAGTCTAATATAAGTCGATAAAATAATTTAAAACTTTTTTCTGGGTTATAGTTTAGACATAATTTAAAAGGCCTCATAAGATATCACTAAGGAGGTTTTTTTAATGTTATTTGAAGATAATGATTTTGATATTAATATGGCAATATTTATGCCCGATGTAGATTTTAATAGAGATGTAAAATTATTTGATCCTATAGAAGGATTCTTAAGAGGTAATATGTTTAGAGAGGAATATGAACCTTATAAAAATTTATCTTATTTCAGATTAAATCCAATGAATGAAAAAGAAAGAGCTTTATTTAATGTAATGGCACTGTCTTTCGCAGTTAATGATTTAAATCTTTATTTAGATTTACATCCAGATAATAAAGAAATATTTCATTCATTTAAAAAATATAATGAAGATTTAGAGAATGCTACTAAAGATTATGAAAAAAATTATGGTCCACTTGAAATTACAGGAAAAATGGGCTCAAAATATACTTGGATAGACTCACCATGGCCTTGGGATTCTAAAGGAGGTAGTATGTATGTTTAAATACGTAAAACACACAAATTATCCAGTAAATATTAAGAAAAAAGATTTAAGAATGGCGAAATATTTAATTACACAATTTGGAGGAGCTAATGGTGAACTTGGAGCTGCTATGCGTTATTTTTCTCAAAAGTTTAGTATGCCTGATGATTTTGGAAAGTCACTATTAAATGATATTGCTACAGAGGAACTTGGACATTGTGAGATGATTGCTTCAATGGTTCATCAACTAACTAAAAATGCTAGTTTAAAAGAATTAGAAAATGCTGGTTTAGGTAGTTATTTTACTGATCATGGTAAAGGTATATATCCAATTGATGCCTCAGGGGTTCCTTTTACTGTATCTTATTTTGCTGTAACTGGTGATCCTATAGCAGATATTGTTGAAGATATGGCTGCTGAACAAAAAGCAAGAGCTACTTATGAGAATTTGATTGATTTAACTGAAGATGAAGATGTTTTAAGAGTACTTTTATTTTTGCGACAAAGAGAAGTTGTGCATTTTAATAGATTTAAAGAATTATATGAATATTATAAGAAAAAAGGTTATTAAAATTAATAGCCTTTTTATTTTTTCTTAGATTTTTTGTGAGTTTTAGATTTCTTTTTTCCAGTTTTTTTCTTTTTATTTGAGGTATTTACCTTTTTTACTGTATTAGTTTTAGTTTTGGTACTAGTATTTGTTTTTTTGGTAGATGGTGATTTTGTTGTTTGTTTAGTTTCCTTTACTTGAGGCTTTTCTGGTGAATTTGTCTTTTCTTTAGTTGCTGTGGATTTATTTGTACTATTATTATTCTTTTTCTTAGGTGCTTGGTTTGAAGATTTAGTTTTAGATGATTTTTTAGTAGGTTGTTTTTTATTAACTGGAGTTGCTGATTTCTTAGTTTTAACAGTATTAGTTTTAGAAGATTCTTCAACAATTGCTTTATTATCTTTAATATCTTTTGGTTCTTCTTGATGAACTTCTTTTACAATTATATCTATTTTTGGTTCTTCTAATTTTTCATTTTTAATAACTATATTAGTTGATGGTAATTTTTTAATTTTATTTTTCTTATCAGTTGATTTATTATCTTCAACTTTAATGTTTGTAACTTCTAGTTTCTTAATGTTTGGAGATTCTGTATTATTAATTTTATTTTCTTTATTAACTTCTTTAAAGAATAATTTTCTTATTATAGCTAAACCTTCAAATGAAGATTTTCTTTGTGGTTTTGCAGCAGAATCTTTGGACTTTTTAGATTTTGACTCTTTAACATCAACTGTAATTGGTTCTTTCTTAATAGTATTATCTTTAAAGTTTAGTTTATCAGAAATAGTTTTTCTATTCTTAATGTAATTATGAATTTTTATACCAGTCATCGTTATTATAATAAATAATAGCGTGATAAAATAACTGCTTATTAGTACTATAAAAAATATATCAATAGGATCAAACTTCTTCATAATTACACTCCTTTTATTTATGCTTTATCAATTTTAGGATTATATAAAGCTACTTCTAATTTATTATTATTTTTTACAAGATAAATAGTTCCTTCTTTATCATATCCTAAATCTTTTTTATATGTATATTTCATAGTTAATTTATATGATTCAACTTTGTTTTTATTTAGTGTTATTTCTGTAACTTCATAATTTATTATTTCAACTGCTGTTACTTCAGGAAGATCTTGTACTCGATCTTTATATGTATTATCTATAATATCACCATATATGGTATCCATAGCTTTATTTTTGAACATATCTTTTTTATCACTTAAAATATATTCTAAACTTCCTACATCATACTTATTTATTTTGTTATTTAAGGTATAAAAGTCAATTACAAAAAGTTTTGCGATAGCTTTAGCATATTCTTCGTAATTTATTTCTTCTTGACTAATAACTTCTTCTAATTTTTTAAATTCTGTTTTCATATAATCAGTATCTCTGTCATCTAAAGTATAACCAAATTCATCAATACTTGTTATAATACTAGTAACATTTTGAGGTTTTTTATTATTATCTGAACCAATAAATAATTTTAAAACTCCTATACCTATAGTGAAAATAAGTAATATTACAATAATAGTCAACCATATTTTATATCTTTTTCGCATTATTCTCCTCCATTAGTCTCTTTTATAGTCTTAACTTTGTTCCCTTCTTCTTTTATTAAATCATGAACTACAATAGCATTTGATACATCTAGTATTTCTTCTGTTTTTGCCATTAAATCTGTAATATAATCGCTTGATAACTCTGTTCCATCTTTAATAATTTTGTACTTTCCTGTAGAATTGTTATAATAAATAGAATTTGTTACAAAGTTACCATTTGGATAAACTACAAAGTTTTTGTTTTTAATATTAAATATATCATGACCAAATGCAAAGTCATTTTTGATACCTAGCATATTGCCAATAGTTGGGAAAACATCATACATTCCCATTGTATAATCAACTTTGCCATTTAAAACACTTCTTAATTTAGCATTTTTTGTCCAAATAATCAACGGTGTTTTTTTATTTAATTCGTGATCATAATAATCATATTCTTTATATGTTGGATCATCTTCACTTTTTAATTCACCAGTTTTGTAGTCATAATTATATAAATAATCTTTTTCTTTTCGAGATAGTTTGGCATCGTGATCACCATATAAAACAAATACTGTGTTATTAAAATAATCAGATTTTTTTACGTTTTCAAAAAATTCTCCTAATGCTGCATCGGCATAATGAGCACTGGTTATGTAATTTCCTACTGGGGTATCATATAAATAGTTAGTTGTTTTGGTTTCACAATTATTCATTTCATCACAGTCTTTAAATGTTGTAGACATATCATATGGACCATATTTATCTAAATATATAAATGGAGAATGATTAGATAAAGTTATTATTGTCCCCATATAATTGGAATTGCTTTTTTCTACATTTTCTAAAATTGGAAGCGCTTGCTCAAAAAATAATTTATCGTTGATACCTAAATTAATTATATCATCTTTATCATAAACAAATGAATTTTCAAAATACATATCTTGATAACCTAATAAAGGATGCACTTTACTACGATTCCACATTGAAGCATAATTGCCATGCATACTAAATGTATTGTACCCTTTTTCTGCTAAAAGCTTTGGAATAGTAATATAGTCTCGATCATAATAAGATGTAAATACTGTACCACTTTGAGCAGGCATTAAACTTGTTAAAAGTGTAAACTCAGTATCACTTGAAGTACCTATACTAATTTGAGGATAAAAATTTGAGAAAAACATGCCCTCTTTAGCTAATTTGTTAATGTTAGGCGTTGCCTCTACTCCATTAAAGTTTAAATCCATTAAATAAGTTTCTATGCCTTCCATATGAATGAAAACAATATTGTAGCCATTTAAAACATTAGTGTACTTGTTTTTTCCTGTGTATTTTTCTCTTTCCTCATTAGTAAAAAATTGAGTGAATTTTTGAACTGATTCTTCATAGCCAAATAAACTGCTTAGCTTAGGTGTAAGTGTTTGTATTAAATCATTGCATTGATATAAAACTATTCCAAAACGTTCAACATTATATACTCTATTCCATTGTTTAGCTAATCTTGAGTAATCTGATTTAGTTGCTGTTACAAATGTATACGCAAGAAAAATGCATCCTACTAAAAGTGTAATAGTACACATTTTTTTACCTTTTTCTATAACATTCATAAATGAATAATATGCACTTCGTAATATTTTTTTATGAATAAAATAAAATATAAATGGAAGTAAAATGTAAATTAAATCTGTTATTTTAAGTTTTTCATAAATTGATCCCATTACAGTTTCAGTTTGACCTACTGTTGCTAGTTCGCCAAAAGATGCAAAGGAATAGTAAAATGTATAATATATAGAATTTACAACTTCCATAGTAGTAAAAATTATTAAAACTATCATAAAATAACGATATTGATTCTTTGGTTTTACTAAATATCCAAAAGAACCAATTATTAATACTAATGCTAAATCAACTATAAATGTTTCAAAACTAAAAGGATTCCCTATTGTAAATGCTCTAATTAAAACTAAACCTATTAGAGATATTAGGACAAATGAAAGGAATAATCTATTTGTAGCAATATATTCAATTATGCTTTTACGAAATTTTCTTAATAAGAGTTTTATCTTTTCTTTCATATTTTACCTTCTTACATAGTCAATTATATAATAAAAGTTTTGATTTTGCAATTTTTCCTTGATTTTTTTTACGCTTTTTGGTAATATTTATTTAGACGCAGGTGTAGTACAGCGGTTAGTATGCGGCCTTGCCAAGGCTGAGACGGCGGTTCGATTCCGCTCACTTGCTCCATTGAGAGAATTACTCACACCTCGTGTGAGTTTTATATTACAAAAATATCCTATATCACTCGTTGATATGGGATTTTTTCATGTTTGAAAGGAGGTTTCACAAATGAAAATAACCATAGAACCTTTAGAATTTCCTTTATGTGTTAAAGAAAAACTTATGAAGATACCTAAAATATCAAAACTACATATTGAATTTGTAAATGGGAAGAATATTCATTTTGATAAAACTAACCTTTCAATTAATGAGCCACACAAAGTTATTATTAGTAATGAAGAATCTTGTATAATACTTCTTTCCTATCCTAATGATAATAATTTATATTTGAAAGATAGTTTAGAAATTATTACTCTTGAATCTATAAAATTTTTGATTTTAAAAATGTTGTAAAAAATAATTTTTTTGAAATTTTATTTCCCCCTTTATTTATAAGGGTTTGCGAGTGAAAATTATTTTTCGATGTCCATTTACTTTCCGGTAAAAATGTGTTATTATGGTAATATACGAAAATTGTAAGTACTCGTATATTTTATGTATTTTTGTAGTTCTTAACACAAGGAAATTCTCTTGTGTTTTTTTGTCGTTCAAGGAAAGGAGAAGAAAAAAATATGAACGGAGAAAAGAAGAACTTTGTGGTAGGGATTTATCCTCGTGTAAGTACAGAGGATCAGTCTAGGTTTGGTTTTAGTTTGGATGAGCAAGAAGAAAGTCTTAAAAGGTTGTGTGAATGGAAAGGATATAAGATTTACAAAGTCTATCGTGAAGAAGGAGTTTCTGCTAAAAGTATGAATCGACCTAAGTTTCAAGAGATGATACAAGATATGAAAGATGGGAAAATAAACAAGATACTTGTTTATAAGTTAGATAGATTAACTCGTTCTATTCAAGACTTAGAAACCATTTGTAAATTACTCGAAGAATACAAATGTGATTTAGAAAGTGAATGTGAAGAGATTAATACTTCTACTCCTACAGGAGTATTCTTTATGAGAATGACTACTATACTTGCTCAATTAGAAATTGAAAGAACTTCAGAAAGAACTAAATTTGGTTTAATGGGTGCAGCCAAGAAAGGACATTTTTCTGGAAAAGCTCCCATTGGTTATCGCAAAATCAATAAAGAACTTGTTATTGATGAAGTTGAAAGTGAAGTTGTAAAAGATATTTCCAAGTCCTATTTAAGTGGTTCATCAGTATGTACTATAACAAAACAACTAAATGAAAAGAATGCTTTAAATCGTAATTGGAGAACTACTACAATTGATAGAATGTTATCTAATTACATCTATGCAGGTAATTATCAACACCGAAAAAGAATACAAAATGAAGAAACTATCCTACTTGAAGATGTATGCCCCGCTATTATTGATAAACATGATTTTGAGTTAGTCCAAAAGCAAAAAGAAAAGAATTTAAAGAACTATACTCGGAAACACACCTATGTTTATATGCAAAAGATTGTCTGTTCCAAATGTAATAAAATCATGGGCGGTTCTTCTACTACATCCAAGAATAAACCCACTCAAATTTATTACAAATGTAATTGTTGCAATACGAGAATCAATGAAAAGAAAATTGAACAGCCTTTAATGTTATTCTTAAATGATATGTTAGATTATTACTTGCTTATAGATAACAACTATAAATCGTTTTTTAACGAGGATTTAACAATAGAAATAAAAAGATACGAGAAGATATTAAAAGACTTGAATACGAAGCTACAAAGAATTAAAAATGCTTATTTAAATAGTAATATTGAACAAGATGATTTTATAGATGAAGAAAAAAGCATAAAAATGCAAATAGAAGAAACAAAGATTAAGTTAAATAATTTGAATAATGCTGATGAAAATCTAAATCATAAAGATGATTTAAGACTTTATAATAACCTATTTCAACTAGAGAAAATGAAATACAAATCTTACTATGCTAGGAGAATGGATTATGGAATAAATTATCTAAAGAACAAAAAGCTGAATTAATAACTAAATATATTGATTCTATTGAAATTGAGAAAAAGAAAGATGAAATCATTATTAAGAAAATCAATATCAACAAAAAAGAAATACAAAATATTGGCTATATGTTTAGAAATGATTGCTTTGATATGGCTGTTAGCATTAATGATAGAGATGTTATTCTATCTAATGAAAAAACTAAAGAAGATATTACTAGGTACATTGAAACATTAAGTAAATTTTATAAGATAGCTCCTATCACAACTGAAAAAGACAAGTTGGATATTGATTGTTTATCTAATAACTCTCTTTTACAGATTATTCCTAACAAGAAAGAAAGTAAATTCGAGAAAGACAAATATACTTTATTACAAATAGGTATCTGATTTATCAAGAATTAATGTTATAATATTTATAAGGATGAATGACTTATGTATGAATTTGCTGGTAGATTTAATCGAGAAGATTTATTTTTAAAAGAGTTTAATTATTGGATTTTGATATTGAGGCCGGTTCCTGTAACACTTGGAAGTTGTATTATACTTCTTAAAAGAAGTTGCCCATCGCTAGCAGAAATAACTCCAGAAGAAATGGCGGAGTTTCCAAAAGTCTATAACTTATTTGAAGAGAAAAATAAAACATTGTATGGTGCTGTAAAATTTAATTATCATGCTAATATGATGAAAGAAAATTTTGTTCATTTCCATGCAATTCCTAGATATGATAAAGAAATTGAAAGATATGGAATTAAATGGATAGACAAAGAATGGCCTACTGGAGTTGGGATGTATAAAACTGAAGTTTCCGAAGAAATTTTGTACAAAATCAAAAATGACTTTATAGAAAGGTAAAAATAATATGAATAAACAATTTGTAGAAGAATGGTTAAATAAATTAAAAAATTACTGGTTTAATAAAAATATTGATAATGCTGTTGCATTATTTAAAAACACTACATTTTATCAAGAAACACCTTTTATGAAACCTTACACAACTTTAGAAGAAATCAATGAGGAATGGCAACATGTTAAAAATGAGAATATCCAAAGTATTGAAATAAAGCCTTTAGCAATTGATGGATATACAGTAATTGCACAGTGGATTTTAAAACAAAATGATATAGATTTTGATGGTATCTATGAAATTAAATTTAATGAAAATATGGAATGTATTTACTTTAAAAGTTGGGAGATGAAAAGATGAAAATATTATTGTCTAGTAACAAACAAATCATAAAAAGATTCTTAAAGGAAAATTCTAAAATTGGATTTATACCTACTGCATCAGAGTTAGATAGTGATAGATGGTATATGGAAAAAGATAAAAAAGACCTAATAGAAATGAGATATAATATTACTAATATTGAAATTACGAGTGAAGAAAAGGAAGAAATTCTAAAGAAATTGGATAGCGTTGATGCTATATTTGTTGCTGGTGGAAACTGCTTTTATCTATTGCAACAACTAAAGCAAAAAGATATTATTCAAGAATTAATAGAATTTGCCAATAATAAACTCTATATTGGTTCAAGTGCGGGTTCATGCATTGCTTGTCCTTCAATCGATTATGTTAGTAAATTAGATGATAAAGAAGATGCTCCATTATTAAATGATTATCATGCAATGAATTTAATAGATAAGTATATATTACCACATTACAAAAGTGATGAAGAATATACAAAATTAATTAATGAAATTATTAAAGATCATCCTAACTTACAATTTATAACGTTAACTAATGAACAAGCAATTATAGTAAATGAGCGAGATGACTATGAAATTATTGATACAGAATAAAACTTTGTTTTTATTAAATTTGAGCAAGAAATTGCTCTTTTTTTGTTGTCTAAATTTAGAGAGGAAGCAAAATTATTAACTACTTTTTTCAAGTAGTCGTACCCCAAATTCTTGATTATTTTAAGGAAAATAAAGAAGTGATTCCTAACTATCTAATGCTTGAAGTTTTAAGAAAAGATAAACAATATCAAGAACAAATTGAGAAGATTTTAGAATTATCAAAAGAAGAAAATAAAAATAATCAGAAAGGAAAATAAAAAATGAGTTATGCAATTTTTAGAGGTGAAGGTATTAAAACATTACAAGAATTATCACAAAAAGGTAGTCATAATGAGAGGACAAAAGAAAAATACAAATCTAATCCTAATATTCGAATTGAAGACAGTAAAAATAACATTGAAATAATAAAATGTAATAAGTATGTAGACAAATTTTATGAAATAACAAGAGAGTATCAAAAAGAACATTATGAGAGAATGAAGAATATGAGATCTGATAGAAAAAAGTCTTTTCATGATATTGTTAATGATTCTAAAAGTGTTGTTGCTGATGAAATGATATTTACAAGTGATAAAGACTTCTTTAAAAATATGAGTAAAGAAGAATTAATGAATTGGGCAAATGAAACTATGAATTTTGTTTATGAAGATTTAGGTTATACGAAAGAACAAGTCTTACATGCCGTTATTCATATGGATGAAAAAGTACCTCATTTACATTGTGTTGTTGTACCACTTGTTAAGAAATTCGATAAACGAACAGGTACTATAAAGTACACTATTTCTAAACGATCATATGTCAAAAGTGATGTTCATTTATGTGAATTACAAGATAAATATCATGAGCGATTAACCAAAAAAGGATTCAAATTAGAACTAGGAGAAAAACACACTGGAGTTAAACATTTATCAATGGGACAATTCAAAAATGTAGCTAGATATTATGACAGACAAGCATTTAAAAGCAAGAAAATTATTGATGAAAAATATTGGAAAATAAAAGGAGTATTGCAAAATTCTAAAAAGAAAGCACTAACTGATAAAGTAATTATTGATGGTGAAATTTATCATATTCTATTGGATTTTCTAGATATGTATAGTAAAGAAATTCAAAATATGGTTACAAGCAAAACATTCGTTGAAAGTTTAAATGACTTCACTTGTGATTATAAAACATTAGAAAGAAAATATAAAAATAGTCTTGTTGATATTAATTATTTAGATGAAGAAAATGGTAAATTACACGAAGATAAAACTAATTTACTAAATTTTATTAATCATTTATTGTTAATGTTAAAAGAATTTTTTAGAGAGATTTTATTATCTAATGATAAAAAGACGAAAGAAAAAACGATAGATATTTTAAAAGACTGTTATGACAATAACTTATATAATTCTTCAGATTTAAAAGAAATATCCAAAGATACTGATAGTAAAATAGAAATAAATGATTTTATAAATAAAGAATCATTAGAAAAAAACTACGACATTTTTAAATAGTCGGAGTCTTTGATACATACTAAATTTTAATAATTTAGAAACGCACTTGCAAATTGACATAGTCAATTTGCGTGCGTATCATACATATTAGTCGTTTACTATATATTCCCAACCAGGTTGCCAAGATTTTGTTTTACGCCAATCTTGATCAATAGCTTCCTCCCAAGTTTTTCCTTGAGTTAAAACTTGAAAAGCTAGTTGAGGTGCTTTGTGAGCAACGATTGCTATATGTTTACCATTATAATTTTCTAAAAGATAATCACAAAAATCTTTGATTCTTTTTTCAACATCTAACATACATTCTCCATTTGGAAATTTTTCAGTAATATGTTCTTCATATTTTGCTAAACTACTATCTTGTCCATTGAAATCTCCATAGTTGCATTCTCTTAATCTTTCATCTTGAATAATTTCTTTTACACCTTCAAAAGTATATTTTGCTGAATCAATTGCCCTTTGTAAGTCAGAGCAGAATACCACATCAAATTGATTAATATCTACTTGTTCTTTTAAAATGATACTTTGATCTATTCCTTTTTGTGATAATTCTCCTGGTAACCACCCAGTAGATTTGTGTTCTAAATTATCTGTAGTTGTTCCATGTACGAAATAAGTTATTTTAACTGCCATCATAATTCCTCCTTCATATTTATTAATTCTTACAAATATATTTTGTGCAAAATTTCTTCAAGATTGTCATCTAAAGTTTCTACTATACGCTTTACATTATTATTTGACTTATCAGTAAAATCATCATCTTGTGACATAGCTTCTGTTATGTTTTGATATTCTTTGAAATTTTTCGATATTTCTACAAATTGTTTTTCAAAATTAAATTTTTTAGAATAGTCTGATAAGTAAGTAATCAAATTTTTAATTTTTCGTATCTTTATACTTCTAGTTAAACTATTACACATTTCTTTCGAAGTAACAGAATATAATTCTTCATCATAAATATATTTTTGGATCTTCTGAATATTTTTTTCAATAATCTCTTTTTGTTTTCGTTTATCACTTTTTCTTTCAACAAAATAATACGCAAAAATAATTGCAATAACTATAGTAAGAATATCAGTAATAGAAGAATCCCAAAACGTAGTATTATTTTCTTTTAAATTATAATAAATAGAATAAATGGTGGTGCAAATTACAAGTATGACTATAATACATATAAGAAAATTAGCAATTATTTTAATACTACTTTTTAGTTTTTCTTTCATTTGAATCAATGTATCCTTTTACTTCACCTATTAAACCTATTTCATCATTTGAAATAAATTCTAGTGTTTTTAAAATAAGTTCTTTATCATATTTTTCCTTTAAACCACCAAACGCTTCTTCTAAAAAAGATGTAGGATACCCAAAAGTTCCATCGAAGTTTATTACTAATTTTTCTTTTTGTTCTAATGCCTCTTTAAATTTTGGAATAAGAAAATCTTCTCTAAAAGCTTCTCCAGAGAAATCTCCTTGACTTTTAAATCTTGGCCCAGGAGCATCGGTAAAATCTTTACAAATTATTATTTCCATTTTAATTCTCCTCTCTTAAACTACTAAGTTCGATTTCGAAATAGTATACAGTCCCTATAAGCCTTTTGTCAAGATTATACACAAGATAATCTTGTTTTTCTTCATTGAAAACAACCATACCTTTTCCAGAAACTATTTTAAAATTTCTTATTTTTTTAGTTTTATTATATTTTGTAAACTTTGGTAATCCTTTACCTCGATATTCTTGCATAGTGGATGTTTTAAACTTTCCATTTAATGCTGACAAAATTAAATCAGCATCTGTTTTTAATCCAAGTAAATTAATTTTTTCAAAGAAATTTTTATTTACAGTGTTTGGAATACCTATTCCAGTATCTAAAAAAGAAAATTTAACTCGTTGTTCCTCCAGTGCAACATATACATACCAATTGTTTAATAAAAAAGTTTCCGAACTATAAGCATGCTCGTTTGTATTAATCATCATTTCGTACAATATGTCATATAGAAATTGCAATTTTCTTCGTGCTATTCCATATTTTTCTATTATTATTGAATTTATTTCTTTACAAGTAATTGCATTTTTATTTGAATCATTACTCATTCTGATTTGAATATCTTCATTAGGACTCGGATTAATAATATTTTTATTACTATAAACATATTTTAAAAATCCGGAATTCATAAATAATGCTTTAGCTTCATTATCAACAGGATAACTTCCCCTAGTATTATGATTCTTTTTAGTATTTTTAGTAATTGCTAACATATACATAATAGCATCAATTGTTATTTTATTAACCTTCTGTAATAAAAAATTAATAGTTAGTTTATGATGAAACTTTTCATCAATTTTTTTTATGACATCGTTAAAATACTCAATAGTTTCTTTAGGATTATCCATTATACTAAAAATTTCAGGTGCTAAAAATTTAAACTCTTGGTTCTTTTTGTCATAATATGAATAGTTAGTTGTTTTAGAAAAATTCTGCATTTTCTTTTTTCTATTTTTATGTTTTATTTTTTGTTTTGTTCTATGTTTTAGTCTTTTTTTATTTTGACTTACTAGCCATATCTTTTTCTTATTTCTTCTTTTCCTATTCATAATTACCACCTGACATAATAATTTTACCAAAATTATGCAGAAAAAGATATATATTAACCATAATAATTTCATTTAATTTATCGACCTTTAATTAAATATATTATAATTATTATCAAAATATCTTTTATATAATATAAAATTATGGTAAAATCTATTTAACGAGTGAGGGATATTTTTTAGATTTTAGTTTTAAAACCCTATTATCATCTGCTCCATTTGAAAACAACTTACGGACTGTAACAAGTTCGTGAGTTTTTATTTTATATAAAAGGCTTAAAGTTCTCTTTCTAGGAAGGAGGACTTTTTTGATGTTGGATTTTAAAACTATGGAAACATTAAAGCCAAATAACAAAATCTTGGAGGTAATCAAAGACTATACTTACAAAGTTAAGAAAGGAACAGTTAAACACTTATTACATACTAATTTACAGGTTATAGAGCCTACAGAGTATCAAATTACATATCCTACTACTCTTACAATACTAGAATATAAAATTAACGAAATATCTAACAAACCGTTTTATATTAAAGAACATAATCAAAAATATTCATTATCAGAACTTATTCAAATTTTAAAGAAATTGAAAATTTAGGGTTTACTTTTTTCGTTTTAGTGAGGAAACAGATGAGAGGACTAATTTTTTAATTAGACTTTGTAAAATTCCTTTTTAATGAGGAAACTAATAAAAAAGTGTAAAAAATGCGTAAAATTTTAACTTTTTTCATAACTCGGGTCTGAATTTTAGCTTCTGAGTGAGGAAACAAGTGAGGAGATGATTATTTTATGAGATGTGCAGTATATGTAAGAGTTAGTACAGGCGACCAAAGAGATAATGGTTATTCTATTGATTCACAACTTCGTATGATTAAGGAATATTGTGAAAAGAACGATTACATATAGTCGAAGTCTACAATGATGCAGGACATTCTGGAAAAGACTTGATGCGACTTGCTATGCAGAAGTTACTAAATGATATAAAATCTAAGAAAATCGACAAGTTAGTCGCTATCAAAGTAGATAGACTTACTAGAAACAATTATGATGGTTTTTGGCTTTTAAATTACTGTGAAGAACACGATGTTAAAATAGAACTTATTTTAGAACCTTATGATGTATCTACTGCTAATGGTGAAATGATATTCGGTATGAATCTAGTATTTGGTCAACGTGAAAGAAAGGAAATTGGAGCAAGAACAAAAAGAGCAATGGAAGAAATGGCTTTAGAGCATATTCACCCTAGCAAAGCACCTTATGGATATACTAGAAATAAAGATACAGGCCATTTAGAAATAGAGCCTATCGAAGCACAAGTTGTAAAAGAAATATTTAAACTATGCTAAGAGGGACACTCTACTAGAGGTATTGCTACTATTATGGAAGAGAATAATGCTTATTTAAAGACTGGTAAATGGAGAGCAGACAGAGTTTATAAAATACTAACTAATTCCATCTATATTGGTATATTTGAATATGGAAAATATAAGAGAAAACAACAAGATATTTTAAGAGTAAAAGATTATTGTGAGCCAATTATTGATGAAGTTACTTGGAATGCTACTAGAAATGTATTGGTGAAAAATAAGCATTCAAACTATGGAGAGTTTATTCATTTATTTTCAGGATTAGTAAAATGTCCGATATGTGGTAGTATTATGGCTTCATCAGAATCTTTTAAATATCCAAATGGAAAACAAAAAGTTTATTATCATTTAAGATGTAAAAATCATAATTGTAGTGGATATGGACTTCATTATAATACCGAGAAAATAGAAGTTAAATTAAGGCGAGTTTTAGAAGAATTAACTATCTTTATGATGGGAACAAATAATGAAATTATTACTTGTAATTCTACAAAAAGTAATGATGTAAAAGAGATAGAAAAAGCGATTGAAAAATTAAAACTTCAAGAAAAAAGATTAGTCGATTTATATTTAAGTTCTACCCTAGATGTTGAAACGATTAACCATAAAAATGATGTTATTAAAAAGGAAATTGAGAAACTGAACAAAAAGAAAATAACTCTTGATCCAGATAACGAATCAAAAGAATATACAACAGAATTATTAAAAAAATTAGATTGTAAAAAAGAAAATGATAAATTGGTATTCCAAAATACTAAGATGATGGACTTTACTTTTTTCTATAATTTATTATCAAGAGAAGCCAAACGAGATATGATTCATAGACTTATCTCTGGGATAGAAATCACAAGAGATGATAATTACAATATTGAAATTAAATATATAAAATTTACAGATGAATTTATCACAAAAAGTAGTACAGAATTTATCAAATATCTATATATTGTTCTAAAAAATGATACTATTGGTATTAAATATCTAAATGGAATTACTGAGAAATAATTAGAAATCAAGAAAAAAGATTATGATGT
Organism: uncultured Bacilli bacterium; assembly: GCA_910585045.1. Taxonomy (GTDB): domain Bacteria; phylum Bacillota_I; class Bacilli_A; order RF39; family UBA660; genus Caccenecus. The sequence continues at coordinate 20,541 of CAJUCD010000007.1, forward strand.
TTTGTCTATTTTAAAAATGACAAGTAATGAATATCCTAGTGACTTTGTAGATGATTTCTTTGCTAAAGCACACAGTCATTTTTATGTAGATGGTATAATTGGCAGTCCCTATTTTGAGGGGAATGTTTCTAAAGATTTTCTATTATTAGTACCTAAAAAAGAAGTAGTAAAAGCAAATTAAAAATGAAAGGAATTAGCAATGAAACAATTAACGCAAGAAAATATTTTAAAAAATCAAGTAGATACTATAGAACAATTTAAAGTGTTAGACTATCTAAAAAAACAATTATCTATAGATGAATTTGCTGTATATTTAATTGATAGATTTACTATCAAAGTTATAGATAAAAACAACGAACAAGGTTATTTTAAATACAATAGCAAAACAAAAGAAGTAGATTTTTATGAGAAATATACTAAAAATAAAGAAATGGAGAGATGAAAAATGGAATTAAATTATATAAAAGTTGGCGATTATTTATTGCCAAACTTAACAATAGAAAAACAAAATAATGAAAAGATTAACAAGTATGGCTATTTAAGATTACACTATCTGAAAGAAAATAATAAACCACTTTATACAACACTTTTAATGAAAAATGAACTAACAAATTATCTTGTTTCAGTTAGTATTGAAGCAGAAAATAGATTAAATTTTTTAATGGAACAATACAAAAATTCTGATAAATTACTATCTGAAAAAAATAAAATTAATAACCAAATTGAATGGGCAAAACTAATGAATAATTATAAAAATATGGCAAAAGAAATGATTTTAAAGGAACTTATTTATACCGAAAATGTGTGAGGACAAATTAAGATTTATGTCCTAGCCAGCACTGAAAACTTACTCCCGTACGTTTTCTATTTATGGGAAATCCCATACCCTTTAAACTATCATAATTATTTATTTCTTTAATTGATGATTTTCAAATGTATAAAACTTATTGCATATTTCATTTATTTTTTCATTATGTGTAGCAATTATTAAAGTTTTATTTTTAAAATATTTTAAAATAAAATTTACAACAATTTCTTCAGTATGCTTATCTAAATTAGAAGTCGGTTCATCTAAAATATAAATATTTTTATTCATTAAATAGCTTCTTAAAATGTTGATTCTTCTTTTTTGACCAGTAGAGAGCTTTAAACCCTTTTCACCCACGATAGTATAAATATTATCTTCAAACATTAATACCTCATTTAATTCTAATTCTTCTAAATATTTTATGATTTCTTCATCTGAAATTTTTTTGTCTAAACATAAGTTGTCTTTAATAGACATATTAAAGAGTTCAATTTCTTGACTTACTGTTCCAATATCTAACTTAACATCTTTTAAGTCTTTTCCATCAATAGAAATTTGTCCTTTATAAGAATCGATATTACCTAAGATTAAGTTTATAATTGATGTTTTACCTTGTCCAGATTGTCCCGTAATTGATATCTTATCATTATCATTGATTATAAGATTATCTACTTTTATTTCTAAATTTGATTTAGGATATTGAATTACAATGTCAGATAATTGAATTTCTTTAAAAGATTTGAATTCTTTTCTATTGTCTAAATTTTTAAATATAGATATTAATTTGTTTTTAATTGCTTTAAGTTCATACCAGCTTATTATAGTTCCGGATAATTCTTCAAATACAAATCCCATTTCTACTTGTAATGAAATATAGAAAGTAATTATTCCAAGTGTATCAATTCCATTTGATAAATCAATGGCAGCCTTAATAAGTCCCAAAAAGAATGGTATAACTATCAATATATTACGTAATGCTTCTTCAAAAGAATAATACTTAACATACTTTTTGTTTTCGTTATAACACTTTTTACCTTCTCTGCTAATTTTATTAACAAAGTAATCATCATCATTTAGTAATTTTACAGTACGAATATTACTTATAAAATCATTGTATACTGATGAATACTCATATTCTTGGTCATATAGTTTTTCTACTTGAGTATTCGCCTTTTTTAATATTCTAATACTTAAAAATATACAAATAGCACTTGTAATAAAAGAACTAACAAAAAGTATTATTGATTGATTATATAGTGTATAAAATAAAAAAATAAAAGTTATTACTATACTTACATATTCTGCTTGCAATATTTTTTTTACTAATTCACTAATTTTCTCAATTATGTTTTCAAAATACCCAGTTTGATATTTTGAAATTGTTTCAACTGGTAATTTATTTAATTTCTTATAATATTCTTGATATTGAACCTTTGAATATTCATATAAATAATTATCACTATATTTTCTTAATAAGTAATTCCCTATAACACGAAGCGTTTTAGAAATCATAAAAATTGCTATTACAATAATTGCTTTCTCAACTGTAAAAGGCATAGTTAAAAATAATGTAAAGGCAAATGGAACAAAATAGTAAATAAAATCTAAAAATGCTTCTATTAATAAACAAATTGTTATTTTTTTCTTATTAAGACTCTTAAATATAAAATTAATATTATTATCTTTTTTCATTTTCTATACCACCTAAAGTTTTTACTCTATTAAATTATACTACAAATGCTAAAATTTTCATATACTCCCATTGAAATTTAATAACAATTCATATATAATATTTATAGAAAGAGAATCAAGTTCGTAACTTGTATGTGATTCGCTCCATTTAGGTTAATACTCGCACAATAGAAATGGTAAGCGAGTTTTCTTTATATAAAACAAGTCCACAGCATTTGATATTATGGCTTTTTCATTGTGTAAAAAAGTTGATGAATATTTATGAAAGCGACCATAGAAACTTTAGATTTCCCTGAATGTATTAAGAGAAAACTAAAAATGAAAGTTGGTACTTCAAATTTAGATATTAAGTTTTTATCAAGACATATTAAGTTCAGCAAAACTAATTTAAGTATTAGATAACCACATAATTACCCTTATATAAATAGTAGGATTCTATTCTAACAAGGAGGTTATAAAAGTATGGATAATAAAGGAATATATGTTTATAAAGAAAATATTTACTTAGAAATAAGTTAAAGTAGTTCAATTTTTTATTATGTTTCATAATATTACCTCGCCTACTTTATTTACCAGTTATTATATTCATTTTCTTTATTATAATTATTTTTATATTCATTAATGATTAGACTTGTTGTTGTAATTAGCATTCCTGCTATTGAATTTGCATTGATTAAAGAATGTCTTACAACTAGATAAGGATCAATTACTTTACTATTTACGCTTTCTTCCCATGTATCATTTGAAATATTATAAATAAATTTAAACTTTTCTTTTTCAAGTTTTGTTTGAATATCAAAAAAGTTAAGACCAGCATTTGTTAAAATTTGTTCAAATGGTTTTTTTAAAGTTTCTTGCCATATTTTACTGGCATCATTAAAGATATGTAAATTATTAGAAATTTGTAAAAGACTTATTCCGCATCCAAGTAAAACCCCTTTGTTAGAAACAGTTAAAGCACATAGAGCATCTTCTAAACGCATTCTTTTTTCTAGGCCTTCTGTTTTAGTAGGTGCTCCTAATTTTATATCAGCTGTGCCATTAGAAAACATGGAAATTCTTTTAATTAAAAAATCTTTTTCTAAATCATTATTAATTGTTTTCATTTCTTTTTTTAATTTGGCTAAATATTTTTTTATTTGGTTATTTGTTTTAAAATCAACTCTGATTTTTTCTTTAGTTATCTCTATTTTGGTTATATAGCCTATATCTTTACCTGTTATACTACTTCCCTGTTCAATAATATTGGCCCCTGTAATACAAGCTATGTCTTTCATTATCTCATATATATGCATTCCGTAATCTTCTATTTTTAGTAAGCACAAAGATATATTTTCTATTAAAGAAAGAGAAACAAGTTCTTCAACTGTATGTTCTTCAAAGTCATTGGCAATTATAACTAATTTTTGATTGTTTTTTATAATGTCATTTAAAATAAAACTAATGTATTCTAGATTGTGAAGTGAAGCATTTAACAATAATATATATGCATCCTCAAAATTTAATATATTAGTATCTATTAAAAAATATGGTGATGCAAGTGATATTTCACAGCTATATCCTTTAAAAAAGGAAAGAGATATTTTATCATTAGGAACTTCTTTTATGGTAATAGCAGATTTTTCTTTAACTTTTCTCATAACTTGATAAGCTATTTGACCTAATTCTTCATCCCCTGCAGAAATAGTAGCTATATTTTTTAAATTACTTATAGATGCTTTGCTTTTTAATTTTTGTAGTTCTTGTAAAATTATAGCAAGGTTTTTATCTAACTCTTTTTTTAATAAAATAGGACTGGCTCCATTATTTATATATTGTATACTTTGCTTATATAAGCTCTCTAATAAAACTAGTGTAGTAGTTGTACCATCCCCTACTTCCTCGTCTGTTTTAATTGAAGCTTCTTTTATAATCTCTAGAATTGCGGCTACAACCTGATCTTCACTTTCAATATTTTTAGCAATTGTAACTCCATCATTAGTAATAAATGGCGAAAAAGTTGAATGATCAATTAAAACATTGTTACCTTTTGGACCTAATGTTTGTTTTACTGTACCACATAAAAGTGATATACTTTCTAATATTTTTTCTTGTAATTCTGAGCCACAAACAACTTTTTTCATAATTCCTCCTTTACTTCAGTTATGTATTTCCAATATTTTTTAGGCATAAAATTGCGCCGACAATTATAATTAGCTCTTTCCTTAATTCCAATTGTTTTATAAAATGCACACCACAGAGATTCAATATTTTTCTCCTCTTTACTTTCTTCTTTTGTTAATAACTGAAAATCTTCTTCTTTTATAATGATAAATTGTTTTTTATCATATATACTTATTATTTTTCTTTTATTATCTTTTATAAGCCAAAATTCATTTTTTAAACGACTTGCGAAATGGCAAGAAAGTAAAAAAAGAATATCGTTAGTGGGCTCCATTTCTGCGTATAAAATATTACCAGATAATTCCTTAAATCTTAAAAATCCTTTCATTTTATGATTTTCATGCATAACATATCCTGAAATGCGTAGCACTTCACTTACACACTTCAAATTTCGATAGTACATTATTTTATGGCGATATTTTATAGTATTACGAAAAAAATAATATAGTATTAATTCTTTATTATCTTCTTCAGATAAAAAAACATAGTACATATTTTTTATTATATATTTACCAAAAGATTTGCTTATTTGTTCAATTATTGCGGGATTTTTAGGAATGGATATATTAATAATATTTTCAAATAATGATGGTGTGTATGGCTCTTTTTTTATATTTTCAGGCTTTATATTATTTTTTAAAAGATATATTATAATATTTAATAGGGAAATAAAATCTCCTTCATACATGAATACTTTGTTCATAGCTAAAATAACCTCAATTGTTCTTTAGGTGTTGAAACTATATTTTCCTCTAAAATAATATTTCTTTCTATAAATTCTTTTTTAAAATACCTTTTATCTACTATATATTTATTATTGCATAAAATAAAATATTGTGCACGTTTTAAAATTACACCCATTCGTTTTAAATCTTCTAAATGAATAGTAAAATGTCTTCGTGAACTAATTATTCTTTTAGCACTTTTTACACCAATTCCAGGAATTTTTAATAAGTCAAAATAAGAGCAAGTGTTTATTTCTTTGGGGAAACTCTTTTAAATGTCTTAATGCCCAATCAACTTTAGGATCTAATAAAATATTGAAATTTGGATTTTTAGCATCTAATAAATCACCGACTTTAAAATTATAATATCGAAGTAGCCAATCAGCTTGATATAATCTATTTTCTCTTACTAATGGTGGATGCTCTAATGTTGGTAATAGATTATCTTTATTAACTGGAACATATGCTGAATAAAAAACACGTTTTAAATGAAATTTTTCATATAAATTGAAACTTTGATTCATAATTTGCAAATCAGTTTCTTTGGTAGCTCCTATAATCATTTGAGTACTTTGACCAGCAGGAACATACTTTTTATTTTGATTATCTTTAATATATTTCATAATTTGCGCTACATTTTTACTTTCTTTATTGGGCGCTAATAACTTTAACCCATTTTCAGTAGGAAGTTCAATATTAGCACTTAAACGATCTACCAAAGTTCCTAATTCTTTCAGAAGTTTTTGACTAGCTCCTGGTATAGCTTTAGCGTGAATGTAACCATTAAAATGATATTTATGGCGTAACATAGAAATAGTCTTAATTAATAGCTCCATAGTATAATCAGGACTTTTAATAATTCCTGAACTTAAAAATAAACCCTCAATATAATTTCTTCTATAAAAATTTAAAGTAATTGTACAAATCTCTTCTGGTGTAAAAACAGCTCTTTTTATATTATTACTTTTTCTATTTAAACAGTATTTACAATCAAAAATGCAACAATTAGTTAAAAGAATTTTTAATAATGATATACATCTACCATCAGAGGCAAATGAGTGGCATATACCTGATATGGAAGTGCTTCCAAGCCCATTATTGCTTTTTCTGTTACTTCCACTTGATGAACAAGAGGCATCATATTTAGCACTATCAGCTAAAATTGTTAATTTTTCTTGTAATCCCATTTGAAATCACCATTATTATTGTACTATAAAAAACAAGCGTTTGCAAACGTTTGTTTTGTTTTTTGCCTGGAAATTTTTAGTATTTAGAACTATTAGTTTTATTATTGAAGTATAACATTTTTAATAAAATTTACTATTTCAGAAGTTTCATTATCTGCAGAAATAATTCTTTTTTCTTCTGGAGTTAATTCTACAAAATACTTATTAAATTCAGGTATTATACTTATTGAATCTAATGGATATCCATTATTTCTTATTTTACTGGGCTTATCAATAAAATAAAAATGATCTTTAGCCCATGTAAGTTTATTTATTTTACCATTATTATATAGAACCATTCCATATACCCATTTCGCTGTTAGTTGTCCACCATTATTTTTTACAAGATTAGTGTAGTATTCAATCATTTCATCATCTGTTAATTCTTTACCATTTACCCTTCTAACATAAGTGCCTGGTTGCTGTTCTTCTGGCAGTTCTTCAATAAATAAAGTATTATCCATTCCAATTGTCGGAATTTTGGTGGCATCAAAATATGCCTTTGCCTTAATATATGCATTTTCAAGAGCATCTTTGCCATTTTCGTCTATTTCTAGTTTAAAATCTAAATCTTTTATTGTTAATAATTCTATACCTTGCTTTTCTAAGGCTTCCTTGTACTTTAAAATTTTAGCCTGATTTGTCGTAGCAAATAATATTTTCATAAGAATACCCACTTTCTAATTATTTTTATTATATAATAATAAAGTCATTAAAATAAGGACTAAAATAGGAATTATTATATAATTTATCCAAATATTAAATATAGTTGGAATTAGCGAACATACAAATCCTATAAAAGATCCTATAATTCCACACAATATAAAGCCACCAAATCTAATACCAATGTTTCTTTTGCCATTATTTTCTTTGCAAATAATATTATAAAAAAACAACATAATTACTCCTAGTATCCACCATAATAAACCACCACTTATAAATTTTCCTAATACATGGTCATTTTTATTATTATTAAGAATTTTATTAATATAATTATTATCTGAATTATTTATTTCCTTTATAATGTTCTCATATTCTTTTAGTAAATTATTATCTTCTTTAATTCGGCTTATATCTAGTTCTGTTATTTCTTGAAGGATTTCAATTCTATTTTTAATTCTATTAGCATAGAAAAAATTAGTATCTATAAATGGGAAAAAAATTAAAATTATAGCTATAGTTAATATTATTATAATACCTAGTTTTCTTTTATTCATTTTAAATATTTTATTAAAAATTGTAGTTTTTAAATCCATAATATATATACTCCTTTAATTTTGTTGATAAAACTTTTTTATATTTTCAATATCAAGTATTTCTTTAACAAATTGATTCAAATTTGATAAACCTGCAATATCTGTACTTAGATTATTCATAACAAAATCTATATTTTTCCATTCATAATGACCTTCTTCATTGTCGGGAACTTCTACTTCGTTACTATTGCAATATATAACATGCAAATGAGTATTGCTGTTTAAAGGATTATTTTTATGATAAATATAAGTTACTAATAATTTAGGATCGTTTAGAGATATACCTGTTTCTTCTTTACTTTCTCTTATAGCTGCTTCAATTATGGTTTCATTTTCATTTATTTTCCCACCAATACCATTCCAGCAGTTTTTATATGGTTTTTTATTTCTTTTTACTAGTAAAACTTTATCATATTTTTTGTTAAATATCATTATTACTACATAATTTTTATTATTCATAATTATCTCCTTATTTAAGTTGATTATACTATAATATATTTTTTTTTAGCTATAAATTAAAGCTTTTAATTTTAAATTTTTAGTTAAATATGTTAAAATTATATAGAGGTAAATTATGAATTATAAAAAATATTTTAAAAAAAATAATTTAATAACTATAGAGCAATTCTTTAAATTTATGCAGAATAGATTTATGTATGGATGGGTAGACAAAGATAATAACATATTTTATGGTAATAATAATCCTGTTGATTTTTCTCTCCAAAGACCAATAGAGTTATTTAAAAGCCATGTAGGTAATTGTTGGGATATGGCAGAATTATATAGATGTTTCTTTAAATACATGACTTCTTTAAAATTTGAAACTTATTATTTATTCTATGATGATAATGCTGGGTGTCCGAGTCATTCTATTTTTGCTTTCTACAATAATAACAAAGTATATTGGTTTGAGCCAATGTTTAATGATGAATCTTATTATTATAGTGGTATACATGAATTCAATAATATTAATGAGCTGTTGCAAGATGCAAAAAAAAGATTTATTGATAAATCATTAATATCTGATTTAATTCCTGAGAATTACAATAATAATAATTTTTACATATATAAATACAAAAAGCCTAAAGCACATATCAACGGATTTCAAATGCGCGAACATATTAATAAAAGTATTTTAATTAATATATAATTTGCATTTAATTATTAATGGAAGCTAATTCATTGTTTATTATCCACTTAATATCTTCAATTGATTTATCTATATTAAATCGACCGTTGCCTACTGGATAATAAACAGAATAAAATTTATAATTAATGTTATATATTTTTTTATGAAAAACTTTTTTACGTACTTCTGATACTGATATTTTTTCTTTTAGCACTATGGAGCTTACTTGATTTCCAAATAAAATTATTACTTTAGGATTGACAATACTAATTTCTTTTTCTAATAATTCTAAATATTCTTTATATACAGAATTAGGAAGTGGTCTAGCATCAAGTTGTGTGCATTTTCCAAGGTTCGTAATAAAGCATTTGTGCTTACTTACATTATCATATACTATTTCTGCAAATTTTTCTGTCCAATCACTACCTTTAATATTTTTTATAGTTTTGTAAATATCAGTATCAATTAAATTTAAGCAAAAAAACAAATCCCAAATATTCTTAGTGCCTATCCATGGTGATTTTAACCCTTTCCAATTTTTATTCGAGGCAATATTTTTGCCAGTGGGATTCATAAATACAAAGCATATATCAGGATTTTTGGCACAGCCTCCATTATATATAGAATCTAAGTTTTTAGCTCCATACTTCTTTTGTAATTTATCATATTTTAATTTTAATTCTTCTAATTCCATGATTTATTCGCCTATTCTATTTTGTAAGTGGAGAATTCTCTTGAATAAGAATAATTCTAGTACCTAAAACATTTATAAAAGCACAATTATGATTTATAGTAAAAATTTCAGTATCTGTTTTTAACTCATATTTTATATTTATTTCAGGTACAAATTCATATTTATCACTAGCAAAATTACCATAAGGTGTAGTACTTTCAGTATAGCTACCTTTTAACATACAATATAATAAATTCCATCTATCACAAGATCCAACATCAATCTCTTTGTTACGATTTGCTTTATTAAATACACTTTCTTCACGTAAATCTACTGTATATGATTTTACCTTTAATTTACATAAAAAATCATTTAATTTCTCAGATTTAAAATATTGATTGAGAGCAATGGAAATACACTTATCAACATTAGTATCTTTATTTATTACCATTAATCTTACAGGATTACCTTTTTTATAAAAAATAATGGCCTGATGCTTATTAGTAATATTTATTGTTTTACTATTGTTAGAAATAAGACAATTGCAATTTCTCACTATTTTATATGTATCGTAAGGATTTTTGCCAGATTCAAAACCGTCGATAAACGCTCCATTAAAGCATTCATAATGATTAGTTAATTGCTCTGTCCATAAATCTATAGTTTTGATAATTTCCATATTATTCTCCTTCTATTTTTTTAGCTTATATATTTTAAATTATTATTCACTTTCAAGAAAATTTAGCAATTCTATTGAATTAGGATGAGGTTTTATTCCTTTATTTTCAAGTTTTTTATTGTTTAATAAAAAATATAACTTTAAAGCTTCATCAATATTTTTGTAAGCTAGTTCTTGTATTTGCTTATATTCTGATGATAAATTTTCTCTACCTATTTTATCAGCAATAAAAATGATTTTAGCGAGCATATTCATATTAACATTACCAATAGTATGATATTTTATGGCATTGCATATATCATCATCAAAATTATATTTTTCTTTTACAACTAAAGCTCCTATTTCACTATGAATTATTTTTTGGTATTTAGATTCTAATAATTCTAAAGATAAGTTATATTTATTTACATAATTAAGATTTTCTTCTTCTTTATATTCTTTCGCAATATCATGAAGAAGACCACTAATATAAGCTTTTTCAGAATTTTCTTTATAGTTTTCAGCTAGTTTTTTAGCTTCACTGGCAACCATTATACTATGATTAAATCTTTTATTAGATAATTCTTTTTGTAAATCATTTTTTATTTTATCAATATTATACATATTTTCTCCTGTTATACTTCTTTATAATTATAGGAACAAGCTCGTAGAAGACGATTCATAATAGCTAATCCTAAGCCTTTTGGTGCTACCCCTTCAATGATAATCATATCAACATTTTCCTTATCTACTTGTCTTAAAATTTTAAAAATATTATGACTAATTTCTTCTAATGAAGACCCATAAGAAATGGCATTAGAAAAATATTGCAAATTTTCCTCTCTTGTAATTAATAAACTATTAGGCCATTTATTTGCTTCATTTTGCATTTCTTTAATCAACTTAAAATTATCATGACTATATATTAATATGCATTTTGTTTTGGGAGCATAATGCTGGTATTTCATACCAGGGCTTAATACAGGTCCGCTTTCTGGTTTACTTAGAATATGACTATCTATTTCTACATTAGGTGTTATAGTTAATAAATCTTCCTTAGTTACTTTGCCGGGTCGCAATATTTTAACCTTTTCATTTTGAACAATTACAACTGTAGATTCAAGCCCAATATTAGTTTCACCGCCGTCAATAATACAATCCACTTTGCCAGCAAATTCTTCTTTTATATCATTAATATTAGTACCACTAGGTCGGCCAGAAATATTGGCACTAGGAGCAGCAATTGGAACTCCAGCATACTCAATTAACTTTCTAGCAATTTCATTATTTGGCATTCTAACACCAACAGTATTTAGATTTGCTGTTACAATACTTGGAACTATATCTTTTTTTCTTAGTATTATGGTTAAAGGTCCTGGCCAAAATTTAGACATTAAACGTTCTTCAAGTGGTGTTATATCCTCAACTATATCTGCTAACATTTTTATATCAGAAATATGAAGAATTAAAGGATTATCAGATTTTCGTCCCTTAGCAGCAAAAATTTTAGCAACAGAATCACTATTTAATCCATTAGCTCCTATACCATAAACTGTTTCAGTAGGAAACAAAACCAAACCACCATTCTTAATAATTTCGCCTGCGTGTTTTAAGAGTGTATAATCTTTATTTTGATTAAAATCGATATAATTATCTTTCATAGAGAAACTTCCCTTCATAGATATTTCTTAAATACTATATTAGAACATAATTAAAAAAAAAGCAATTATTTATTCTAAATCCTTAAGGATAAAATCATTTATTTTAATTATATTTTCTATTTGTGGTTCTATTGTTGAAAGGTCACTTAATAATCTTTGATGTTCTTTTTTATTTTTATATTCTTTGGTTTCTAAACTATAAATAATATATCTACTGGCCGCGACTGTTAAGAGCATGCGAGAAATATCTCCTAATTCTAAAGTTTTAAAATCTTGTTTCCAATATTGATAAGCCAAATAAGTATTAAAATACCAACTATGAATATCTAAAACTTCATCATAATAAGTTTCTATTAACTCCATTTTGTGTTTTTTGTTACAAATAAAATACACTTCTACATTTTCTGTGTCTTCTTTATACATTTGTTCGCCTCTTTTCTATGAGCTAATCATATAATAAAAAGGTATTTTAGTCAAATTACAGAATTGGTAAAATCTGCATTAAATTTTAACAGATTTATATATAAAATAAAAAAGATTTCTATGTATATGTGCACAGAAAAGCTAAAATTGGTAAAATTATTAAAAATTAAAATAACTAAATTACTTTATGCTTGATTATTTCATTTATATTATTTGTTAGTTATCATGATTTATAAATTATTATAAATATATACTATTAAGTATTTTTTTATTAAATAAAAAAAAATTCCCAAAGGAATTTATTCTTGAACCTCACTTACAATATGTAAATATAGACTGACTTTTTTATTTACTAGTTCATCGGTTATTAAATCTTCGTCAACCCAAACACGAATATATTTTGTAGCTTCAGATCCACCTGCGGCTATAGTTCCACTACCAATCTTATACCCTGTTCTAGTAGTAGTTCCATCTTTTAGTGTAATAGTTTCAGATGCAATAGAATTAAGTGCTTTAAAAGTACTACCAGCACTTGCATTTCCATCTAAAGAAACTTTTATTTTACTAACGTCTAAAGTATTTGAACTATCTGCATAAATATATATAGTATAAGCTGCTGGTAAGTTACTATTAGTATTTTTTACAGTATAACTTACAGCGCGAGATGTTAATCCTTCTGTGTTTGTAATAGGACTGCTTAATGTTAAAGCAGAAATATCTGCAACTGTTAATTGGAGAGTTCCTGCTGTTATTACTTGATTACTTGAATTTTTCTTTACGGCAAAAAACACTGAATAACTTAATCCAATAGCAGCCACTACAACTAATATTACAGCTATTGCAATTACGGTCGTTTGTTTTTTGATAATATCCTTTATTTTCATATACTATCACCATAGTATAATGATACCATAAAAAAGTGATAAATTACAAGTACATTTTATCACTTTATTTAAAAATTGGAATTTTCTTCTAAAATATATGTATAATAAATGTTATCACCTACAAATTTCGTATTTATTATAAATTCATGATTATCTGCAGTAATATAATCACTAATAATAGTGAAAGTGTAATAACCACCCTTTTTTTCAATGTTGAAATCGTCCATAAAATGCGTAATGCCATTAATAACAATTTTGGATTTTCTTATATCAATATCTTTACTAGTTCTTAATAAAATTTTATAATTCTTATTTATGTAATATTTATTTAAAACATTAATAATTTCAAGTCCGTTATTATTTGTAATACTATATTTTAAATTATAATCAGCTAAAGTGGTAACATTAGCTTGGCTAATTTTTTTTTCAAAACCTTGCCAAATGGGAACAGATACAATGACAAAAATACTAACTATAGCTATTTCGATTATTTTACCTTTAATTATCTTGTCAATCAAAGCTATTCCCCCCCTCTGATGGTTTGTTATTATAGCATAGCTTGACTTTCATGTCAAAGATAAATTTATACCAAAAAAAGACAATTTATTTTTGTCTTTTATTTTACTACTATATTTACAATTTTACCTTTAATAATGATTATTTTTACTATCTCTTTTCCTTCAATATTTTTTTGAACATTGGAATTTTCTAAGGCTTTATTTTTTATACTTTCTTCATCTTCTTCTAAGAAAGTTGTAATTTCGCCTCTTAAACGACCATTTACTTGTATGCCAATAGTTACTTTATCATCAAATGTTTTTTGTTCATCATATATTGGCCAATTCATTTCAACGATTTTATTTTTAGAACCAATTTGTTCATTTAGTTCTTCTGTTAAATGAGGTGCTATAGGATTTAAGAGAACTAATAATACTTGGTAATCATCTTTAGTTATAGTTTCTTCTTTTTCATAAGCATTAGTTAAAATCATTAGACTTGATACTGCAGTATTATATTTCATATTTGCTAAGTCACTACTAACTTTTTTTATTGTTTTATGAATAATACTTTCTAAGCTTGGAGAATAATTAGTGCTTTCAACAACTTTATCTTTAAGACGTATAACACGTTCTAGGAAACGTTTACAACCCTTAAGACCAAAATCAGACCAAGCTGCATCTTTTTCATAATCGCCAATAAACAACTCGTAACAACGTAAAGCATCAGCACCATATAAATTAACCATGTCATCAGGATTGATAACATTACCTTTACTCTTACTCATTTTTTCGCCATTTGAGCCTAAAATCATTCCATGAGCAACTCTCTTTTTGAAAGGTTCAGGTGTTGGAACTAATCCTTGGTCAAATAAGAATTGATGCCAGAATCTAGCATACAATAGATGTCTAGTTGCATGTTCCATACCACCATTATAGTAGTCAACCATGCCCCAATATTTAAGAGCAGATGAACTTACAAAATCTTTCTCATTTTTAGCATCCATGTAGCGAAGCCAATACCAACTAGAACCAGCCCAATTTGGCATTGTATCAGTTTCTCGTTTTCCAGGGCCACCACATTTTGGACAAGTAGTATTTACCCAATCTGTAATTTTAGATAGTGGTGATTCTCCATTATCTGTTGGTTCATACTCTGCTACTGTTGGTAATAATACTGGTAGCTCTTTTTCTGGTACAGGAACCCAACCGCATTTTTCGCAGTAAACCATAGGTATAGGCTCACCCCAAAATCTTTGACGAGAAAAAATCCAATCTTGTAAGCGGTAATTAATCTTTTTAGTTCCTAATTTTTGTTCTTCAAGATATTCAAGCATTTTGGAAATAGCTTCCTCTTTATTTAAACCATTTAGAAAATCAGAATTAATATGAAGACCATCCTCTGTATAAGCGGCGTCTTCTATATTTCCACCATCAATTACGGGAATTATTTCAATATTAAATTTTTTAGCAAAAGCATAATCACGTTCATCATGAGCCGGAACTGCCATTATTGCTCCTGTTCCATAAGATGATAATACATAATCACTAACCCATATTTCTATTTCTTTATTATTTACAGGATTTATAGCTGTTAAGCCTTCTACTTTAATACCTGTTTTAGCTTTGGTAGCATCAGTTCTTTCAATTTCACTTTTTTCTTTAGCAGCATTTTGATAATCATTTATTTCTTTGATATTTTTAATTTCACTTTGATATTTGTTTAGTATAGAATGCTCTGGTGATATAACCATGAAAGTTGCACCAAATAAAGTATCACATCTAGTTGTAAAAACTGTTAAAGAATCATCCACTTCTTTTATTTTAAATTTTACTTCGGCCCCAATACTTTTGCCAATCCAATTTACTTGAGCAATTTTTATTTTATCTTCAAATTCTGTATCTTTTAATCCATCTAATAAACGTTCAGCATAATCACTCATTCGTAAAATCCATTGACTTTTTAGCTTTTTAGTTACTTTAGAACCACAGCGTTCACATACTCCACCAGCAGCATCTTCATTAGATAAGCCTGTTTTACATACGGGACACCAATTTATTTCTTTTTCAGCTTTGTATGCCATACCTTTTTTATAAAATTGGAGAAATTGCCATTGTGTCCATTTATAATATTCAGGGTCTGTAGTGGAAAACTCTCTTTGCCAATCAAAAGACATTCCTAAAGATTCTATTTGACTTTTAAAAGTTTTGATATTTTCTTTAACTGCCTCAGCTGGATAAATATGATTTTTAATAGCGTATTGTTCAGCAGGTGCGCCAAAAGCATCCCAACCCATAGGAAATAAGACGTTATATCCTTGAAGTCTTTTCATACGAGCCATAGCATCTAATGCAGAATAGCTTCTTACATGACCAACATGAAGCCCAGATCCACTAGGATATGGAAATTCTACTAAAATATAATACTTTTCTTTATCACTATTATTTAAAGCGTGAAAATATTGTCCTTCTTGCCATATATTTTGCCATTTCTTTTCAATATCTTTTGTATTCATTTTACTTCTCCTCCTCTTTTTTTAAATGTCTACCATATATTTCATAAATAGAATAAATTAATGCAAATAATAAAGCAAAAGCAATTAACATCTGCCACATTAATTTTAAAGGTATTAACATTATAACACAACTAACACTAGAGATAATAAAACTATTTATAATAGCTATCCAAAATATTGCCTTATTTTGATTAATTTTCTTTTTATCTAATTTGAATTTCATAATTAAATAATCTAATTCTCCTATATTTTTAATTTTTTTATTTTTACCTTTTTTATTTTTACCTTTGTTAGTAATTAGATATAATCTTTTTTTATTAATTAAATAATAATCAACTAAAAAGACAATAATCATTAAAATTACAAATAAGTAAAGTGCATATTCATATTTCATTTTTTATATCCTTTCTTTAAAAATAAAAAGATGGTATTTATCAAGGGCGAATAAAACTCGCGGTACCACCTTTATTTATATCTTAAGTGTCTTTAAGGGGACTATCCCACATACTCTAAAAAGCAAGTTCATAATTCTTTTATTACTGTTTTCACCAACCACAGCTTCTCTTTTAATAAAAGTTATTATTAATACTCTTTTCTTCAACGTATTTATCATATTTTACTAAATTTCAGATACATATTCAAGTAGTTTTATAAACATTCTGACAAAAACACTTTTTAAACCTTTAGTGCCAAGTTTTCTTATTTCTACTCTTTTTTTATTAATATCTATATTACTAAACATAATGGCAGCAATACTTTCTTTTAAATTAGTATTTATTTCAGCATCTTTAATAATGGAATTAATATCTTCATTAATTAATCTTACAGCATCTATTTCTATATCTTTTCCTTTACAGTTTATAGTTAACTGACTAGTTGTAGAGATGTTTTTAGCAACAACTATAAAATCTGTATCTTCAGTATAAGATTCAACAGGTATTTCAGTACCATTAATATACGCTACAACATTTTCTGCTTCTCTTGTGTTTCGGAATCTAATTTTATAATTACGATTTTTAGGTATAATACCCGCTTTACCTTCGATTGGACGAATTATTAAAGTATAATTATTAGCTAAGTAATTATAGTCTATAGCAGTAATTATATAATATCCTTCTTCATTAAGTCTTGATAAGCCATCATCTTCATAAAGTTTATATATGTTACTACGACCTGGAAAAACATGAATTTCTAAGGAATCTGGCGGATTAGTATCATTTATATTTTCTCTTAAATCAGCTAAAGGAATGATAGACCCACTTTTAGCAAATACAGGATAATCTTCATCTTTATAAAAGGCTACATAACGTTTATTACCAGGGAATTTTTTGCCAGTTTTAAAATCATACCAAGTTCCTTTAGGTAAAAATATTTGTTCTACACATCTATGCATTACTTCATCTTGTTTTTTGGTTATAGGTTTTACTAAAAGCTCACTACCAAAATAGTACTCATTTTTATATACTGGCTCATCATATATTTCAGGATAACTATAGTATAATGGTTGAACTAATGGTAATCCAGTTTTATGATATTTATAATTTTCAGCATAAAGATATGGGATTAAACGATGACGCATGTGACAATATTCTTTAGCAATAGTATAAGTTTTGATATCCCATGCCCAAGGTTCTCTTTTATAGTAGTGTCCTCTTTCGCATGCAAGACGAAATATAGGACTAAAAGTACCTAATTCAATATATCTTATATATAATTCACTATCTTCAATACCACCTTTAAAGCCACCTATGTCATGACTCCACCAAGATAAACCGATATTACTGGCGTTAGAGTTAAATGATGGTAAATAATTTAAAGTGTCAAAGCTGACTGTTGTTTTTCCAGAATAATGAATACCATTTAAATGAGATGCTGTTAAACTGTTACGAGAAAAAACCATGGGTCTATAACGATTATCTTTGTAATAATTCATAAAGTGATAATGGGTTAGAGCTTTTAAATTATCTAAATCATAGTTATAATCTATCCAATAAAAATCAACTCCTAAACTGTCTAAAGGCTTAATTAAACGATTAAAATATATATTTAAAAATGTTTTATCAAAAACATTAAATGGAATACGACGAGTATTTATTAAACCTAATTCGCCTGTTATTTCTCGAAATTTTTCTTCATGGTCATTTATTCCTTCATAAGGATCCATATTTATTCCTATTCTAATACCACGGTCATGCATGTAAGTTGTAAATTCAAAAGGATTAGGAAATAATTCTTTAGAGAAAGTAAAACCTGTCTTGTACTTATTTAGGTCACGTTTATCTTTTAAATGCCAAAATTCATTTAGTAATAATACAGATATAGGTATTTCATGAGAATTAAAGGCTTTTATTAGTTTTTTAGTATCTTCAAAAGAATAAATTAAGTCTCTATTCCACCATATTCCAAGAGCATATCTAGGAATCATAGGTGGATAACCAGTAAGAGTAAAATAGTCTTTTAAACATAAACCAAAATCGCGACGATATATAAATAAATATGTATCAATTCTTTTAGCTGTTGGTTTTACTAGAAAACCATCTTCCATAAATACCAAATTTTTAGAATCATCTATTGAGGCAAAACCATCTGTTGAATATAAACCTTTTTCAAAAGGCTCTTTTATTCCTTTATCAAGAGATACTTTAGTACCACCAAAATTACGAGCTTCAGCATGACCAAAATACCAAATTTTATCACTGTTCATTAAACCTACTTTTAAGAATTGGTCTGGAGCATATTTAGGTCCAATAAATGGTTTTTCTTTCATATATTGCAAGACAAAATATTTAGTTTGAATAACAAGATTTTTGTCATCTTCTTCAACTTGAAATTCAGGTACAGGAAAATTACGGAATCGTGCTAATTCTGTTGGATGGTCAAAAAAAGTTCCATTAGTATCATATTCAAAGCGAATTAATCTTTCTGTTAAGATGGTTATACGATACTTTTCTCCTTTAAATGCAGCTTTGGGATTGCTAATGGAATTATTGTAGTCAATTTTAAAATGTGTATCTAAATTAGCCACACTACCTACTCCCTCTTATACTATAAATATAATATCACATAAATGCTTTGAAAACAATAATTATGTTTTTGTTAACTACTTTTTTTATGGTATAATATGTATTGGTGAATTTTTATGCAAAAGAAGAACCTTATCAAAAGAATTATTATGTTTATTCTCCAATCTTTAAGAAATATTTTAAGTTCTTTTTTTGGCTTTTTCTTTATCATTTTTATTCCAAAAAAGAAAACTAAAAAGACTGGCGATTCTAACTATAAATTGAAAATTAAAAAGAAAAAGTTAGATAATGATAATGGTAAAGTAGAAGATATTGTTACAATACCTGATGCAGGAGATAAAGAATTATTAAGAGAAAATAAGTCTACTAATTTTTTTATTAGTATTCCTGAGTTAAAAGAAACAATTTTTCATGTTTATGCAGAAATGCTAGAAATTGAAGAACATAACTTAACAGAAACACAAAAAGAAATAATTATTTTAGTACAAGAAAAAATTATTCCAAAGATAATTAATAAAATAGAAAAAAAGGAAATTGTTGATGATTTAAAGTTAAAAGAGAAATTACAGATAATTATTGAAGAAGAAATTATAGAAATTCTAATAGTTGAAACTAAATATGAATCTACTTCTTTATTACCTGTAAAAGAATATAGTACTAAAAGAAAAAGATATGAAGAAAATAAGCAGCAAGAAAAAAGTGAGGATAATAATGTGGCATTTCCTTTTAGGGAGCCTGAAGCTAAATTAGAGCCTGAAGAAACAATACCTGCCGAAATTACTCATAATAAAGCTGAACCTTTAAAAAGTGAATTAAATTTAGATAATAAGATAGAAAAAGTACCAGATAAAAATTCAAATAACATGGTTTTGTCTTCAATTAACAGAGCACAAGCTGAAAGTGTAATAATGCCTTCAAAAGTGCAAGTATTTGATGATGTTCAAGCAAGTGTTAAAGCACCTGAAACGTTAGAAGAAATTTCAATTGAAGTTGAAGATATACCAGAAATGTTAAAAGATACCCCTTTAGGTATAGATAGAAAAGATACGCCTGATATTTTAGTTGACTGGCAAGAACCTAATAATTTACCTCCAGATATAAATGAAGTTGATAATTTAGAAGTTATAATTACTCCGATACTAGATGTAGTAGATGCTAAATTGGATGAAAAACCAGAAAATTTAAGTGAGCCAATCGTGATAGAGCCAGAATTACAAGTTTTGACAGAAGAATTACAAGAACCAGAGCCACAATCTAAATCAGATAATGAAAAAGAAGAAGAAATTGTATTTACAAAAATAAATTTTAAAGCTATTTCTTTAGAAATTGATTCTATATTAAAAAATATTATAACAGAAAAAAATAAAGAAAATTTAGAAGATAAAGATTATGATAAAATAAATAATAGATTAGAATTATTAATGAGTACAATGCTTAAATATTCGCAAGATAATTTATCCCCTGAAAGTAGAACGCAACTAGAAAGCCTACAAAACAAAGTTTTTTGTATATTTGATAATTTAGATAAACAAATAGATAATGATGTAAGAAAAGAACAAAGTTTATTGCAAGAATATGTTGATTCTGGTGAGTTGAATAAATTAAATGAGGAAGTTAAAAAACTTTATTTAGAAAATCAAATAGATTTAAATGAACATATGCTAGAGAAACTAGAAGACTTAAATAGTTTAACAAGCTTTCAAGCTGAAAGAATTGAAAAAGAATTATTAAAAGAAAAATTAAGAAAAGCTGCTCAAGCCTTAGAAATAACCTCTATTATGTTTTTGCCATTTACTACTAACAAATATTTTTTGCTCTTTACTGCAGGTTTTCTTGTAAGTAAGCATTTAGGTTTTTTTCATAATATTTTAAAAAGAAAAACTGTTCCTTTTGCTCCCGAAGAATTAAATTATTTGAAAAATGGACAAGATTCTTTAGATAATGCTTTTGATATGAATAGTAGAAATATAGAATATTTAAATTATTTAGAAAGTGAAGCTTTAAAAAAATACCCTGATTTAGCTTTTGATAATGAATTTATATTATATATAGAAAGCCTTAGAAATAGTCTATCATTACAGACAGAAAAAATGCTAAAAAAGAAAAATATGCTTGATAAATATAATTTAAAAAGAGAGTCTTACACAAGAACATTAAAAAGAAATGATAATGCTGCATAAAAAAACTGGATATTACCAGCTTTTCTTTTACCAAAATCTATCTAAGAAATCAATTTCATAATCTAATTGTTTTTTTAAAAAACCACATTTGTAGTCTAATGAGCCTCCACCAGAAATATTTTTAACACAAGTATTTTGTTCAGTATAGATAAAATCTATAATAACTGCTCCTACTACTATTATTATGAAACCTATTAAAATATCTTTCATATGCCCTCCTTATATTTTATAGATTCTTTTTTTTCTTTTTGCAAAACCAAATATTCCTAATCCAGTAATGCTTCCTATACTTATTATAACATAACTTACTATATTTCCAGTAGGGGGATTTGCTACATCACTAGTTTTTATTATAACTTCATTACTTTCTTTTTCTTTATCTTGGTAAGTTATTTTAGCAATATTAGCTATTTCATCTAAAGAACATTCTTTTTTTAATCTAACATTAATTTTAATAATTTTTGTTTCATTTGCTTCAAGTGATATTATCCATGATAAATAATTATTATCATTTGTACCATTACTAGCATCAATAACTTCTAAATTATCATCTAATTTATCACTAATTATTAAATCTTTAAGAGCTAAATTGCTTTCATTAGTTATAGTAAGAAAATAGTCAAATGTATCTCCTTTTACAACTTCCTCTTTACTAACACTCTTGGTAATATTTAATTTAAGAGCAACTACGGGAATTGTAACTTCATCTGTTTTGTCTGGTTTATCTGGCTCTTTTACTACTACAGAATTTTTTATTTGGTCATTTTCAGTACTATTCTGTACTTGAGCTTTTATTTTATAAGTTATACTATCTTTGGCTTTTAATATAGGAATATTCCATTCTATTTGATTACCATTTAAATTACCATTAGTATCTAATATTTTTAATTTGCTTTCATCAAATGTATCTATAACCTTTAAATTGTAGGCATCTACATTACCATTATTATTTACAGTTATAGAATAGAAAAATATTTCATCATTAGTAAGTTTATCAACACTAGCACTTTTAATAACACTTATGTCAGTATCTATAACTGTAACATTTACACTGCTTTCTATTTCTTTATCTTTGTCAGTTAAAACTGCTGTATTTGTAATTACTTCATTGTTAACAACTGAATCACTAGCGACTACATAAACATGAATTATAATTTCTGTATTAGGATTTAATATAGGAATATTGACAGTTAATTTGTTTCCTTCACTAGAGCCTGTTAAACCATCTCCTATGTTATAATTTAATAAAATGAGTTTATCAGGAATAGTATCTGTTACTAAGAGATTTGTAGCTGCAGTACTTCCTAAATTTCCAACTTTAATAGTATAATAAAATTCTTCATCTTTCTCTACCTGCTTTTTACTAGCATCCTTTAAAATATAAATATTAGGTCCTACAACTGTAATAGTGTCATCATCTTCTAATTTTTCTTCTTTATGTGTTAATATTGCTATATTATTTATTTGTGTATTAGGTGAAGCTGTATCAGATAATTTTACTTTTATACGATAATTAATTGACTGATTTGCATTTAAAGAGTTGATTGTCCATGTTATAGTTTGATTATTTATAGTTCCACTATTAGCATCAATAATTGTTAGTAGCTCATTTAAAGTATCTGTTATTGTAATTTGACTACTTGGCACCTCACCTTTGTTAGTAACTTTTATATTATAGTAAAATTCTTCGCCAGCTTTAATTAATTTTGTTCCTTTTAAATTATCAACTGTTTTTTCAATAGTTAAAATAGGTTTCTTTACTGTGATATCTTCTTCATCTTGTATTTCTTCTTTGTCTGGCTCTTTGGCTGTTACAATATTTGGAATAGTTAAATTGTTAGTAATATTTTCCTTAACTCTAACATTTATTGTATAAGTTTTGCTTGCATTCGTCCCTAAAGAATTTATGTTCCACGTTAGAGTATTACCATTTACTGTAGCATTATCAGAACTAATTAAAATTAAGTTACTATTTAAAGTATCTTTAACTATTATATTATTAGCGGCAGCAGTACCTTTATTTTTAATAGTTATAGTATAACTAAAAGCTTCGCCAGGAGCTAATATTTTTTTACTTGCTTCTTTTTTTATTTCAAGATTAGAGTCTGTAACAATAATATCCTCATCATCACTTATTTCTGGTGTATTGTCAGATTTAACAGTTGCAATATTAGATATTGTTCCTAAAGGTGCTGTATTTTTTACTCTAACTTTTATCGAAATGGTTTTTGTTTCATTAATATTAATAGTAGTAAAATTGGCAGTAAAAATATTATTATTATATGAACCAACACTCGTATTTATTATTTCAAAATTGTTATTTATAGTGTCTGTTACTTGAACATTTTTAGCTGAAGTTTTTCCATTATTAGTTATAGTGATTGTATAATTAAAAGTATCGCCTCTTTTAACAATTGTAGAACTAACATTTTTCTTAATAGTTAAATTAGGCTTTAATACTTCTATTTCGACAGTACTTTCTACAGGATTTTTTCCTTCTTCTGTAGCAGTAGCTCGATTAGGTATTTTTGTTTTATTAGTACTATTCTTAACTTTAAAGTATAATCTAATAGTTTTGGTTTTATTAGCATCTAGAGTACCAATATTAAATGTAATAGTGTTAATAGCGGTTGATGAAGGAACCATAGTTGCATTTAGATATGTTAAGTCATTGTCATAATAGTCTACAACTGTTATATTTTTTGATGTTCCTGTTCCTGTATTTTTTATAACTAAGTCATAATAAAATTCTTCGCCAACAATTACAGTACTTTTACTGGCACTTTTAGTAATAGTAATATTAGAATAAACTACCTTTACAGTTGTATCATCGCTGATAGTTTTATCGCCAACTCTTAATGTTGCAGTATTATTAATAGTGCCACTAATATTTGCTTTGGCTTTTACTGTAACCCATAAAGTAATAGTTTTAGTACCAGGAGCAAATGATCCTAAATTCCATGTTATGGTCTGACCATTTTTTATACCTGTACCTGCATTTATAATTTCTAAAGTGCTAGGAATTGTATCGGAAACTGTTACTGTATCAGAGGCAATTTGATTAATTCCTGTTACTGTTATTTTATATTGAAATTCTGTTCCTGCTTCTATTTCTGAGATAATGGTATTATTTTTATAAGCTTCTTTAGTTATTTGAAAATTATTTGTATTGACTTTATTAGCTGTTATAGGTCTAAATAGGAAGTTACAATCACTATTTGCTATTTGCTTTACTGTAACTGTAGCGTAAATCACTTTACTATCACTTGCTGTAAATACTTTGTTTGACGTTAAACTAAATTTTAATTTATCAGAACTAAGGCTTTCGACAATAAAATTAGGATTTATTTCAAAATTTATTAAACTTAAATTGTTAAGTGTAATTTCTCCTTCTACATGGTTTACTTCGGAACTTCCAGATATACTAACATATAAATTAAATACTTCTATTGTATTGCCATCACTGTCTAAATAGCTATTAACTTTTTCTTGACGATGAGATAAAATTGCATTAGCTTCTTGAGGATAAAAATGGATCAAGAGTGCTATAAAAGCAAATAAAAAAATAGGTATAGCAAAAAACTTCAAATTTATCCTCATTATTCTTATCTCCTTATTATTGTAAGTATAGCACTATTTGACTTTATTTTCAATATTTCGACATTTTTATTAAATATAAAATTATAGCATAAAAGTTTATGTTACTATTCTCGTATTTATTTTTGAATTACCATATTTTACCATGATAATAGAGTTTGAGGGATTATATGGAAAAAGAAAATAGAAATATAGCAATTTTAGAAAATAAGGCTAGAAATTTAAGACTTAAATTAAATTTAACACAAAAAGAGTTTGGAGAAGTTTTAGGAATATCAAAAAGTTATATGTCTGATATAGAAAATGGATATTCTGGATTATCTATAGAACATTTAAATTCTATTTGTAATTATTGTGATGTTAGTTTTGACTATATGTTTGATTTTTCTAAAGATGTAAATAAAAATATAGCCAAAGTACAAAAAATTAATTTAAAAATATTAGGCAATAATTTAAGAGCTATTAGAAAAAGTATGAATTATACTCAAGATAAATTAGCCAAAAAATTAAATATTTCACGGAGTTTAATTACTCATTATGAACTTGGTAATCGAGTTATTAGTACAGCAGATTTGAAACAGATTTGTGAAATAAGCGGTTTTAGTGCAGATTGGTGTGTTGGAAAATTAAATTCTTGTATTAAAATTAAAGTAAAGAAAAAGATTAAACCTAAAGAGATTAGAGAACTAACTCAAGTTTAATCTTTTTTTATTTATCTTTAAACATAGATTTTGCTGTGCGAAGCATTTGAGCTGTGTACCCATATTCATTATCATACCAGGCAACAACTTTTATTAAATTTTTATTAACCATTGTAGATAAGCCATCAATTACAGCTCCTGCTTTTTTACCTATTATATCACTTGAAACTATAGGTTCATAAGTTATTTGCAAAGTTTCATTTTGGTTTAATTCAAAAACCTTGTTAAGTTCCTCAAGTGTTGTAGCTTTTTTAGTAACAAATGTAAATTCCACTAATGAGCCATCTTCAACAGGCACTCTGTATGCAACACCCTCTAATTTGCCATCTAATTGAGGAATAACTTTGCCAATTGCACTAGCTGCTCCTGTAGAAGTTGGAATAATATTTGCTGCACAAGCCCTACCTCTACGTGATAATATTCCTTTCTTATGAGAAATATCTAAAGTAGCTTGGTCATTAGTATAAGCATGAATTGTTGACATAAAGCCTGTTTCGATTCCAATATATTGTTCAATAATATTAACAATTGGAGCTAAACAATTTGTGGTACAACTAGCAGCTGAAACTATCTGTTCATTACCATCAAGAATATTATTATTAACATTATAAACTATAGTTTTAACATTATCTGATTTTGATGGCGCAGATATTAAAACTTTTTTAGCTCCTGCTGTGATGTGTTTATAAGCATCTTCATATTTAGTAAATTTTCCTGTACATTCTAAAACTAAGTCTACATCTAAATCTTTCCATGGAAGGTTCTCAGGATTGGTTTCATTATATACTTTTATTCTTTTAATATTATTTACAATTATTTCATTATCTGTAGATTTTATTAAATCTTCATGAAAACTGCGATGGACAGTATCATATTTAACAAGATAAGCTAATTCGCTTGAAGTTCCTAAATCATTGATAGCAACAATATCAAAATCAGTAGAAGTTACTATTTGTCTAAAAGCTAATCTTCCTATACGTCCAAATCCGTTTATGGCAACTTTAATCATTATTATTTCC
This sequence comes from uncultured Bacilli bacterium, assembly GCA_910585045.1. GTDB lineage: Bacteria > Bacillota_I > Bacilli_A > RF39 > UBA660 > Caccenecus. Next base: position 47,372 of record CAJUCD010000007.1, read on the forward strand.
TCCTATAAATTCTCTTAAAATACTATTCTTATTTACGTTCTCACTACTTATTGGATAAAAACTACGTAAAAATTTAACAAGACGGCGAGCTTCTTCAAAGTATGAAGAATTTGGCTTTATTGATAATAATAAAGGTTCAGCATAAACTTTTAAAACTCCAAGTTCATAAGGTAAGGCTGTATTTATGATAATATTAGCTTGATGAATATATGGAAAAATATATTTTTCTTCACCATTTCTAACACTTTGCCAACTTTTTATAGTATGACTTACATCATAGCCTCTTGTACGATTATCCCTAATCATACGTCTAATTAAACGTAAATCAAGTGTAGATATGTAATTGTGTCTATCAATATTAAGTGGTATAAAAGGACTTAAATATATTTTATATTTTACATTATCTGGAATAAATGGTGTTAAATCATTGTTTAAAGAATGCAAACCCTCCATTAAAATTATACTATTTTCCTTTAGCTTTAATTTACGATTATTAAACTCTTTTTTTCCTGTAACAAAATTGTATTCTGGAACACTTACTTCTTCACCTTTTAATAAATTTATTAAATTATTGTTTAGTAGATTTATATCAATTGCATTTAAACATTCATAATCATAATTACCTTTTTCATCTTTAGGTGTTTCATCTCTCTCAACAAAATAATCATCTGTTGAAATACATATTGGATCATATCCTTGACTTCTTAAATATGAACCTAAAACTCTTGTTGTTGTCGTTTTACCACTACTAGAAGGTCCTGCAATCATTATAAAGCGATGTTCTTTATTTCTTAATATTTCTTCACAAGCTTTTCTTATTTGATCTGTAAAATTTAATTCACAAGCTTCGATATATCCCTTAATATTTGAATTACTTACTAATTTGTTAATGTCAGAAACATATGGTGTGTTTAGTCTTTTTAGCCATTCTTTCCCTTCATAAAATGATTTAATTATATTTTCATGATGAACATATTCTGGAATCTTTCCTTCTGTTAAATTACTAGGATAAAGAAATATTATTCTATTATTATCTAAATATTTTAAATCAAATTGTTTTATATATCTAGTGCTATAAGGCATTGATACATAATAGTAATTAAGAAAGTTTTTTAATTTGTATACAGTCACAATGTTTTCATATATTTTAATGTTCGCTGATTTTTCTTCAGCGTTGGAACTGTTATAAAAATCAATTGCTTCTTTTGTTAAAATATTATATCTAATAAATGGTAGATTACTATCTATAATATTAGCCATTTCTCTTTTTATTTTAGATATATCTTCAATTGTTAAAACTTGATTATACTTTACTTCTCCTAACATTCCACGTGGAACACTGTGTAAGAAATGGATTTCTGCACTCGGATAAAGAGTTTTTAAGGCCACTTCAAAAATAAATTTAAGAGCAGCTTTATAGATTTTTGCGCCTTCTATAGAATTGTAATCGAAAAATTCAATGGTTTCATCCATTGTTGCTTTATCTGTTAAAGCTAAAATTTCATTGCCCTTTTTGACTCCTAATACTGTATCCTTATATTTTGAGTATTTACTAATTTCGATATAAGTAGTTCCCTTTGCTACTTCTATTTGTTCATTAGTATCATAAGTAATTTTTATAGTATTCATACATATGCCCCTTATTCTATTTTATATATTATCATATTTTTTTATTTTTGTCATAGATTTTTGAATAATTTTTTTATTTTTATACTATATATTTATAGGTGATATTAATGAACATTGTTCCAACAGTTATAGAAAAAAGTAGTAATAAAGAATATGCTTATGATTTGTATTCCCGTTTACTTAAGGATAGAATTATCTTTTTAAGTGGTGAAATTAATGATAATTTGGCTAGTATTATAGTTAGTGAACTTTTATATCTTGATGCCCAAGGACATGATGATATTTATTTGTATATTAATAGTCCAGGCGGTTCTGTTACTAGTGGTCTAGCAATTTATGACACTATGAATTATATAAAAAGTGATGTTAGAACTATTGTAATAGGTATGGCTGCTTCAATGGGAGCTTTTCTGCTTTCGAGTGGTACTAAAGGAAAAAGATGTGCTTTAAAAAATGCAGAAGTAATGATTCACCAGGTGTTAGGTGGTGCTCAAGGACAAGCTACAGATATAAAAATTGCTGCAGAACATATTTTAAAAATAAAAAAGAAACTAAATAAGATTTTAGCTTCTAATACTGGACAAAATATTAATAAAATTACGAATGATTGCGAAAGAGATAATTATATGAGTGCAGCAGAGGCTTTAGAATATGGACTTATTGATGAGATAATTTAATTATCTCCTTTTTTCTTCTATCTTTCTTTTTTCATAATTATAAATTCCTAGTAAATCTTTTTTCCTAAATTCTATAATTTTAGATACCCATATGCTAACAATTGGGGGAATTTCAAATGGCTTATCTCCTTCTTTATTTTCATTATGACGTTTTTCAATTGCTTCAATCGCTTTATCAACATTAATTTGTTCAAATAAAGGAATAACGCTTTCTACAAATGGCATATTTTCTTGACATAGCATTGAGAATTGTACTAAAGAAGATTCGTTTGCTAATTCTGATCTATAAGCCATGTTAAATTTTGTAGAATCAATTAAACTTGAAATAGAATCATATGATCTAAAGCTATTAATATGACTTGAAATATCATTATTTAAAAAACACATATTAGAAGAATCATATATTGGAGCTAACCTAATCCCATGAGGATTACTAATAATACTCCAATTTGTTTCATTACGATCACTTTCTAAAATTAATAAATCAAGGCACCACATTTTTAGTAAATCAGTTATTATTTCATTTATATTAGTAAAATTATATCTTAAGCTTAAGCTTGTTACAATGCTATCCAAAGAGTTTAAGCCAATGGTAGTTCCTAAATTATTTACTTTAGCAATCTTCGCTCCATCAGCTAAAACTTCTCTGCCACTAACTAAAATATCTCCTTGTCTTAAAAAGCTTTGAGTTAATAAGCCATTTATTCCATTTAATGTAGCTAAATCATAATTTGCTGCTTCAAGTCCAATCTGTTTTGCTAATTCACTAGCAATTAGTTCTGAATATAATTCATAGTTTATACTATCATATTTAAATAAATACTTAGTTTCATTTCCTTCTTCTGTACTAATTAACCATTGCTTTCTTTTTCGACCTTCAACATAATCATCAATTTTTTTAAAATTATCTAATATGATTCTTCCTTCATTATCTCTTTTCATTTGCTCTCCTTATTTTTTTCTTTATGCTTTTTTACTAAATTTTTTATTTTGATAAAGTGATGATTTACACCGCTTTTTCCTATTGTATAGTCTGTTTCCATTGAGATAATATCTGCAAGTTCTTTTAATGAAACTTCAGGATATTTTTCTCTATATTCTATTACAATTTTTGTTGTGTCATCAAATAAAGATAATAAATCATTTGACTTTAAATATTCTATATCTGCTATCTGCTTTAAGCCAGTATTTATAGTTTTCTCCTGATTTGCTATTTCACAGTTATTTAATCTATTAACCATATTTTTGTGATCTCGATATATTCTAATATCTTCAAAATAAAAATATGAATTGGTAGCTTTAAACATTCTTATTATATCACTGATTGTTTCAGCATTTTTTATATAAACCATATATTTTGAATTTCTTTTTATATGTTTTGCATTTATGCCTAAATCTTTTAGAAGCTTTGTTATATAAATTGCTTCTCTATTCATATCTGTAACAATTTCAAGATGGTATCCACTAGATGCAGGGTCATTTATAGTACCAGTGGCTAAAAATACTCCTTGTAGATAAGCTGTTTTTTCTTCGTTATTTGTCAAAAAAAATTCGTTGGGAAGAATCTTTTTTTTATTTTCCATTACGTTTAAATATTTTAAAATATAATCAACTTTTTCATTTATTTCTAATATATATATTTGCTTTACTCTAAATCTTTTTTGATTTCGAACAGTGATTTTAGGTTGAATACTAAAAATTTCTTTTATATACTTATATATTCTTCTTGTAATGCTAGCATTTTCAAGAGTAATTATTATGTTATTTCTTGTGTCGGCTGCAAATCTTATGAAACCTGATAATTCATATATTTTTTCTGAATCATTACTTTCATATTTTGATATTTCTTCTTTTACTTTTGTAGTATAAGTCATCTATTTTTTCTCCATTAATATTGAAAATACTAAATATGCTGTTTTTAAAGTATCATGACGTAGATATCCTTCTTCAACAGAGAATATTTTATCTTTAATTATTTTTATATTCATTTCATTTAGTTCTTTTTCGTCTAATTCAACAGGATCTTTTTGTTCTTCTGTAGCATATTTATGTACTAATTTATCAGGAATAGGTATATTATTTGCTAACACCATATTAATTGTTCCTTCTCCTAAATAATCGTTTAACATTTTAATATGGTCACTAACTTTAAAATTATCTGTTTCGCCTGGTTGGGTTACTAAATTACAAATATATAGTTTAGGAGCAGCACTTTTCTTTATAGTATTTACTATTTCTGGTATAATAATATTTGGAATTATACTTGTTAATAAGCTCCCTGATGAAAAAATTATCAAGTCGGCTTTTTTAATTGCATTTAAAACCTCATTGTTCGCTGTTACTTCATGGTCGTAAATAATTCTTTTAATCTTCTTTTTAGTTTTAGTAATATTAGTTTCGCCTATTATTTTTTTACCATCTTCGGAAATTGCAACTAATTCAGCATTGTCTTCAGTTATGGGCAAAATTTTCCCTTCTATATCTAAAAGCTTTGATAAAACTGGAATGGCACTAGCAAAGTCTCCTTTTTGTTCTAATAATGCTGTCAATAACAAATTTTTAACAGAGTGATTACCTAAACTTTTTGACTGTTTGAATCTATAATTCATTAAGTTTACTATATCAGTGTCAGTATTGCTCATTGCTAGCATTACTTTGGATATATCTCCAACAGCTGGAATATTGAAATCTTTTCTTAACCTTAATGTTGATCCTCCATTATCGAAAACTGATACAACAGCTGTTATATCAATTGGAAACAATTTTAATCCTTTTAACATTTGTGAAAGCCCTGAGCCTCCACCAAAAATTACTATTTTTTTCATATTACATCACATTATAACTTTATCATAAAATTAAAGAAAAAAGAACATTTTTTATTAAAGTTTTCATTTTAATTATATAATTGTATGCTTTTAGCTTCTCTTATTTTTGTTAAATATAATAAATCCTTTTTAAAAGTATACCATTTAACTTGTATATCTTCAGTGCAGTTTATTCTTGATTGGTTATTTTTTAAATTTCTATCATAGCATTTGATACTTAAAGCGCTTAATCCTATCTGATATATACTAATAGTATCATAATTTACTAAATATTCTATTACTTCATTTTTTGTAGCCCATAGAAATTTTGATGGCGTTCCATATATTATAGCATCACAGTCATACTTCTGTAATTCTGTTCCTTGAAAAATGAATCTTAGAATTAAATTTATTTTTACATATAGCTTATTAAATGAATCTATTATTTCTGCTATTTCTTCTTTATTATTATTTATATATGTTTTTGCGTCAACCTTATTGCCTTTGACATAGCCCTTTATAAAATCATTAAAATTTTTTATAATATTATTTTCTACTCCTATTTTTATTAAATAATTTGAGAATTTTTGAACACTTTCTTGATGAAATGAACAATTAGCTCCGCATTTAATACTTACTCCTTTAATTTCATTATTGATTTTAATTTTTATATCCGCTTTTTCCGAATATTTACTTTGCCAACAAATTATATTCGTATCAGTATTTAAATTTTTAAATAATTTACTTAACAATGACTTAAATTCAATTGAAAGGTCTCCATATTTTTTATTGTTTAATGATATTACAAAATCTATTTCATTTCTAAATCCTTTTTGCATGTAATTTCTCCTTTTAATGGATAATTATAGCATAAGTTACTTTTGTTTTTTGTCATTTTTTGTCTTTAGCATTTATTTATTTTTTAAATTAAAGCAAAAAAAAATAAGCAACTTCCTATTTTTTGATGCCGTAATTACTGGGCTAAATTGATATTTGTTAGTTACGTGTTAGTTTCATAAACAAATTTTAAAACTTTTAAAAATAATATGAAATGTAAATATATGAAACCAAAAATCAATAAAGGTACATGGTGTACCAGAGATGATATAAGATGCACTAATTGTAATAATAAAGAGTATGATAAACCAAAATCAAAAGTATTGAATAATAAATCCTTTAAAAAGCAACCTATAAAAGGTAAAAAACATAAACTTACTAAAGCTACTGATATACCTAAAAAAATAAAACTAATAGTATGGGAGCGTGACAAGCATAAATGTATATTTTGTCATACACCTGTTACTTGGCATTACGCTAATTCACATTATATTAAGCGTTCTCATTCTGGTTTAGGAATAGAACCTAAAAATATAATGACAAATTGCTATAATTGTCATAAGTTATTTGAAGAATCTAAACATAGAGAAGAAATGAAAGAAATAGCAAAAAATCACTTTAAAGAAAAATATACTGATTGGAAAGAAGAAGATTTGGTATACAAAAAATATTAAAATACTACAATATGATTAAAAGTGATTTTTGGCTATCCACATTATTATATAGATGGGAGGTTTAGGTAATGACAATAGAAACAGAAATTAATTTAGATGAATTTAAAGCATTTATATTATTTGAAATGTATTATCAAAATATATCTAACTTAGAGATTGATGAAGAAACAGTCAAAAAAATTAACGATATTATGGATTATCATTTCACAAAAGTTTATGGTACTGAATATAACAAAAGAATATATGATATTAAAAGTCAAATTTATAAATGTATTGTTAGTTTTGAATAAAGGAAATCAGTTATTATTGACTGATTTTTCTTTTTTTAGTTTCTTTTTTTCTCTTTTTGCTAATTCTTTTTGTAAAAAATCATCTACATTTTTTTTGAAAAAATATTTTCTTATAGCTTCTGTTTTTAGCCTTTCAGGGTAATTATTAATATCTTCCATAGATAATTCTATTTGATATTCTTCTTTAGTTTTCATTTCTTCTAAAAATGGAACTATATCTAATTTTAATTTTTTTAATATTTTTACTTTATGAATTATATAACTACTTTTCAATTTTGGGTTTGTTTCTAAAATAATATCTATATATCTTAAAGCTTCATCATAATTTTTCTCTTTATATTCAAGGTCTGACAAAGAATAATAAAATATGCATCTATACATAGTTTCAGCCTCTTTTAAATTTATTGGATAACCTTTTTTATTTTCAAGTTCTTGTGTATGACGGACTTCGCCAATTAATATGTTATCAAGATACATTTTAGTATATTCTATACATTCTTTTCTATATTTTGCACCTAATAATCCATAGATTGTCATGCAAATATATATAGAAACTGGATTTAAAGGTTTTCCTACTTTTTTAAGCAAATAAAGATACACTTCTTGTCTAGTTTTAAATTTTTCCATTACTTTTCTAATTTTTTTATCGGCAATTTTTTCTGGTCGATAAAAATATATCATATTATCTAATACTGTAAATATGAATTTTTCTTTTTTCATTTTATCTATTATTTTCATTCTATCTCCTATTCTCATTTTATAATATTTATTATTTTTTTGCAATTAAAAAAAGGCTAGCCATTAAGACTAACCTCTTTCATCTTTTTAATACATGCTGGTCCAAAATAACCATCAATTTTTAAATTATACTTCTTTTGGAAGTTTTTTATTTGGGTAACTGTTAAATTTCCTATAATGCCATCAATAGCAAGATTGCAGCCTAAACACCAATTAAGAAATTTTTGGAGGACCTTAACTTGTTCTCCTCTATCATTTTTCATAAAATAGCCTCTTGTTGGTGGAGTTGGAAGTACACCTATATATTTATTATTAGATACTATACTTTTAGTGCCAAGAATATATGGTTTTGGGTCTACATATTTACCATTAACATTAATACCAAAATGACAATGTGCTCCAAAAGAATGACCTGTTTTGCCTTTTAAACCAAGTTCTTGGTTGGCAACTACATAGTCGCCTACTTTAACTTTTATTGTGTTATATTCCATGTGGCAATAAACTGTTTTAATACCATTACCATGGTCTATAGTTACATAATTACCGCTAGAATATGTAGTACTAAATCCTTTGATGTTATTACGCATTGCCACTACTTTACCAGGTGCAACTGCAACTATAATTTCTTTTGCTCCATTTCGCCCTGGAAAGTCAATTCCGCTATGAAAGTTCTTTTCCCCGTTTAAAATCCTTTCTCCAAAGTCTGAACTATATCCAATACTTGTTTTTCCTTTTAATGGTGAGATTTTAATGTTGTTAAGCATTCCCATTTTCTTCATCTCCTAAACTACAATCTTCATCTATACTATAGTTTTCTAAAATTTCTTCTGTCATTACTTATCACTCTCTTTCTTTCCAAATAAACTTTGAAACACCAACATAAGTATAGCTGTAATAGTAGCTGCTTCTAATTTATCATTAATGGATAAATAAGCAAATATTCCAAGCGCTACAAATGTTGCAATAGATTTAACTTTAAATATATTCAATATTCCTTGTATAATTTTATTTTTCATTATATCTTTCCTTCTTTTTTAAGTTTTTCTACTTTATGATCTATATAAGAATTACCGCCTAGTTCATGGTATCTTTTATATGTCTCATAAAATCTTTCCCACTCAACTTCATCAATAATACTTCTTTGTTCTGCATCACTTAAAAATCTAACAAGAAAATTTTTATCTGTAGTTAATTCAAGATTATCTATTTTTTTATTTACAGGTTCTAATATTTTCTCTATTTTTTTATTTAGTTTAAAAGTAACTGCTTCAATAGAACCTAAAAAGCCAACTAAAAAAGCAAGTATTGTGGCAACTTGCTCAAATGTTATATTTTCCATTTAATACCCCTCCCCCCGAAGGTGTTAAAACTAATTTTTTCTAAATTCATAATAATTCTCCTTTTATTTTTTTATTTATATCCTATCACTTTATAAAAACTTATATAATTTTGTTTAAAAACTGTTTTATCGGTAATATCGTACAAAACACTGTTTATAATATTTACATTTATATTTTTAAGTTCTATTGTTGTCATCATCTGTTGAACTGTATTACTATCTGTATATGCGCTTAAAAACAAGTTTGATGTATAAAATTTTGTAATATCTATTTTACATGTACTTGTACCCCAAATTGAATTTCCATATCCATAGTAGATTTCTATAAATTTAAAGTTTTCTACATTTTCATTTAACGTAAAATTATCACGTGTATTTCCTTCAAATAAAATTTTAAAATCTTTTATTTTATTTCCTTTACTTGTAACTATTGCCATTTTTTTCCTCGCTTTCTAAATTTGAAACTTGTATAGCTGAAGGGTCTTTATAATCATCATCTGCTACTAGCTCATTCCCATTTGCATATACACCATTTATGAAATGAGTGCCATTTTCATCACCTGACATATGTTGCGTTTTATTATCGTGCAGATTAGATTCATCTACAATTTGAGCTAAAATTTCATTTAATGGTTTAGCTCCATCTTCTCCTCTACATTTTAGTAGTTCTTCTTTATTTATCGCCATCTTTTTCACTCTCCTCTTTTAAATATTTTTCATATTCTTTTATTGAAATTTCAAGTTGTTTCCGTTCAATTATTTCTAATTGCTTTAATATTTTTTCAATTGAAATTTTTAAAATAAAAGCTGGTATTTCAGATTCATTTATCAGTTTAATCAAACTTTCATCAAATTCCAATAATCTCATTTGTAATGGTTTATTCATAATTTTTCTCCATTATATAATTTTTAATTTTTACATAATCTCTAGCATCTACTACCCCATCTCTATTGACATCGTGCCTATTAAATAAATTTATTCCTATTAATATACCTAATAAAAGACATAGAATATACTTTATTATTTTCTTCAAATTAATCACATCCTTATACCAATCAAATTCTGTAACTGAACATAATCGGTGGCTCCAATAATGCCATCTCCATCAAAATCATAATGCTTTATCATTGTTTCCGATAAAGAGAAACTTTCGTTTCCCATTAAATATTCTCTTATAATAATTAAATCTGCAACAGTATAAATTGTAGAAGCTCCATTATTATGAATAAAAGCTCCCTTCTCGTTTGATAGACCTTCATCATTTATATTCCATCCCCCAAAATTACCAGAAAAACATTTTAGCATACCATTTTTAGACATAGATGAATAATCAGAAATCCACGAAAATCTATTTGATGTTAAACTAATTTCATCTGCGCTGGCGTTTATCATTGACACGATTTGGTCATTATCATTTTTTCCGATTTTTAATTCTAAATCAGCAGAGAGTTCTTCAATATCGCCATTCATTAAATTCAGTTTTTGAGTAACTGATTGTGTAATATTTTCTTTTGTCAAACGAATAGCAGCATCCATTTCTACTTTAGTCGCGTATTGTGAAGTATATAAATTTTTAGCCAAAGTTCTAATATTAATAAAAGCACTAGGGATACTTAACATTTTAACGTCATAATCGCCATCTAGCAAAATTAGGCTTTGATATATGAAATATTCAGTTTGTGATTCTGGTAAAGCATATTTTTGGTTATTAGAATTTAAACCAACTCGTTTAATTTTATACATTTCTTGAGTTTCATAATTTAAAATAAATTCATCATAGCAATCACTATTTAAGTATAATAAATCGCATGGTAATGTAAATCTTATTTCATTATCCTCACCGATAAACATTAAATCTCTTGATAACAAATATGTATTAGAATCTATTGTATCATTTGTTAAATATAAATAAGATATATCTTCACTTGTCGGATATATTTGTAAATATAATATTTCACTATTTAAAACATTTAATAATTCTAATGTTCCTGTACCTTTGACACTTGTGGTAGTATCCGTAATTGAACCGATACTTGATTTTATTTCTTCTAGGTTTAATTCTATTTTAGAAATCGTTTCAGCTTGACTATTAAGATTTGATACTTGTTCCGTAATACTATCTAAATTTATTTTAAAATTAGCTAATTGTTCGTTAGCGCCATCTGTCTTGCTAATTAAAGCTTCTATTTCCTTTGTTTGCTTGTTACAAATAATCCAACATTGTTCTAAACTTTTGTCTGTTTTATCCATGACCTTATAATCAGAGCTTTCACTTTCTTCTTTCTCATTATAAATAACTTCTTTAAAGCCTTGCGTAAACTCCATTTCATTATTAAATATAAATGAATTATAAATTTTATCGCCCGTTTGTATTTCTATCTTATCTAATGGCTCAAATCCCCCAAAGCCAACTAATTCTAAATCGAATAAATCAAATTCAATCCCATGTAGCTCATTATATAAGTTATTTAAATATTCACTTCGATCATTATTGTTCATTAATTGATTATCTTTAATTATTAACTCACACCATGATGTTTTTGTTTCGTCTCTTTTATAAATACTATCTGTGTCACCACTACGTTTTAAAATGATACTGTCAATTGGACCATAATGTTTTCCTAATTGAATATTTTGATTTTTTAATATATCATCATTAATAACATTCTTTTTAGTGCCAAATTTACATCTTTCTACGTTTTTATTGTGTACTTTAAATAACGATGCTGTGGCTTGTCCAATATCATCAAAAACGTCTCTAAAAGTGAAATTAATATCTTCATAGATATCTTTTATCATAATTTTTGAACCATTTGGTAGTGAATTTATATTAGTTGTAAATCCACATTCGACACATAATCTTTTAAAAAACTCTAAGACAGTACATGGATAAGTTATAGTTATAGGCTCATAATCAACCATTGTGCTTATAAAATCATCATACAATTCATGTTCATATTCTTTAGAATCGGCATTATAATTTTTTTCTTTTAAGTAATACGGACCATAAGTTTTTGTTGCAGATATTCCATTATATCTCGCTGTGTTTGAAAAATAAATTGGTTTATTTGGTAATTCATATTTAAGTGTACAAGAAAAGCCTTTCATAATTGTTCCAAGAAGTTTGGCATTAAAAAAAGGCTTCGCTAAAACTATATCGTCATATTCGTATTCTGTTTTGATATTGTCTTCATTATAATAAACTTTGGGATGTACTCTTTTACCTGGTTTTTGCATTATTTCATTATAAGTCACTACATATCACTTCTCCGTTCAATCGCTTTTAAACTAAAAGTGAATGGTTCATATAATCCATTAATATTTTTTACTTTGCCACTAATGGTTGTTCCATAAAAATCTTCAGTTTTATTTTTTCGTTTATTTCTTGTATCTTTAAAAGTAACATTTTCAATAATTGGACGTTCAATAGCTTTACAAATCACATCAAATTCATCTATTGTTGTTTTTCCAACACTTATTTCCAAATTATCAAAGTACCCAACAAACGTACCAGAGAATTTACCACTATTTGAATTTCTTCCTGTATCACTAGCCCAAGTCGGCTCAGCTTTATGATCTATATCTTTAATTTTAGGTAATAACCATAAATTCGTTAAATTCCTCCATTCGTAGAAAACTCTTGTCCATTCATTATTTTCTTAATAATTTTGCATAATAGTCGTCCATCAATATAATTGTTTAACTGAATATTTAACACTATCCATTTAGCTATTTCTTGTCCTAATCTTCGCATTGTATCCTCGTTAGTAAGAGGTAAAACACCTTCTGCTCCTGCTTCTCCAGCAATAGCTCCGCCTATATTCACTCCTCTTTTTGGGACGTCTACAATACCACCAGTAGCCATTCGCGGTAAATTAAATGTTGATAGTTTACCTATATTGATCCCTGGCACTTTGTTTATAATATCTAATAATTTATTTACTGATTTTATTGGGAAGTTAAGAATATTTTCTATGGCTCCTAAAATCCCATTAATAACAGTTTTAAAAGCTCCTGCTATTACATCGCCAACTTTTGTGCCAATATTTTTAAATAATCCTACAATAGTAGATATTAAATTTTTAAAAAATGATATTACAGAGTTAAAAATACTTTTAATAATACTTACGGCATTTTTAACCCCTTCTATAATGCCATTCCATAAACCAACAAAAAAGTCCGCTACTGGTTTTATTATATTATCATATATCCAACTACCAACAGTAGATAATATTCCCCAAATTACTGCCCAGGCTTCTCCAACTAGTCCAACTATAAAACCAACAATTGTTTTTATTATTCCTACTATAATATTAATTGCTCCAGATAAAATATTTACAATTCCATCTATGACAGCATTCCAACCTTGTTTTATTAATTCAAAATTGCCAGTGAAAATCCCCACAATAATATCCAAAATCCCACCAAATAATTCCACAACACCAGTTAATATTTCCCATATACCAAGAAACAATTGAACTATTCCTTGCATGAATAAAGACCAAACTCCATATGCTTGATTAAATGCTTCTGGATTAGACAAAGCACTTTTCATTTCTTCGCCTAAAGTAAACCAATCACTTATGATATCACTCATATAACCTTCAAGCTTAGTTTTATATGTTGCCACATTGCTTAAATCAAAATCTTGATTTGGTAATGCTATATTTTCTCCGCCACTAGAATTTGAAGAGTCATTTAATATGGTTAAATCGTCGAAGTTTGCTATTGATTTATCTATATCTTTAGCACTTTTTGATGAAGAACTCATAGCTTTCTCAAAATCTTTTATACCACTATTTTTAAAAATATTTTTACCAGTCAAAAGGTATATTATTCTTCCAACAAAACCTAATATAGAATAGCCAGCTTTTATAATCCATTCTATAAGTGGCTTTATTGTATTTGAAAGTACAAACTTCATATAATTAATATTCGCACTCATTTTATCATCATATTGAGAAATAATTCCCATGGCATTTCTAATACCCATGTATGCACTTCTAACACCAAATATAGCAAGTGTCCATTTACCAACTTTTTTAATCGTTGATTTAATGGAATTATTTATGTTTCCTATTTTATCATTAATATCGTCTAAGCCTTGACTTTTAGCAAGTTTCAAATTTAACTCATCAACTTTAGAGTTCCATCCTTCTTGTTTTAATTTATTTTGCGAGATCTGATTTTCTATTTTTTCTAATTCAAAAAAAGCTTTACTATTATCAGTATTCATTTTCAAATCAAGATTTGATAGTTGATTATTATATTTATTATTTATTTTTAACTCTTTAGAACCATCTATTATACCTTTATAATTTGAATTTGCTTGAATTTCTACTTTTCTTTTTCGTTCAATTTCAGCCACTTTTCTTTTATAATCAGAATCATTTAAATTTAATTTAGCTTCAATTTCTAACTTTTTATTATTTAATTTTTCTGCTTCTTTTTTAAAATTTTGTAACTCTTTTTTCGCACTACTTAAATTTTTACTTAATTCCTTATTATCAATTTTAGTTTTGATTTTTAAGTAACCATCCGTTTACTCACCTCATTTTCATTTGCTTTTCCCAATAATCATCAAGTTCTTTTTCTTTAGCTGTTTTTTCACGTTTAAGCTCAACTTGTTTTTTGAGCTTTTCCCATTTTGCGCGTTCTTTTCCTTTTTTATCATTAAGAGGTTCTTCTCTTATAGTGCGAACTCTATTTAGTACACTATTATCAGTTAAGCCTTCTAACAAATCGTAAAACCCCCACCAGCTTAAGTCAGTTTTATCTAAATCAATATTGTAGTCAGACATAAAACTAGCCTTAATATATCCTTGATCTTGTTTAAAATCCATAGATGGTTCTTCTTCATTATCTGAATCATCAAAATTTTTTCCACGTCTTAAATACTTAATTAATAATTTAAATATTTTTTCGTGATTATTTGTATCTTTTAATGCGTTATCATCCAAAAGAATATATATAATGGCTAACATTTTTTCATAATCTCCAATTGTTTCATCACGAAAAATTTCATCACATTTTAAAGCAAGTCTAAAATCTGTATTTATTTTATATTTTTTACTAACAACCTCAATATATTCTGGATATTTATTCATCCTTTAAAACACCACTATCAGTTTGAGAGTATTTTTTCTTTATTTGTTCCTCTATACTTTCAAAATTTATTTTTAATTTTGGCATTATAGGTTTTAGCATTTCACTTAAATCTTCAAACATAGTTAAATAACGATTATCCCCAAATATTTTTTTAGTTCCATCTTTTCCTAAAAATAAATCCATAGCTTCCTCAATGCTTTTATAATAACCTTTTAAAGCATCATATTTGGCTTTCTCATTTTTGGACATTAATCCTTTACCTTTAGTATCTGGTTTTTTATTAATTATAGATAAATCATTTTTTAGTTTTTCCTCTGCCTTTTCAATTAAATAAACACTTTTACTATATTTATCTGGAATTGTAATATCTTCTAAATCAAATTCGATAAAAATCTCATGACCATTTTTATCTTTTTTAGGCTTGTCATTTTCATCTAAAATCCCCATTTTAAAAACATTTCGTTTTTTTGGTTTAACATATTCCATAAATTTCCTCTTTCTATAAAAAATAAGGGTGAGAATAATCTCACCCAATTATTCAATTTCAGTTTCTGTCGCGTCTTCTGTAAATGTGACTTTACCTGCGTCAATAGTGACACTACCATTTATCGGATCACCATTAACATTGATTTTAAATCCAATAGTTGGTGTAACTCCACCTTCGCCACCATATGAACTAATGCTTATTGAACAATTGAATTTTTGAGCTTTGAAACTTTTATCTTCATTTATCAAATATTTGTCTACACATAAAACTGTAGTTTCTGCATCAGTTCCTGTGGCCAACGCAAGTCTTAAACTATTTATATAATCAAAAACTTCATCACCAAAAATACATTTCATTTCACTATCTAAAGTTATAGCATAACTATCAACAATTGTAGTTGCATTGTCATCTACTATGTACGTTTCATTAGTTTCTTGAGCCTCATATGAATATGAACCGCTAGTCATACCATTACCAACTAATCCCAATTTTTCTGTTTGAGCTTTTGGTGCGACATTTAAAAATGTCATAATTTCAGTTCTTTTTATGAATCTTTTCGTTTAATTCCTCCTTTTTAAATTTAATATAAGTGAACTTACAACTTATACGATAAATTGCTTCATCAGCATTTGTTGCAAAAATAAATCCATTAGTTATAGCACTAATGGATAGTGGTTGTATATCCTTAATATCGGGATATACGTCGTTTTCATAATTATCTTTTAACCAATCTCTAAATTTTTCAAAAAATATTGAATTATCAACATTATTTTGTATTTCATTATTCCAATAAAACTTAGCATCAAAACTAAATAGAAATTGCATTTCTTTGTCACCATTTAGATATGAATTAATAACTGGATTATATCCAGCATTTTCATTTACAGAATATGCTTTTGCTTTATCCTTTAAGTAATTTACATTCAGTTCTACAAATTCATCTAAATATGGACAAGTAGCAATATAGTCTCTAATTTTATCAATCATAATCTATCTAATTCCTCCTGTGCTTCTTTAACTATTTCATTAAAATCTTCACTAATAGTTCTTTCTACAAAATGTGCACCTCTATTTGGCCCACTATGATAATTTAATGGTTCATTACTTGGAACTTTTTTTGTATTTGGTCTACTCCAAAAACCATAAGATTCATTATAAAATGCTCCTTTACCAGTTTGGGGATCAACATACTTAATCCCTTCATTCATATAGTGAGCATATGGAGTCTCAACCGTTACAACTCCTCCTTTTGGATTTCTAGTATTAGCAATCATCATTTTACTATCATATGGCATTTTAAGTCTCATATGATGAATAAAAGAAGTGTCAACTACTCTTTGAACTTTACCATTTTCATTTAACCCAAATTTATCAAATATTTCTTGTTCATTTGGCAAAAATGCTTCTATTTCAAAATTCGTTATTCACCTTTAATTTCAAAGTGTTGCATATCTTCAGAACCATAATCTTTGATGGAAAAATCAACTATTTTCATACATTCATAGTTTTCCTTTATTGTAGTAATAGTTAATGGGGTATCTTCAATTATTCCTTTTACTAAATAGTCATCATTTTGTAAAGTCCAAGTATTTTCTTCACCTTTAAAATCTTTTGCTTTGACATATCCAACTTCACTCATTAAAATTCTAGCTGTTAAACCATCATTTTTAACAAGTTGTGTGTTAGATATACTAATTCCCTCATTAGAGCTCCAAAATCCTTTTAAATGATGTATTTTATACTCATTCTTTTTAGTTTCACGATTAAAAAACTTATTAACGATTGTTATATCTTTATCGAACAATTCTAGCACCACCATAAAGCAAACCAGCAAAAAATAGTTTTTTCTCTATTTCTAGATTTATTTCTTTTTGTATCGATTCCTCACTTGCGAAAGCTATTAATTCAGAACTAGATACATTTTGTATATTTCTTGAATAATCACCAACTTTTTCACTAGTTATGATTTTTTCAGAACCATTAATAATATTTTTTATTTTTTCTTTATTTAAGTATTGGTTATAAATAACATCTGCTACGGAGCAAGTAGCATCTTTAACTTCAGTTTCAAAATTAGAAATGTCTTTATTTTGAATGCGAAGTTTAACTTCATAGCTTGCTCCCTTAGCAAATTTATCAAATTTTTCTTGAGGGATTAAATCCCCACCATAATTATTTTTATAATAATCATAGTCTATATAATTATTCGTTTTATCCCTCCATTTTTTATTTTTTAATTATTATTTTTAGTAGCTTTAATTGCTGCTAAAATAACATCTTTATTTGCACTTTCATCAATCTCAATGTTATTGGTTTTAGCATATTCTATTAATTCAGCTTTAGTCATTTCATCAATAGTTTTAACTTTAGGTGCATTTGCTCGTGCAACACTAGTTTTCTTTTTAACTATAATTTGTTTTGGGCTAACAACTCTCATAGCTGTATTATATTCAACTTGAGCTTTAGAACCAGCAAAGTTCTCACTATCAATTAATCTATACATAGCAAAATTATCTTCAAGTTTAAATGCTTCATAGTATCCACAAATCATTTCGATTCCAGTTAAATCTACTGTTTGTAATTCACCAGCATAATTATAATATTTTACATTTGCTTTATCGAAAGAATTACATTCGATAATGTTTAATCCAAATCTTTCCATTAATTGAGCATGTTTAATTGCTGGATCTTCAGTAGATTTTAAACCTAGAACTTGTAATGCAGCAGCATATACAGTTGTACTAGCAAGTATAAAATTAGCTTGACCATGATTATCTTTAACAGCTTGTCTCATAGCAATTATTTTTTCTACTACGTTGTCTTTAGTAGTTGGAGTAGTATCATCTAATACTGTTCCTTCATTGGCCATACAAGCAAGTGCTGAGTATCTTCTTCCTTGTTTGGTTACGTTTAATGAATTAGCTAAGTAAGCTTCCTTAATGTTAAATTTAACAGCTGCCGCTTGCACACCATAAATTTTTCTTGATTTTTGAAAGTTATTATTATAAGAAACTTGCACTAATTCATCTTTAGCAGCTTCATCATTAAAATCTCTACCTGGTTCTCCTGGTTCAACTTCACTGCCATCATCTAACTTATGAGCGTAGTAACCTCCCGCTGGTCCTTCAATGATATCTTCACTGAATGTAACTCCTGGTATTAAAACTTCATCAGTGTATAAGTTCGGTTCGATTGTTGATTTATATTCCTCATCAACATATTGGTTTCCATATTTTGCCGTTTAATCACCTTTCCTTTTTCTATTTTTTATAATATGGATTGTTAGCATACTTTTTATCTAAATATTCCTTTTTTTCGCTAACAGGTATATTAGTTTTATTTTGATTAACTCCAGTACTTTTATTTTCCTTTTGTTTATCAATTAAATATTGTGAATTGTCTTTTAGATATGATGTAAGGTTTTCTTCAAAATCTCCTTCCATATTAGACACTTCACTTAAAACAAACTTTTGAAATTTAGAATCTACTCCAGCATTTGCAACTGCTGATTTATTTTCTGCATATGCTACATCATTTTTAAGTTTTTCATTTTCCTTTAAAATTTCAGCATATTTTTCTTCATTTGTTTTTTGATTTTCTTGCCATTTCTTAAACTCATCAAGTTCTTCTTTAGAAGGTATTTTTTTACGCTCTTTTGCAAGCATAGAATTTACTTCTTCTTGAGTAAAAGTTTTTGGTTCTGTTTTTTGAATAGGTTCAGCTCCTGTCGCCTGAGTTTTAGGTTCAGTCTCAGTAACTGGTTCAGTACCTTCTCCACCCGCAAATAATTGAATGTTTAAAGGTAGCATTTTGTCATTTTTCATATTCTCCTCCGTTTTTCTTAAGGGTAACAAAGTAATTCCCTCACCTCAATTTCTTTTGAGCCTAACTAAGTAAAAGGCAAAATAAAAACACCTGACAAGTTTTTGGGTGTCATGAAAATACACGACAAATTTTTAATTTTTTCGTGTATTTTGTGCTATTCATAAGCACTGTGTAAATGACTTACCTTTATTTTTCACTTTTAATTTTAATTATACGTCTATAATCTACTTTTAAAGTTGGATGTGCTTGGCAAGTTAACACCCTTTCGCATTTACACACTACCTATAAAGTAGTGTTTATAAATTCTTCTATATTTTCAACAAATATTTCATCATCTTCAAGTTCCATCATTTTTTTAAATTTTTCTTGAACTTCTTTAGGTGCGTTTTCTTTTAATGTCCAACCATACCTATCAGAAATTATATAATCTTTTATTTCTTTATATATTGCAATTATTTCTGGATTCATAACATGCCTCTATCTTCTAAATATTTTTTCATAGCTTTAGATAAATCATTTGAGTAACCCACTTCCATACTAGCAAATACTTCAGCAAAAAAGTCACTTGTTTTTTTATCACCGTATTCACTTATTGTAGCTAGATAATTAAATTCTTTATTCTTTTTAGCTATACTCATTATATCATCTTTTACTTTATTACAAAATAGCTTATATTCATTTGATCCGCCAAAGGGATATTCGTCTTTAAAAATCTTCATTTCTAAAACATGTCCCATTTCATGTGTCATAATATAAATATCCTCTTTATCTTTTTTACAAGGCATGCACCAACCTATTTCTTTACTATCTTTCATCATATTATCATAATTACTTTTATCCTTAAAATAATCTATTGATGAATTAATATACATTTGCGTTATATCTTGATTATATCCAACACTAGCCACCGATTTTTTCTTATTACACATGTAAGTTGTATTCATGGTTTCAAGAAATTCTTCCATATTGTATTTTTTAGCGAGTTTATTGATTTGATTAATATTTTTATTTAATAATTTTGGATCTATTTTAGTTAATGAATTATCTGGTATTATATTAACTTCTTTTAGTTTATTAATGTTATTATCTGACAATTTAATTTTAACATTCTCACTTTTAAAACCACTGACATATTCTCTAGTAAAATCTCTTTTTAATTTATTGTCTTTACTAAATTCAATGTTTCGTTGTTGCCACTCTTTAACTTTTATTTGAGATTTTTCATAAGCTTCAGTATCATCATTTTCTTTATACATTTCAGCTTTGCGTTTCCATTTGCGAACTCCACGTTCTAAGTATCGTTGCTGTTGTGATATATTATAATTTTTTAAAGCATCTTCTTTTGAAATGCCCTTTAAATCAGCTCCTCTTGCACTACCAAAATAAGGTTCAAAATAGTGGGCGCAATTAATACCACCAAGTCCTGTTAGCTCACCATAATCAGTTACTGGAACCAAATCCTCTTTTTTAATGATTATTCCTTGCCAATCAAAGTGTGTAGGTCTACATCTCAAATGTTCTGACAAATATAAATATTCTGGTTCTAATTCATTTATTATCGTTTCATTTAACTTTAGATTAACTTGTCTAGCTCCAGTGAGTATTTCACGTCTTGCAGTTGCTTCTATATCATAACTTCTTATACCTGTAACATTATTATCTTTATCAACAGTTTTATAAATTAGTGTCTTGATTCCACTATTTGATAAATTATTAATAGACTCTCTAATAGCCTCTTGATATGAGTGTGTTCCCGTAGTAGTTTTTAAGTATGTCTCTTCTACAATATCCAAATAAGCATTTCTTGTAGCTTCGGCTATTTTAGAAGATAAATTTATAAATCTTTCATTTACTTCATTATAAACACCGTTTATTATTGTATTAAGTGTATTATTTTGAATTAATATATTTGGCTCTATTTTTAATTTATTCTCTTTAAAAGCTTTATTTAGTGTTTCGATATTAAAACTATTATAGCCAATATCTTTTAAAGCTTTCTTTATTTGTTCTGGAGTTTTTTTCGTTTCTTTAGCAATATAATTAATAACTTCTCGATTAAATAATCCCATTTCATCGAGTTTTTTAATACGCCAATAATCGCTATTCAAAAATTCTTCTTTATATTTAAAGTGCTCTACTATTTTTAATAACAATTTATTTTCAATATTTTCATAGATATCTATAACTTTTTGAACTTTTTTATTGATAAATTCTTCATTATTCATCTAAATCGAACTCGCTACCATCTACAATAGTTTCATCTTTGATTTCTTGGTTCATTTGTTCAGCAAATGCTAAAGCTTCTTTATCTTTTAGTTTATAAACATCTCGATAATATTGAGCTTTACTTATTAATTTACAATTATATTCCGATTGAGCTTGTAATCTAATTTTTTCTTGATCTTCAATAATAGAGTCATCATAAAACACTGACACACTAAATTCGCCTTTGATTCCCACTAGTTCCGCAATCGCATAACATAAATTAGTTATGGCTTTAGTAATTATATTCTCTTGTTTCTTTATTTTACGATACACGTCACTATTGCTAGATATTACGTTATCAGTATTTACATATACTTCACCATCTTTAAATTTATAATAATTATGTCCTAAACCAACTTTAGAAGTATAAAGATTTAATTGAGCTTGTAATGCTGATGTTAATTCATCTACTCTTAAATCGAAACTTGACTCTTTAATATGTTCTTTATTATCCTCTCCTGGGATGTTATAAAATGCCACATCGGTTGGATCAAATACTGGAGTTAAAGTTCCATTTTCATCAACATTAAATTGGGTAGCCTTGGAACTCAAATAAACTCTTTTTCTTCCTAGCCAAGTTTCATTGTCTAAAGTGTCAAATACTTTATCAATCATTAAGATGTTATCAATAGCATTACCATAACAACTCAAACCATAAGGGGTATTGATGTCAAGATTATTAACACTTGGTGTATATATCATAGCAAATTTAGGAATAAAAGACTTTGTTTCTATCATTTCAAGTTCTCCCAAATCAACCTTTTTGTACTCACCGTCATTACTTTTAAAATATTTTCTATTATAAATTGTATATCCTGTTTCATCTAAAATATGAGCATTTATAGTTAATTCTGTTCCACCTAATGTTTTAGTTTCACACCAAAATAACACATCAATAACTTCTCTTTTGTTAGCTTTTAATATTACAATATTTGTAGCATTAAGATAATTGATTCTAAGTACTCCTTTATCTAAATATGGGACAAAAGCACCTGTTCCCAAAGCTTTAGTTAATTGCAGTAAAGCATTTGCATTATCTAAAAACCCATTTTGTTTCAAACAATTATTAATTATTTTTTGAATCTTAGATTTATCAATTGTTATTTCCAATTTCTCATTAAAGAAAAAGTCAGCTAAGTCTTCACAAGATTGGCTAGCTATATTAAGAGTTTTTATTTCATATTTATTTCGCGTTTTACCATTGTAAATATAAACAGTATGATATTTTGACTTACCTTTAAACCAAGTGAGCCACTCATTAACTCTATTTTCTTGTTCAGTATCAATTATATTTTCGCTATATCCTAATTCTGTTAAGAAATCTTTAACTACTTTTTCCGTTTAATCACTTCCTGCTCTACATAATCATCTAACCATTTACAAAATTTAAAGCCTATTATAAAACAAACACAACTTCCTATAAATTCTAATATATTCTTCACAATTAATCCTCCTAATTAATTTGTACTAATACGTCTTGATATGGTTCAGTACTATATTCTTGACCATCTAAACTGTCAACATCTTGTTTGCCATCATCTAAACGTATATCATTTTTATCTTTTTCCCATATAGCAGTTTTAAATGCCATTATGAGTGGTTCACAACACTCTAATATGAAATATTTATTTGTGCTAAACATCTTACAGTAGAATCTAATTCGATTTAATATTTCGCCTTTAATTGCGTTATTAATTGGTATTGCAAGACGATTCTCTCTTAAAGCTCTTTCAAATCCCGCTATAAGAGTTTGTTCTGCACTATCACAACGAATATCTATAATATTAATTCCTGGATATTCTTCTTTTAATTCTTTTATAAATTTTATAAATTCTTCAATAAGTTCTTTATCATCTATTCTTTTGGCAATTCGTTTTTGTTTTATTGTCCCAAACTTTCTAAATTGGTTCGTGAATCCAGTTGCATTAAAACTATGCGCCGATATGTTGCCTCCAAAATCTACACCAATTGTTATAAATTTTAGCGCTTTACGAATTGGATGTGTATAATTACCTTTTTCATCAATTGCATTCCAATCTTGCATTTTGATAATATGATAATCTTTAAACTCACGATATATCAAACCTTCAGCAACAACACGTTTACCAAGTATATCTCTTTGATACCAAATACTTGTTGGATCATACTGACTTATTATTTCTTGTTTTCTTTGCTCTGTTATTGCTGCATTATCAAATATTGTAAAATGTTGATAATTATATCCACCAATTAAACCATTTTTAGCCCACAAATCAATATATTTTGTATAAATATCCGCTAATGGATTACTAGGGTTCAAATCCCAAAACCATTTAGGATTATTACTAGCGAGCTGTCTTGCAAAAGCAACTTTTATAAATGATTCTTTTGATTCTTCACAATCATAATGCTCATTCACTTCAGTTGCTATCCAAAAGCCGTATGAGTTACCTAATATTTTTTTATAACTATCAGCCTTTCCTCCACCAACGAATATGACTATTTTCTCACCAGTTTTAGTTTGAATATAAAGGGCTTCATTATCTTTAAACTTTCCCCAATGACAACGACCTTTAAATTGATGCTCTAAGCCAAAACCATTACACTCACCAACATTTAGCTTAGCATTTGCTAGTGTAGATCCACTGGCTAAATGTATTTTATCGGTTGTATATTCAAGATTCAGGGCAAAGGCAATACAGTTATCTATTGTCTTGCCAGCACGCACCGCACCCTCAGCAACATTTGCTTTGCAATTTTTAGTATTTAGTATATAGTCTATGTGTTTCTTACTAAATGGTAACCACTTTATTGTTTGCGTTCTTTATCACCAAATCCTAGTAAATCAGCAAGTACAGTTAAATCTTCTATATCATTAGGTTTAGTTTTATTTTTTAAAATATCATCTAAATCTTTAAGTGCTGATGTTAACTTTTTTAAATCTGAGCGATTAAGTATTGCTGATTTATAAGTATTTCCAAACATATCATTATTCATATTTAATTCATCACTTGCTGACATAATTTTGTTAAGTAATTTATTGGCAACATCACTAACACTAACTATCTCATTAGCTTCTTTTTCGGATTGTTTCTCAATAACTTTTTGTACTGTTCTTGTATTAATCTTGTCTTGTTTGTCTTGTTTTTTGTCTTTCCAACCTTTTGTCTTATTTCTAGTACTGCCATTATTGGGTATATTCTTATTTTTTAAAAAGGCACTAACACTTTTATAATTACTTAATATATATTCTTTTTCTAAAGATTTCCAATCGTACTTTGCCATGTCACCTCACCATCTTCTAATCAAATCTTATTTTCTTATCTGGAGGTATCACAAGGTTTATATCATAAACCAGAAAGGAAGTTTTTCGTCATACCTTCTGATAAGAAAACAAATATGGTTGCGGGAGATGGAATTGAACCACCATTACCAGCTAACGACACTGATATGCTACCTTTGCACTATCCCGCGATATAAACAAAAAAGATACAGATTTAACTGTATCAATATCAGGGCTTAATATAAAACATTATATAAATATTTCATATTATACACATTATACATCATCGGAGTTTGACATAGTATGACATTCGTTATAAATTCTAATTACTTGTCTACTTGAATAATGAACTAACCAAGCAATATCATTCCATTTAAAGTGCATCTTGTCTCTATATATAACTATCATTTCTTCAACTGGTTTTGTTCTAGCGTATTCTACTAAAATATTAATAGCAAGTTCTCGATATGAATTATATGCTTTTTTTATTTCATCTAAATTATTTAATAGTTCTTCTTCATTTATCATCATATTAAGCATAATATCACCCGAAGTCTTGCCTCCACTCACATTTAAGTCTTTGGGACGTATTGCTTGTAAACTAACTCTAAATCTATTTTTATGTAGCATTACACATTTTATATCATATCTATTTCTTAAATCTTTCATATTTTTCAATACTTCATCTAAACTTAAATTCATATTTCCTCCTTTACTTAACTTTCTGTATTACCTCACCATTTAATTTCTTAGCTATTATATATGCTTCTTCTTTAGTAAATTTTTTGGCATATAATGGTCTAAGTAAAACTTCTCCTATCAAATCTAATCTATCCTTTTTTTTAATACTTATATAATTTACATATAAATCTCCTACTTTAATTATGTATTTCAATTTTTATCATCTTCTTTCATATATTTATCTATTATTTGTAGAATATCATCACAATTTGTAACAATTAAGCTTCCAAATTCTTTAGTGTTAACTTCAATAGCATTATTTTCGCAACATTCTCTTATTTTATTTAGTGCTTGTTTTAAATTAATATTTTCTTGCTGTATAGATAGTTTATTGTCTATATCATTAGCTAGAATTTTTTGAGTATCTTTTATCCCCTCTGATAAATCTTCTTCAATTTCTTGTTGATGTATAAAATATTCTAGTCTTTGCATAGCACTCATTATTCGCAATTGATTTAATAATATAGTCTTATTTTCCTTATCCATTGTTATCTCCTTTGTATTTTTGTAAAATTTCTAAAAGTTCTTCATCTCCAATTACGACATGAAGTCTTGTATCTCCTGCTCCAGCCATATCGCATAGTTCTCCATAAATTTTAGAATATTCTCTATCATAATATTTCGTATTTTTTTTGATATATCTCATAGCCTCAGCAATAACTTCATCTCTTTGTTTGAGTTGTTCTTTTAATTGTTGATTTTCTTGTTCAATATCATCTTGTTCTTTAAAATTATCTAATATTGATTCTATAATCTCAACAGGGACAGTATCATATACATCCCAGCAATAATCTCTACTCGATTTATAATTGCCTTCTATATAAATCTGTTTTTGTTCATAAGCTTCTCTTACATACCCAGATATATATCTATTACATAGTTCATTTGTTATTTTTCTATATTGTGGCAATTCTAATATCATTTGCTCTAGTGCTAACATACATTCTTCTTTGTTCATTGTTATCTCCTTTGTATTTGTTAAGAATATCAAAAACTTTTTTAGCTCTGTTTATAGCAATATTACAAATATCATAAGCATCTTGACTATCATTTTTACAAAAAATTATTCCACGTTTTAATTCTTTGGCTGCTTCAGCAATAACTTCATCTCTTTGTTTGAGTTGTTTACAAACATCTCTGTATCTAAATTTATAACTATCTCTTTTCTCTTGAACACTCTTAAGTCTACGTTTCAACTCTTTGTTGTTGTTTCTAATTTGAGTATTATCATTTTTTAGATGCTGATTTTCTTTTCTTGTAACATTAATCCATTGAAGTACACAAAAAGCATCTAAAAATTGAGTTCCTTCTAAATTATTAATACTTTCTTTTAATCCTTTATCACCTAATTTAACAAATTCTTTAAAGTCATCTTTTTCTTTATCTAATTCTTCTTTTAGTTGTTTATTTTCTTGTTGTAATTTTTCAATATAAGCATTTACTTCTTTTAATTCTTCTACATTAAGATTATCCCCCCAACATTCACTTAATTTCATTCTAGTTAAACATTTTGGCTCACTCATACTTATCACTCCTACTCATATATACTTTCAATTATAAAAAATTCATTTTCTTCTAAAATAGTATTTAATAAAATCATAAAATTTTTTATTTCTTTTAATGTATTGTAAAATTCTACGTCTCCATATATTGTTTGAAATTTAATTTTAATCGGTTTTATACTTGCCACTCTTTATCCTTTCTAATATGTCTTGGTAAGCATCTATTAGACCACTTTCATAAGCACTGGACTCTTGTATTACTTTATCTCTAAATTCTTTATCTTTTTTGGTTTCTTTTATCTTATCTTCTAAATAATTTATTAAATCATATTTCATATATTACTCCTAATTCTTATCACTATTTTTCAATATTTCTAAAGGGTATTCATAACATTTTTTAAGTATTTCATACTCTGTTTTAGTTGTAAGCCTTTCAGCGTTTTTAATACAATCTTTCATAAATCTAATTACTTCTTTTACTTTCGCTTTATAATGTTCATTTTCTAAAGTTAAATCAAATATCAATTCATTAGCTTTCTTTTCTTTTTCTGTATCACCATGAAATTTTATTTTTTCTTTAGGTAACTTAATATATTTAGTCATTATTAACCTTTTCACGTTTCATCCTCCTTAATACTTCTTCATAAGCTTGCTTCTTACCTCGATAATAAGCCTTGTCTATATTTTTATCATATTTTGTATTATTGTATAAATCTTTTAAAACTATTATTGGTTCTTCTTTTTGGGTTTGTAATAATCTTTCTAGAGCATTTATAGATTCTGTTAAATAAAATATTAAGTTGTCTTTATTATTCATTACTATCATCACTTTCATAAAAATCAAAAATATTGTCCGATTTTACACTTATGCTTTTTATATAATTGTTCATTTTACTATTTTCTTCTTTACCAAATGGTACACAATTTTCTATTAGATAATTTAAAGTTTTGGCAAATTCTATATCCATCTTTCTACCTTTCCAAGCACCATTATTTGTATGAATATACCCGTTTTCATTTATTTCAAATTTAGGCTTATCTTCAAGGATTTCTATTTCTAAGAATAATGCTTGTTCTTCATTTGTGAATAAATAAGCAAATAAATACAAACCATCTTTATTTATATAATCATTAGCCTCTTTATCAAATTCATATTCACAATATTTATATAAAACTCTTTTAGGTGCTTCTTTTTTATATACTAAATTTAATAAATTAATTATCTTTATTTTCATTTCTTTCCACGAATTATTTTTCATAATATAATCAAGTAATTCTTTCAAATCTGCTGTAGTCATTTCACTCCTTTTTTCTAAAATAATACTTTTCTATTCATTTAATATCTCAAAATAAATAATTATACTTATTGCTGCTATACCAATAATAGGCATTTTAAAAGATAGTATTATAATTAATGGAAATAAAGTTATAGCCCATAAAATTATAATTATTAAAAGTAGTGCTTTAAGATATATGTTATTTAAAACTATTTTATAAATAGCAGAAAAAGTATTTTGTATTTCTGTAAAGATTTTATTCATTCTACCCCAACTCTCCAAATATATCTACTTGTTTATTTTCATAAGTATATAATTGACTTTCTAATTCTTTTATTCTCTTATTTTTTTCATTTATTATTAGCATATAGTGTTTGTCTTTACTCTTTAATGAGTTTTTAAGTAAATTATTATCAGATTTTAACATATCTCTTTCTGCTAGTAATTTATCGTAATTAGTTAATTTCTTAGCATCCTCTATTGTTAAGTATTCTTGGTTCATATTTAATCTCCTAAATCCACAAAATCTTATTTTTTAAATTTGGTATGTTATAGCATATCCAGCAACAAGCTTTATTAAATCCGGTTGTGCATCCTAAAAACTTAATTCTTTTTTTAAATATAATAACTGAAAGTTCATCTACATGTTTTTCATACATTTCGCCTCTAGTTGGCGTTTCTAAAGTTGATAATGGTAAGAGCAAAGCAAACGACTTCACTTTATGTTCTTCTACTAATTTAAAAGTTCTTTCGACTATTTTATTTTGTAATCCAAATGGTGGATTACTTATTAATAATTCACATTTTTGTGGTGGCTCTGTTTGAAAAAAATCATTACCTAAATCGTCAAAAATGTGTGTAGCTTTATATTTAAGTTTCAATTCATCTGCTTTTAATTTAAACTCGCTATCATAATTATTAAATGGAAACCATATATTGTTAAATGATTTTATATCAATTAAGCTGTAAATATCTTCAACCACATACCTTGGAGTAGCAACATGATCTTTATTGGTAAACTTATCTTCTTCGTATATCATGTTTAACTGTGTCATAGTACCTCTTAAAATGGAAGCATATCATCACAAATAACCACTTCCTCACCAAAATCTATAAAGGGGTCTGATTGCTCATTCTTAACCATATTATCCACAGTTTGCGATATATCTGATTCACTAGCTTTATTATTATCATCTATTATTTCAAATTCAGTTACAACTATACAAGGAATACTTTTCCTATCTATTAAATCAAAGGATAAAAAAGATGATTTAATATTGATTTTAGTTTGATTCTCAAGCGTTACGCCTTTTTTGAACTTACATCTTATATATCCATTTATCCATTCTCCTGTTTGTGATTTTTTGGACATTCCTATTTTGTAATAAGAATATCCATTATAATCATTTCTAAATAATACACAAGGACGTTCTATTGTTAAATTCATTTTTTCGCCTCCTAAACAAAATCATTAGAGATTTTGAAGTTGTAACAGTTCGCTAGTTCTCAGTGTTATTACTGGGCGCACACCATACGTGTCGTCCACGCTCCAGTTGTTGAGGTGGCCATACGCATCCACATAGAACACGAAAGCGTAAGCGCAATCTGCGCTTGAAGCATAACTGCTTGTCATTGTCCAATATGTTTTTCCACATTCCCTTTGGTCTATTGATAAAGGTTCTATTTCTCTTAAAGTCGGTATTCTAACTAATGAATCAACGTATTTATCTTCATCATAATTAGTTCTCATTTTGACTAATTTTGATTTATCTAATTTGTTAATAAAACATTCTTCTAAATATTCTTTGACATTGCTTTTTGAATAATCATTTGAATTATTGTCAGAGTAAGTAATTGGTTCAAATACTTCTTTTGACATTAAAACTACTTTTTGCTCATTTTCTATAGTTTTAATAACTATCCAATCAAAGTTACACCAGTTAACATCATCTCCTACTTCATAAGTGCCTTTTTCTAATTTTTTTAATTTAGTTTCTAAGCTTAAATAATTTTTATCAAAGTCTTTCTTAAGATTTTCCATTTCATTTTTAACTTCTTTTATTTTTTTATCTTTATTCATTACTATCCTCTTTCTAATTTTTTATTAATTTATAAACTGCTATTGTTGTAATATCACCATACAAAGTTTTTACTTTTTTATATTCGCTTTTGATGTTATAATCTTCATTTCTTAATAGGTAAATATATTGACTAATTCTTGTACAGTGATAGTTTTGTATAGCTTCCCAGCTTGTTATACTGCCATTTTTTTGTAAATGTTCTAAAATGCGTTCTTTCATAGTTTTTTTAGTAGCCATACTCATACCTCGGGTCGTCATAATCCTCTAATAGTGGATTTTCTATTTTGTTAAGTTTATTTTTTAAATACTTGACTTCTTCTAATAAATCATAAACAATGTCATTTATATCATTAAATTTTGCATTTAGTAGTTCTTCTGCTTCTTCTAATAGTTCTTTATCTACCTCTTCCATAATTTCTCCTTTTTTAATTTTTAGCCAATCCCCATTCTTTATCTATTTGAAATTGTAATATTTTAATTTGCAATTTTATTGCATTTATACTTTCTTGGTTAGCTTTATAAATCGCTTCTGCATAATCTCTTTCTTTTCTTAAAGCTGCTACTTTTTCAATTCCATAGCATATTTTATCAATAAGAGTAACTGGCATTTTGTCTTCTTTTAATTTTAGACTTTCTTGTGCCAACGCAATTTTATATTCATTTTCTGCATCGGCAAGTTTTTTCCCTAAAAATGCAGAATGAGCTACTTTATTATCTAAATCTATACATTTCTGATTTAATTGATTAACTAAGTCCATTATTCTTGAAAGTTCCTTTATAAACTTTGATACACTTTTTAATACCTCTGTCTAAATCAGAATCTAATGGTTTAACGTTATAGTTCCTAGGATTTACTGTATAAATAATTCTTCCAGTTCTTGCCCAAAAGCTCATTACAACTTTACCTGCAAACAATAAATTGATATGCCCTATTTCTTTCTTTTTAACTTCATAAGGTATGTTTTCTTTAGCTAATAATTCACAAGCATGTGTGCATCTATCACATGCTATTTTTTCATTATTCGTCATTCTGCATCCTCGTGATTCTTTTCATATTCTTTAATCTTTTCAGCTTTTTTCTTATTATATTCTTCTTTAAGTTCATCATAAAACATATTAATTATTTCATCTTTTGAAAAGCTATCTGGTAAATAATAATTGCTAATAGAATTTTTTACCCAGTCTTCAAACTTAGTGCAATAATAAGTTCCATTTTCTAACTTATTTACACTCATACTACCACCAGTTATCACTTTATCTCGTAAAGCATCTTTTCCAAATTCTATTATTTTTTTATTTAGTTCTGTAAGTTCTATTTTGTTTTCCACTTTTTCGCAACAAATATTTTCTTTATTAAATTTACTTTCTAAATATTCATTTCTGATTTTTAAATCTACATTTTCATCAAATATATTATTTATTTCTGTTATTATTGTATTTCTCATTTTTCTACCTCTTTTCTACTTTCTTCAAATTCTTTTAAAACTCTTAATAACTCACTTATAGACTTTCTTTCAATTTCTACAAGTTCTCCATAACCTTTTTTTGGTAGCCATATTGCATATAGCTTTTCAAATTTATTTCCATACATATTCATAAAAGCTAATTCATAAAAACTTAATTGCCAAGATAAATATTCTTTATCTAGTTGTGCTGTTGTTTTAATATCACACAAACTTAATACATCATTAATTGTTGCTATCATATCAAACCGTCCTGCGTATATATCTTTGTAATTTATCATTTGTTCTTGAACTTGTACTTTAATATTAAATCTATCTTTTAGTCTTAAATATTGTTTTATGCTAAATTCTTGATTCAAGTCTAAATCTGGCATTGGTTTACTTTGTTCTAAAAACTCTATAGCTTCGTGTACTTTTGAACCATATTCAGCTTTTTTATGAAGTGTTTTTATATCTACATTTTTATATTTATTAGGAAAGATGAAGTGAAGTATTTCACTTACACTTGGAATAATCACTCCATCGTATAAATAAATATGTTCTTCTTCTAAAAATTCAATCATGCTAGAACTTTCACTATTACAGAACTAGCTACAGGTGATGTTTTAGAATACTCTTCATAAATATCTGGCAGATCTTCTTTTAATTTTTTGCTATCTAAAGAAGTTCTTGTAGTCCCTTTTCGATATTCGAATACTAAACCTCCTGCTGTTATGTTTGGTTTTCCAGTTGCTTCCATGAAATCTTTTGCACTTTGTTTTATTTCTTTATCAGCTAGTTCGATATACTCTTTTAATGCTAAGAATTGTCTGTATTTTTCTACATACTCTTCGTTTACTATAAAATTTTCGTTTTCAATTTTAACTAACTCATTCATTATCCTTTTACCTCTTCTTTCTTTTTAGTTATTGCTGATATTAATTGACTAGCTTTTTGAACACTTAATTCTTCAAGTTTACTTATTCCATTAGCTTGTAATAATTTAGCCAAATTCTCATCTTTATAATATTTAGTCAAAAGTTCTATTTGTTTTGGCGTTGCTGTGCTAACTTTTTTTGGCTCTGAAGGATTTGGAGTTTCTTCATCGTTAGGCATCGCATCAATTACTTCACCATCTGTAATACCAAAAGCATTCAAGTAAAGATATCTTTTGTAATAAGTATTTAAAGCACCTAAATACTGAATATCTTGCATGCTTTTAACTTGCTTTACTTCACCTGTTTTATCATTAACTTTTGTATTAATTGGAGTTTCAAATATTTTGAAAGGTATTTTATAGTCTTGCTTTTCTTCACCCTTTATTAATGTTAAAATTGCATAATCAGTTCCTATGCTTGTATCGGTTTCAATAGTAAATTTATCGTTAATGTTATATTGAGACATCAATTCATTTAATTTAGGTAAGAAATCTGATAATTCATAATAATCAAATCCTGCAAATTTATTTTTGCCACTTTTCTTCAATTTCGTTTTTTGGAGTTCTACTCTTACTTTTATAATACTTTCATTCAAATTTAATTCTTCCATTTTTAATTTCTCCTCCTAAACAAAATCATTAGAGATTTTGAAGTTGTAACAGTTCGCTAGTTCTCAGTGTTATTACTGGGCGCACACCAAGAGTGAAGTTCACGTCCCAGTTGTTGAGGTGGCCATTCGAATTCACATAGAACACCCAAGCGTTACTGCCATCTTCTAACTTATTCATGTCATTGTAAGGAGTCATAGTCCAATAATATTTATTTATATTTTTATGTTCTTCATCAAGATTTTCTACTTCTTCTTTCGTTAATAATCTTACATTGCCAATTATGTTTAAACCTTTATATTTATCTTCTTTAAATGCTCCATTTAATACCTTATAAATATAACTATCTTCATATTTGTTATTTCTAATATCAGAATTATATCTTACACAATAATCGCTACTGTCTTGATACCATTTATCTGTAAAATATTTAAGCATTTCTGCTCTGGTTAAAACATCTTTCATACATATATCAATTTCATTTTCTCTTACGTTAAGTACAAAATATTTGTCATCACCAATATGAAACTTATCATATTTTTTATAAACTTTAGGAAGTTCTATATTCCCTAAATCTTCTCTTAAAAGTTTTAATAAACTTTCTTTATCTTCTCTATTTAATTCTACATAATTATTTAATAAATTCTTTGCCATTTTATTTCTCCTATTCTAATTTTTAACTGTTCTTACTGTTTCTTTTAAGGCTTGTCCCTTTCGAGGTTTTGTAGAACCCTTAACTTTTATAGGGACTGCTATTCCTTTTTCTTTATAGTCTTCCACTTCTTTTTCTAGTTTTTTTAGTTGCTTTTTTAAGTTATCATTTTCATTTTTATATTTAACAAAACTATTAATTTCAAGAGATAGGTCTTTAATAGTTTTTTTATAAGATGTATTTTGACTAGTTAAATCTTCTACTAGTTTTTCTTTTATGTTTATTGTATCTTTTAAAATTATTTTATCTTCTAAAAGTTTAGCTATTTCTTTTTCTAACTTTCCTTTCGCATCCATAGTTTCAAATAAGAGTCTCTCTTTTTGAGCTTCCCATTTATCACGTCTTTGGTGCTCTTTAATAATTTTTTTAGTTAAATTATCTATTTTATTTTCTATATTCTTTATATTTTCAATTTTGTTATTTTTAAAAAACATATTTTACCTTCCTTTACTTAAATTCTTCTCTATATCATTTATAATTCTTTTAGCAGTATCTATCACTTCTCTTGATTCCGCTGTCTTTTTCTTTTCATTAACAACCTTTTCCCCTAAACAAATCTGAATAAATTCTAGTTCCTCTTTTGTGAACAAAGTAACTAAATATTTCATTCGTAATTTTTAACCTCCTCAAAAATTTGCTGGGTTTTATAATATTTATAATTTATCTTACCTAATTGTCCATCACGATTTTTAACTATATCTAAAATCATTGTTGGCTCTAAGCTGTCTTTAGAGCAGTCTTTATCGCGATATAAAAGTATAACTTTACTCGAACTATTTTCTAATTCTCCACTGTCTTTAAGCATAGACAGATTTAATTCATTTGCATTATAAGATGCTCTATTAAGTTGACATGCTGCAATAATTGTACAATCATAATCTAAACATATTTGTCTTAGCTGTTTAGCTACTTCTGTCATCTGCTCATAAGGTGATTTATAACCACTAATTTTAATTAAACCAATGTGGTCCAAAAATAATATTGTATGCTTACCATCATTTTTCATAATCTTTAATACTGATTTAATCTCTTGTAAATATGTAGCCTTATGTTCAATAACTAACTTACTTTCACTTATCTCTCTAACTGCTTTGTTAACTAATTCGGCTTGATAGTCAGTTTGTGGCTTTTCGATATAATTTACTGGCACAGCACTTTTTATCGCTATAATTCTTTTATAAATTGTGCTTTTAGACATTTCCATATTGAAATATATACATTGATAATTATTCATTAATTCGTTCATTAAATTTAACAATAAACCACTTTTTCCTGTGCTTGTAGGAGCTCCTATCATCAGAAAATCACCTTGAACTAGTTTAAGCATATTGTTTAATTTAGGATAGGCTTTTAACTCTATTCCAATATTTTCCGTAGATATATTTTCTAGCAATTCATCTTCTGTTATCTCATTAGTATCGAACCTAATATTAACTTCATTTATCTTTTCCATTTTTTTCAAATAATCATCACAATTGATTTTGTTTTCATTAAATTTTTTAGATAAATTAGAGATAACTATTTTTTTATAATTATTTAGTATTGATATTTGACAAGCCATAAATTGCTTTCTAACATCAATAATTGGTACGTATTCGTCTGATATAACTTCCATTAAAATATTTAATGAAATTGAATTATCATAAGCTATTATATTAGCATAATCTACTACTCCAAACTTTTCATAAACTGCTAGCAAAGAGCTCAATATATGTGAATTCATTTTATTTTGTAGATATTTAGGTTTTATTTGTAACAAGTCTATTCCTATTTCTGGTTTAAGCATTAAAATTGATAACAATTCTCTTTCTAGCAATTCTTGTTTTTCATTTGTCATAAAATGTGTTTTTCACCTTTCGCATCAAACTTAAATTTTATACCATCAACTTCATAAACTTTGCCAATCTCATAACCATCCTTGGTAAGCTTTATATTAGATTGCTTTTTTTCGGCTTCTTTTATTTGTTCATAAGTTTTATATCCTGCTGATTTCCAATTATTAAGAATACCTTGTACAAAAGCAAACGTTTTAGCTTCTTTGCTAACTGCTATTTCAAAAGCATAACCTACAATATCTAAACTAAATTCTTTAACCCAATTTTCTACTTTCTCATATTCTAAACTAGAAATTAATCTTCCAAAATTTTGTTCTATATAATTATATATACTTGTTATATTGTTATATTGTTTATTTGTTATATTGTTGTTAGTTGATTGTTGATTGTTTGTTAATTGATTGTTGTCTTCTTTGTTATAATCTTGATATGAATTATAATTAATCACCGTAATTATAGTAAATTTATTAGTAGTTTTGATTGTTACTTCGTTTGTTAATTTTAAGTGTTCCAATGCTGTTCTTACCGATTGGACTGTGATGCCGATTTCATTAGCTAATTTTGCATAAGATGTCACAAAACTACCTCTTTTAATTATTTCGCCACCAAAACAGCCATCTTCGTAATTAGCTGATAGTAAACAATGTATAAAAGTTACTCTAGTATTTATATCATGATACCATCGCCATTTCTTTAATTTTCTATGTAAACATATCCATCCTTTTTCTTCATTCATGTCATTATTTTGTTTCCTTTACTTTTTTGATATTTTTTGATATAATTTTTCCATAAATATTTTGTGTAAATATTTATTTTGTGCGAATGTTAGCTACACTACTTCGCACTTTTTGTTTGTAATTTTTCATAGCGCACCTAAGCCAAAAACAATTATTAAATAAATTGCTAGTCCAAAATATAATCCGAATATAAAATCTTCTTTTTTCATATTCTATTCCTTTCTACCTCTCTAATAGTTGTTTTAAAAACTCTTTATTCTCTTGATAATAATTTCTTAAG
The DNA here is from genome assembly GCA_910585045.1 of uncultured Bacilli bacterium. Lineage (GTDB taxonomy): Bacteria > Bacillota_I > Bacilli_A > RF39 > UBA660 > Caccenecus. The sequence goes on from CAJUCD010000007.1 coordinate 84,461, forward strand.
CTACTTCCAGTAATATATTCTTTAAGTAGTCCTGGGCTTATTTGGTAAGTCCATTTTTTTGCACTAATTTGTACAGCCGTTCCTATTGGTAGTCTTTGATATTGTAAACCTGCTCGAATATAATTAGGGCTTACATCTAACAATTCAGCCGCTACACTAACTGGAACATTTTTATATTCTTCTAAAGATTTCATGTTTCCTCCTGTCGTATGATTTTTTCACCTGTTACCGCAAGTGTTTTTAACTTTATAGTATTTACTTTATTTATATTTCTTTCATCAATCATTTATAAAATTTCATCTGTAGTGTGTTCTTTAAACATTTCTATCTTTCACTTTCAATTGCTACTTGATAGCCTCTAATAAAAGCATTTAAATGAGATTTATCACACTCATAAATGGTTAATCCAATTTTAACAGTAATAATATTCTCTCCATATGCTGAATGTGCAATTTGAATTTCACTATGTTCTATTACAAAGTTATATAATTCTTCTAGTAAATTTTCTCTTAGTTCTTCTTTTGTTAATTTCATTTTACTTTTCCCTTTCTATAGATGTATCTTCTTTGGATGTATTACCTTTTTTGCGTTTTCGCAAGTATTCGGCTAAAAAAAATATAAAGATTAATATTATATGGTTTTAATATTTCTTCTATTTTTGTTATACTTATATTCTTATCTCCAGCCTCATATTTGCTTATTGTACTCGCTGCAACTCCCGATTTTAATGATAATTCTTCTTGCAAATCATTATGTTCTATTCTTATAATTTTCAATTCGGAAGAAACAGCTTTTAAAAAGTCTGTTTTCATTCTTTCCCTCCTTACATTTTCAATTTTACTATGCGTTTTCGCAAATGTCAATAAAAATATTGCGTTTTCGCAAAAAAAGTGTTAATATTGATTTTGAGAGGAGGAATAGAATGAGTTTCTTTTCAAAAAATTTGGAATACTTAAGAAAATCTAAATATATGTCCAGAAGTGAACTAGCTGAAAAATTAAATGTAAATCAATCTACAATATCTAGGTGGGAAAATGAAGATATGGGTGTAACAGTTGATAACGCATATGATGTCGCACAATTTTTTAATGTATCAATGGCTGATTTAACAGGTGTAGATTTAACTATCAAAAATAGCCCTCCTATTAGTAAATTAGACGTTCTATTTAATAAAACAAAAAATATATTAAATGATGATGAAAGAGCTATGATAGAAGCTACTATGGAACGGGCTATAAAAAAATATGAAGAAGAAAAAAATAAAAATGGTGATATATAAAAATGTTTACTCTCTTTAAAAAAAAGGAAAAAATTGAAAGTTTTACTGTTGAAGAAAAAGATATATTATGTAATTTAGTCGAGAAATATATAGAAATAGCTACCGCAAATGATACTACTTTAGATGACTATATATCAATAATAGCTTTAATTATAATTTTACAAAAACAATATCCAGAATATTTAAAGAATTTACAATATTATATAGATTTATTCGATAAAAAAGGTATATTAGAAGAATATGAAAAGAACAGTACAAATACACCAAAAAAAATATTTTCTGAAAATCATTTTGAATCTAATGTTGATTTAGCTGAAAAAATGCTATATAGTTTTTTTGAAGGCTGTACAAGAAGGCCTATTCACTTTCTAATTATAATTGGCTTATGTGGTAGACCTATTACACCAAAACAAAAATATATTATGGCAAGAATATTTGAAGGCAATTATTATTCTTTTTATCAGCAAAAAAGATATTATTCTATTTTATCTTTAAATGACCCATATGACAATTTTAATTTTTCTAACAAAAGTGATAAAATTCTTTATGAAAATGCAAATAATTATTCTAGAAATAAAGAAATTGCTATTGCGTTTCAAAAAGAAAAAAATGATAAAAAATATGAAGAATATATGTTAAAAGCAGAACAATATAATGTCGGTGCAAATGAAGACTTATTTAGATTTTATATGAGAAATGGCGAATTAAAAAAAGCAAAAGAATGCCTTGATAAATTAGAGAAAAAATATAAAGAAAACAAAGATGGTTATAACTATTATATTAAGCCTTTAGTAGAATTTTATAATTATAAAATAAAATACCCTTACTTAAGGAAAGATATTTTAGAAAAGTTTAATATTGATATTAAAACTTTTAACGAAATTATTAAACCTATAAAAGACAATATAGAATATAAATGCAAAGATGGTTATTCTGAAAAAACAATTGAATATTTAACAAGCAAATTAAATAATTAAAAGTACAGCAGTATCGTACTTAATAAATAAAAAGAGAGGTTAAGTATGAATATAGAGAACTTAATCAGGGGTGAAATTACACAAAGCGATTTATTAAATTGGTACAATGCTACTATTGTGTATGATGAATTACCTACTCCTGTAAGAGGATATGTTTTTAATCATGATGGAGTAAACTTTATAATGATAAATAATAATTTGTCTTATTATAAAAAAAAGAAAACCATATTACATGAGTTAGCACATATTGAAAAAAATCATTTATGTCAAGCTGATAATGATTTATTTGCATTCTACATAGATAAATATGAAGATGAAGCAGATAGCTATATTAAAAAGGTATTAAACGAAATAAAATAAAAAAAAGCCCCCTACTTGCGGTAACAAGTAAGGGTAACTGCTATAAGCAGTGCACAAATAAAACCTTACGACAGGATTCTTTTTGTGTACTTCTATTATAGCAATAAAATAATAATAAAGCAATAATAGGAGGATTAAAATGGGAAAAATAAAAAATTTTATAAATACGAAAATTGGAAGATTAACTCCAATAAGATATGTTGGAAATAACAAATTTAATAGAGCATTATGGGAGTGTAAATGTGATTGTGGTAACATAACTATTGTTGATAGCAATTGTCTTACAAAAAGAACTACTCTTTCTTGTGGATGCCTTAATCACGAAAATCATATTTTAAGACCAAACAGAATCACTCATGGAATGTGTGGCACGAGAATATACAGAATTTGGAAACGTATGAAAAACAGATGTTACAATGCTAATACCAATGATTATAAAAAATGGTACGGTAGTCGTGGCATTAAAGTTTGTGACGAATGGAAAAATAGCTTTGAAACTTTTTATCTTTGGTCTATTAAACATGGTTATAATGATAATTTATCAATAGATAGAATTGATGTAAATGGAAACTATGAACCTAGTAACTGTCGCTGGGCTACTGCTAAAGAACAAGCTAACAATAAAAGAACTGGTGGTGTTAATAATGGGTAAAAGGTTTCGACTTCCTAATGGTTATGGAAGTGTTTATAAATTGAGTGGCAAAAGAAGAAGACCGTTTGCTGTGGCTATTACTGTTGGATATGACGAATATGGGAAACAAATTCAAAATATTATTGAATATGCTACAACTCGAGAAGAAGGTCTTGACTTACTCAGTAAATATCGGCAAAATCCTTATGATTTGAATTATAAAGATTTAACATTTGAATATATTTGGACTAACAATATAGTTAGCAAATTAGAAGAATTAGTAAAAAAGAAAAAGATGTCTGAGGGTAACCTTGATAGTTTAACTAATGCTTTTAAAAATCATTGTATTCCACTTCATAAAGAAAAAGTATTAAATTTAAAAAAAGTGAAAATGCAAAATGTCATTGACAATGCAAAAAATAAACATAATAATGAACTATTAGGATATACTGCAAAAGGTTTTATGATTACAGTTTGTAAATATATCTTTGAGTGTGCAATTGATGATTATGAACTTCCTATAATAAAAAATCCTACAGAAAAATTATCTGCAGGTGAAAATGAATCATCAAATAAACATATTCCTTTTACAAAAGAAGAAGAATCTATTTTGTGGGGGATGCAATATATTGATTTAGTTAAAATAATTTTAATAATGAATTACACGGGCAATAGACCAAATGAATTGTTTAAAGCTGATAGAGAAAAAATGTTTATAGATTTAGATTATTTTGTTACTGGTTCTAAGACAGAAGCTGGTAAAGACAGACCTATACCTATTCATCCAAAAGTAAAACATTTATTTTTATATTTTTATAATAAAGGCGCAAAATATCCTTTTCAAACTATTTTTGAAAAATTTAATTATTCAAAATTTTCAAGAGAATATACTAAACTTATGAAAGAATTAGGATTTAAGCATACTCCATATGATAGTCGCCATATATTTGCTACTAAAATGAAAAAAGCTGGAGCTAATGAATATATTTTAAAAAAGATACTTGGACACTCAATTCAAGACCTTACAGAAAAAGTTTATACGCATAGAGATATTGAAGAATTATTAAATGAAGTTAGGAGGATAAATTAAGTATTAAAATTTGTTAGTTATTTGTTAGTTGTAGACATAATTTTAAACGTTTTTCTATACAAAATCAAATCGTAAACGCCCGTAAATAGGCGCTTAGCCTATTTTAACGCAAAAAAAAATAAGCAACTTCCTATTTTCGCTTACACTATCGTCGGCGTTCTAGTGCTTAACTTCTCTGTTCGGGATGGGAAGAGGTGTACCCACTAGGCTATCGTTACTTATAAAGGATTTTGTCCTTTAAAAACTTGATAATGCTACTCATTAAATTATTAAATAATTAAGTTAAATCCTCGATCTATTAGTACTGGTCAGCTCAACGTATCACTACGCTTCCACACCCAGCCTATCAACCTTGTAGTCTACAAGGAATCTTACTTCACGAAGAATGGGAAAATTCATCTTGGAGGAGGCTTCCCGCTTAGATGCTTTCAGCGGTTATCCCGTCCATACATAGCTACTCTGCACTGCAACTGGCGTTACAACAGATACACCAGAGGTATGTCCAATCCGGTCCTCTCGTACTAGGATCAGCTCTCCTCAATTTTCCTGCGCCAACGATGGATAGGGACCGAACTGTCTCACGACGTTCTGAACCCAGCTCGCGTGCCACTTTAA
>CAJUCD010000008.1:0-45693 GCA_910585045.1 uncultured Bacilli bacterium
TATAATAAAAGTGAATATGCGGGATGGACCTACACCGAAGGATTACAAAGACCAAACAGTACAACAGAAGGAACACCATCAAATGCCAAAATAAAGTTAGAAGAATGGTATAATACAAATTTAAAGAGTCAAGAAACAAAAATAGCAGATGGTAAATATTGTAATGATAGAAATGTACAATTAGGATATACATGGGCAAGTCAACCAACAAGTACATTTTACTATGCGGGAAATAAGAGACTATGGACAGATTATGCACCAACGCTAAGTTGTGCAGCGCTAGACACCTACTCACTAAAAGTAGGGCTCATAACAGCAGACGAAGTAGAATTCGCAGGAGGTAAAAACGAAAATAATACAAGTTATTACCTATATAATGGCCAGAACTACTGGACCATGTCTCCGTGTTATTGGTTCGTAGATACTTCTCTCAGTTGGACTAACGTGTTCCTAGTGAATTCGAATGGCCACCTTTACGGCAGCTGGGACGTTAGCATCACGCTTGGTATGCGACCAGTAATAAATCTTAATGCTAATATTAATTTATCAGGAAATGGTACAATGAGTGATCCATATGAAGTAATTTAAGAAATTGGCTTGTATTGCTAAATTATATATAGGCTGGAATAATTAATTTTTCTTTTCCAATTAAGTGAGACTATGTCTTGCTTTTTTATTAACATATTTTAAATATTTCTTTTTTACACTTAATATGATATAATTTTATTATAATATGGAGGGTATGTATGGAAGTAGTATTTAAGAGTTTAGAATTAGAAGATTTAAAAAGTACAATTGATTTATGTAATTTATGTTTTAATGAAACAACAGAATATGAGTATGCAAAGAAAGTTTTTTTAGAAACAAGAAACGACCCTAATAATATTTATATTAATGGTATAATTAATGGTGAAGTAGTCGCTCATGCTAAAATGACCATTATAAAAACTATGTATAAGCCTATGGCAACCTATGCAATATTAAATCATGTATGTGTAAATCCCAATTTTCGAAGGCATGGCTTAGCAACTCATTTATTGGATGTATTATTTAAAGTTGCTAAAGATAATAATTGCGAATGTATTGAGCTATGGAGTAAAAACTTCCGAACAGCAGCTCATTCTTGCTATAAAAGATATGGATTTGAACTAGAAGAAACAGGTTTCTTTTCTAAAGAGGTAAAGTAATATGAAAATAGATGGTATTTATATAGGTGGTTGGTTCCAAAGAACAACTCTACAATTAAGCGAAATATATGATTTTCTAAAATATGGTAAATCAGAACTAGCTTTAAATAAAAAGAAATTATTAGAACTTTTAAATAACTTAGATATTAATAAAGATCTCGGTACAGCTTATCACATAGATGGCCTAGAATTTTTAATGTATACTACTAATTCTGGTATAAGTATCAAAATCTTTGAAGATGGTTTAATAACTTTAAATAAAAAAGATATTACAGATATGGTTATGTTTAAAGAAATAGATTCTTTAGCAGAGTATTATGAGAATAACTTAAGTCCTGCAATAAATTATTTATTTAGTTTAGGAGCACCAGTTCCTAAAGAATTAGCTAATATTAAGAATGTTTATCCTTATTTTATTGTTTTAAATAAATGTAAAAATGAAGATATTGATTTTCTAATATCTAAAACTGAAAATCAAAAATACTTTGAATATAGTAATGAATTATATGATGTTCATCGTGGTGATAAATACTATTTTATAAATAATAAGACAAAAAATCATAAAAATATTGACCGCTACATAGAAGAACAAATATTTATTAGAGAATTTAAAGCTCAACTTCATAGATACCTAAATCTTCATCGAGTTATCTGGGAACGTATTGCTGATGTTAAAGAACATGCTAATGTATCTGGTAAAGAAATAATTAAATGCAGCAATAAAATAGATGGCTATGCTAAAACTATCAATTTAATAGATGGTCGTATAAATCAAATGAGTACTTATTTAAAAACTCGTGAAAAATTAGTAAAAGATGATGATAAACTAAAAGAATCTCTAGATTTAATCGGATATCGTTATGAAACATTAGGAAATACTCTAACTTATATGAAAGAACTTTGGAAAATGACTAATAATTATGTTACTTCAGCTAGAAAACTATTTAGTGACTTAAAAAATGATATAACGAATAGTTCAATTAGTAATTTAACTATTGTAACATCTATGGGAGTTGGAGCATCGCTAATTGATTTATTTACTGAATCTGCTCCATCTTTTAGTGGCTTTGGTTTTATCTATTTTTTTATATTAGCTATTGTAGGATACAGTGTTAATAAAATAATGCAAACTATAGCTAATAAACGTAAATATGAGATAAATGATATAGAATATGAAAAGAATATAAAATGAAAAAGTTAACTTCTAATAAATGTTTTATCTTATTAGTATTTCTTGCATTTTTTGGATTTTCTATTGGCTTATTTGATAATTATCGCGATTTATGGCTTAGTAGTAATAATATCTCCACTTTAACCATTAGTCATATTAAAAGTATTTCTTATATAATAACTGTCTTAGTTTTGTTCTTTTTTACTCTAAAAGTATCATCTAGTAAATTAAAAAATGGCATTACTATTACGATAGTTTTAAAGATGATTACAAGTTCTATTTTGTTGTGCTTAAACAACACTTCAAATTTATTTTTAATTAAATTTCTTATGTTTTTTGATATAGCATTTACTCAAGTTATTGTCTCTAGTATTTATCCTTTGATGTTAAAGTTTGCTCGCGGCGATGAATTATATACAAAAAAAGAAGTTATAGAATCACTATTTAATAAATTAGGATTTTTCTTAGTTTCCATTTTATTAGGCAAAATGATATTTGGTACAGTTATAAATTATAATATTTGTTTATTATTGTCTTTAATATTTACATTTATTGCATTTATAATTATTATAAATTTTGAAATAGAAGAAAAGAAAGAAAGTGCAGTAGATATTAAAGAAGCTATTAAGTATTTTAACAAAAATAAAGTATTGTATTTGTTTTTAATCACAAATTTAATAGCTAGCATTACTTGGAGTTCAATGATTGGTATGCCTCTTTTAACTCTAACAAAAACTTTAAATTTAAGTCCCAAAATATCTAGTTTTCTAATTTTAGGTCTTGGAATTATCTCTAATTTACTAGCCATTATAGTAGTTAAATATTTAAGAAGTAAAAATGATTATATTAATTTATTTTTTAAATTTGGCTTTAGAATAATAATTTATTTATTAGTGTTTCTTACCAATGATAAATTATTTTTATTAATATCTTTAATTACATTACTTATTACTGATTGTACTTATAATTTTATCTTTGCTAGTCATTTTACAAATATTATAGATGAAAAATATTCTTTACTTCTAATTGTCTTAAAATACTGTACTTCACTAATTGGCAATGCAGTAGGAGTATCCATATGTGGCTTAGTTTTTAATTTAAGTATTAAATATATTGCATTACCAGCCTTAATAATAGGAATAATTCATTATATTTTAGCAAGCATTTTAGTACATAAAAAGCGCTATAGTTTAATTTAACTATAGCTTTTTAAATTGACGAAATTTGTCATAATTAGCACTCAATATTGACAAGTGCTAAAAAATATATTATAATCTATTTTGAAAAGAGGGTGATATTATGTATCCTAATATGAATAATAATGAAAATGAAAATGTTTTAGAAAGATATGGACGTGATATAACAGAGTCAGCTAAAGCTAACAAAATTGACCCCGTTATAGGACGCGACGAGGAGATAAGAAGTATTATAAGAGTCTTATCTCGTAAAACTAAAAATAATCCTGTTTTAATTGGTGAACCAGGAGTAGGAAAAACTGCGATTGTTGAAGGCTTAGCAATCCGTATCATAAAGGGTGATGTTCCAAGCACCTTAAAAAATAAAAGAATTTGGTCTCTTGATTTAGGTGCTTTAATTGCAGGTGCTAAATATCAAGGTGAATTTGAAGAACGACTAAAAAAAGTCTTGAAAGAAATAAGTGATTCAAACGGAGATATAATTCTTTTTATAGACGAAATTCATATGATTGTAGGTGCAGGGGCATCAGGCGGCATGGATGCTGGAAATCTTTTAAAACCGATGTTAGCTCGTGGTGAAATAAGATTAATTGGAGCTACAACCTTAAATGAATATCGTAAATATATTGAACATGATGGAGCTTTAGAAAGAAGACTTCAAAAAATTCAAGTTAGTGAACCAAATGTTGAAAACACAATTACTATCTTACGTGGTTTAAAAGAAAAATTTGAATTATTCCATAGTGTTAACATTAAAGATAGTGCTCTAATTTCAGCTTCTACTCTAGCTGACCGATATATAACAGACCGTTTTTTACCTGATAAAGCTATTGATTTAGTAGATGAAGCATGTGCAACTATCAAAATGCAAATGGCATCAGTTCCTGTTGAATTAGATACTTTAACTAGAAAAATAATGAGTCTAGAAATTGAAAGAGAAGCTATAAAAAAGGAAAAAGATGATTTATCTAAAATGCGTCGCGAAAGTCTTGAAAATGAAATAAAAGCGTTAAAAGACCAAGAAAGTATTATGCGCGCCAAATGGGAAGAAGAAAAAAATCTTAATGATAACATTAATAATAAAAAAGAAGAATTAGAAAATGCTAAGTTTAAACTTGAAAAAGCCGAAAATAATTATGATTTAGAATTAGCTGCTCGCTTACGTCATGGGGAAATACCTCGATTAGAACAAGAATTAGCTAATCTACGTCAAAAAATAGATTCTAAAATGCTCAGTGATACAGTTGATTCCGAAGATATTGCTAAAATCGTCGCAAAATGGACAAATATACCTGTTCAAAAATTAGTAAGTGGCGAAAAAGAAAAACTATTAAATTTATCTAGTAATATGAAAAAAAGAGTAATAGGCCAAGATGAGGCTGTAAATACAGTAGCAGATGCTATAATTCGTGCTCGTAGTGGCATAAAAGATCCTAATAGACCTATCGGCTCATTTATATTTATGGGTCCAACAGGAGTAGGTAAAACCGAACTTGCCAAATCATTAGCAAATGAACTATTTGATTCAGATAAACATATGGTTAGAATTGATTGTTCAGAATATATGGAAAGTTTTAATGTTTCTAGACTTTTAGGAGCTCCTCCAGGATATGTAGGCTATGATGAAGGTGGAGAATTAACTGAAGCTGTAAGAAGAAATCCTTATAGTATAATCTTATTTGATGAAATTGAAAAAGCCCATCCTGATATATTTAATATCTTGTTACAAATATTAGATGATGGTCGAATTACTGATTCTACAGGTAAATTAGTTGACTTCAAAAATACTATTATCATTATGACATCTAATTTAGGAAGTGAATACATCTTGGATAATAAAGAAGATAGTAATAAACTGGTAATGGAAACCTTAAAACATACTTTTAGACCTGAATTTATAAATAGAATAGATGAGATAATAATTTTTAAATCTTTAGGAAAAGATGTTGTTTACAATATACTAGACAAAGTAATAAGAGAAACTGAAATGCGCCTAAAAAATATTAATTTAAAAATTGAATTAACTGATTCGGCTAAAGAATTTATTATTGAAAATTCTTATGAAGAAGCTTTTGGTGCCCGACCAATTAAAAGATATGTAACTCATAACATTGAAACGCTAATTGCAGATAAAATTGTTCGAGATGAACTAAAACCTAATAGTAAAATAATTATCGATTTAAAAGATAATGCTTTAGTTCTTATTGAAGAAAATTGACACTAATTTGACAAAAAAGCATAAACATGCTATAATTTAAACAGTTATTGGCAATTTAAGGGGGTTGTAAATAACCAAAATAGGTCTTTAACCGAAGACCTGTTTTTATTTAGTAATTATCAGATTTGAGCATTTAACCTTTACAAAATGCGTACAATTTAATATAATGAATATAGTCCGATAATTTAAAGGAGTGTTAAATTAATGACTAAAAGAGTAAATGAAGAGTTTGACTATTTAGTTAGTGATATATTAAAAAATGAATCCTTTTTAGCAACAAAACGTGATTTACACCATGGAACAAGTAAATATGAGCATTCCATGCGAGTTGCTAAATTAAGTTATAAATTAAGCAAAATATTTAAAGCAGATGTTAAAGCTACAACAAGAGCAGGTCTGCTTCACGATTTCTTTTTTGGAACTCGTAAGGAAAAACCAGAAAATTCTTATTTAAGACATCCAGTTACAGCTGCTAGTAATGCTAAAAAATATTTCAACGTTAGTGATTTAGAATCAGAAGCAATCAAAACTCACATGTTCCACCATGTGTTAATTAAAAAGATTTTTCCATTTATAAATCATAAAGAAAAAGTTAGCATCAAAGAGTTTAAACCTAAAACCAAAGAAGGATGGATTATTTGCGCATCAGATTTATTAGTATCTGTAGTAGAGTGTGAAAGATTTCAATTTACTTATGTTGCTAATGTTACTTTATTGCTAATATTTAATATAATTATGTTTAAAAATTAATAAGCTTAAAAACTTATTTTTTTTATGAAAATTTTTATAGGGTATATAAAAACCTCTATCAAGAGGTTATCTAAAATAAATAAATATAAATAATGCTAGACATATACAATATATTGAAAATTTCCAAAGTTTACCTTTTTTAACTAATTCACTTAACCACTTATAAGTAAAATAAGTAATTATAAGTGCTGCTGCTAACCCAGATAAATATGGAACTAAAAGGTTTGTTAAATTTCCTGAATCAATTAAATCGCTAACACCCAGTAGCATAGTTGCACAACTAATAGGGAAGTAAAGAATAAAAGTATATTTTAAAGCTGTTGCTCTTTTCATACCACATAGTAGGCATGCTACCAAAACTGTTCCACTACGACTTATACCAGGCATGATTGTAATTACTTGAATTAAGCCAATAATTACAGCATCTTTTAAAGTTATATCTTTATCATCTTTAACACCGTTTCGATTTCTAATTAGAAATAACATTAAAGCAGTAAGTAAAAAAGCAAATCCTAAAAACGTAATATTTTGTAATTTATTCTCTACAAAATCTTTAAGAAGTATTCCCACAATTCCCACAGGTATGGTAGATACTATAATATATAAACAATATTTAAAATTCTTTTTATATTTTTCTCTTTTATCTTTTTTAAAAATATAACCAAAAAAAGCATTTATTAATTCTATAACATCTTTTCTAAAAATAAATAAAATAGCTAAAAAAGAACCAAAATTAGCAACAATTTCAAAGTTAAGGTCATTAAACATATTAGTATTAAATACATTTTTAAATAAAAATATATGTCCACTAGAACTAATTGGAAGTGGTTCTGTAAAACCTTGAATAATTCCTAAAATAATATAAATAAATAATTCCATTATTATCACCTAATTAATTATATAATATTTTAAAGAATTAAGAAATAAAATTATAAGGGGAAATAAAAAATGTTTAAAATTTCTTTATATATTTTAGGGATAATATTAATCTCATTTGGCATTTTCTTTACAATAATCTACTTGAATTTATTAACAATGGGGTATAGTTTTTGGGAATTTGTTAAATTTATTAGTAGTAAAATAGAATTTTGGTTTATATTTATCGGAATAGTGTGTCTCATTATCTCACTAGAAAGGTTGATTAAAAATGAATTATTATTACGACATAATTTTAAATTGGAACGAAAATGAAGCTTACGAATTTTATGAATGGAATGATACTGATTACCTAGAATTAATCAAAAAAATACCACTAATTCGTATTAAACATAAAATATTTTTAGACTTAGTATCTAATAAAATAAAGGTAAGTCCAGAATTTTTAAATATGATTCAAGACAAAACATTAATTAGTGGTAAAAATCTTATTAATAATATTACTTATGCTGCCTTACTAACTGATAATAAAAATGTCATTGCTATCGAATTTGATAAAGAAGGAAATTCTATTAGTTATAGTAAATTACTAATTGATGATGAACTTAATGTTTTAGAATCAACTTTTAATTTAAAAGAATATAATTTAGAATATGAAATATTAAATAAATTACCTTTAAATAGTAATATTCGTCAAGAAAATGAAGCTAAAAAAGTTATTTCATTAGAGATAAATAATCTATATCAAAAAAAAGACTTATCTAAATTAAAATATTTATATTATGAATTTAAAAAGGAAAAAAGTGATGATGCTAGTTATATTTATGAGACACTTAATCAAGAATTAAATAATAATTTTAGTGAAGATATTTTAAAATTATATTATATTATAAAGTTATCATATCATAATGTTTAAAAATCTGTTATAATACTTACGAAAGAAGTGGTATTATGCATTTTCCAAATCTAAACGAAGCTAAAATTAGAAGTTCTAAAAAAGTAGAGGTAATAACTGCCAAAAACATAAAAAGTGAAACACACAAAGGCGAGAAGTATTTTCTTAAAACTTATGGTTGTCAAATGAATGTTCATGATTCTGAGGAGATAAAAGCTATTTTAGAAAATCTTGGATTTACTGAAACTAAAGTTTTAGAAGAATCAAATATTGTTGTTTTAAATACTTGTGCTATCAGAGAAAATGCTCATGATAAAGTATTTGGCTTTCTAGGTCGTGTTAAACATTTAAAAAGAGAAAAACCAGAATTAATTGTGTGTGTCGGTGGCTGTATGCCTCAACAAGATAGTGTTGCCAAACTTCTAAAAGATAAATACCCTTATGTTGATATTGTTTTTGGTACTCATAATATTAATGAACTTGGAACAATGATTTTAAATCATCATGATACTCAAGAAATCGAAGTTTATTCTATTGAAGGAAATGTTTATGAAGGAATAAAATATGCTCGTGATTCTAAAATATCTGCATGGGTAAACATTATGTATGGTTGTGATAAATTTTGTACTTATTGTATAGTTCCGTTTACTAGAGGCCGCGAAAGAAGTCGTGAGATGTCTGATATTTTAAATGAAGTAGACCAATTAGTAAAAGATGGATATCAAGAAATAACTCTTTTAGGTCAGAATGTAAACGCTTATGGTCAAGATTTAAAATTAGGTTATGATTTTGGAACATTACTAGAAAAAGTTGCTTTAACAGGCATTCCAAGAATTCGTTTTGTTACTTCTCATCCTTGGAATTTTACAGATGAAATGATTAATATTATAGCCAAGTATGATAATGTTATGCCATATATTCATTTGCCATTACAAAGTGGCAGCAGCAGCATTTTAAGATTAATGGGCCGTCGTTACACTAAAGAAGAATATCTAAATCTATTTACAAAAATTAAAGAGAACATCCCTGGAGTTAGTATAACTACAGATATAATAGTAGGATTTCCAAATGAAACAGAAGAAGATTTTCAAGATACTCTAGAAGTGGTAAAAAAATGTCAATTTGACGGAGCATTTACATTTATATATTCACCAAGAGAAGGGACGCCAGCGGCTAAAATTAAAGATAACGTCTCATTGGAAGTAAAAGAAGAAAGACTTCAAAGATTAAATAAATTAATTAATGAGCATAGCTTAATGCATAACAAAGAATACCTTGATAAAACCGTTAAAGTTTTAATTACTGGTCCTAGTGAAAAAGGTGAGAATAAAGTGTGTGGCTATACTGAAACTATGAAATTAGTAAACATTGAAGATGCTAATGAAGATATTGGAAAAATAATAAATGTTAAGATTACTGAGGCTAAAAGTTTTAGTTTAGATGGTAAAAAAGAAATATTTATAAATAATTAGCAAAAAGGGCTTGTCTGATTCTAAAAAATACTTTATAATTAATTTAGTAAAATAGGTGATAGTATGCGAAAAGGTTATAAAATTACTTTAGGAGTATTAACAATAATGATTTTAATTACTCTAACAATAGGAACAAGTTATTCTTATTATTCTGTATCAGACGTTCAAGAAGATACTAATGACTTAACTACAACATGTTTTGATATTAGTTTTAGTGATAGTAACATTATCCAATTAAATACAAATGGCTCTTATGCTTATCCTATGAGTGAAGCTAATGCTTTAACTAAAAAGCCATATAAATTTACTATTACAAATACATGTAATAATACAAATGCTAAAGAAGGTTTAAAATATGATATAAGTCTAAATACACTTACTGCTACTCCTTCTAATTTAACACCTTATTTAAGATTTAAATTAAATAAAACTGCACCATCTGCCGCTGCTGGCACTAGTGCTATGTTAAATACTAAAACAGATACTTTAAATCCAAATGTTAAAACTGATGAAGGCATTGACCGCAGTTATGGTTTAATAACAGGTACTCTAGCACCAGGCGAAACAGTAAGTTATGATTTATATTTATGGATTGATGAGACTGCTAATAATGATGTTATGGGATATAATTTTACTGGTAAAGTACTTGTATATGCCTATATGTAAGCTTCCAAAAATGGAAGTTTTTTAATTCTTTTAATTTTTTTTAAAATATGCTAAAATAAAGCGAAGGAGAGATTATTATGATAAAGAAAAACATAGAAGAATTTAAAAAATTTATTGCGAGAGGTAATGTAATTGATTTAGCAGTTGGTGTTATTATTGGTGGAGCTTTCTCATCTATAGTAACTAGTTTAGTAAATAATATTTTAACACCTATTCTAGGTTTAGTTTTAGGAGGAGTAGACTTTTCTAATTTAGCTATTACATTTAAAGATACAAGAATAGAATATGGAATGTTTATTCAAAGTATAATTGATTTTTTAATCGTAGCAATTTGTATTTTTGCTTTAATTAAAATTTTAAACAAACTTATGAATATGAAGAAAAAAGAAGAAACTCCAGCTAAAGAAGCCCCTAAAAAAAGTGAAGATATATTATTACTAGAAGAAATAAGAGATTTATTAAAAGATAATAAAAAATCAACTAAAAAGGCTAAATAATGATTTTATGTATTGTAGGTCCAACAGGAGTTGGTAAGACTAAGCTAAGCATTGAATTAGCCAAAAAATATAATGCTATAATTATTAATGCTGATTCTACACAAGTTTATAAAGGCTTAAACATTGGCACAGCTAAAATAACTGAATCTGAAAAAGAAGGAGTACCACACTATTTATTTGATATAGTTAGTGTTGATACTAATTATACGGTTTTTGACTATCAAAAAGATGTTAGAGCTTTACTGGAAAAACACTCTCAAGAAAATATTATTTTTGTTGGAGGAACAGGACTTTATTTAAAAGCTGCACTTTATAATTATGTTTTTGATAAAGAAAAAGAAGAAACCAAAACTTATGATGATTTAAGTAATAATGAGCTATATAATTTAGCTTTAAAAAAAGATCCTAATATGAACATTCATCAAAATAATCGTAAACGTTTAATAAGATTTTTAAATAAAGAGAATAACTCTATTGAAGAATGTTATCCTTTATATAATGCTACATTTATTGGTTTAACTACTGAACGTAAAACTTTATATAATAGAATTAATTCTAGAACTGATGAGATGTTTAATGAAGGATTAATAGATGAAGTAAAAAGTTTTCATGCCAAAAATATGAGAACTAAAGCTCTTAATACAGCTATAGGTTACAAAGAATTATATAAATATTTTGATAATGAAATATCTTTAGAAGAAGCTAAAGAATTAATAAAAAAGAATAGTCGTCACTATGCTAAAAGGCAATACACTTGGTTCAATAATCAATTGCCTGTAACTTGGTTTGATGTTGATTTTGACAATTTTAATAATACTATTAAAGAAGTTATAAGTTATTTAGAAAAATAGGGGGAATATAAATGACAACTTTAAAGTATATTCGCTTTTTATCTTTATTAGAAAATGGAAGTGAAAATACCAAAATAATTAGATTATGGGCGCTAAGATTAAACGATGAATTAGTTGATACTTATTTAAATAATCCTAGTATTGAAAATACAGAATTTCTTCGTTCTATGGCATTACAAAACATTCTTGATGAAAAATTTCTCAAAGAGTCTTTAATTTTTATAAATACTATTATAGGAAATCCTAAATTAGCAAAATTATTAAAAATATTAAGTCTTTATCCAAATTGTGATATTTTACCTATAGTAAAAAAACTCTTGAAAATAGAAGATTATAAATTAGAAGCTATTTTAAGCCTTTTTAAAATTAAGCCTCTAAAAACCAGCATACTAACTTGGGCTAATGAAATAATTAATACCACTAGTAAAACTAAAGCTGAAGCTATTATCACTATTTATTCCTCTCATACACCTTTAGGGGATGATATTTATGAATATTTTTTAACAAAATTAAAAGCCGCTTCTACCAAAGAAACAATTGAAAATATCTTAATAGAATATCATACTTATGTGAATGATATAATAAAAAGAAATGCTGAAATATTTAGTTTATCACCAGAAGAATTAATAAAATCTTTAGAATTATGCCCTGATTTACTAAGCAAAAATGTTTCTCTTGAAATTCTTGAAATTGCAATATCTAGGCATTTAAAACGTCAAAGCAAGACTTTAAATTCATAGTTTTTCTACTATTTATTTTTTATTCATGATATAATTAAATTGGTGGTATTATTTTGAATAAACTAATAAAGAATATTTTAAGTAAGATAGAAAATCATGGCTTTGAAGCTTACATAATTGGAGGATACGTTCGAGATTTACTAGTAGGTAAATCTTCTTTTGATATAGATATCTGTACCAATGCTACTCCAAAAGAATTAATTAAAATTTTTCCCCAAAGTAGTACTAAAAATTTAGGTGGTATTGAATTTAAAATTCGTGAATATCATTTCGAAATAACTACTTATCGTGAAGAAATAAAATATAAAAATCGCAAGCCAATTGAATATAACTATATAAATAATCTTGTTGAAGATTTAAAAAGAAGGGATTTTACAATTAATGCCATCTGTATGAATACTAAAGGAGAAATAATAGACCTCATAGATGGCACCAAAGATTTAGCAAACCTTAAAATAAAAATGATAGGCAATATTAAAACTAAAATCAAAGAAGATCCCTTAAGAATATTACGGGCTATAAGAATAGCAACTCATTTAAATTTCTCTCTAGATAGTGAATTATATAAAGAGTTAAAAAAAGAATATAAACGTGTTTTAAAGCTATCTAATACTCGTATTAAAGAAGAATTAGATAAAATCTTACTTTCTGAGAATCCTAAAAAAGGATTAAAACTTTTAGAAGAATTAGGCATTTCAAAATTATTAGGATTAACTTATAATGAAATAACTAATGTTAAAAATTTAGAAGCTATGTATGCTCAAATAGATATCAAATATAACTTACCTTTTACAAAAGTTGAAAGAGAGAATATTAAAAATATTAAATCTATTTTAAAAAAAGGCGATATTAATAAATCAACTCTTTATAAACATGGTTTATTTTTAACAACTGTTGCTGGTGAAATTTTAAATATTAATAAAAAGACAATTAATAAAATGTATAAAGAATTGCCTATTAAAGTACGAAAAGATTTAAATATTACTCCCGATGAAATAGTTAAAATACTTAATATTGAATATTCTTCTATAGTAGGAAAAATCTTAAATGACCTTGAAAATTTAATAATAAGTGGTAAAATAAAAAATAAAAAGAAAGATATTATAAAATATCTTATAGAAACTAAAAAATAAAGGATTAATTATATGGATACTACAATATTTAAAAGTAAAAAATATGTTACTAATAGTATATTTATAAAAAAAGCTTTATCTCTGGGATTAAGTTTAGAAGAATTTCTAATGCTAACTTATTTTGACAATGATTATAATAGTTTTTTAGATATTGATAATTTAAGCCAAAATATTGGTATAAATATAGATAAAGCTTATACTATTTTTAATAGTCTTTTATCCAAAAAGCTCATAACTATTGAAACAACAAAAGATATTGAAGGCAGAATGATAGAAAAAGTTAATTTAGATAATTTTTATGCTATGCTATCAGAAGATAAAATTATTACCAAAAAAGAAGCAGTAAAAACTGATATTTACAGCATTTTTGAACGGGAATTTGGACGGACTATCACAAGTATGGAATATGAAATAATAAATGCGTGGTTAGAGAAAAGCTATACTGAAGAATTGATTGTTGGTGCTCTAAAAGAAGCTGTTTACAATCAAGTTACTAATTTAAGATACATTGATAAAATTCTTTATGAATGGAGTAAGAAAGGCTTTAAAACAATGGAAGATGTTAATAAACATCTTGAAAATAAAGAAAAGCAAAATGATAGAAAGGAATTATTTGATTATAATTGGTTAGATGATGAAGAGTGAATTACTAATTAATATTTTAAATACATTATATCCCGATGCTCGGTGCGAATTATTATATAATACTGATTACGAATTGTTAATTGCAACTGTTTTAAGTGCTCAATGTACTGATAAGCGTGTAAATGAAGTAACTAAAATATTATTTTCTAAATATAATCTAAAAGGTTTAGCAAATGCCAATTTTAAGGAAATAGAAAATATTATTAGACCATGTGGTTCCTACACCAAAAAGTCATATTACATTAAAACTATTGCTGAGAGATTATTACAAGACTATGATGGTGTAGTTCCTAATAACCGAGAATATTTAGAAAGCTTACCAGGAGTTGGTCGAAAAACATGTAACGTGGTTCTATCTAATATTTATAATGTGCCAGCTATAGCAGTTGATACTCATGTAGCAAGAGTTTCTGTTCGTCTAGGACTTGCTAAAAAAAGTGATGATGTGTATAAAATTGAGAAAAAACTAATGCGTAAAATTCCTAAAACTAATTGGAGTCGTATTCATCATCAATTAGTATTATTTGGTAGATATAATTGTAAAGCTCTAAAACCTGAATGTTCTTCTTGTCTTTTTAAAGATTATTGTAAAGAGTATAACAAAAAGAAATAAAGGAGATCTTAAAAATGGATGAAATATTTGAATTTTATAAAAAATATAATGGTCTACAAAATGTCTTACGTAAAGGATGGCTTATGCGAAATGTTCCTGTTACCAGCCAAGAAGACGACGCTCATCATACTCTTCAAACCATTCTTTTAGCCGATTTAATTATTAGAAAACAAAATATAAAAGGAGTTAATCTTTTAAAAGTCTTGGAGATGCTTTTAATTCATGAAATAGGAGAAGGAATTATTGGCGATATTTCAATGATTGAAGATGACTATAATGAGCGCAAAAAAGAAGAAGCTACTGCTGTTAAAAAGCAACTATCATGTTTGGGAGGAGAGTTATCTGAATATTATTTTTCTCTTTGGCAAGAATTTGAATCTCGAACTACTAAAGATGCTGAATTTGCTTACTTTATAGATAAGTTAGATGCTGTATTAAAAGCTAAACAATATGACGAAACACTAAATCAAGACACTTATTATTCTGAGTTTTATCCTCATGCTCTAGAAGTATTAAAAGAAAACGAATTCTTAGGATTGCTTCATCATTAATATATAAATGTTGTAAAGTAGGAGAAATTTAAACTATTGGAAATAAAAAATTACTCGTTTTAGAGTAATTTTTACATGGCCTTAATATTATTATCTTTTAACAATTTCTCAAAGCTTTTTGCATCATGCACACCACTTTGAACTAATTTACCTTCTTTAAAATATAAAATAATAGGTACTTTCTTAATTTCTTTTGAATCAATTTTCAATTCTTTTGCAATATCTTCTTTAAAATTTTCATTTTTCTCTTTAATATCAGTAACATTTATATAATAAAAATTATTTTGTAAATCATATTCCGTTATAAGAGGTTTAAGTTCTTTTTCCAAATTATAAACATCTTCTTCTTTTGTATAACTTATATATACAAAGTAATAACTAGGAGTTTCTGATAAAACGGTATTAATTTCTTTAATATCACTCATTTCCAGATTAACTGTACCTGTATTTACAAGATAACTATTTAAATATTTTTCTTCTTCTTTAACTTGATGCCATTTATAAAAATATAAAACTACAAGAACTATACCTAAAATTAATAAACAAGCAACAAGATAATTTTTCATAGATAGGGATTTGTTTTTATTTCTAGTACTAGCCATTATATCACAATCCTTTCATAAGTATTGTATCATATTATAATTTTATTTTCAATTAAGATTTTTATTCAGACTTCTCTTCTAATTTAACTAAAACTTCTCTCGGTTTAGAGCCATTAGCAGGACCACATATACCACGTTCCTCCAATAAATCCACAACTCTTGCGGCTCTATTATAACCAAGTCTAAATCTTCTTTGAAGTAACGAAGTACTAACTTTACCTGTTTGAATAGCAAATTCTACAATCTCATTATAAAGAGGGTCATCAAACTCTTCTTTTTCATCAGGTAAACCATGAATACCATTACCACTAACATTTAGATTTTCCATTGCTTCATCATAATGAGCACTTTGTTGCTTACAAACATGATCAATTATTCTTTTTATTTCATCATCATTAATAAAGCATCCTTGAATACGAGTTGGTACATTTTCACCCATTGGTAAATATAGCATATCACCTTTACCTAGCAATTTTTCTGCACCACTGGAATCTAGAATTGTTCTTGAATCAATATTAGATGCTACTGCAAAGGCAATACGAGAAGGAATATTAGCTTTTACAACCCCAGTAATAACATCAGTCGAAGGTCTTTGAGTTGCCACGATTAAATGAATACCAGCAGCACGAGCCATCTGTGTAATTCTCATAATAGAATCTTCAACTTCTTTACTAGCAACAAGCATTAAATCTGCAAGCTCATCTATAATAGCTACAATATAATGCATTCTTGGAACTTTATTATCACTATTTTTATTTTCTTTATCTATTAAATCATTATAACCAGCAATATTTTTAACGTTTTTCTCACTAAATAAATCATAACGTTTTTCCATTTCTGCTACTAATTTTTGTAATGCTACACTAGCTTTTTTAGGGTCACTAACAACAGGACATAGCAAATGTGGAACTCCATTGTAATTAGATAATTCGACTTTTTTAGGATCGACAAGCATTAATTTAACCTCATCTGGTTTATAACGCATAAGTATAGAACAAATAATTGTATTTGTACAAACTGATTTACCAGATCCAGTTGAACCAGCGATTAAAAGGTGAGGCATTTTTGATAAATCTGATAATTGAGGTTTACCCATTATATCTTTACCAAGAGCCACTAAAATATTTCCTTTATCGTTACCAGAATAAGATAATACTTCTTTAAATTTAACCATACTAATTGATGGATTAGGTATTTCTATACCGATTGTACTTTTACCCGGAATAGGCGCTTGAATACGAACGTCTTTTGCTGCTAAAGCTAAAGCAATTTCTTTATTAATTCCACTAATTCGACTAACTTTCGTACCACTAGGAACTTTAACCTCATATTGCGTAACTGCTGGTCCTATATGAATTTCTACTACTTGACCTTTAATTTGAAAATCATTTAAAACACGTTCTAAGTTTTCTCTATTACTTCTAATATAATTATTGGAATTAACTTTTTTAGTTTCCCCAACATCATCTAAAAGAGATAAAGGTGGAAGGGCATAACTAGAATTAATTTCATAAGACTTAGTTGGAGCCTCCAAACTTTCTTTTACTGGTTCTTCTTTTATATTTTTTAATTCATCCATACTTGTAATAACAATTTTATCATCCCGAGGCATTTCAGGTTCTACAAAATCTTTATGCTCCTCATAATCATATAATTTGGTTTCTTCATGATTAATAACTTTTTCTTCTTTCCTCTCTTTTGGCATAGTTTTAAATCCATCTTTAATCTTATTTAAAATATCAGCAAGAGTAACATTGAATAAAAGAATAGATCCAAATATTACTAAAATAATAGAAACTATTTTTGTTCCTGTAAGTCCAAATAAAGAACTAAATAGAACTGCAAATATAGCTCCAATCATTCCACCACCAATTTCAATTGAAATATCTCCACTTGTAAATAAAGCAGTATTATTACCAATAGTAGATATTCTATCCATAAATTTACTAATTGTAGTTTGAAAAATATCTCCAGCACCTTTACAATTTTCAATAAATCCAAAATGACTTGCCACCAATATTACAATTATAATTACATAGAGGCCAATAAGCCTTTGACTTAAGAATCTAGGTAATTTTCTTTTAAATAACATATAGCTTCCTAAAAATAAAAGGAATATTAAAAGGAAAATCCAAGCCCAACCTCCAACTAAAAACATTGCAAATTTTTTAATATAAGAGCCTACAGGTCCAAATCCAAAACCAATTAAACCAATTAAAATTAAGATTAAACCTGTTAATTCTACACTATATTGAAAGCTTTCATTTTCACTAGCTTTTGATTTTTTTTTCTTTGCCATTATACTCACCAATTATAATTATAACTTAAAGAAGTAGTTATTGCAAACTCTTATTTGACAAATTACAACATTTTATTTTCTAAAAAAATATCAATTATTAATTAATCATTGCAGTTATTATATTCAAATGATAAAATAATTAAAAGATGCAAAAATAGATTATTTTATAAAATACTTTTAAAATAACAAAATAACTATTTTTTAATAAAGGAGGAACTATAAATGGGATTATTTGATAAGTTTAAAAATGCATTTAAAAAGAAAGAAATAGTATCAGAACCTACAGAATTAGAGGCTTATGACAAAGGTTTAGAAAAAACTCGTCAAGAATTTGTTTCTGAATTAAGCATTCTTGGCCATAAATATACCAAAGTAAGTGAAGAATATTTTGAAGAATTAGAAAGTATTCTAATTATGGCTGATATAGGTGTTAATACTGTTATGAAGTTTTTAGAAAAGTTAAGAGAAAGAGTAAAAAAAGAAAATATTACTGATACATCATATCTTCAAGAAGTAATAGTAGATGAACTATTTATTATATATGTTGCTGGTGAATCTTTAAGTGACAAGATAAATATTAATCCTGATGGTCCTACTGTAATCTTAATGGTTGGTGTAAATGGTGTAGGAAAAACTACAACTATAGGTAAATTAGCTCATAAATATAAAACAGAAGGCAAAAAAGTAATGCTTATAGCAGGTGATACTTTTAGAGCAGGAGCTGTTCCTCAACTTGAGGAGTGGGCTAATCGCACAGGTTCTTTATTTTATGGTAAAGAAAATACCGATCCAGCAGGAGTAATTTATGATGGACTTTTAAAAGCCAAAGAAGAAAATATTGATGTAGTATTAGTGGATACTGCTGGCCGTCTTCAAAATAAAACTAATTTAATGAAAGAATTAGAAAAAATAAATAAAGTAATAGGCATTCACATACCAAATGCGCCTCATGAAACCTTACTTGTAATTGATGCAGCCACTGGTCAAAATGGTATTCTTCAAGCTGAAAGTTTTAAAGAAATTACTAATATAACAGGAATTGTTTTAACTAAACTTGATGGTACAGCTAAAGGCGGAATTGTTTTAGCTATTAAAGAAAGTGTTAAAATCCCTGTAAAATTTATTGGACTTGGTGAAGGCATGGAAGATTTAAAAGTATTTGATATTGAATCTTACATATATGGTCTATTTAAGGATATGATAAATGATGGAAAATAGAGAATATTTAAATAATCTTTTTGATATATACAAAAATCTTTTAACTAAAATTGAACAAGAAACTTTTATCAACTATTATGGTGAAGATTTAACTTTGAGTGAAATTGCCGAAAATAGGGGAATTAGTAAAAGTAGTGTTGGTAAAACACTAAATAACGTTGAAGATAAACTAAAACAATATGAAGAATCTTTAAAAATTTTTTCTTTTAAAAATGATTTAAAAGAAATTTTAGAATTAAATGATATTAATAAAATAAAAAACAAATTAAAGAATTTAATTAATGAATAAGGAGTATTTATGGAAAGCTTTATTACAGATTTTTTAAAAGTATATAACAATCTTGTTGATGCTTATAATGCTAAAATATTAGAAACAATTAATGATAAATATCGTATTATTGATCGAGCTATGATAGCCAGTTATCTTTATATCAAAATGTTAGATAAATTAAATTTACGCAGTCCCAAAACTGATGCTAGTTTAATAAATTATTTAATGAAACAAGTAATATATGGTGAAACAGGAAATTTATCTTTAGACATAACAGATACAGTAGCTAAAAAGTCATTTAAAGAAGTAAGTGATAAATTAATTGCTGAAAAGTTTTCTTACTTAAATAGAATTTTAACTAATCTTAAATATAATTATCAGCAAAACCCTATTGAAACTGAAGAATTATTTACTATTCTAGAGAGAATAGCAGAATATTTTCTAATGCAAAAATTAGCTCTACATGGAAATAGAGAAGCAAAAAATTATTGTGAGACCCTAAAAGATAAATTATTAGAATTAAAAAGTCCAAGTTCTTCTAAGATATCAGAGGAAATAAATCAAATAATTGATAGTATTGCTAATAATGAACTTATTTGTAATGAATATGCCAATTTAGTAGATGTTGCCTTAAATTTAAAAGATGTCTATCGTTACTCTAATCTTATTTCAGTAATAAATGAAAATGTATTATTTCATCAGTATGTGATAGCAATTATGAGTATTATATTTGGTGAATACTTAAATCTTGTTAACGGCGAGAACATTGATATTGCCTCATTAGTTTATAAAGCTTTATTTCATGATTTCCCTGAATATAAAGGCAATGAAATAGTAACCCAAATTAGAAATTACAATGAAGATACAATAAAAATGTTTAAAATGATAGAAAGTGCTGATGAGTTAGATTTAAAAGCGAAACTTGGCGATAGTATTTTTGATATTATTGTTCATTTTGGAGATGAAAAAGAAGGATATATTTCTGAGCTATTAGATAAAATGATAGCAATCATAAAAATATGGTTTGAAGTAGAATTTTTAAGTAATAGCACATATATAAAAGTAACTTCAACTATTTACCAAAGTCGGTTTAAAAGATTTGGTGATATGGATAGATTAGAAGGAATTAATAATAAAGACTTCCTTATCAATTTACTAAGAACTTGTTATATAGTTATAAAAAATAATCTTATGAATAAAAATCCTGAAATATTTTCTATGTATTTTACTGATGCTGAAAAAAGAAAATTTGAAGCTGAACTAAAGCTTTTAAGAGAAGAAAAAGATGCTTTTTTAGCTTAATTAAATAAAAATCAGTAAAAATATCAATTTTTTTCTTTTCTTTTGTCATATTTTGTAGTAAAATGTATATCTGTATTCTGTTGAGAGGGGAATTTATATGAAAAAAACTAAAATAGTCTGTAGTATAGGACCATCAAGTAATAAATATGAAACATTTAAAGCCATGGCTTATGCTGGAATGAATGTTGCACGTTGTAATTTTTCACACGCAACTTTAGAAGAAAGACAGCTTGTTGAAAGTCTTGTCAAAAGAATAAATGAAGAGGAACATTTAAATGTAGCTCTTTTATATGATACTAAAGGACCAGAGTTCCGTAATGGTGAAGTAGAAGAAGGAGGAATTGAACTTGTTCCTGGTGCTACTATCCGTGTTGTTAAAGAATCTGTAATTGGTAACAAAGAAAGATTTAGCGTTAATCACCCAGAGGCTCTAGACTCATTAAATGTTGGTAATACTATCCAACTTGAAAATGGTAAAATGAAGATTGAAGTTATCTCTAAAGAAGAAGATGGTGTTACATGTAAAATCATTAATGGAGGAGTTTTAGGACGTAAAAAAAGCTTATTTGCTCCAGGTGTTGTTTTAGATATTCCATACATCAGCGATGCTGATCGTGAAGATATTATCTATGCTTGTGAAAATAATGGTGATTATTTAGCAATTTCTTTTGTATCTTGCAAAGAAGATGTTTTACAAGTTAAAGAAATTGTTAATTCTAAGAACAGTGATATCAAGATTATTTGTAAAATTGAATCTAAAACAGGTGTTGAAAATCTTGATTCTATCTTAGAAGTTTCTGATGGTATCATGGTTGCACGTGGTGATTTAGGTGAAGAAGTTCCGATGCCACTTTTACCAGTATATCAAAAACAAATGGTTAGAAAAGCTAGAGAGCATGGTAAAATATGTATTGTTGCTACTGAAATGTTAGAAAGTATGATTAAAAATCCGCGTCCAACTCGTGCTGAAGTTACTGACGTAGCTAATGCAGTTTTAGATGGTACAGATGCAGTTATGTTAAGTGGAGAATCTACAATTGGTGCTTATCCAGTTGAAGCTGTTACCTACATGGCAAATATTGCTAATGATGCTGAAGAACATTGCAAAAATGACTTTAACTATTTAGGCAAAATTGGTCGTACTGAATGTATCGCAAAAGGAGCAGTTGACTTAACTAAATATGTAAATGTTAAAGCTATTGCATGCGCAAGTATCAGCGGTTTTAGTGCTAGATTTATAAGTAACTTTAGACCTAACTGTCCAATTATGGCTACATGTACTAGTGATAAAGTAGCAAGAAGTCTTGCACTAAATTATGGTGTATATACTAGTATTGTACCAGTATTAAAAGATACTGATACTATGGTTAGTATGGCGAGTGAAAAAACAAAAGATTTCTTTAAACTAGAATCAGGCGATAAAATCATAATTACTGGTGGTATTCCTGTAAGTGATAAAGGCCGAATTACTAATTTTATTAAAATAGAAGAAATAGACTAAAACATCATCTTGATGTTTTTTTCATTTAAATAGTTTTATTTTGTATAAAATACTTCTTTTTTTATCTTAATAATCATAGATATTAAAAGGAGGATTTTTTATGTTTAATAACTTTGGTTTTATTGGCAGTAAAATATTAAAAGAAGCAGAACAAGAAAGATTAGGTTTGTCTCATCCTTATGTAGGAAGTGAGCATTTATTACTGGCATTACTAAAACAAGAAAGTGAGCTAAAACATAAATTAAAAGAGTATAATCTTACTTATAAGAGGTTTAAAGATGAATTAGTAAGTATTGTTGGTATTCCTAAGAAAAATATTGATATTAATCTTTATACTCCATTATTAAAAAGGATAATAAGTTCCGCTTTAAGTGATGCTAAAGAAAACAACAAAGGAACAGTTACAGAAAATCATCTTTTATTAGCTATGTTAGATGAAGGTGAAGGCATTGCTATAAGAATTATGCTCGGTTTAGGAATTAACATTGATGATTTATATGACGAATTAAAAATAAGACCTACAGATATTAAAAATCAAAAGTTAGAAATATATAATGTTGGTACCATTTTAAATGAAAAAGTTGATACCTTTGATAAAGTAATAGGACGTAATAAAGAAATTGATAGTTTAATAGAAGTTCTTTTGCGCAAGAAAAAAAGCAATCCACTGCTTATTGGACCAGCTGGAGTAGGAAAGACAGCTATAGTAGAAGAATTAGCTAGAAGAATTAAAAATAAAGAAGTACCAACATCTCTGGAGAACAAATTAATTATTGAATTACCTATGGGTGATTTAGTAAGTGGCACAAAATATCGTGGTGAATTTGAAGAGCGTTTAACTAAAATTATTAAAGAAGTAATTAAAAATAAAAATATTATTCTTTTTATTGATGAAGTCCATAGTATGGTAAATGCTGGTGGTGCCGAAGGAGCTATTAATGCTAGTGATATTCTAAAACCTTATTTAGCACGTGGTGATATAAAAGTAATTGGAGCTACTACTACGAGAGAATATGAAAAATATATTGCCAAAGATAAAGCTTTAGAAAGGCGATTTGAAACTATTATTATTAATGAACCTTCTTTAGAAGAAACCAAAAATATTATTAAAGGTTTAAAAAAGAGTTATGAAACTCATCATAATATCAAAATAAGTAATGAAAATATAGAAGATATAGTTAACATTGGCAACAAATACTTATTTACTAAGAAAAATCCTGATAAAACCATTGATTTATTAGATAGCGTATGTGCTCATGTTAAAAGAAAAAGTATCAATAAAGAAAACATTCAAAAAAATGAACTAGAATTAAATGAATTAATTTCTAAAAAAGAAGAATATGTTAAAGAAGGTTCTTTTGATAAAGCTTTAGATATTTGTCAAAAAATAACAGAATTAGAAAATATTATCTATCATTTTGATAATAAAACAAGTGATTATATCACCAAAGAAGATATTTTAAGTGTTATAGAAGCTAAAAGTAATATTCCAATGTTTATCAATCATAAAAGTCTTATAGAAAAGATTAAATTCCAATTACAAGAACATATTTATGGCGAAGATAATTGTTTAAACCAAATCTTAGAAAATCTAAATTTATATTTTAAACATGAAAAAAATCTCAAATTACTTTTAGTTGGTCCAAGCGGAGTTGGTAAAACTTCTTGTGTCAAAATAATTAGTGAAGTTCTAAAAAATGCCTTAATTCGTTTAGACATGAGTGAATATAATCTAGAAACATCTGTTAACAAATTAATTGGTGTCAGCCATGGTTATGTAGGCTATGAAGATGATTATATCTTTAATAAAGTAAAATACAATCCTTATTCCATTATTCTAGTTGATGAAATAGAAAAGGCTCATCCTAGTGTTTTAAATCTTTTCTTACAAATAATGGATGAAGGTTTTATTCATGATTCTCATGGCGAAAAAATTGATTTCTCTCATACTTTAATCTTCATGACTTCTAATGCTTATAAAAATAACAATGTTGGTTTTGGCGATAAAAATGAGCCTAATTTAACAGAAAGTTTTAGTGAAGAATTCTTAGGTAGATTTGATGATATAATTAAATTTAACGCTTTAACAAAAGAAAAGGTTATTGATTATCTATCTGAAAAATTACCTAACAGTAATATCAATTATGAAGAATTATTACAAAAATTAAACTACACCAAATACGGCTTTAGATATATAAATAAAATAATAGATAAGTATAGTAATAAAATAAACAATTAAAAAAGAGCGACAATCTTAGTCGTTCTTTTTCTTCTTATTAAAATCTTCTACATTAAATCCTTCAGTATCAACATTTTCATGCCCAAGATCAAATTTTAACTGAGGATTTTTAGCTTTAATATCATCTGTTGGATAATCGATAATTTTAATATCATCTACTGTAAACTCATAAAAATTAGTTTTCTCAGGATTTAACCAAACTTTAGGATTACACTTAACAGGTTCTCTCTCAAGCATTATTTGAGCCTGTTCTTGATGTCTATCATATATTTGAATATTATTATAAAACCAAGTAAATCTACCAGGAGTATAGCCACAATGTCTTGCAATTAAATGTAAGAAAACTAAGTATTGCACTTGATTAATACAACCAGCGGTTAAAAAATCACTAGAGCGTTGAAATAAGCTCATATCTAAATAATCAATACCATCTTTTCCATGGCGAACATTCCATACTGTTTGATAAGCGCAAGGTTTAAGTCCGTGTTTATCCTTAAAATCATCTACTTGCCACATATTTATAATGTGTCTTCTACCATCAGGATTATTTTTAATATCTTGTATTAAATCTTTTACAAGATTATGTCTTTTAATTGTTTCACCATAAACTGCGCCAATTGTTCTATCACCAATATCCCATTCATCCCACCAAGTAATACCATATTTATCGCGTAATATATCTAAATTATTAGATTCATCTTGATAAATCCATAATAATTCTCCAATAGCACTCTTAACAGCAATAGGTCTTAATGTAATTATTGGAAATTCACCTTTAGTTAAGTCATAAGTCATCATACCATGATTAACACTTATAGTATGAGCAGGAACTCCATCACCATAAGTTGAACTAGGCCACTTATCTAAACAACCTTCATCTAATATTCTTTTTATTAATTCTTTAGTATAAAAATCTCCTTTAGTTCCTTCAATCATCTTATATTACCTCCATTAACATTATAAATGATAAATTTAAAATAACGCAATACTAATTGACAAATTTCAACTTTTTTTGTACATTTAAATAGGAGGGTAGAAAATGGCAAAAATAACTATCATCGCTGCAATAGGAAAAAATAGGGAACTAGGACGTAATAACGATTTAATTTGGCACTTAAAAGAAGATATGAAATTCTTTAAAGAGAAAACAAGCAATCACAAAATAGTTATGGGTTATAATACTTTTAAATCACTACCAGGACTTTTACCTAATAGAGAGCATATTATTTTAACTCATCAAAATATCAATAATAATAATATAACCAGATTTGATGATTTTGAAAAACTAAAAAGCTTTTTAAATCAATTAGAAGAAGATGTTTTTGTTATTGGTGGTGGTGCAATATATAGCCAATTTTTAGATATTGCCCAAGAACTTTTATTAACAGAAATTGATGATACTAGTGATGCTGATGTTTATTTTCCAAAATTTACTAAAGCTAAATACAAAAAAATCATAATTAAAGAAAATGAAGAAAATGGTATTAAATATAGACATATAAGTTACAGGAGGAAGTAAAAAATGAAATGTATTATAGTAGAGGGGCCTCAAGGGTGTGGAAAAACTAGCTTAACTAATTATTTAAGAGATAATATTGCTGCTTCTAATCTTTATCGTTTAACTGGAAATAAAGATAAAACAATTACAGGTAAAGAAAAAAGTCGCAAAATGTATTATGCTTTATTAAATTATATGAAAGAAATAGAAAATAGCGATGTTAATATTATTTTTGACAGAACATTTTTTACGGAACAAGTATATGCTTTATTAGGTTATAAAGATTATGATTTTACTGATGTTTATGAAGAACTACTAAAAAAGTTTAATGAATTAAATTATGAGGTATATTATATATCTTTATATTTAAAAGATGTAAATATTTTTGAGACTAGACTAAAAAGAGAACACCACAATTATCAAGCTTTTAGCTTAGAGAATAGCACTAACCAACAAAAAGCTTACCAAAGCCTGATACCAGAAATTAAAAAACTAAAGAATACAAAGGTTTATGAACTAGCTATGGATGATTTTAATCTAGCATATCAAGAGATTAATAAGATACTAGGAATTAATAAAGGAGAATAACTATGAACGTATACTTTGGCCACTCAAGAGATTTAGATTATGAAAAATATTATAATAAAATTGAAGAAAGCGAAGTTTTACAAAAATACAATTTTTTATTACCTCATAAATTAAATCATAATACTAAAAATGGACGGGCTTTTTATAATAAAAATAATATAGATATTTTTATCGCTGAAGTCTCATTAGCTAGTACTGGTTTAGGAATTGAATTAGGATGGGCTTATGAAGAAGACATTCCTACATATTGTTTTTATCATAAAAAAAATAAACCTAGTAATGCTATTAGAAGTGTAACAGATAATTTTATTGAATATGAAGATAAAGATGATTTTATTAATAAATTAAATACAGTTTTAAAAAGTACAAAAGGAAGATAATACTTCTTTTTTTATTTTGTTATATATGCGCCTATTTATGTTGCAAATAACATACGTAAAAGTAAAGAGATGTTTTGATATGTTTTGTCGAAACTAATGAAAGTCAAAATATAAAGTATTATAATGTAATCAAAGTAGGAAGAAGGATAAAGAATGTAAAGAAAAAATAAAAAGTTAATAATAATAGTAAGTTGTCTATTATTAGTAATAAGTGTATCTTTAGCTTATTATATAGGGACTCTTCTAATAAGTGGCGAAGGAGCAACAGGAAATGCAACAACAGATAAAATAAAAGGAGCAACTATTAAAGTTGAAGGAGTTTTAGAATTTAATGATCCAGATAACTTGCCCATAATGCATTACTTTAACTTTATTTGTGGGCAAGTTATCCCATTCAAAAGTAAGACAACATGAAGTCTTGCTTTTTTAATTATTAAAATATTATATATGTCATTTAAATTTTCACCAATCCAAAATTATCCAATATAATATAAATGTAAAGTAATAGGGCAATTGCTTGACAACTAATCAAGTCCTAGATTATACTTAACTTAAGGAATTATCCTTGTAAAAATGGAGGAAATATGAAAAATTTTAAAGATTATAAAAATAATGATAGAAAGGAAAATTTAAAATTAGAATCAATTGTAGTTCATGGCGCTAATGGTACAGATCCTTATACTGGTTCTTTAAGCTATCCTATATATCAAACAGCTACTTTTAAACATCCATCTATTGAAGATCGTGCCAATTATAATTATGCTAGATGTATCAATCCTACTCGTGAAGAATTGGAAAGAACCATGTGCATTTTAGAAAATGGTGTAAGAGGTTTTGCTGTAAACTCTGGTATGGCTGCAGTATCTCTTGTATTTTCACTTTTAAATCCTGGCGATCATGTAATTTTATCTGATGATATATATGGTGGTACAGTTCGTTGTGTTGATGAAGTTTTAAATCCTATTGGAATTGAGAGTAATCATATTGACTTAAGAAATTTAGAATTATTAAAAGAAACTATTAAAGAAAATACAAAAATGATTTTTATCGAGACTCCTACAAACCCAATGATGCGTGTTGCAGATATCCAATCTATATGTGAAATTGGTCATCAAATAGGGGCTTTAGTAGTAGTTGATAATACATTCTTAACACCATATTTCCAAAGACCACTTAATTTAGGTGCAGACATTGTTTTACATAGTGGTACTAAATATTTAGGCGGGCATAATGACGTTTTAGCTGGTTTAGTAGTAGTTAAAGATGATAAGATTGGCGAAAAACTTGAAATTCAAATGTATATAAATGGAGCTGGTCTAGGACCAATGGATTCTTGGATTTTACTTCGTGGTATTAAAACATTAGCCTTAAGAATGAAAAAGCATGAAGAAAATGCGATTAAAGTTGCCGAATTCTTAAGAACACATCAAAAAGTTGAAGAAGTATACTTTGTTGGCTTTGAATCACATCCAGATTATGCAACTACCAAAAAACAATCTACTGGATTTGGCGGAATGATTTCTTTTAGAGTAAATAACATGGAGACAGTTAACAACTTACTTAATAGAATAAAACTTGTTACATTCGCTGAAAGTTTAGGCGGAGTAGAAAGTTTAATTACTCATCCAATCAGTAGAACTCACACTGAAGTAAGTGAATCAGTTCGCAATGAACTTGGTATAACTGATACTTTATTACGTTTATCAGTAGGGATTGAAGATGCTGATGATATTATTAATGATTTAAAAAGTGCCCTAGAATAGAGTGGTTATATGAAAATAAGATTTACAAAAATGCAAGCTTATGGCAATGATTATGTATATATTGATGCTATAAATCAAAATTTATCAAATTTAAACGAATTAGCCAAATTTGTTTCTGATCGTCATTTTGGCATCGGAAGTGATGGAATGGTTCTTATCTGTCCAAGTGATAAAGCAGATTTTAGAATGCGCATGTTTAATCCTGATGGTACTGAAGCTGAAATGTGTGGAAATGCAATTAGAAGTGTTGGGAAATATGTTTATGATCATCAATTAACTGATAAAACAAATCTTAAAGTTGAAACTTTAGGAGGAATTAAAAATTTAGAATTAACTATTGAAAATAACGTTGTATCTAATATTAAAGCTAATATTGGTAAACCTATTTTTGATCCTAAACTAATACCAGTTAATACAACTAAAGAAAAATTTATAATGGAAAGTGTTCAAATATTAGATAAAACATTCCAAATGAGTAGTCTTTCATGGGGAAATCCTCATACAGTTATTTTTGTTGATGATGTTGCAAATTTTGATGTTTTAAAATATGGACCTGCAATTGAATTTAACACAGATGTATTTCCTAAAAAGACCAATGTTACTTTTGCTGAAATAGTTCGTCCTGATTACATAAAAATAAGAGAATGGGAACGAGGAACTGGTGAAACTATCGGATGTGGTACTGGTTGTTCTACAGCAGTTGTAATAGGTTATGAACTCGGATTAAACAGTAATAAATGTACTGTTGAACAAATTGGAGGTCCTTTAGAAATTGAATATACAGATGATTCTGAATTATACATGAAAGGACCAAGTAATTTTGTTTTTGAAAGCGAAATTGATGTTTCGCATATAATAAAATAGAAAATCTAAGGTGTGTGAAGTTAAATGAGACTAATTGATATTTTAAGTGGAGTAGATTACACTTTACTAAAAGGTAATATAAATGTCGAGATAAATGACATAAAATATAATAGTAAAGAGGTCAAAGAAAATGATGTTTTTGTAGCCTTAATTGGTTATGAAAAAGATGGTCATGATTTTATAGAATCTGCTATAGAAGAAGGAGCAAAAGTTATAGTCTCATCAAAAATTATTACCTCAAATAGCGATATTACAATTATTAAAGTTGATGATACCAGAGTAGCTTTAGCAGCAATGTCTAAAAATTATTTTAGAAATCCTGAGCAAGAACTAACTATAATAGGTGTTACAGGTACAACTGGCAAAACCA
Source organism: uncultured Bacilli bacterium (assembly GCA_910585045.1). GTDB lineage: Bacteria > Bacillota_I > Bacilli_A > RF39 > UBA660 > Caccenecus. Next base: position 30,357 of record CAJUCD010000008.1, read on the forward strand.
CAACTACTCACATGATTAAGGAAATGCTTGAATCATCAGGCTTAAAATGCGGTTTAATAGGTAGTATTGGCATCAAATATAATAATGAAATAATTCACACTAATAATACAACTCCCGAATCTTACGATATTTTTAAATCTCTAAGAATAATGGCAGATCACAATATAACCCATGTTGCTATGGAAGTATCAAGCCAATCGTATAAATTTAAAAGATTATCAGGACTTGTTTTTGAAATAGGTGTATTAACTAATATTACTACAGACCATATAGGACCTGGAGAACATGAATCTTGGGAAGAATATGTTTCTTGTAAAAATAAATTATTTTTAAATAGTAAAAAAATAATTATTAATAATGATTCTCAAGGTTTACCTGAAGTTTTAAACAAAGTTTGTATTAAACCAATGACTTATAGTGTTTTAAATAAATCTGACTTACAAGCTAGCTCTATTAAATTAATTAATAATGAAAACTTTTTTGGTACTGAGTTTACCACTAATGGCGTAATTAACTCTAAATTTAGAGTAAGTATTCCAGGCGAATTTAATGTTTATAATGCTTTATGTGCTATATTAGTGTGTCAAAGTTTAAATATAGATATTAAAAAAGGACAAGAAGGTTTGCTAAATTGTAAAGTACGTGGCCGTATGGAAACAGCTTTAGTAACTCCTAAATATAAAGTTTTAATAGACTACGCTCACACCGAGGATGGCATGAAATGTTTAGTTAAAACCTTAAGAGATTATAAGCCTAAACGTTTAGTAAGCATTTTTGGCGGTGGGGGAAATCGTCCTAAAGAACGTCGATATAATTTAGGCGAAATAATTGGCGGGTCTAGTGATTTATGTATAATCACGACAGATAATCCTCGTTTTGAAGAAATAAGCTCTATTAATGAAGATATAAAAGTTGGTTTAAATAGAGTTGATGCAAAATATATAGAAATTGAAGATCGTGCTTGTGCTATAAAATATGCTTGTAACAATGCTTTAGAAGGAGATTTAATTCTTTTAGTAGGTAAAGGTCATGAAGAATATCAAGACATTAAAGGCATCAAACACCATTTTAGTGAAATAGAAGTAATTGAAGAATTAAAAAAAGAAAATAATATAATGTAAATAAGAGTAAATTAAAACTAATTGCTCTTTTTTATTTTTTTAAAATATAATAGAATAATATTATAAGAAAAGGGGATTAAAAATGAAAAAACGTTTTATATTCTTTACTGTTTTGATAATAATAATTATTATTTTAATAGGAATTATAGGTTCGAAAGTATTTACTAAAGAATCTGATAAAGAAACTAAATATTATAAAATTGATTATTTTGATGATACAAATCCTGGCAGTAGTTATATTTTAAAAATAGATGAAGCTTTAAATGTAGAAGTAACACATCAACCAGGATGCACCACAAATGATTGTCTAGAGGGTGATAATTATCCCGAAACCAAAGTTTATAATGTAGATATAAATGAAGAAAATAGACAAAAGCTGCAAATTTATTTCGAAGAAATATTTAAAAATGAAAAAAATAATGAAATGAAAATTACAGGGTCAAATGATGATAAAAAAGCTAATGTAATAAAAAGTATTATAAATAATGACAACAACTTATTAGAAATATATTTAGAAGAATATGAATATCGTTTAATTTATTCTTATGGTTACAAGACAGTATACTTTATATTTCTAAATCAAAATCAGATTCAAGTAAAACAAGCTGAATACGACGATACAGATAAAATATCTCGTTTAAGATCATATTACATTGCCTTTAATGAACATAATATGGCAACGATAATTAACATAATAAAAGAGCAATTTAAAGATTCTTATGAAGTATTTATAAATAGACCTTATGGCAATATTTTAACAATACTCCAAAGTTTAATTAATTATAATGAAGAAGAATTACAACAACTAAATACTAAAAATCTTATATTTAGTTTAAATTCAGGATGTTCAACAGCACATTTTTATGAAAATAATACCTATATAATTTATAATACTGGTAGTAAAAATTCTAATGAATATGAAGAAAGAAACCATAATATAAATATTGCTGATTTTATTAATAATATTGATAACTACATTTCTGAAAACAATAGTCTTACATTAATTACTAATAACAAAGAATACTATTTAGATGAAAAAAATCCTGTTGTCAAAAACTTAATAAATTCCCTTGATAATTTTGGAAAATGTCAAATTACCGATTAAAAAAACTTTAGAAGACTAAAAAGTCTTCTATTTTTTCTAAAAAAATGCTAAAATATAATACGTAGAAAGAGTGATAATATGAAAGAAAAAATACATGTAACAGTAGCAATAAGTAATCGTCATGTTCATTTAACTAAAGAAACTTATGAGCAATTATTTGATGAACCAATTTCTATTAAAAAACCATTAAATCAAATAGGAGAATATGCATCAATGCAAACATTAACTATTAAAACTCCTAAATCAAGCATAGAGAATGTTCGAGTTCTAGGCCCATTTAGAAAATATGACCAAGTAGAAATTTCTCGTAATGATGCTTATAAATTAGGAATTAATCCTCCTGTTCGTCAAAGTGGTGACTTAGAAGATAGTGAAACTATTACCTTAGTTGGACCAAAAGGCGAAGTAACTTTAAATAATGCTTGTATTCAAGCTGAAAGACATGTTCATATGAATGAAAGTAAAGCTGCTGAATTAGGCTTAAAAAATGAAGATTTAGTTAAACTTAAGATTAATACTGATAAAGGTGGCATAATGGAAGCTTTTGTTAAAATTAGTCCAAATGGTTTTTACGAAGTACATATTGATACAGATGATGCCAATTGTTTCTTATTACAAACTGGCGATGAAGTTGAATTAGAAAAATAATTAGAGAATAATATTCTCTTTTTTCTTGCAAAAATTTAATAAAATGATATATAATAATCTAAAATATCCAAAAAATATTATAAAATTATAGAAAAGAGTTAAATATGAAGTGGAAAATAGGTAATGTTGAAATAGAAAATAGATTAGTATTAGCTCCAATGGCAGGAATATCCAATACTTCTTATCGCAAAATAGCACGTCAAATGGGAGCAGGATTAGTATGTGCTGAAATGGTAAGTTCTAATGCATTAGTTTATGGTAATGATAAAACTTTTAATCTTTTAAAAATGTCATCAGAAGAACGGCCAATATCTCAACAAATATTTGGAAGTGATGTTGAAACTTTTGTTGCCTCTGCCAAATTAGTAGAAGCTAAAATGCATCCTGACATAATAGATATTAATATGGGGTGTCCAGTTCCTAAAGTAGCCCTTCGAGCTCAAGCTGGAAGTGCCTTATTAAAAAATCCAGATAAAATAGGTGAAATAGTTCGCAGTGTCGTAAATGCTGTTAATGTTCCTGTAACTGTAAAAATTCGTAGTGGTTGGGATCAAGACCATATAAATGCTGTAGAAGTAGCTAAAATTTGTGAACAAAGTGGCGCTTCTGCCATAGCTATTCATGCTCGTACAAGAAGTGAAGGCTATAGTGGCCAAGCAAATTGGGAAATTATTAAACAAGTAAAAGAAAGCATCAGTATTCCCGTAATTGGTAATGGTGATATAATTGACCCCATTAGTGCAAAAAAAATGCTTGATGAAACAGGATGTGATGCTGTAATGATCGGACGTGCAGCTTTAGGTAATCCTTGGATTTTTAAACGATGCCTAGCTTATTTAGAAACTGGTGAAATTTTACCAGAACCACTACCAATAGAAAAATTAGAAATGATTAAATTTCATTACAATTTATTAAAAGAAGATAAAAACTCTAAAATAGCATTATTAGAAATAAGAACTCATGCTTTAAGTTATTTAAAAGGAATGCCCGAATCTAAAATATATAAAGAAAAAATATGTCAAGCTAAATCAGAAGAAGAATTTTTAAATATTCTAACAGAATATGAGCATAAGCTAAAATAGTTTATGTTTTTATTTTATAAAAAAAGAAAAGTATTTACTTTTCCAATAAAATTTTAGCTACCTTATTAATAGGTCCTGCTCCAATTGTAATAACTAAATCATTTTGTTTAATTTTTTCTTTTAAATAAGTAGCTATTTCTTCATAAGAAGATATATGTATAACATTTTTATTTTTAGTATTTATTAAATTAACTAAAGTATCTTCTTTAACATTCCAAATATTTTTTTCTCGAGCAGGGTAGATATCACATATTATAATATTATCAAATTTTGCTAAAATATCTGCAAATTCTTCCATATGTTCATAAGTTCTACTAAAAGTATGAGATTGAAAAATAGCCCAAGATTCATTATGTTTAATACTTTTTGCAGAATTATATGTTGCCATTATTTCTGTTGGATGATGAGCAAAATCATCAAATAAATATGCACCTTTATACTCTCCTAAATACTCAAATCTTCTTCCTACACCTCTAAATTCTTCTAAAGCATTCTTAATACAGATAGCATCAATTTTATAACTAATACTTAAAGATATAGCTGCCAATGCATTTAAAATATTATGCTTACCAAGTACTTTTAAAGTAATATTTTCAAAAAAACTATTATTATAAAAAACATCAAAACTAGGAAAAACTAAATCATTAAAAATAATATTTCTTGCTTGAACTATAGCTTTTTTATTTTCTATTCCATAAGTTATAATATTAGAATCATTATTTAATAAATATTTTGTATTTATATCATCAATATTTAAAATCAAATTACCATTTTTAGGAACCTTACTAGTAAATTTTTTAAAAGAATCTTTAATATTATCTAAATTTTTAAAATAATCTAAATGATCGTTATCAATATTTAAAACAATTGCATCAGTAGGATTAAAATGTAAAAAAGAATCTACATATTCACAAGCTTCTAAAATAAAATATTTTTTATCTCCAATATAATAATTACCTTGAATTTTTTGCAAACTAGCACCAATTTGAATAGTAGGTTCTAAATTAGCTTCTAAAAAAATAGATGATATCATCGCTGTAGTTGTGCTCTTACCATGTGTACCACTAATACAAATTAAATTTTCATAAGCTTTAGTATATTCTCCTAAAAAAATAGCTCTTTCAATAGTTTCAATATTATTATTTCTTCCATAAAGCAATTCTTCATCATCATCACCTATAGCCGCAGAATATATAACTAAATCTACATCTTTAAGATTATTTGTATTATGACCAATTGTTATTTTAATACCTAATTTTTCTAAATAAGTAATATTATCAGAAGTAGACATATCACTTCCTGTAACATTTTTACCATCGTTTTTAAGCATGGCTGCTATCGAGTACATACTAGCTCCACCAATACCAATTAAATGAATATTTTTATATTCTTCTAAGTTTTTTTTCATCACTTCACCTCAAAGCTTTACTATATTATATACTTAAAAATGGTAATTAACAATAAATAGTTACATAAAAATATTTTATCTAGTTTTTTTAGATTTTAAATGTTATAATTAATATAATCGATTACAACGGAGGAGTTTATGAGAAATCTAAAATATATATTATTTATGTTCGCATTATCTTTAACTCTTAACAACGTTAATGCTGCTACATGTAAATATGGTGATTCTAAGCTTTATTTTACTTGTACTACATCAAGTATAGGTATTATTGATTCTGATGCTGAATGTACAATTGGTGGTACTCAAAGTGGACAAATGAAGATAAATCCCAACTATACAAGACCTTCTGCTTCAATCATTGAGAAATGTGACACTATATATTATTATTTAGGTGATAATGGAGTTTCAGGTTTCTATGCAAGTTACGAAGATAATCCTATTACATCAGGCAATAAAAAAAATCTTCATGAGATAAAGAAGATGGATGAAAAGAGTGAAAACATTGTAGATGCTGATTTATCTAAATTTAATGGCAAAAGTTGCTATTGGGAGAGTAATAATACAGCTATTTTTGGAAACAATAGTCTAGCATATTCTTGTACTGTTGTAAATGGCGAGTTGCAATGTTCACTTACATGCGCAAACTCAAATAATTGTGAAGATAGTTACTATATTTCTGATTCTCGTAATGACTTCAATAATAAGGATTTTATTAATGGAAATATATTTTTATGTCCAAGTAAAGATTTATATTTAAATGCTTCATATAATAGCTTTAGTAACAAAAATACTGTTTATGGTGTTACCACTAGTAAAACAGGGAATATCGTTTTTAAAAAAGGAACAGCACCAACAAATGAACCTCCAAAAGATGATAATACAACAGAAAACAATAATTCTGGAAATAATAGTCCAAGTCAAAGTGATAAAAAAGAGGAAGAATTAGATTTAGAAGACTTTTGCCAAGGTAATGTATTAGGAGTATTTACTGCTTTTGGCTGGGTATTCTTTGCTGCTAAAATAATTATTCCAATAGCCTTAATAGTTTTTGGATTCATAGACTTATCCAAAGCTGTTGTATCTTCTAAAGATGATGAAATAAAAAAATCTATTAAAACATTAATCACTAGGGCCATCGCAGGAGTTATAATTTTTGTAATACCAAGCTTTTTAAATCTAGTCGTAAATTTAGTTGGAAATAGAGCATCAGAAGTTTATCATGGAACTTTTGCTGATTGTACTAGTTGTATGTTGGATCCGACTCAAAAAATATGTACTCAAATAGGTGATAAGAGTAATTAAGAGCCAATTTTGGCTTTTTTTAATTTAAACTAGTTTTTTTATATATATAATGATATAATTATTATGATTAAATTAGATAAATATATATTCTATAAATGGAGGAGTTTATGAAAAAATTAAAGTGCTTTTTAGTTTGTATTACTATAATGTTTTTTTCAATAATTAGTGCCAATGCTGAAACTTGCCGCTTTGGTGATGAAAAACTCTATTTTGATTGTACAACAGGTGAAGGTGGCAAAGGTACATGTACAATTGCTGGGCCCAATAGTATACATGAAACAGGCGGCGAGCATAATTACCATTTTGATGAACGAATTGATGTTAAATTAGATAATAATGTCATTGTTGCCTGTGAAGGTATGTATTTTAATGCTTATGATGATTCTATATCTGGTCTATATGGTGAAAATGATGAAAATAACATTAGAATTTATGTTCCTAAATACTCATATACGCCTACAGTTACAGAGGTAACAACATGTTTTTATGAAAATAATTTTATGACAATTACTTGTAAAGTTACTCGAAGTGGTGTTAAATGTACTGGAAATAATAGAAATTATTTTTATGATTTAAAACAAACTAAATATAATTTATCTCCTAATGATTTTAGCAAAAATCCTGGTAATAAAATTAAATGTTTACCAGAATTAAAATATAATTCTGCATTAAACAAAGAATATACAATTATTTTAAATGTATCAACTGTCGGAGCTTCTTCAATTAATTTAAAAGGCGAAAAACAGGAAAATATAACTAGTGAGGATCCTACACCACCGCCACCAGAAGATTCTAATGATAAAAATGGAAATCTAAATGTTGATCTTGATATAGACTTTGGCGATGAATCTTGTGTTAGTTATTTGGGAAATCCTAAAGATAAAGATAAAAAACCACCAGCATACTATTTACAATTTATTTTTAATTTAATTAAATATGCTGCCATTTTGGTCTTATTTGCTATGACTGGTGTCGAATTTGGAAAAGCTTTAGCTTCAAGTAATCAAGATGCTATGAAAAAAGCTCTTCAAAATACAATAAAGCGTTTAATAATTGCTGTTATAATTTTCTTATTGCCAATTTTAGTAGAATTTATTTTAACTTTATTAGGTATTTATAGTCCAAGTACTTGTGGTATAGGCTAAAATAGAAAGGAGTAAATATATGTTTTTAGGTTCGTGGTGGAATCCGTTTTCATGGGGAGAAGATATATTAAATGGCATAGTATCATTTTTCTATGGAATGCTATTAGCCCTTGATGCTATTATTTATTCTTTTATAAGTTATGTTTATCAAATATTTTTAGCTTTAGCTCAAGGTGGAGATATTTTAAATGGTGAAGCTGTAGAAGGGTTAGTTAATAGAATATACATAATTATAGGTGTAATAATGTTATTTATTATTGCTTATTCATTACTAAAAGCAATGATAAATCTTGACGATTTAACTAAAGGAAAACAATCGCCTGTAAATATTATTAAAGATGTTATCATATCTGTAGTTTTAATAGCAATATTACCAACTTTATTTGATTTTGCTTTTGCATTTCAAAATTCTTTATTAATAAATAATACTATTGGAAAAATAATTGTAGGTAATCATGGTGGTGATGATCCATCAGAAACAATAAGAATGGGTGGCTATGAAATGGCCGCTGGTATATTCACAGCATTTTTACATGCTAATGAAACTTATTGTAATTCTTTAACTGAAGAACAAAACCAAAAAGGAGAAGATGGTTCAGCATGCAAAACTATCACTATTAGTGTAGATGGCAATGATAGAACATTTGGTGAATTATGGGAACTAGCAAGAGAAAACACTACTTTTTGGAAACTAATGGGTCTTGGACCTAAAATAGTATCAGGCGAGGTTTCATACTATTTTATTATATCGCCTATAGCAGGCATATTTGTTGTTTTTGTTTTATTATCATATTGTTTAGATATGGCTCTTAGATTAGTTAAATTAGCAGTATATGAACTTATTGCTCCAATTCCAATATTAGCTAGAATAATACCTAATGATCAAGCAAAAAAAGTATTTAGCAACTGGGTAAAAGCTACTGTAACAACTTTTGTTGAAGTATTTATTAGAATAGCAATTTTATATTTTGCAGTATTATTAATTAAAACTATTTCAGGAAGCATTGGAACATTTTTTGGACCATTATTTAGTGGGTCTGCCAGATTAGATATATTACTATTAGCTCAAGCATTAATAATAATAGGTATTGTTTTATTTGTTAAACAGGCTCCAGAAATAATTAAAGAAATAACAGGACTTGATGGTGGAAAATATAATCCTCTTACAAGTGCTAAACAAGGTTTGTCATTGATTGCAGGAGGTATAGCAGGCGGATCACCTGTAGCAGCTTTTAGAGCCTGGGAACAAGCTGGTAAAGCTAAAGATTTTCTTGACTTTACTGCAATAGGTAATCAATATAAAAGAAAACAAGCTGCAAAAGAAGCTCAAGCACAAGGCGCTACTAGAAAAGATAGAATAGGTGATAGCTTTAGAAAAAGATTTGGCTTTGATACTAAATTAGGCAGATCAGATAGATATCTTGAAAGAGGGCTTGATATGGAAGGCAATGCACATAAACTCGAAAATGATTCAGGTCAAGCTATATATGCTCTTGATGAAAATGGTAAAAAAATACCTATTTATCAAAAAAATGCGGATGGAAGTTATGTTTTAGATGCCAGCGGTAATAAAGTTCAAGCATTTACAACAGACTCAAAAGGAAATAGAATTCTTCTATTCGAAGAAATAATTGGTAAAAATGAAAAATATGAAGCTACTGAACAAATGATGAATACTTTACAAAACTTAAGTGATCAAATTGCCCTTTTTGAAGGTAGAATTAAAGAAAATATGCGTCATGTGGAAGAAGGAAAAGCTTTAAATCAAACCTACTTTGATACTTGGTCAAATATGAAAAAAGAAGCTGATGATAAAATAAATGATGGTAATAATGATGTTTTTGGAGCATTTTACGAAGTCGAAAAAGATGCAACTGGACGCTGGCAATATAAATTAGATTCAGCTGGCCAGAAAATTGTTTTGAAAGATGCAGATTCAGGTCAAGCTCTTGAAAATATGAACTATGCCGCATTGTTAAAATACACACAAGCTAGAGAGGCTCAAGGAGCATCTCCTCAAAAATTAGAACAACTACAAGCTAATTTAAAAATGGCTCACGATGACATAAGAGATAGATTTCTCAGTAGAGAAGCTCAAGCTCATAGAGGAAGAACTTCTCAATTAACCACAGAGTTTCTAGAGAATTATCAAGCAAATGGTATTTATGATGCTGAAACAGGTGAACAGTTCTGGTTTGACATGGATGTTAAAGATATGGTCGAAAGTGGTCGTATGTCTGAAATATTTACTGCTAAAAATGTAGCTAGAATAAGAAAAGACGGTACTGCATATACAGGTACAGGAACCACTCAACTTACTGGAAAAGGTATGGATATTACAGTTAAAGAGCAAAGTGATAGAATTGGAGGATTGATTCAACAATTTAAAAATGAGTTAGCTCCTTTAGAAGATGAGAAAAAAAGTATCGATCGTCAAAAACAACAAATGGAAGAAAAGAAAACTATTGCTAAAAGTAGTACAACATATCAAAGATATAAAGCTTCTGATACTGCAAATAAAATTAATGATAGTGGTAAAAACTAATGAGTATTTTTGAAGATAAATTACGAAAAAGCTTTGGCTTTCCTACAAAAAAGGAAAGCCTTGATTTTCAAATAAGAACTTATAAGATTCGAGAAAAGATGGCTTTAGATCAATCTTTAGCTACTAGACAACAAGCTATTTCTTATTTAGAAGAACAAATAAGACAAATAGAGAGCATAATAGAAGATAATCAAGTTTTTATTGATTGTTATGAAAGTATTAAAAGTAAGGTTCAAGAAAAAGTTAAACTTGCTACAAATCCTCTAAGATCTCCAATTTATGACTTGAACAATGAAGAAATAATAAATGCCAATTATTGTGCAATTGAAAGATATTTTGAAACTTTAAAAAGAAAAAATATTAGTCCTCAACTAATTTCTAGCTATTTACGCCAACAATCTTCAATTTTAGAACGAATGTGGCTATTTTATGCCTCTAAAGTCATTAAAGGTAAAGGTTTATATAAAGGAGACAATAGTGATTTTGGCGAATGTTATGATATATATATGTGTTATTGCGAAGCTCTTAGTTTGATGAAATCAGGCCGTCTTAAAACAGCCAATAGAGATATAGTTATTATAGATGAAATAGGAATTTTCTTTCTAATAAAAGCAAAAAGTAATGCAGAAAAATTTAACCAAGAGCTAATTGCTTTGCTAACAGATTTAAAAATAAGACTTACTAAAGCTAAATCGAGTCAATCAGATGATGAATATGCTAAACAAGAAATTGAATCAGCACAAACAGTAATGAGTTCTTCTAGTGAGTATTTTGCAGCAGTAAAAAGTGAAGAATTTTTGAGAAAACTTGATGAATTAAAAAGATAAAGGGTTAATCTAAAATTATTAGTGTCCGTTCTACTGGAACAGTGGCTATGCTTGGGTGTTCATTGTGTATTCGACTGGCTCCCTCACTAACAACAACGTGAACGGCACGCTTGGTGTGCGCCGAATATTCTTAAAAACTAATATAATGATTACGTTTTTTATAAAAGCTTAAGAATACAAGATTAGTCCTAAGATTATTCTTAAATAAATGATATTGATGTTTTAATTCTTGTAATTAAAACTATTACAATATCTTTTTTCTTGCTATTTACTACTATCACTCTAAAAATATTTGTGATATAATGTATTAAGTAAAAATAGGAGGGACTAAAAGTGAATAACTATCTAATTCCAGCAAACTCAAAAAAATCACAATTAATATTAGGTTTTTTTACTCCATTAGACTTAACTTTATTTGGAACAGGAGTTGGTATAACTTTAATTTTACTATTAGTAATTCAAAGTGCTAAAATAGGTGTAATGTTACTAATATTAGCTCCAGCGCTTATTACGGGTTTTTTAGTCTTACCAGTTCCTCATTATCACAATGTTTTACAATTTATAATAAATATATATTCATTTTATAATGAACCACGAAGATATATTTGGAAAGGTTGGTGTTTTGATGTCGAAGAGTAGTTATGGATTTAGTGAAGACTGGCTGCCAATAAAACAAATATTAAACGGCATGATACAACTAGAAAATGGTGAATATGTAACAGGTGTTAAAGTTCATCCCAGAAATATATTTATATCTGATCAAGGATTACAAAATGCTATAGTAGGAAATCTAAGAAATTTTTATAACTCTATAAATTTTGAATTTTGGCTCATAATTGCCGATCGCCCTGTAGATATTAGTGTTTATTTATCTCAACTACAGATTTTATATAACAACACTGGTAGCAATGCTCAAAAAAAATTAATAATGGAAGATATAAATAAAGCAAATATGTTTATGAGTGCTGAGTATAATGTCGTTGATACTGAATACTTTATTTTATTTAAAGAAAAAAGAATGGAATTAATACAAAAAAAGATTCACACTTTAATAAGTGGTCTAGCAACGTCAGGATTAAATTCTACTCAAACATCAAATGATGATTTAAGAATGATTTTAGATAACTTTTTAAATGGTGGAACACATACTAACTTTGGGACGGTGATGAGCTAATGAGTAAAAGTGAAATAGCACCAAAAGGTATGGAATTTAAACCAACAGAATTTACTATAGGTGGCAAATACTGTACAATTATGACTATAATTAGCTTTCCAAAAAGCATTTATATAGGATATTTATCTGACATAACTAGTATAAGCGGAGTAAAAGTTTCCATAAAACATATTCCAATTGAATTTAGTACCTTACAAAAAATGTTAAACAAAGAGATAGCAGATTTAAAAATGCGTTATCAAAGCGAAAGAGATAAAACAACTCAAGAGCGTTTACGCCAAGATTACGAATCATTAGAACAATTTATTTCTATGCTTGCTGCTACACAAGCACGTATTTTTGATTTTCAAATGCATTTAATGATTAGTGCAGATTCTAAAGAAGATTTAGAAATAAAGAAAATGCAAGTACGAACTTATCTTGATGCTTTAGGAATGAGAGGAATTAGTTTAATGTTTGAACAAGAAAAAGTTCTCCAATCTATTATTCCTATATTTCCTAAACAAGATATTGAAAATCGTATTGGAACTCCAATACCATCTATCACTTTAGCAGCTATGTATCCGTTTGTTTTTGATAGTATTAAAGACCCTGGTAATGCAACACTTTTTGGTGTAGATTTCTCAGGTGGTGTAGTTTTATTTAATCAATTTTTATATCAAATAAAAAAAGAACATAACCGAAATAACGCTAACATGATTCTTTTAGGAACATCTGGTTCTGGAAAATCAACAGCAGCTAAACTTTTATTGCGTACTCATCTTCGTAATGGCTGCAAAATAGTATGTATTGATCCAGAAGGCGAACTAGAAGAAATGACTAGAAATTTAGGAGGAGACTTCCTAGATTTAGGTAAAGGCGGCGACTTCGGTATGGTTAATCCTCTTGAAGTTGTTGTTGATGCTGATGAAGAAGAAATAAGAGATGGTCTAGGCTACACCATCTTAACAAGAACTTTGCAACAGTTAAAAGCTTTTATGAAATATTTATATCCTGATATTGAAGAAGACGTTTTAACTATGTTTAGTGAAATAGTTCAAGATACATATAAAAGATACAAAATAGATTTTGATACTGATTTTACTAATTTAAGAAGTGCAGACTTTCCAACTTTTGATGATGTATATGCTACTATAAAAGGTAAAATTTTATCAATGCCAGATGCAACAAGAGAAAGAGATGTTATTGAAAGACTTGAGTTAAAAATAAGGCCTTTAACTAAAGAACTACGTTATTATTTTACTGGACATACTACATTAAAATTTGAAAGTGATTATATTGTATTTAACATACGAGAACTTATGAATAGTGATGAAAATATTAAAAATGCATTATTCTTTAATATATTAAAGTATGCTTGGGGATTGTGTTTAGATAAAAATATAAATACAGTCATGATGGTTGATGAAGCCCACGTTTTATTATCAAGTCGTAATGAACTTGGAGCAGAGTTCTTAGCTCAAATTCAAAGGCGTTCTCGAAAATACAATACAGGCACAATTATAATTACTCAACAACCAACTGACTTTGCAGCACCAAATATGATTATTCATGGTAAAGCTATATTCGATAATGCTTCATATTATCTTGTAATGGGTCTACGTAAACAAGCTGTTGATGATTTAGCAAAATTAATAGATTTAAATGAATCAGAGAAAAATAGTATTAAATACTATAACCAAGGAGAAGCTTTATTTATATGTGGTAACAGAAGAATGCGTATAAATGTAGTAGTTACTCAAGAAGAATTAGATTCATTTGGTTCTGGTGGTGGATTATAGAAGTATTTTTTACTTCTTTTTTCTTAGGATTAATCTCTAAATTTAAGTAAGTCTCCGTACATGTGGGATGGCTATAACGCTAGCGTGTTCTTTGTGAATGCGAATGGCATTCTGAGTAGTGCCGACGTGGACTGGGCTGGAGCAGGTGTGCGCCCAATATCCTTTTAACCATCACATACTAAGTTACAGCAAAGTATAGTAGAATTAGGATACAAGATTAATCCTTGGAATTGTCCTAAAGATATTGTGTTGATGCTTTAGTTCTTGCAATTAAGGCTATTACAACACTTTTTTTATCTAAAAATAGACACCATATATAAACAACAAATCATAATTAAAAACCTCCCCAAAGGGAGGAATTTCAAAATTATATGCTTAAATACTTTAATAAAAATTAAATTTTAAATATATATTTTTTAATTAATTTTTTTAATACTTAAAGTAGCATTTACACCATTTCCTAAAGTTAAACCAACTGCTAATAATGCTGAAACAGCCATATCTATAACATCTCCAGCAGCCAAAGTAACTATTGTGCTACCAGTATAAGTAGAACCTACACCAACAGCAAGAACTCTTGAAATTTCAGTAGAGGGAATATTAGTTCCATTAACTCTAACAGCTTGAGTTACTGTTGTTCCGATAGCAGCAGAAACATTACTAAAATAATTTATTTCATAAGTTCCAGCTTGAGCTACAGTAATGCTATTAACAGGCGTGTACGTTGTATTTAAATTAGGCATACTATTAGTAAGTGGTATTTGAGATGCAGAACCAATTACTAAATTAAGGGTTTGTGGTGTATCATTATATTTTCCACCATATGCACTAAGCCCATTAGCAGGTCCTGTTGGTCCAGTAGGACCTTGGGGAATTACAAAATCTATTGTATAACCTGTTGGGTTCATAAATTATTCTCCTTTCTTAATATTATTAGTACTTTTACTATACAGGATTTATAGTTACACTAGCTTGTGACCCAGGAGCGCCTGTAGTTACAGTACCAACAGCTAAGGTAGGCGCAGGTCCAGTTTCACCAGTCAAGCCTTGAATACCTTGAGGTCCAGTAGGTCCAATAGGTCCTGTACTTCCGGTTGCTCCAGTAGGTCCAATAGCACCAGTCAAGCCTTGAATACCTTGAGGCCCAGTAGGTCCGATAGGTCCTGTACTTCCGGTTGCTCCAGTAGGTCCAGTAGCAC
>CAJUCD010000008.1:45793-77951 GCA_910585045.1 uncultured Bacilli bacterium
CTTGAGGTCCAGTAGGTCCGATAGGTCCTGTACTTCCAGTTGCTCCAGTAGGTCCTCCTGATGGTCCAGTAGGACCCGTAGGCCCAGTAGGACCTGGTATTTGTCTACCAGAACAGCAGCATCCACCAGCATTTGGATGTTCTTTATTATAGCAATCAATCAATTGCTGTGCTCTATGTATGTTATTCATATTTTTTTCTCCTTTCTAACTTAATATATGAACAAGAAATTTGTATGATAATGTCAAATAACCAGAAAAAAACATATTTTTAAAGTTCTAATAAAAAATATTAAATATATAATTCTAACAGGGTGAATAAATTGAAAAAATATAAAGTTTGTGTTTACGCAATATGCAAAAATGAGTCTAAATTTATTGAACGTTGGGTTGAATCTATGAAAGAAGCAGATGCAATATATGTCCTTGATACAGGCTCGAGTGATAACAGCTTAGAAAAATTTAAAGAGTTAGGAGTAAATGTTAAACAAGAAATTATAAAACCGTGGCGTTTTGATGTTGCACGAAATAAATCATTAGAATTAGTTCCTAAAGATACTGATATTTGTGTATGTACTGACTTAGATGAAGTGTTTGTTCCAGGTTGGAGAGCTAAATTAGAAAGTATATGGAACAAAAATATAGATAAAGTAAAATATAATTATAATTGGAGTTTTGATGAATATGGTAATCCCGCTACAACATTTTTTATAGGTAAAATTCATAGAAGAAACGGTTATTATTGGCATCATCCAGTTCATGAAGTTTTAAATTCACTTCCAGGAGAAGTAGAAATAATAGAGCCAAACATTACTTTAAATCATTATCCTGATAATGAAAAATCTCGCAGTAGCTATCTTCCTTTATTAGAATTAAGTGTTGAAGAAAATCCTGATGATGACAGAAATATGCACTATCTTGGTCGTGAATATATGTTTTACAAAGAATATGAAAAATCCATTACTACTTTATTAAAACATTTATCACTACCAAGTGCAAAATGGGATGCCGAAAGATGTGCATCTATGCGTTTTATTGCTAGATGTTATCTTAATTTAAATAGGACAAAAGAAGCAGAAATGTGGTTTAAAGAAGCTATTAAAGAAGCATCATATTTAAGAGAAAGCTATGTTGAATTAGCTCAACTTTATTGTGACAATAAGAGATATCAAGAAGCATATGAATTATTAACACAAGCATTTTTAATAAAAGAAAAACCTCCGATATATATTAATGAAGCTTTTGCTTGGAATGATTATATACATGAATTAATGGGAATAGTTTGCTATAATTTAAAACTTTATCCTGAAAGTCTAAAACATATGCAATTAGCTCTTGAATTAAACCCTAATTGTGAAAGAATAAAAGATAACTTTAATCTTATTTCAAAAACTTTAAATAATTAATGTAAAACCTTTATTTTTAATAAAAAAGTATTTATTTTGTTAACAAAATATTGTAAAATGATTCTAGGAAACAAGTTAGGAGAAAAAGTATGTTTTGTGAAAAATGTGGTACTAAAAATAAACCAGAAACCAAGTTTTGTGAAAAATGTGGACATAAAATAGAATTAAAAAAATCTCAAAAAAATAACAATGCTCTAATTAATAAATTTAAAAGTTTATCAAAACAAAATAAAATAGTTATGCTAATTGTTTTAACAATAACTATTATAGCTCTTATCACACTATCAATTTTACTTAATAATCCTATCAAAAAAATGGAAGACTATTTACTTAGTTATTATGATAATTATAGTGAGAATAATAATAAAGAGTTAATTGAAATGGGCAAAATTTTAAAAAGTAATAGAAATGATGAAAAGATTCTTAACAAGCTCAAAAATACAACTAATCGTGCTATGACTCGTTGGGTCAAGAATTTTAATACAGAATATAAAGATTCAAAAGAATTAAATGATAATTATCAAAAAGTTTCTGGAGCTCTAAAAGAAATTTATAATTATTATAATGGCTTAGAATACATGTTAGATAATAATTTATATAAAGAATATAAAAATGAAATCTTAACTTTATATTATTCTAAAACAGCATATTTTGAAGGAACGAAATATGCTGAAGAAAACAATTCTCATGAAGCATACTATTATTATCAAAAAGTTGATTCTCTAGATTGCTATTATTCCAAAGCAAATACTTTTGTTAAAGAATATATAAAAGAAGAAATAACAACTCTAAAAGAAAAAGCTGATGAACTAGTTAATATTAATAATGAATCTTCTTATGAAGAAATATTAGAAGCTTATTTAGAAAAATTAAAATATCTAAATGAAAATAATATTATCAACAAAATTGATTTAAGTAATACTGAAGACTATCAGAACTTATATAAAGAGACTTTGAAAATTATATTAGATAATATTAATAAAATAATACCTAAAAAAGAAGCCGAATTAAAATATCAAGATATAATTGAATATATTGATAATACTCTTGAATTATTAAAAAGTAATTCTAATACTGAAGAATATAAAGAATTAACTAAACTAAAGGAAAAATATAATGAAAAGCTTCCTGATAGTTTAATAGATAAATATCGTGTTAGTTATAAAGGAGCTAGATATTCCAAATCACCTTTAAAAATTTATGATATAGAATATAAAAATAGTTTAAATTTTTCATTTGATGGTGAAACACAATATGTTGTATATCGTTTGAATGGTGAATATAAAAAACTCAAAACAACCATAGTAAGAGGGGAAGATTGGGATAAAGAATTTAATGGCACTATTATAATTTATGGTGATGATAAAGAATTATATCGAAATGATAATATTACCAAGAATAGTGATTTACAAGCTGATATTGACATTGATATCACAGGAATAGACGATTTAAAAATAGAGTTCATAACTACTAGCGAATCTGCAAGTGGACCATATTTTTATATTTATTTAGTTGAGCCATATTTATATAAATAGAAATAATTAAAGGAGTGTGAGTAAAATGGCTGAAGAAAAAAAGACAACAACAAAGACTACAACAAAAAGTAGTACTAAAGCAGCAAGTCCTAAGAAGACAACTGCAAAAGTAAAAAATGAAGAAGTAAAGGTAGAAAAAAGATTTTGCACAAATTGTGGTAAAGAACTAATTGGTGAAGAAGAATGTGTGTGCGGTTCTAAACCAGAAGTTGTAAGTGTAAATACTGATGCCCTAAAGGGTTTGGGTAAAGGTTTTTTAGATACAATTATAAATATGTATAAAAAACCAGCTACAACTTTAGATGAAGAAGTAAATAAAAAAGATTTAACTGCTAATATGATTATGTTAGTAGCAATTGCTATTAGTTTTGGTATTTACATGATGGGTGGCTTTGAATCTATTATGTTAGGTTTTAATGATTATAATCTAAATATAAAACAAGTAATAGAAATACCTTATTTTAAGATCTTCTTATATATGACATTAATATATTTTATCTTATCGTTTATTCCAATAACTGTAGCATTTGTAATATCTAAATTAACAGGCAATAATAGTTTTGATTTTAAAAAATCAATTAGTTTATATGCTACTAGTATGGCTCCAACAATATTTACTAATATTTTAATGGCTTTAATGTATTATTTAAATATTTTATCATGGGTAGGAGCACTTATTGGTTTTGTTATAACAATAGCATGTTTCTTTAACTATATATTAGGATATATAAGAAACAATACAATTTCTGAAAATAAAAAATCATATGTTTTAACTACTTTAGTTTTCATAAGTATTATAGGTTACTTTATAGCATTTATTATCTTTGCAGGTAGTATGTTTACAGATATGTCTGGAGATTTTAATATTAAAGCTAACAATAATAATTATAATAATTTATTTAATTGGTAATTAAATAATTAATCCTACAATAAACTATGTTTATTTTATATAAACATAGTTTATTTTTATTTGCCTAAATACTTAAATAAAGGTATAATTAATATGGAGTGTTTAAATATGAATAAAATTTATGGAATAATATTAACATTAACTGCAGGTCTTTTTTTTCTAATAGGAGGTTTAATATCTTCTAAAGTATCAAACAAAGATAAATTAAATAATTTTAGTATTGCTTTAGCTTTTATAATTATGCTTTCTCTAGTATTATTTGATTTATTTCCAGAAAACTTAGAGTTATTAGAAGAATATAGTACCATAAGTAAAACTATAATTATTGGTTTATTTATAATTGTAGGTCTCTTAATATTAAAAATTCTAGATATATTTATCCCTGACCATCACCATGAACATCATGATAATGAAAAAAACAAAAAAGAGCACATATCACATATTCATCATATTGAAAAGTTAACTGTTGTTAGTCTTATTTTACACAATATAATTGAAGGCTTTGCAATATTTGGCATGGCAAATAACAGTTTAAAAATCGGTTTACTAACTTCAATTTCTGTAGCACTTCATAATATCCCTTTAGGAACCCATATTTTTAGTTCTCTTGATATTAAAAATAATAAATTGTTAATTTTAAGTCTTACTTTATCAAGTTTATTTGGAGGGCTTATTTTTCTTATAATTGGTGAAATAAGTAATTTAATATTAGCTATTATAACTTCAATAACATTAGGAATGATTTTATACATTTCTATTTGGGAATTACTCCCTGAATTACTTGTTAATCGAAAAAAAGCTGAAACCATAATAGGAATACTAATAGGTTTAATGCTATTAGTTATTTCGCTATTTATTTAAGGAAGTGATTAAATGAAAAAAGTTTTAGTAACAGGGGCCTCAGGTTCTATTGGTTTAAAAGTTATAAAATATTTACTTAGTGAAGGAAAATATGAAATAACAGCCTTAGATTTAAGGAATAAAGGTAATCAAAAAAGATTAAAAAAATACCGTCGTCGTATCAATATAATTTATGGCGACATTAATGATACTATTTTAATTCCGTCATTAATTAAAGACCAAGATTATATTATTCATCTAGCAGGAGTTATGCCTCCTATTGCCGATTTAAAAAAAGGTTTAAGTGATTTAATTGAATATAATGGCACTTTAAATATTATCAAAGCTCTTGATTTTTACAATCCAAAATGCTTTTTAGTATATGCCTCATCAACTACCATTTATGGAGATATAAAAACTGCTACAATAAAAAGTAAGCCTAATATTTTACCATTAGATTATTATAGTACTACTAAATTAGCTACAGAAGATCTTATTAAAAGTAAATTAAAAAATTATACAATCATAAGATTACCATTTATACTAAGTGACCCTAGTACAGGTAGTTTTATGTATAATGTTAAAAGAAATACAACTTTAGAAGCTCTGACTGATAATGACGCAGCTTATCTTTTTGTTAATAGTTTAAATCATGAAGCTGAGTTAAGAAAGAAAACTTTTAATGCAGGTGGTGGAGATACTACAACAAGTAGTTATAGAGATATATTATCCCATGTTTTAGAAATATATGGTATAAGTTTTAAATATTTAGGAACTTTATTATTTCTTGATAAAAATTTTTATTCTCATATTTATGAAGATAGTGACAAACTAAATGATATTCTAGAATTTAGAAGTGATTCTTTATCATCATATTATATGCGTCTTAAACGTAGTACAAAAAATCGTCTAGTAGCTAAATTTTTAGCGAAACCATTTATATTTTTCTTAAGGAGAAAAGTTAAATGACAGGATTAGCATTAGAAGGTGGCGGCGTACGTGGGTCTTATCAAGCTGGCGTTTATATGGCTATGTATGAACATGGTATAAAAATAGACGGAGTATGTGGGACAAGCATTGGCGCTTTAAATGGTGTTATTATAGCCAGTGGAAAAGGTGCTGAATTGCCTAGAATTTGGCGTAGTTTAAGTATGGGTCATGTTTTTGGATTTTCAGATTCTTTCATTGATGCCTATGCTAAAAAACAAATGAATTTTAGTTTTATTAAATTAACTATTACCAGTTTATTTAAAATTCTTCGTAATAAAGGAATAGAATTAAAAGGGTTAAAAGAAGTTATTGATAAATATTTAATAGTAGATGATTTATTAAATAGTGATATGGATTTTGGTTTATGTACAGTAAGATTTAAAGATTTAAAACCTCTGTATTTATTTAAAGAGGATATGAACCCTGAGCGAATTAAAGATTATGTTTTAGCCAGTGCTTTTTTACCTATTTTTAAACGAGAGAAATTAATTGATGATAATTATTATCTTGATGGAGGGTTTTACGACATTGGACCTGTTAATATGCTATTAGAAAAAGGGTATGATAAGATATATTTAGTTAAAGTTCATGGTATTGGTTTATCTCGGGCTTATAGTGAAGATGCCAATGTAATAGTTATTGAATCTAAACGTAGTTTAGGTGGAGTTATGACTTTAGATCCTAGTCGTATTGAGGAAAATATTAAAATGGGGTATTATGATACTATAAGAATTTTAAAAAATTATGATGGCGAAAAATATGTTTTTAAAGCTAAGTCTGAAAATTATTATAAATTTTTAAATCGTAAAGTAAATAAAAAATTATACCGTCGTATAAAAAACTTTTTTAAGACTAAAGACTATAAAGATACCACAATAAAAGCATTAGAATATGTTATGGAACATGAAAATATTAATTATTATGAAATATATAGTCCAGCTAAATTATTAAGACATTTAAAAAAACATATTAAAAAAGATTATTTTATCTATAAATATGTTAAAAAGTTAAAACATCTTATCTAATAAAACTAGACAAAAGACTATATTGCGCGGTATAATTTATACGCAAATTATTTAACAAAGAGGAGGAACAAATATGGGAAGAGCCTATGAAGTTCGCAAAGCAAGTATTCAAAAAACAGGAGCTATAAAAGCTAAAACTTATTCTACTTTTGCTAAAGAAATATATTTAGCAGCTAAAAAAGGAACACCAGAAATTGAAAGTAATGTTGTTTTAAAAAGAATGGTGGAAAAAGCTAAGAAAGCCCAAGTACCAAGTGATATTATAAATCGTGCTATTGAAAAAGCTAAAGGTATTGGTGGCGAAGATTACCATGAAGTAGTATATGAAGGATTTGGACCAGGAGCTTCTACTTTAATTATTAAAACCTTAACTGATAATGTTAATCGTACTGTAGGTATGGTTCGTGCCGCTTTTAATAAAGTTAATAAAAGTTTAGGAGTTACTAATTCAGTTTCTTATAACTATGATTATTTAGCAATATTAAGTTTTAAAACAGAAGAAGAAGAAAAAGTATTTGAAAGTTTATTAGAAGTAGGAATTGAACCTGTTGAATTTGATAAAGTAGATACCGAATTAAATATTAGTATTCATCCTAATGATATTAACAAAACTAAAGATGTAATTGAAAGTATTATTCCAAATGTTGAATATGAAGTAGATGAAGTTGGAATGTTTGCTAAAGATGAAATTGAATTATCTAGTGAAGATTTAGAAATTTTTGATAAATTATATAAACTATTAGATGATATTGAAGATGTTACAGAAATATATCATAACGTTAAAGATAGAGATTAATCTATCTTTTTTATGAATAAAATAATTGAAGTTTGTAAACAAATATAAAAATTTATAATTAATAAATAATAGAGGTTATTAAAATCTCTTTTCTTTTGCCAAAACATATGTTAAAGTTTTTATAGGTGGTTTTTTATGAAAAAGACGAAAACAGAAATTGATTTATTTTATTTATATGAATCAAGTGAAGAAATTAGAAGTTTTTTAGAAGGTATTAGTAACTCTCCAAAATTTTTAAATGAAAGAAATATTGTAAGTCAATTATCTAGTTGCTCAGCTGAAATAGATACAACATTAAGAGAATTAATTTTAAGATTTCAAAATGAGAAATCTACTCGAAACAAGCATTTATTAGCAACTTTAGGTGCTAGTGCCATTACTTTATTTATGCCTCTTTTGGCCGCTGGAATTCTAACTATAGGCACATTAATAACTATTTTAAAATATAAAAAAGATACTACACACATACGAAGATTAATAAAAGAATATGATGTGCATCGTGAGCAAATAGTGGAATACACTCCAGCCATAGCTAGCTATGATATTGATTATATTCATAATAAGAATTTATTAACTAACTCATATACTGAGATTATAGAATTAATAAGTGCTTTAGATATAAAAAAGCAACAGGAATATTTAGTAAAATTACAAGATATTTATACTAAAAATAAGCATAATACTTGGGAGTTATATATTGCTATTAAAGATTTAAAAACAGAAATATCTGAGCTTTTTTGTGCTCAAAATATTGATTCTAATTTTACAGTAACTAATTTATTAAACTATGCTTCTAGCTTAGAAGTTTTAGATAAAGATTTACTTAATAATATTCTTTTTCATATTTACAATTTAGAATATAAAGAAGAACAAGAACGCTTTTTATTAGAATTAGCTTCTATTTGTCTTGCTCATATAGAAAGTTGTTTTTCTACAAATGAGGATATTTCATTTGACTTCCTAAAAGGCGAAGTGTTAAAAGTGCCTTTAGAATTAATTAAGTATTTAGAAAGTTATTTAGATGAGCTTTTAAAAGATAGTCAAGAATATCAAAAAATAAAATCTAAAGTTATATCTGAAGATCCTAATGAACAAGCAAATATTAATCTACACTATATTTGCTCTATTCTTCAACTCTATAACCAAAATTCTTTAACAAGCACTAGAAATTCGTAACTAAGCATAATAGCTTAGTTTTTTTGATAACATAAATTTCTTAAATAAACATATATTATTAGATAAGTAAGACCAATTAATATATGCCAAAAGGTCAAAACGTGGTATAATTTTTAATAAGGTGATTAATATGTTAAAAATATGTGATGGTAATAAAGCTTGTAGTGATATTGCTTATTATTTTAGTGAAATAAGTTCTATCTATCCTATAACTCCTTCTAGTCCAATGGCTTCTAATATTGATTCTCTGACAAAAAAAAGAATTAATCTTTTTGGTACGCCTGTAAATTTAGTTGAAATGCAAAGTGAAGCAGGGGCAGCTGGAGCTTTTCATGGTGCTTTAATTAGTGGCTCTCTTGCTTCAACTTTTACTGCTAGCCAAGGACTTCTTTTAATGATTCCAAACATGTATAAAATAGCTGGCGAGATGCTACCAGGGGTTATTCATGTTGCTGCTAGAACTATTGCCACCAACGCTTTATCTATATTTGGCGATCATAGTGATGTATATAGTACTAGACCAACTGGTTTTGCTATCCTTGCTTCTAGTAATGTAGCGGATGCTGGCAATTTGGCTGCGGTCGCTCATTTATCAGCTATAAAAGGTAGTATTCCTTTTCTTCATTTTTTTGATGGTTTCCGAACTAGTCATGAAATAAGTTCAATAGAAGAATTGGACACCGAAAAACTAAAACCTCTTATTCCTTGGACTGAGATTGAGAAATTTAAAAATAAAGCCTTAAATATTGATTGTGGCTTTGAAAGAGGCTTAGCTATGAATGAAGATATTTTCTTTCAAACGCAAGAAGCCCGTAACACTTATTATGATAAACTTCCAGATATAGTAAATTATTATATGAGCGAAATAAATAAAATAATGCATACTAATTATCAACCATTTACATATTACGGCGATAAAAATGCCACTAATATTATTGTTGCTATGGGAAGTGTAACTGATACTATTAAATTAGTTGTCGATAAAGAGCTTAAAAATAATAAAAAAGTAGGGCTTGTAACTGTTCATTTATATCGTCCTTTTAGTTCTAAATATTTAGAAGCAATTTTACCCAAAACTGTAAAAAATATTGCTGTTTTAGATCGTACTAAAGAAGCAGGAGCTAATGGAGAACCCTTATATCTTGACATTGTAAATGCTCTTAAAGATAAAAATATAAATATTGTAGGTGGACGTTATGGACTATCTAGCAAAAATACTACGCCAGCTGATATTAAAAGTATTTTTACTATGTTAGAAACTAAATTAAAAAATAATTTTACTATTAGTATAATTGATGATGTAACTAATACAAGTTTAGCTAAAGAAGAATATGAAGTTGATTTAGACGCCTTAGAATTTCTAATATATGGTTTTGGTTCAGATGGCTGTGTAAGTGCCTCTAAAGACATTTTAAAAATATTAGGTTCAAAAGATTATTATGTTAATGGTTATTTTTCTTATGATTCTAAGAAAAGCGGAGGAGTTACCCTCAGTAATTTACGAATTAGTAAATCGCCCATAAATGCTCCATATTATGTTACTAAGCCAAGTTTAGTAGTTATTACGAAAGACGAATATTTAAGAAAATTTAATATGTTAGATAATATAAAAGAAAATGGTACTTTAATCATTAATACAAGTAAGAGTGCTTCTGAAATTAATTCCTACTTAACAAATAAAGATAAAAAGATTATTAAAGAAAGAAATATTTCCTTAAACATTATTGATGCTGCAACTATCGCTGATAAAGTTGGAATCAAAGGTAAAATTAGTAAAATAATTGAAATGCTTATCTTAACTAAATTAAATATTAATAATGCCTATGAATTATTATGTGATAGTATTAAGACTTCTTTCAAAACAAAAGGTGAGAATATTATAAATAGTAATATTAAAGCGATAGAAGAAGCTGTAACTGCCTTAAAAGAGATAACAATTACAGATATTTCTAATGAAACAGATAATAGCAATTTAGATATTATTAGCAAAATAAATAATCGTTTAGGTGATAATTTAA
This sequence comes from uncultured Bacilli bacterium, assembly GCA_910585045.1. Taxonomy (GTDB): domain Bacteria; phylum Bacillota_I; class Bacilli_A; order RF39; family UBA660; genus Caccenecus. The sequence goes on from CAJUCD010000008.1 coordinate 56,488, forward strand.
CTGTTGGGGAAGTATCACAATTTAAATCAGGTATTTTTCCCTCAGGGCTTAGCAAATATGAAAAAAGACAAACTAACACTAAAGCTCCTAAATGGATACCAGAAAATTGTACAGAATGTGGTCGTTGTAGTTTTGTGTGTCCTCATGCAGTAATTAGAACTTTTATTTCTAAAGATGAAGAAGGTAAGCCATACTTATTAAACAAAGAATATAATTATCAAGTTTTAGTAAGTGAACTAGACTGTACAGAGTGTGGTTTATGTATTACTGAATGTCCAGGATTAAATGGTAAAAAAGCTTTAGAATTTGGTCCTATAGATAAAAAAATAGCTACTAAAGCTAATGAATATTTTCAAAACTATAAAAATCCTGAAATTTATAATAAATTTACAGTTCCAGGTTCAAGTTTGTGTCCTACTAAATTTGAATTTAGTGGTGCTTGTGCTGGATGTGGTGAAACGCCATACATTAATTTAATAACTAGACTTTATGGTGAAGAATTAGTTATTGCAAATGCAACAGGCTGTTCAAGTATTTACGGAGGTTCTACACCTTCAACTCCATATAGTATTCCATGGGCTAATTCTCTTTTTGAAGACAATGCTGAATTTGCTTTAGGAATGCATTTGTCATATAAAGCTAAACGTAATTTAATTAAGCAAATAATGTTAGAAGAAATGTCTAACGTACCTAAAAATATATCAGAAATTTTTGAAAAATATATCAACAATATAAATGATTTTAAAATTACATCAGAAGTAAAAAAAGAATTAAGTATTCTAGATATACCAAGTAAATTAAAAAGCTTACTAAATTATATTCCTGCAAGAACAGTTCTAGCTTTAGGAGGAGATGGCTGGGCATATGATATTGGCTTTGGAGGTTTAGACCATGTTTTATCAACTAATGAAAACATCAAAGTTTTAGTATTAGATACAGAAGTATATTCTAATACAGGAGGTCAATCTAGCAAATCAAGTAGAATTGGTGCTATTGCAGAATTCGCTGATTTTGGTAAAAAAACTCCCAAAAAAGATTTATTTCGTATCGCAATGTCTTATTCTAATTGTTATGTTGCTAGCATTTCTCTAGGAGCTAATATGATGCATTCTCTAAAAGTTATGAAAGAAGCTATGGAACATAATGGACCAGCTTTAATTATTGCTTATTCTCCATGTATTGAGCATGGTATTAAAACAGGAATGTCTCATTCTATTGAAGAAGAACGTTTAGCTAGTGCTGTAGGATATACTTTATTAATGCGTTATAACCCAGTTGAAGAAAAACTTTATTTAGATAATAAAGAACCTAATTTTAATGATTATGAAAAATTCTTAGACAATGAAGTTCGTTATAATGCTCTAAAAATAAAAGATAATAATTTAGCTCAAGAACTATTATCTAAACAAATTGAAAATGCTAAAAAAAGATATAATTATTATAAAAAACTAAGTACTGAATAGTACAAATAGGGTTAATCTACACAGTACACGCATGTCTCCGGAAGAGTTGTATTATAACAGTTCGTCTGGTAATCGTAACGCTAACGTGTTCTTTGTGAATTCGAATGGCTACCTCAACTGGAACAACGTGAACAACACGTATGGTGTGCGCCAATATCTCTTTAAAACTCATATACTAAGTTATGGCAAAGTATAGAAGAATTGAGATACAAGATTAATCCTTAGCTTCTGCTTAAATAAATAATGCTGATGTTTTAAATCACGAATTTAAAACTATAACAGCATTTTTTTAATGCATAGAAAAAAGCTAAATTAATTAGCTTCTACTCTAAAAGGATTATCGCTTGTTCCATTACCAGTTAGAATAATATCAGATTTAAGATTTATAACTGGTCTAACACCAGGTGCTTTCCAATTAGCTCCAGTAGCACCAACACTACCATCTTTTGTAACATCTGAAATATAAGTAAAACCATCAGTATCCATACTACAAGGTGACATAGTCCAATAAGGGTAACCAGTATATAAATAAAAATTATTATTAGGAACATTACCAAAACCACCCGCAAATATTGCTTCATCTAAGCTTATTAGCCCTACAGGATAAATAAGTTTATTATTACCAGTGTTAGCCAAATTAGTTGTAAACAAATCATTTTTTTGAGCACAAAGTAAAGTAGGGGTATTTACAGACAACCAACCAGTATTATCAAGTTTATACATTCTACTCCTTGGACTATAAGCAGTAAGATTATTACCATAGCCTAAAGTTCCATATCCAGTCATTTCTGTTATTGTGCGGTCATTACAAAAAGAAGCTGTTTTAGAAATGTATTTATCCAAATTAAGATTAAGAATATTATCTTTATACCAATTATCAACAATTGTTTTAACTGCACTATCATTAATGTTTGCATGCGTATCTTGATAATTATTACTTCCAGGAGTTCCATACATGTATCCTACATAAGCACTGTCATCACGCTTACCTTCAACAGAATAAAATGAAGAAGAAATTTTAGTTGACTCATCAGTTTTATCAGTAGTAGGACCATTATAAATCATTCTAACAGAACCATCACCATTAATACGTATAATTCGCCAATAATTATTAGCAAAGTATACCCAATTATTATCCACGTCACCAGCGAAATAAAAAGAGGTGCCATCATTATCTTTAGTTACATAAATTTTACCAGTAGTATTATCCACTAGTGGTCCAGTTATTCTATCTCTTGAATCTATTTCTTTATTTGCCAGTATAGTTTGGCAAGCAGTGTCTTCAGGTCTACAATAATTATCAAAATACAGATAACAACTAGTGCTTCCTTTAGTTAAATTTTTAATAACAAAGCTTTTAGAATTAAAATTCCAACTAGGTTTTGCATTATTACTACATATACTTTTTTCTTCGTTTAAAATATAACCTTCATTTGGAATCATATTTGTTTTTTCATAATTGCCATCACTATTTTTTATATAAATAGCCATTTCTTTTTTCTTATTTAAATTACTTTCTAAATCTTCATTTGGACTTGCTTTAAATATCAAAGCTACTCCACTGACCACTATTAATATTAGACATACTTTTAAAATTTTTCTTTTCATATTTTACACTCCTTTTATGAATTCTATACCATAAGAATATATTAGCAAATTCTGATATTGTTGTCAATAAAAAAATATGCATTTTATGCCGTAACAGTATTTTTGAAATTATGCCATAATTCAAGAGGTGATAGTTATGTTCAAGAAATACAGAGAAGCAAAAGGATTAACCCAAGAAAAACTTTCTGAGTTAGTTGATATTGATATTAGAACTTATCAAAAAATAGAAGCAGATGAAACTGTTCCTTTAGTAAATACTTTTGCTAAAATATCTTTAGCATTAAATTTAGATGATAAAGATATAATAAAAGAATTAAAAGAATGCGCTAAAATAGTAAAGAAAAAAGGCCGCAAATAAACATTAGGGCTATTCTTTTTTAATTATTTACTTTCTCCGTACTATTGGGATGCTTTTAATAGCTATGCTTATGTGTTCATTTTAAATTCGAATGGCTTCCTTGGTAATGGTTTTGATGTAAGTTGGCCTGATTATGGTGTGCGCCAATATCCTTTTATAACTCAAATGCTAAGTTACGACAAAGTATAGTAGAATTAGGATACAAGAATAGTCCTTAAGCTATCCGCTTTAAATACTTAATTACAGATGTTTAGTATCTAGAATAATAAACTAAAACTGTATTTTTAATTATATATAAGGGTTAATTTATTAAAAAGCACAATTTTATGTCTCCGTTCTATTGGTCTAGTGGCAATGCTGGCGTGTTCTATGTCCGTGGTAGTGATGGCTTTCTGATAACTGATTATGTGTTCTGGACTAGCTGTGGTGTGCGCCAATATCCTTTTTACTTATATAATGATTAAGGTTATTATTAAAAGGTTAAGGATACAAAATTAATCCTGAGTGTAACTCGAAATAAGATAATGCTGATGTTTTAAATCACGAATTTAAAACTACAACAGCATTTTTTGTATTTAAAACTAATAAATTTTCACAAAAAAAAGAAGCCGCCCCCTGAAGACAGCTTCAAAAAGAATAAAAAGGGGTTGACTAGTGTGATACTAGCACCAATTCGCCTTGTTTAAGTGAATTGGTGATTGTTATATTACTTTATAAAGATATATTTGTCAACACTTTTAAATTAATTTCTAAAAAAAATTTACAAAAAAGAATTAGTTTGTTAAAATTAATATAGAAGGTGAATAAAATGGTCCTAAAAAAGCCGTATGCATTCTTAATTAAACATTTTAGAATAATACATTTATTTCTATTAATTCCTATGTTTTATTTGCTAATTAAAACAGGAAATATTGTAGAATTTTTAGCTGATTATGTTTCTAATGATTATACATTAAATTTTATGGACTCTTTAAATAGTCTAGCAAGCAATTATATAAACATTATTATGTATGTATCTGTAATAGCAATACTAACTATTTTTATTGCCATGTCGTTCTTACTTCAAGAAAAAGACAAACCAACTAAGTTTTATAATATAAGTATAATATATTATATAGGTATATTCTTTTTAATAACCACTAGTTTTAATGTCTTTGGAATGATTGAAGATGACATTATGCAAAATGTTTTTGCAAGAATTATTCGCGACTTAGCATACGTAGTTTATTATAGCGAATTTATATTTATAGGTTTAACATTAGTAAGAGGTATAGGTTTTAATATTAAGAAATTTAATTTCGAAAGCGATCTTGCTAATTTAGAAATAAAAAGTGAAGATAGTGAAGAATTTGAGTTTTTAGTAGGTAAAGATTTATACAAAACTAAACGTACTATTAGACGTTTTATAAGAGAACTAACATATTATTATAAAGAAAATAAATTTATATTTACAATTATTTTTATTGTCGCTATTGGCGTTCTTGTAACAACTGTATATATGAACCGTGAAGTTTATGATAAAGTTTATAAAGAAAAAGAGAGTTTATCCTTTGGCAATATAAATATATCAGTTGATGATAGTTTTATTTCAGAATTAAGTTCTAATGGAAAAGTTTTAAAAGAAAATAAAACATATTTAGTCCTTCAAGTAACAATTAAAAACCGTTATCGTGAAGATAAAGATTTTAACTATGCTAATTTTCAACTTGTAGTTAACAAGAAAAAGATATCTCCAAGTATTTCGACTGCTAATTTCTTCACAGATTTTGGCAATCCCTATAATGGAACATTAATTAAAGGTAATAGTGAAAATTCTTATATTCTAGTTTATGAAATGGATAAAATTGATACAATAAAAAATTATTCAATTGTTGCTTTTTCTAATTTTGATACAGAACCTGGAGGACTAGGGGCAATCTCTAAAGAGATAAATATTAAACCCACTACTTTAAATAATAAAGTAACATCTAATAATGTTAATAAGGGAACTAATATAAATTTAAAATCAACTAATTTAAAAAACACTACTGGTACAATTATTAATTATGAAATAACCAATTATTTTGAATATACATTTAATTATTGTCCAACCTACGGGGAATGTTATGATTCTACCAGATCTATATCTCTAGCTGGAACCGACATTAATAGATATATTTTATTAGTTTTAGATTATGATTTAGAGTTAGATGATAAATCACCTTATATGTATTCTAATAAAAACTATAAATCTTTCTTTGAAGATTTTATGACTATAAAATACACTATTAATAAAAAAGATTATTATTATGATGTTAAATTAGAAAATCCTGCAATATATAGTAAAAAAATGGTTATGAAAGTTCCCGTAAATATAAATATGGCCGAAAAAATTGAAGCAGTAATAACTGTTCGTAATATTTCTTATAATATAAAATTAAAATAACTAGTCTATAATTGACAATTATAGGCTTTTTTGCTATCATGAAACAAAATTTGGGTGTTAATATGGTTATTTATAATGAGTTAATAAAAGAAGCAGAAAAGCATTTTTCTAAAGAAAGCCTTCAGCTAATTAAAAAAGCTTATATTGTGGCAGAAGACTTACACTGCGGTCAAAAAAGAAAAAGTGGCGAGCCTTACATAATTCATCCTCTATATGTTGCCTATATAATATTAACTGAAATTAAGTTTTATGACATAAAAGTGATCATAGCTGCTATTTTACATGATTCCATTGAAGATACTGGAATAACCAAAGAATATTTAGCTAAATTATTTAGTGAAGAAGTTGCCGACTTAGTTGAAGGAGTTACTAATGTCAGTGATTCTAGAATGGGTTCTAAAAAAGCCCAAGACCAATATGACATTCAAAAAGTTTTATTTAGGATTTTGAAAGATTTTCGCATTGCTATAATAAAAATGGCCGATAGACTTCACAATATGCGTACTCTTGAATATACTAAACCAGAAAAACAAAGAAATAAAGCAGCCGAAACTTTAAGTGTATACTGTCCTATAGCTCTTCATTTAGGAGCCAATCATATTAATAATGAATTAATAGATTTAAGCTTTAAATATTTGTGTGCTTCAAGAGAGGAACAAATATTACCTGCAAGTGAATCAAATTATGAAACAACAAAATCACTACGATCTGAATATATTGAAAATAATCAAGCTAAAATTGAAAATATAGAACAAGAATTACGTGAATTATTAAGAAATAATGAGCTTAAAGGTAAGGTCAGAGGTTGTGCTAAAAGTAATTTTGGCATTTACCAAAAATTATCTGAATATAGAAATATATCTGATATTCCCAACTTAATATATTTTGAAATAGAGACAGATAGTAGAGATGATTGTTATAAAATCGCTGAACTTATAAAAAGAAAATATGGCACATTAGAAGAATATACTAAAGATTATATTGCCAAACCTGATCCTAATGGATATCAAGCATAACATTTCTCATCCAAAACATGTTTAGAATCTCCTTGTCGTTTTAAAGTGTTTTCAAAATCTATGGGAGAGGTTAATAAATATGGAGTAGTAGCTACTTATAATCATTTATTAAATCCTTCTATTGATACTTTTCAAGCTAAATTAAGAGAAAGTAATAGCTTTATTCGTGCATTAGATACTAACTATAATTTTAGTAGTAATCCTTTTGATTATATTGAAAAAACAGTTCGAAACTTAGTCAAAAATACAATTACAGTTTTTGATGGTACTGGTAAAGCTCATGTTTTACCTAATTATTCAATAGTTTTTGATTTTGTTTGTGATGTGACAGGTGGACTATCTTTAGATGCTTCTGGCGCAACCGTAAATGGTACTTTAGTCAATTTATAATTTCCACTTCGAACTGGTGACATAATTGATATTCTAAAAATCAATTCTGAATTAAATCCCAAGTTAACTCTAGAAAATGGTCTTAGTTAGTTCCAAATCATCTAGGAACTTTTTTTCTTTTATCTTGAAAATTATCTAAAAGTAAAGTATAATTATTATGAAAATAGGAGGAAGCTATGAGGAAAATAATTGCTAGTTTAGATATTGGTTCCAGTAGTATAAAACTAATAGTTGGCGAATTTATAAAAAATTCTTTAAACATTCTTTGTGTTTCCGAGCTTCCTAGCAAAGGAATAAAAAAAGGTTTAGTAGCAAATAGAGAAGAATTAATTCCGGTTTTAAAAGAAGTTTTTCATAAAGCAGAAGAAATGCTTGGTATCCCTGTAAAAGAAGTTGTTCTAAGCATTCCAGCCTATTATACTGATGTTTTGATATCAGAAGGTTCTAGTACAATTACAAATGAAAATCATGTTATAACTCATCAAGATTTAATAAGAGCTATGCATGCAGCTAGTTATAATAAAATAGATACTGATATGGAGTTAATTAGTATTATTCCTACCAGATATAAAATAAATAACGAAACAGCTGTACCAAATCCCATTAATATGATTGCTAACAAATTATCATTAAAAGCTGTTTTAGTGGTTGCTCCTAAAAATATCATAAATTCTTTTATAAGCGTTTTAGATCGAATTGGTGTTAAAGCTATTGATGTAGTCACTAGCTCTTTAAGTGATTATGCTGCTAACCGAAGTAAAAATACAGCCTCTTTAGTTGGCGCAATTATCAATATTGGAGCTGAGACAACTACTGTATCGATTATTAATAAGGGTATATTAACAAAAACAGAGGTAATTGAATTAGGAGGATCGAATATCGATAATGATATTTCCTACATTTATAAAATCACCAAAAAAGATGCTGAACATATCAAAGAAAATTTAGGTTTAGCTACAAGTGCTTTAAGTTCTTCTGATGAAAAAATAACTTTAACAGACAGATTAGGCGAAAAAGTATATATTAATGCTAAAGATTTAAGTGAAATAATAGAAAGCCGACTAATTGAAATATTAGAGCTTTCTAAAAAGCAAATGAACTTATTAACAAGGAAATCTCTTGATTATATTATTGTTACAGGTGGCACATCTGAATTAAGGGATTTTCACAATTTACTCGATAAAGTCTTTACTAAAATGCATATTCTTGGTAAAATAGATATTGTAGGTGCAAGGAGTAATAAGTATAGCACTGGAATAGGAACAATTAAATATTATAATGGAAGATTAAAATTAAAAAATAAAGAATATTCTGCATTTAATTTAGAAGAATTAGAAATTCTAAGTGGTGCGCACAAAAAAGTTAATATAAATGAAAATTCCATTTTAGGGAAATTATTTGGATATTTTTTTGATAGTTAAGGAGAATGCATAATGAATGGTTTACAAATGGATCAAATAGCAAGAATAAAAGTGGTTGGTGTCGGTGGCGGCGGAAATAACGCTGTTAATCGTATGATAGAAGAAGGCGTTAAAGGCGTTGAATTTATTGTTGTAAACACTGATTTACAAGTTTTAAATGCTTCTAGATGTGAAAATAAAATTCAAATCGGTTCTACAATTACTGAAGGTTTAGGAGCAGGTGCTAATCCTGAGATTGGTCGTGCTGCTGCTATTGAATCTAAAGTAGATTTAGAAGAAGCTATCAAAGGCGCTGATATGGTTTTTGTAGCTTGTGGAATGGGCGGTGGAACTGGAACTGGCGCAGCACCTGTAATTGCTGAAATAGCTCAAGAGTCTGGTGCGCTAACAGTAGGAATTGTCACTAAACCTTTTAGATTTGAAGGTAAAAGAAGAATGGAAAATGCTCTTCTAGGTCTTGAAGAGTTAAAGAAAAATGTTGATACGCTAATCGTTATTCCAAATGATAAATTAAGAGATATAATTGATCGTAATACATCATTTAAAGATGCATTTAAAGAAGTTGATAATGTTCTTCACCGTGGGGTTCAATCCATTTCTGATTTAATTGCTGTTACTGGAATTATCAACTTAGACTTTGCTGATGTAAAAACTGTTATGCAAAAAAGTGGAACAGCAATTATTGGTATTGGATGCAATGCTGGTGAGAATAGGGCTATTGAAGCTGCTCGTCAAGCAGTTGCAAACTCTTTACTTGAGGCTACAATTGAAGGCGCAACTAATGCTATAGTTAACGTTACAGGTGGCTCTAACTTGACTTTATTTGAAATTGAGGATGCTGTTGAAACTGTACGTGCTGCTGCTAATAATGACGTTAATATTATATTTGGTGCTATTCAAAATGATAATTTAACTGATGAAGTTATTGTTACAGTAATTGCTACAGGGTTTGAAAACGAAGGAGCAGCTGAAGAAATGTTATTCTCTGATGAGTCTAAAATGCCTAGACGTAGACCTGAAAGGGAGCCAGAACCAATCGATAACGAATATGATATTCCTCCATTTTTAAGAAATAAGGATAGATTTTAATTCCCATATGGGAATTTTTATTTAAAAAGAAAGGAGTGCAAATATGAATGTACTTGTAATACCTTCATGGTATCCTAACGGAACTGATAAATTAATGGGAATATATCACAAAGAGTTTACAGAAGCTCTTATCAAAAATAACATTAGTGCCAATATGTTGTATATTGATCGTCAAAGGCTAAATGCTCCATTCAAGTATTTATTTATGAAAAAACATGAATTGATTCATGAAGAACATTATGATGTTCATATAACCAAAATGCTAGATATTCATAAAATAAGTTTTAATCTTGAAATAAAAAAGTACACTCGTGTGTTAGAAGCATCTTTTTTAAAATATTTAAAAAACAACCCCAAACCTGATATTATCCATGCAATGGTAACTATTCCTGCAGGTTATGCTGCTTGCGTTATCGGAAAAAAATATAATATTCCTGTAGTAGTTACAGAACATGCTAGTTATTTCAAGAGATTTTTTACAGGTAAAAATAAAAAATATGGAGAATATGTTTTAGAAAATAGTTATTTTTCAACTGTCAGTAATTATATGGCTGAAGAAATAAAAGAAATTAGCAACATTAAATGTGATGTTTTACCTAATTTAGTAGAAACAGCAGATTTTAAAGCAGAACGTAAAAAAATAAAAGACTTAAAACTAATAACTGTAGCGGCTTTACGCCAAGGAAAAAGAGTAGATGATATATTTGAAGCTTTAAAAATAATCACAGAAAATTATCATGCAAAAAATGTTTCTTTAACGGTAATTGGTGATGGTTTTTTAGAAGATTACTACAAACGTAGGTGTAGCGAATTAAATATGGATAAATATGTTAGTTTTGTTGGTCGCAAGAATAAATATGAAATAGCAGAACTTTTAAAGTCTCATAATTTATATGTTATATCTAGTGACAAAGAAACATTTTGTATTTCTGGTATTGAAGCATTAGCAAGTGGTATCCCTATAGTTTCTACAAAATGTTTAGGACCAGAAGAGTATATTAATGAAGAAGTAGGCAAATTAATAGAAGTAGGTAACCCAGAAGATATGGCTAAATCAATAATGGAAGTTTACCAAAATATGGATAACTATCAAATATCTAAATTAAGAGAAGTAGCAGATCAATATTCTTCAAAAAATATTATTAAGAAGGCAACGAAGATTTATAAAAGTCTTTTAAAGTAAATTAAAGCTAGACAATAAAAAGAATTTAAGATATAATTTTATTAGAAAAAGTATAGGAGTAGTAATATGAACAAAGTTAAAGATTTTTTTAAGGATAAAAAGAAAATACTTATTGTAGTATTTGGGGTTATAGTATTAATACTTGCAGTTCTCTTAGTTATGAAAGTCTTATCTAAAGACAATGCTAAAAACAATTTAGAGGATACCCTTATAAGTATGGGTCGCGATTTCTATGAAAACTACTATTATGATAAAACTGGCAAAAATGCTGATGAAAGAAAAGATTTTTTAAAGAAATTCGAAAAACAAGGTATTAAAATAGATTTAGATAATCTAGGTCGTTACAATAGTAATACTAATAAAGAAAAGCTTAAGGAATTTGTAAACCCTACAACAGAAGAATCTTGCAATTATCAAAACACTAAAGCTATAATTTATCCTAAAGGAAATTTTGGCAAAACTGACTATGATATAGAAGTAATCTTGGATTGTGGCTTTGATACAGAAGAAGAAAAATAAAGGAAGCAAAAAGATGAAGTTGTAAAATAAAAGTAGACATAAAAAAAGAAGTGTTTACTTTTTTGTTTGGTATAATGAAAATAAGGAGATGATAAAGTGGCAAAAGGAAGACCAAAAGGAGGAACTAATAAATATTGGACAACAGAAGAAAAATATAAGATTATAAAACCAATAATAGAATTTGAAAAAAGTTCTTCACAAGTTACTAAGGAAACAGGAATAAGCAATGGTATGTTAAGTGTATGGGTAAAAAAATATAATGAAAATGGTTTAAAAGGATTAAAAAATAAAAAGAAACCTGGCAATCCAATGAGTTCATTAATGAATCGGAAAAAGCTATCTGATATGGAAAAATTAGAATTAGAAAATATGAAGTTAAGAATTGAAAATGAACGATTAAAAAAAGGATACCAAGTGAAAGGAGATGGTTCAGTTGTAGTATTCAAAAAGTAAAACAAAAAGAATTTGAAATAATAGAAATATTAAGTAAAGAATACTCAATTAAATCTTTATGTGAAATAATGAATGTATCTAGAAGTGGTTATTATAAATGGTTAAAAACAAAATACATTTTAAATAGATATGAGATAAATCGCAGAGATTTAGAACTATTAATTAGGAATTATAAAAGAAAAACCAAGCTATGGTTACCTTAGAATAAATACTGTTATTCGTAGAGAAACTGGATGGTATGTCTCTGATAATTTAGTTCATAAAGTATGTAAAATATTAAAATAAGAAGTAAAGTAAAACATTATTCTACTTACAAGAAACCTGGAGAAGAATCAATTAAAATATCCTAACTTAATAAATGGAAACTGGAATACTATAAGACCATTAGAAAAAGTTGTAACAGATACCACAATGATCTGGTTTAAAAAACAAAGATATGACTGGACATATTATATTGATGTTTTTAATGATGAAATAATATGCTCTAATGTTTTACCTTTCCTACACTGTAACAATCCAATAAATCACAAATTAGCTTTAGAAAGTATGCTAGAAAGCAAAATAAAAAGAGGATATGAATCCCAAGATACGATTATGCATAGCGATCAAGGAATCATATACTCATCAATTGCACTTTCTCAAGTACATAAAGATTATACCATAACTAGGTCTATGTCGAGAATAGCAACACCAACAGATAATCCAATAATAGAATCTAAAAACGGTTGGTTAAAGAAAGAAATGTATATTGATTTTAATCAAGAGGATTATGAAACTGTTGAAGATTATATAAATGCTATTATATATGATCACAATTATATAAGACCTAGTTATGCATTAAACTATAAAACTCCATTCGAGTATAGAACTCAATTAGGGTTTCATTAATTCTTTTTTACTGTCTACTTTTCATTGACAAGTTCACAAAAAGAGCTTCTTTTTTTTAATTAAAAAGTAGAATAGTTAGAAGTATTATGCTATAATTGAGATAATAGTGGAATAGTAGGTGTATTTAATGGAAAAATTTAAATATATTATTTTTTTATTTCTATTTGGAATTTTAACGTTGTTTAATAATAACTCAGTAGTTGAAGCATTTACAACTGAATATGAATTTAATTATATTGGTGATGTTCAAGAGTTTATAGTTCCGGTAAATGGTACATATAAGTTAGAAGTATGGGGAGCTCAAGGTGCTGGTAATCATCAACATAGTGAACTTGGCTATGGTGGAAAAGGTGGCTATTCAACGGGCGAATTAGAGCTTAGAAAAGGCACCAAATTATATATTTATGTAGGCGGCCAAGGAAATGTTTGTTATAGCCCTTATTGTAGTGTTGCAGGAGGCTATAATGGCGGAGGTTCAGCTTGGAAAAAAACTGGTGGAAGCGGGGACCCTGCTGCTAGTGGTGGAGGCGCAACTGATATTCGTTTAATTGGTGGTTTGTGGAATGATAAAAAATCTTTACTTTCTAGGTTTATTGTCGCAGGTGCTGGTGGAGGCGGCGGTATGGATGGTAATACCCCTAATGTTGGTGCAGAACGCGGAGGCGATGGGGGCGGCTTATCAGGTATAGTTTATGATAATGAAACTGGTCATGGCGGTACACAGGATTCTGGCTGGAAATTCGGGGAAGGTTTTAGTGCTAATTCTAAAAATAACGCTTACATAAGCAATACTTATGGAGGCGCAGGTGGAGGCTCAGGCTGGTATGGTGGAAGTTTCGCTAGAAATGGCGGTTGGCAAGGTGCTGGAGGAGGATCAGGTTTTGTTTTAACTAGAGATTCTGCGACTAAAGTACCAAATGGTTATTCAGTTACTAGTGAATACTATCTTAAAAACGCTTTAACTCAAGCTGGAAATGAATTGATTCCTACTCATAATCATGAAACAACTATGAAAGGTAATAGTGGAAATGGTTTTGCTAAAATAACTATTTTAGAATATGATGCTCTTCAAATAGCAGATTTATCTTTAAATTATCTTAACACTGGAAACTATGAAGTTATTATTCCCAATGAAGAATTTGAAACTACTATTAGTTATAACAATCCTAGTGTTATTTGGTCTAGTGGAACTGGTAAAGTTACTTTAAAAGTAGATACTATTCATGAAGTTATTTTAATGGATGATAATGGAAGTATAAATGTTTATAACATTAAAGTTCTTAGTAGTAAAGTTTATTTAGATAATGTTATTTTTGATGGTATAGACTTTAAATTTGATAAACAAAGATATTTATATGAATTTAATGTTTCTAATGAAATAAATGAGATAAATCCTAATATTGTAGTAAGTGATGATGTAACATATAAAATTAATAAAACAACTTTAAATGTAGGAAAAAATATTATAGAGATTACAGCTTTAAAAGATGGCTTTACTTCTAGTACATATACTTTTGTTATTAATAGAGAATATGCTAAAACATTAGAGCCTATTATTAATACTTTTGATTATACAGGAGATTACCAAGAATTTATAGCGCCTTTTACAGGTGATTATAAATTAGAAGTATGGGGTGCTCAAGGTGGAGGCGCCCATCAAAAAGCTAATGTTGAACTTGGCTATGGTGGAAAAGGCGGATATTCTACTGGAATTGTTCATTTAAATGAAGGGGAAAAACTCTATATTTATGTAGGTGGTGAAGGTACTTATTGTGCTACTGCAAGATGTACTGCTCCAGGTGGCTATAACGGTGGAGGTTCTGGCTATAAAGTTAGTTCTGGGGCTATAGATTTGGCTGCAAGCGGTGGAGGTGCAACTGATATTCGTTTAATAAAAGGTGTTTGGGATGCTGAAGTCTCATTAAAATCACGCCTAATCGTCGCTGGAGGCGGCGGAGGCGGCGGCATGGATGGAAACCGTGAATACGATGGCATCGAACGTGGAGGCGATGGTGGAGGCCTCTCTGGTATCGCCAGCAGTGTAGAAACAGGAAATCCTGGCACACAAACTTCTGGTTGGGCTTTTGGTAAAGGGTTTGCTGCTACTTCTAGTAATTTAAATTATACTTCAACTGCTTATGGTGGTCCTGGTGCTGGAGGAGGCTGGTATGGTGGTTATCATGCTCGTTCTGGCAAAGGTTGGGAAGGTGCTGGAGGTGGTTCTGGCTTTATTTGGACAAATGATTCAGTTACTTCTGTACCAACTGGCTATAATGTAGATTCTAAATACTATTTAAAAGATGCGAAAACTATCGCTGGAAATACATCTATGCCTGATTATACTGGTACTGGGACAATGACTGGTAATGGAGGCAATGGTTATGCTAAAATTACATATTATGACCCAAGTTTATTAGATGAATTATTAAATATAAAAACCTCAATAGGTGTATTAAATCCTGAATTTTCATCTTTAGTTAAAGAATATGATTTATATTTAGATATTGATGAGACAGAACTAACAATCGAAGCAGAATTAAAAAAAGGCGAAGGTTTAGTAACAGGAACAGGTACTTTTATTGTGGATGCTGGGACTTCTGTTTATCCTATAACTTTTACTAATGCTAATGGTGATATAACTATATATAATATCAATGTTACAAGAAATGCTAGTTCATCAGCTTCTATCGCAGGTTTTAAAGTTAATGGTATTTTAAATCCAGATTTTAGAGAAGATTTATATAATTATCAAGTTGAAATACCTACTGAAGTAACAAAAATAAATTTAGAATTGTTGAAAAAATATCCAAATCAAATTATTCCAACAGATACAATATATGACTTTACAGAAGAGGAACTTTCTAAAACTTTGATTGTTAGTAGCGAAAAAGATTTAGCTAATGCTACTTATAATTTTATTTTTAAAAGAAAAAAATCTACTATTTTAAAAAGCTTAGAAATTAAAAATGGTACTTTAATTGGAGATTTTAATCCTTTAAAAACAGAATACACTTTGGAACTTTCAAATTCAACTAGAGAATTATTTATTGATGCTAAAGCTTGGTTTAGTGATGCTAAAATTACCATTACAGAGCCACGTTATGTAGGCATAGATGATAAAACACTTACTATTAAAGTAGATTTAGATGGAGTAGAAAGCACAACGTATACTTTTAATATCGAAAGAGTTGAAGATATTACTTATGATATAGACGAAGGCTATGAATATACTGGTGATTATCAAGAATTTGTAGCACCTTTTACAGGAAATTATAAATTAGAAGTATGGGGTGCTCAAGGTGGTGGAGCTCATCAAAAAGCTAATGCTGAACTTGGTTATGGTGGTAAAGGTGGATATTCCACTGGAACTGTTTTCTTAAATAGTGGAGAAAAATTATATATATACGTAGGTGGTGAGGGTACTTATTGTGCTACTGCACGTTGTGTCTCTCCGGGTGGCTATAATGGTGGAGGCTCTGGCTATAAAGTTAATTCCTCAAATATAGATTTAGCTGCAAGTGGTGGAGGTGCTACTGATATTCGTTTTATTCCTGGAGTATGGAGCGATAATTCGTCTTTATTATCTCGCTTGATTGTTGCAGGCGGCGGAGGCGGCGGAGGCATGGATGGTAACCGAGAATACGCTGGAATTGAACGTGGAGGTGATGGTGGAGGTATTTCTGGTATCGTTAGCAACATTGAAACTGGAAATCCTGGTACACAAACTTCTGGTTGGGCTTTTGGTAAAGGATTTGCTGCTACTTCTAGTAATTTAAATTATACCTCAACAGGTTATGGCGGTCCTGGCGCTGGAGGTGGCTGGTATGGTGGTTATCATGCTCGTCCTGGTAGAGGCTGGGAAGGTGCTGGCGGAGGTTCTGGTTTTGTCTTTACTAAAAGTACATTTAAAAATACACCATCTGGATATAGTGTAGATACTAAATATTACTTAAAAGATGCTGAAACTATTGCTGGTAATGCAGAGATGCCTACTTATGATGGACTTGATTTAATGACTGGTAATAGCGGAAATGGTTATGCTAAAATTACAGCCACAGGAGGAGTAAGTGGAGATACATTTTTAGATAGTATTACACTTAATGATGGAGATATCCAAATTCCTTTTGAACCTTGGACTTTAGAGTATAATATTTTTATGGATAAAAATATGCCAATTTTAAAAGTAAATGCAATTTCTAAAGATAGTAATGCTACTATTATTGGTAATGGGGAATTTAATATTGCACCTGGAGAATCTGAACATCATATTATTGTTTCTACTAGTGATGGTAGTTACAAAACTTATACTATTAATATTACGAAAGAACCTAGTGATGATGCTACTCCTAAGAATATAGCTATAAAAAATCCTCAAAGCTATTTATGTGGTTCTTCTAAAATTCTTTGTAATTATTCTTTTAAAGAAAGTGAAAATAATTATGAAATCGTTTATCCTTTTGAAACTACCGATTTGACTTTTAATGCAGAATTGAAAAGTCCTTATCAATCTGTTACATATTATTTAGTTACAGATGATGGAGATGTAGAATTAAATGATGGTAAATTGGCTTTGGATGATAATATAAGTAATGTAAAAGTTAAAATAACTAGTGAAAGTGGAATTGAAAATTTTTATAATTATAAAATTACTAAAGATGCGAGTGGTAATAATGTTTTAAAAACTTTAGAAATAATCAGTCCGCCTATAGATATAGAATTTGATTCTTATATATATGAATATACTTTTACAGTTCCTTCATCAACAGAAAGGTTAGAACTTAAACTTGAAGCAGTAAATCCACAAGCT
Organism: uncultured Bacilli bacterium; assembly: GCA_910585045.1. GTDB lineage: Bacteria > Bacillota_I > Bacilli_A > RF39 > UBA660 > Caccenecus. The sequence goes on from CAJUCD010000008.1 coordinate 74,108, forward strand.
ACTATTCTAGTTGATGGTAATGAAAATTTAAAAGTAGGAATGAATCAAATTAAAATTAAGGTTACAGCTGAAAATGGAAATAGTAGAACTTATATTTTAAATGTTTATAAGGAAAAAAGTGATAATACATATCTTAGTAGTTTAATTGTTACTAATGATAATAATGAAGAATTAGAGTTAACACCAACATTTAATAAACTTTTTACAAATTATAATGCAACAGCTTCTAGTAGTGATAAAACAATAACTATTAATGCTATACCTGAGGAAGGTATTGTGACAGGTAATGGGACATTTAATTTGGTTAGTGGTAAAAATGTTTTTCCAATAACTGTTACTAGTGAATCAGGAGAAACTATGATATATGAAGTTATTATAATGAAATCTCGAAATAATAATAGTAATCTTCTTAATATTGAAATTGAAGGATATGAACTAAGTCCTGAATTTGATAAAGCTACAAAGAATTATACTGTTTCTATTCCTAAAAGTGTAAATAGCTTAAATGTCAAAGTTACACCAGAAGAAGAAAGTACAACTTATACTATAAGAGGCAATACTAATTTAACTGATAAGTCTAATACCATTGTTATTACTAGTATTGCAGAAGATAAAACTTATCAAGTTTATCAAATTGTTGTCTTAAAAGAAACTAGTGATAATAATTATTTGAAAAATATTGAAGTTACTAATGGCGTGTTAAACGAAACTTTTGATAGAGAAAATCTTACTTACACAATAGATGTAGATAGTTCTATTAATTCGATTAATATTAATGGAATAAAAGATAATGAGAGTGCTATTATTAAAGGTAATGGAACTTATGCATTAGTCGCTGGTGAAAATATAATTAATTTATTTGTAACTAGTGAATTAGGAAATGAAAGAGTTTATACTATTAAAGTTAATAAGAAACTTAATAGTGATACTTCTTTAGAATATGTTACTAATAATAGAGGCAGCGAAGTAATAAAACAAGAAGATACAACACTTGGTTATGATTATTTAATTAATGTACAATATGAAGTTAATACTATTGAAATAACTGGGAAAACTAATTCTAGAACTTCTATAATAACTGGTAATGGTAATTATAATTTAAAACCTGGAGATAATAGTATAACTCTTAGAGTAACTGCTGAAGATGGCAATTCAAAAGATTATATTGTTAAAGTAGTTCGTGATTTATCTAATAATGATGATTTATCTTTCCTATTTACCCAAGAAGGAGGATTGTCACCAATTTTTTCTGAGACAACTATTTATTATGATGTGTTAGTGCCTTTTAATACTAATACACTTCATATTACTGCTATACCTGAGGATATAAATGCTTTTGTAGATGTATCTGATAGTTCTAATGTAGATACTTTTAAATATACCAAAGATATAAGTAATCTGGAGGCTAATGAGTCTACAAGTATTGATATAGTTGTAACTGCTCAAAATGGTGATATTAAAATTTATACTATTCATGTTACTAAACAAAGTGATACTAATGAAGATTTAACATTACTTTCTTTAGATACTAATCGTGGTGAATTAATACCAGCTTTTAATCCATATACTTTAAATTATACATTAGAAGTAGAAAATGATATTACAGATATTACAATTACAGCAGAAACATTTAATCCTAATGTAAATATAAAAGGATTAGGTACTTATAATCTTAAAGTTGGAAAAAATTCTATTCCAATATTTGTAGTTGGAGAATCTGGTGTTCAAAAAGATTATCAAATAGTGGTAACTAGAAAAAAATCTAATGATGCAAGCCTTTCTAATTTAGTAGTCAAAAGCCATGTTCTAAATCCTTATTTTAATAAAGATGTTTTAGAATATAATTTGATAACTAGTAATAATGCGTTAGAATTTACTATAATTAAACCTACTGAAAGTGAGGCAACTTATGAAGTTTTAGGTAATAATGATTTTAAAACTGGAGAAAATATAGTAACTATTCGGGTAACTGCTCCTGATGGAGTTACAACTAAAGATTATATTTTAAAAGTTGAAAAAACTGGTAGTAAAAATAATAATTTAGCTAATCTGGAAGTTGTTGATTATACTTTAACTCCTAAATTTCATAAAGGTGTAACTTTATATACTACAGAAGTTTCTAATGATGTTAATAGTATTGTAATAGAGGCTTTACCAGAGGATAAAAATGCTACTATAAATGGTACTGGTTTAAAAACTATTGTAACTGGAGAAAACTATTTTGAAGTTGTTGTAACTAGTGAAGCGGGAGATAAAAAAGTATATACAATTCTTGTTATTAAAGAAGCTAGTGATAATAATTATCTTAGTTCTTTACAAATTAGTGAAGGTGTTTTGAATCCTATATTTGATAAAGAATTAAATGATTATACTGTTAGTATTCCTTATAATATTAGTAGTATAGAGATTAGTGGAAAATTAGAAGATAGTAATGCAACTGTATCTGGTTTTGGAACATTTAATTTAAGTGTTGGAGATAATGATTTTTCAATAGCTGTTACTAGTGAATCTGGTCTGATTCGTACATATAATCTTAAAGTTATAAGAGAAGATATTGTTAGTGCTTATTTAACGGATTTAGATATTAAAGGATATCAACTTGATACAGAATTTAATAAGGAAATATTAGAATATTTTATAACTGTTCCTAGTGATATAGATAATATAGAGTTAACTTTAGTTCCAGAAGATGCTAAAGCTGATCTTGAAGTAATAGGAGATACTAATCTGGAAGTTGGTATGAATGAAGTTCACATTAAAGTAACCGCTAGTGATAAAATAACAACTTTAGAGTATATAATTTATGTTAATAAAGAAATGTCTACTAATAATTATCTAAGTAGTTTAACTTCAAGTTTGGGAGATTTAATGCCAGAATTTGACCCTACAATTTTAGAATATATAGTTGAAGTGCCAAGAGAAACAGAAAAAATTATTATAAATGCTACTACTCAAGATAAGAGCGCTAATATTACTAGTGGTCTTGGAGAACATAGTCTAGTTTTAGGTAATAATATAGTATTTATTAAAGTTAAATCAGCGATAGGTATTACTAGAACTTATAAAGTTAATGTGATTAGAAAAGCTGATGATAATAATTATTTACAAAATCTTAAAGTGATGTATTTAAATGAGGAAATATTAATAAATCCAGAATTTAATAAAGATATTAATGAATATGATGTAACTGTTAATAGCGATTTTAATTTTGTTCAGATAAAAGCTGATGCTATAAATGAAAATGCAACTATTACGGGAACAGGTATTAAAGAATTAAAAACTGGTTTGAATAAATTTGAAATAGTAGTAACCGCAGAAAATGGATCAATCAATACTTATATTCTAAATATTACAAAAGAAGTTTCGTCTAATAATTATCTTGTAAATTTAATTCCTAGTAGTGGTTCTTTAAACCCTAAGTTTAATAAAGATATTTTGGAATATACTTTAGATTTAAGCTATGATACTTCAGAATTAGAATTTAATGCTATAGTTGAAAGTAATTTAGCTCATGTAACAGGAGTAGAGTCTAAAGTAGTTTCAGAGGGATTAAGTACTAGAGAAATTATTGTGACAGCAGAAGATGGAAGTGTTAGAACATATAAAATTAATGTTAATAAAGAAACAGCTGCTGAAGCAAGACTAGAAAGTCTAGAAATAGAAGGATATATGGTTGAATTTGATCCAGATACATATAGTTATAATTTAAGTGTATCAATATCCAAAAAAGAATTGCTAGAAAGTGAAATAAAAGCGATTCCTAAAGATGAAAATGCAACAGTAAACTTGATGGGAGACTTAACTATCCATGAAGGAATGATAAATATCTATGTGATAGAAGTTA
>CAJUCD010000009.1 GCA_910585045.1 uncultured Bacilli bacterium
TGCTATACTTCCTATTGTTACTATTATTCCCATTGTAATAATACTTTTTTTCATCTTTACCATCCTTCTTTTCCATTCTAATACTATTTTTATTAACTTTCATTATCTTCGACAAATGTTGTCAAAACTTCTCTTTATTTCTATATACGTTATTTGTAACATTAACATATAAATAAAAAGCAATACTTTATGTTATATATTCAATATACAATATTATTGAGTATAATTCAATAGTTTTTTATAATTTTCGTCATTTTTATTAATATAAGTCTTTATTTAAAAATATTACTAATAAATGCGATAATATATACATAAAAGAGAGGCATAAAACATGAATTATGGAGAATTAATGAAAGAAATTCGTTTCTACAATGATGTAACTCAAAAAGATGTTGCAAACATACTAGGTTTACAAAGAAGTACCTATAGCGATTATGAACAACAATATATCATCATTCCTCTAAAACACTTACTAAAATTTTGCAATCATTTTAATATCTCATTAGACTATATATTTGGTCTAACTAACACTAAACAATATCCTAACAATAAAAAAGAAATTGACTTAAAAGAGTTTGGCATAAGATTACGAAGACTTCGCAAAGAACACAAACTAAATCAAGGTGAATTAGCTAAAAAAATACACACTCATAATACTATTTTAAGCAGTAATGAACGAGGCAGAACTTTAATAAATACTGCGAACTTATACTCTATTGCTAAATTATTTAATATATCCTCAGATTATTTATTAGGCCGTATAGATAATAAAGAAAAAGTTTTACCTATCAATATATATACATAAAAAAAAGATTTATCTATGAAATCTTTCTAAAGCTCTAACACGAGTTTGACCTTTTTCTAATTCTTGTGGGATTGTGTAATTTGCAATTAAATCTATAGTTTTATCGTGAATAATTTGTTCACTTTTTTTATGAGGATTTATCACACTTCTTCGCACAGTTTCTTGAGCTTTTTCATCTAAAGGTCCAAAAATATAATCAGACCCACCCATTAAAAATTCATCAACTATCACTACCCTATCATCTAAAATCATTTCCCGTTTTAAAGGATAATCAACTAAAAACAAATTATCTTGCATTTCATAATCTGGAGTACTTACCGCTACCCTTAATATTTGATCCTGAAAAAGTCTTATTGCTTGCACAACACTTATAGTCCTACAATTTCCAAAAGAAGGAACATTTTGAATAAAAGCATTCCTCCCATTAAAAGAAATTCTTTTTAACAACTCTTTTAAATCAGCAATAGAATAGCCCTCTAACTTTTTAGTTGTCGCATCAGTTAAACTAACTGGCACATTTAAAGGCAAAACTCTAGCACTAGTTTCTTCATCTGCTCTATTTAAAACATCCAAATTATACCCCGAATTAATATATTCTAAAAATTTATACACAACAACATCTTTTTGTTTGGCATTTATACCATCTCTCATATTTCTAGCCCTATTTAAAGCATTAATTAAATTTACATTCTGAAATTCCCAATAACCTGCCTTAATCATTTCCTCTAGTTGTTCAAAATCTCTAATATTATATTCTTTTAAAAATTTTACTCCATAGGAATCTATTCCACTATTTCTATATACCATTGTCCCCACATTTATTAAACTATATGTTGAAAAATCTTTTAAAGAAACCATAACTTTCCCCCTACTAAAATCTTATTTTACCTAAAAAAATAAAAAAAGACAAGTATATCTTATCTCTAATTTTCTTCTTTTTCTAATCTTTTATATTCTAAGTAATCTTCTACTTTACCAGACTTTTGAAATCTTTTCCATGCTTCTTTTTTATTCATTTATATCTTACCTTTCTAATTTAATTATGAGATATAAACAAACTTTTTATTCACTAAAAATCAAAAAAACCTAATTCTTTAATATATCTTTCTTTATCTTTCCAATTTTTTACTGTTTTAACATACAATTCCAAATAAACTTTTTTCTTAAAATAATTTTCTAATTCAATTCTTGCTGCTGTTCCGATAACTTTTAATCTATCGCCTTTTTTACCAATAATAATTTTTTTAATTGTATCTCTATCTACAATAATATCCACATGAACATTTATAATATCCTTTTTTTCTTCAAAAAATACTGTTTGACAAGTAAGACTATGTGGAATTTCTTCTACTGTAACATTAAAAAGCTTTTCTCTAACCGTTTCACTAACCATAAAATATTTACTATTACTAGTTTTAATACTTGGATCAAAATATCTCACTTCATCTTTTAAATAATGTTTAATAACCTGAATTAATCTTGTAACATTATCTTTAGATAAAGCAGAAACTGGCACTATATCTTGAAAAGGATATAAATCTTTATATTCATTAATACTAAACATAATTTCTTCATTAGAAAGTTTATCTATTTTATTTAAAACTAATATTACAGGTGATTCTGTCTTTTTCAATATATCTATTATATATCTATCGCCCTTACCAATGCCTGCTGAGGCATCAACAACAAATAGTAAACAATCTATATCTTTAACTAATGACATTGCTTGTTTATTAGTTACTCTACCAAGTTTATTTATTGGTTTAATTATTCCTGGAGTATCCATAAATACAATTTGATAATCTGGTTCATTATATATTCCTTGAATAATGTTTCTTGTTGTTCCTGCCACCTTTGAAGTAATAGCAATTTTTTCATTTATTAAAGTATTAAGTAAAGTCGATTTCCCTACATTAGGTCTACCTATCAAACTTACAAATCCACTTTTCATATTATACCTCCCTAGTTGTTATCTTATAATAATTTAAATAGTTCCATCAAATATGGTCCAAACACAAATAAACTTATTACAACTGAAACTATCGACATTACAAAACTTGCTGCCGAGCCACAATCTTTAGCTATTTTAGCAAGAGGATGAATTTCTGTTGTTGTCAAATCTACTGCTGCTTCAATAGCAGTATTTAAAAGCTCCATAGCCAATATACTTCCTAAAGCAATAAAAATTATCGCCCATTCTGACAATTTTATTTTAAATATAAAACCCATTATAACTGCAAGCAAACTAAGAAGACCATGAATCCACAAACTTTGTTCATAACGATAAGCATATATCAAACCATCTAAAGAATATTTAACACTCTTTAAGAATCTTGCACAACCATATACTTTAACTTTATCTCGACTAAACTGCTCTTTACTATTATTATCTATTGATGCCTTCTTCATTTAAAATCAACTCCTGCAATAAAAACATTTCCTTTTCTTCATTTTTTTCCATATGATCATAACCGAGCAAATGAAGAAGACCATGAACAACCAAAAAAGATAATTCTCTTTTTACTGAGTGACCATAAGCTAAAGCCTGTTCCTTCATCCTTGGTATACATACATAAATATCTCCTAAAACCCTAGTATTATTATACACCATACTTTCATTATCTTCAAATGCAAATGATATTACATCAGTAACTTTATCAATACCTCTATAATCTCTATTCAATTCTTTAATATACTCATTTTCGACAAAAACAATTGAAAAACAAGCCTTTTCTACTTTCTCATGTTCTAAAGTTCTTTTAATAACTCCCTCTAAATAATCATAAGTAAAGTCTACTCCTACTAAATCATTAATTTCATAATCACTCATATAATATGAACACCCATCCGTCCTAACAAATAAAGAACCATCATTATTAATATAATAAAACATAAAATATTATAAATCAAATCTTTTCCAAAAATACCTGGCATATATTTTTTTATAGCATTTAAAGCTACATATAACAAAAAACCAATAATAGAGCCTAAAGCATTAAGAATAATATCATCAACATCAAAACTTCTTCCAATACAAAGCTGTACAAATTCTACCGTTGTACTTGATATAACACTTACCAAAAGTATTGGAAGTATTCTTTTAGGCTTAATATAACTAGAAATAAAATAACCAAAAGGAATAAATAAAACTATATTTCCTACTACATTAAGATAAAAAGATGTACTTCCAATCGGATATCTAAAAATTTCTGTAAAAGGCACTAAATTGTAACCACTAACTTGATTAAGTTCACTTCTGGTTAACAATTCATATAAAAGCAAAACATAAATAATAAATAACATATTTGTAAACTCTTTATAAAAAACTAACTTTTCATTATTAGATCTTATAGCTGCTATTCTAACACTAGCAATAATAACCAAAAAAATAGTCAACATCGGCCACATATTATCAATTGACTCCGTTATTACCCCCATTATTGTCTTTATCATCAGTACCACTATCCATTTCTAGTTCATAATTCTTTTTTATTCCAATCTGCTCTATAATAGCCACAAACATTTCTATATCTAAATTATCATTATTTATATTTTTTTTCAATACTTTTTCATTAATTATATCTTCAATTTTAGCACCTTTGACAACAAATTTTTCATGTACTATATTAATCGCCTTCTTTAGAGCTTCATCTTCTGTATACTTTTTTTTATTTTTTTCTACTTCATACTCTTTTTGAATATAAAACTCCATTCCAAATATTTTAAAAAGCAAAACATTTTCAACAACTTTATCTAACACTCTACTTTTTAAAACAACATATTCTTGAGCACTAGTTTTAACCATAAAATTATACCGCATTTTACCTGTTTTATTTACTTCTTCATAATTAAGAGGAAAACTAGTTTTTACATTATACCAAACCTCTCCTTTAACCTCTCCACTAGCACAAACATTATTTTTAACTTCATCATATAATTTAATTTCTCCACTAATTAAAATATCATCTTTATTAACATAATCATTAATCTGTACCTCTTGGACTCCCCTTTGGGTATAAACATATTTTACTATACCTGATTTTGCCGCTACAATATGACAATACCCTGTTTCTTTATCATAATTATTAATAATTCTTTCCTCAACTCTTACATTAATAACCATTCCATCTACATCTATTTCTAACCATTCTAATTTATCTTTATAACTATTTTTAATTTCTGTTATTATATTTTCATACTCTTGATAGCTTTTTTTAAAAGTAAGTGGCATTACTCCTCTATCTTTTAAAGCATCAGTTATAATTTCTCTAAGCTCTCGAGATTCATGAATTACATTAACCTTTACAATAACATTTGACAATATCATAAATACAATTATTCCAAAAATAATACTTACAATAAAGAGCATATTTTTTTTTAATGAGCTTTTTACTTTATAAATACCTGTCTCATCAACAATCTCTAACTTATAACTAATTAAATATTTCTTAACTCTTTTTATATCATCATATAAAATATCCATTACTAAATAATCTTTATGATAAATAACATTTCTAATATCAACATTTATTCTATTAAGTTTTAATAAAATATCACTTTTTTTAGTAGTATTTATTCGTATCTTTACATAATGTTTCATCTAACAAACCTCACGTTATTAATAATTCCTTTAACCAATATTTCATGATTATCCATAGCACTTACAATTAAATCATTACCTTCTATTATCAAAGTAAATTCCTTTAACTTCAATTCTATTAACTTATCACTAAGAGAAATTAACGATTCATAATAATAAACATGCAAGCAATTATTAAAAATATCAATATAATAATCTTGATCTAATAAAAAATTTTGGAGATTCTTCATGATACGCATAAACTTCACCCATATAATTTTATGCAACCAAAAGCAAAAATAACAAACAACATAGTCTATCTAAATTTATTTAAAGAAAATAAAAAAACTCTATTTCAAGAGTTTCTAATATTATCCATATGGATTTAATCTTTTAGAAATAATTCTTCTTTCTCTTTTATTATCCGCCACTTTAAGAGTTATCTTTACATAAGCATTCTTTGTAAATGTCTCATAAACACTACAAGCTTTATCTACTAAACACACTATTAAGCTTTCTCTATATCTTGGTGGCATAAAAGTTAAAGGAAACATATGCCTTTCTATTATATCAGCTTCCAAATAATTAACATTAAAATCTTTTCTCGCATTAAATAATGCTATTTTAGGATGTATTCTTCCATGCAATCCCACATTTCTCGTTGGCTTATATTTTTGATGCCAGTCATAAAGAAAATAATCATGTAAAAGAGCTCCTCTAATTAATTCTTTCTCATGAACTCTAATTTTCAAAAATTTACACAATCTATAACTATAATAAGAAACTGCAATTGAATGTAAAAGACAACTAGTATTACCATGTTGTAAAAACCTATTCATCTTCCAAAACTTTTTCTTTTGCATAATTTCATCCAAATAACTTTTAAAAATTAAATCTTCTACTTCCTTATTTCTTAATTTCATTGTAATTCTCCTAAAATAATTATATTACAAATATTTATAAATACCAACACTAAATTTGCGAATATGTAAAATTTCTAGATTTTTTAACAACGTCTTTATCTCCATAAATATCTAGTAAGAATTTCATATCTTGCTTACTAAATAAACTATTATTTCGAACATAATCTATTGCAGCTAAATAATTATGAGCATCTATAACATAAAGCTTTCTAACCAAACTTAAATACCCTTCTGGACCATCTACAGTTAAAATTCGTCCTAGCATATATTCTAAAACAGGACCTTTTTGATTACAAATAATCAAAAAAATAATTATAGAATCACCAGCAGTTTGAAAAAGATAATCAATTAAAGGTAATACTTCTTCGGAGCTAATAGTACTAGCTAAAACTCTCATTAATTTCTCATCATTTTCTAAAATAGCTTGTTCAATCAATTTCTTTTTCTGTCCACTACTAACTAACGAAAATATTTCTTCCATATCATTATAAGTATATTTTGAAATCATGTTTCTAAAACAACTTAAAACCATACTATTCTTAAAATTTAAATACATAGCTACTAAAATAATATTATGCGTTTTCAAGATTCTATCCTCTTGAATAATAGAATCTACACTAGAATGAGCTGAGGCAAAAGCACTCATTAAAGAGAGTTCTTCGCTTTTTGCTATATTTTCCAATAGCACATCCAAATTCTCATATTTTTTATAACCTTTTACAATAACTTCATGAATAGAATTTTCATATAATTGTGCTATACTCTCTTTATTATGATTATCATACATATCATCAGCTAATTTCTCTAAGAAGCCTCTATACAACTGTGATTCATTACATAGAGCAAATAATTCTTCATTCAAAACTAAAGACAAATGAAACATTACTAAATAATCTTGTTTTTTTAAGGCTTTTTCTAATATATCTTTTTTATCGCTATTATCAAGTACAAATAATATATCAAACGGATTTAAAATAATTGCCATTCGAATTCTTGAATAATCATTTTTTAAGGCCTCTTTAACTTGAGAATTATCCCATTCAAAATCTATAGGTTTATTTCTTGAATCTAAATATTTATTAATAAAATCCAAATAAATTCCATAATCATGCATATTATTTTTTGCAATACTTTGTAAATCTTTTATATATTCTACATATCCAAATAACATTGAATACCCTAATATCAAAGCAAAATTATTAAACATCGAAGATAAATTAAAACCTCTTTTATTATTATAATGCGACCAATCGATGATAGATTTCATTTGCATTTCATCTAAAGAATCAAACAAAACAGTCATCGCATAAGCATCTTGTGAATCCATAGCAAACCGAAATAAAACATCCAAATCATCTTTAGACACAGATTTTTTTAATTCTGGAAACATTTCTAATAACATCACAGCATTAAGATAACAACCATCTTTAATTGAAGTTTTAAAACCTCTTGTAATTTTACTCATAAATATCAACCCCTATACACAATATTTCTAACTGAACGTAATTCTTTATTATCTCTTAATTCTTCTATCTCCTGCAATTCTACTTCATTAAAGAAAGTATTATTCCTTAAAAAATCTATTGCTCTATAATAATTAATACTAGCTATATTTCTTAACTTTTCGATCATCTCAACATAAAAATTTTTTCCCTTTAAAATTATAATTTTTAATAAAGCATAATCTAAATTATTTTCTTCCATACAAGCAATACACATCACTAATCTACTATCATTCAAATTATTAAACACAAAATCAATCATACTTGGAACATATATATTATTAGCAAAACTAATTAAAGCAATAGCTAAATTAATATTTTGTTTTTCTAAAGCTATTAAAGAATATTTCTCCTGTTCTTCTTCACTTAATAATCTAACTAACTTCAAATTTAATTCTAAACTATCTGCTGCTATAATATTATTAATTATTTTTTCTCTATTTATATTAGAAATATAATTTAAAGCTAATAATAAAAGGTTACACCTAATACTAACTTCTTGAATATTAAAGAACTCATCTAAAAATACTTCTTTTATCGATTCACTTTCCACAATCTGTATAAAGACTTCTTTTATTTTAACGAAATCCTTACTCATTACTAAATTTTTAATCATTTTTGTTGCTTCTTCAATACTTATTAATAGTAAAAAAGCACTAATCCAATTAGAATTACTATGTAATATTTTTATTCCAAGTCGATCAATAAAAGAAGGACTTAAAGATGCTACTTGTACTGTATATTCATCTACTCTCGTGTTATAAAAGTAATCTAATATTGTTAACCTATTTTTATTATCTTGCTTTTCACTATAGAAATTAAGCTTTATTAATTCATATAATAATGCTCTATTCTTAGTTTTTAAACCAACTTCCACATAATCATCAAAATATTTTTCTAAACTACAAAGAACTACTTCACAATCACAACTTAAAAGACACTTTATAATTCTAATTCGACTATATTTATTAACATAATCCATTAATATGTTAAGTAAAATAATTTCTTTATTAGAAAGAGCATAATTAACTATTATTCTCAGTTCACAATCTGATAACTTTAAGATTGCATCGGGATTATTAAAAAATTCCATTTTTAAAGTTTCTATATTACCTACTAATAACCAATATTTAAGTTTCATTTTCAACCACAAACTTCTCATGTTTAAAAACCTCCTGTAAAAAGTAATTATACACTAAATTTCAAAAAAATTCCACAAAAAAACTCGGCAATACACCAAGTTATTTCTCTTTAAAAGAATCCTTTGTATTATTATAATATTGACATCCACTTACAACCGACAAAATTGTAGCCACTATTATAAGGGCATAACCAACATTTAAATTAAGTAATTCAAAAGGCAAATTATAAAACATAGTTAATGCCATACCTATCATCATGCACATAGTCTTAGCTTTTCCTAAAAAAGAAGCCGCTACTACTTTTCCTTTTTTACCACTAGCCATTTTAAAAGAATCAACAAATATATCTCTAGTAATAATAATAACAGGAATTGCTACACTTATAAATCCATCATAAGCTAAAATAATTAAAAGACCATTAACTAATACTTTATCTGCTATAGCATCCATTACTTTTCCAAAATCTGTAACAAGATTACGACTTCTTGCGATATATCCATCTAAAAAATCAGTTAATGCCGCAATAACAAATAAAACCCCTGCAATTATATATTTAAGATCTATAACTATTTTTCCACCAATAATATAAGTTGGCACTCTAACACCTACACTATACCAAGGTATAACTAGCATAACTAAAATTATAATTGATAATATTATTCTTCCCATTGTAATTTTATTTGGTAAATTCATAATTAATCTCCTATCTAAATTTTACATAACCTACTTCATTAGTAATACGCCCATCAATCGTAATTTGTTTAACACTCCAAACAACTGCTAAAACTACTAATATTAATATAACTATATATATAGCAATATAGTAACTACGATTATATTTCCTTGGCTTTATGGTATAAGGACTAACAACTCTATTATTATCCTCACGCATATCTTTCTTAGCTTGCTTCTCAATTTCTTTAATTGGTATTTTTGAAGTATATTCAAACATATACTCATTAAAATCATCAATTAATTTATCACTATCTAACCCTAAATATTTAGCATAATTAATTAAATATTCTTTTAAAACAAATATATCTTTAAAACAGCCTATTTTACCTTCTTCTATATTTAATAAAAATTCTAATTTTATATTAAGATCTTGACTTGCTTCTTCTAGAGTTACTCCCGAGGACTCTCTTGTTTCCCTAAATGTTCGACCAATGCTCTCCAAGCGCTAATCACTCCTTTAATTTACAAAAAAATAATATTCCTAAGCCATGTTCTGTTCCTGAAATTCAGGCGACAAATATTTATCTACTAGTTTCCTAGTCCCTTACTCCATTCAAATTCTTTCGTAAGAGCTCTCCTACCATATTTTGGATTTCTCACTCGTGGGGTTTACCGCGTTCCATTTCCACCGTTTCCAGTTTCTTCGTCACTATGGCACTTTACAACTACTACATCCATGAGCAAAACTTTTAGGATGCTTCATCGCCGTTAGATTAAATCTACCAAAGGTTATTTTTTCCCTAAGCACGAACACTACAGCCATCGCAGAACTGTGTGAGCATGGACTTTCCTCTACATAATACCTATGCAGCATTTGTCTGAATATTATTCATATTTTCCAAAGACCACTTTTTCTAATTGACTAATACGACGTAATAAATCAACATTACTAATAGAACCACTACCAGATGATTCATTAGCTACTAATTGTTCTCTAAGTTTTCTAATTTCCGCTTTTAACTTACTATTATCATCAGTCAAATCTTTAATTTCTTTTTCATTTCTTTTAATAATATTAATAAACTCCGTATAGTCTCTAATCACCATGTCTAGATATTTATCAACTTCTTGAGGACGATATCCTCTAGCATCAATCTTAAATTCTTTATCTAGTATTTCTTGTGGAGTTAAATAAATCTTATCACTATACATTAATTTCCCTTCCTAACTTATATCTATTATAATATTTTTTGTTCTATTTTGTCAATATTCGAAACAAAAAAGAGCAATTATGCCCTTTATCTTCGAAATAACTTTTTAATAAAACTTCCTATCACATTAGAATTATTAATCTTTATATTTTCTTCATCTCTTTTAAATAAACCTTTTATATTTTTAAAAAACTTTACAGCTTTCTTTCTTTTAACTTCCATTATAGAATCTTTTACGTTCTCTTTTTTAGTAATTTCTTCACTTACTTCTTCTTGCTCTTCTATAATTTCTACAGTTTCTATTTTATCCTCTTTTAATATGCCAATATTAATACTTTTATCTACAATTTGTGTATCTATCTTTTTAGCATCATTATTTATTAACTCAATATTTTTAAATCCTAAAGTTGTTGTTCCTTCTTTTACAGGCCTTAAAACAAGCTCCAATATTGCACCATCTTCTATAATACCATCATGAGAAAAAGAAATTCCAGCCATTTTTCCATTCTGCTCATTAAACCACATTTCAAAAGGTCTAGTTAAACTTGCAAATGATACATACTGTAAATACTCTGAATCTATATCTATTTGACCGCCTATACCAACTATCTTTTCTCCTGCAATATCATTTATAACAATATTTACTACAACATCATCACCAAGTATAATATCATCTTTCACTTGATAACTAACATTAGTTTTAGCTTGAACTATTCCCATACTAAAAAATATTCCTATTAAAAATAAAATACATTTATTTAGGCTTATCATCCCAAATCCCCCTCTTAGATAAGTGTATATCCTACCATAAATTACCATAATTGTCAAATTATTCCTTTTCTAAATAATCTAATGCATAATAAACATCCATTTTAAAAATTAAGACATCTACCTCTCTAATAACATCATTAATTAATACATCATCTATCATAAAATCACCACACCTATAATATCAAAAATAAACTACTTATTCATTATGTTTCCCATTATTCGACAAAACATAACAAAACTTCCTTTGTAAACTTATAAGTAAAACTTCTTTTCTTTATAGAAATTTTATTCCCTTTATAGTATAATTATCATTAGGTGATTACATGAAGTATCCTGGCAGCATAAATAAATCTTATAAAAAAACTATTGATTACAAAAACAGAGGTTTAGATTTAGAAAGCCTTATAAACGAAGCATGTAAGTATTATTTAGAACATAATATGGCTATAATATATAAAAAGCCCACACCTATTGGAATCGTTGATGTTGACTACAAAAATGGTGCCATAATAAAAAAAGCCTATTTTAAAGAGCCCTCTACTTTAGATTATAATGGACTCTATAAGGGTAAATATATTGAATTTGATGCTAAAGAATGTAAAAGTAAAACTTCTTTTCCTATTCATAACATTCATATTCACCAAATAGAACATATTAAAAGAATTATTAATCATGGTGGTATAGCTTTTCTAATTATAAATATGAATTCTTCTTACTTTTTATTTAAAGGTGAAGATTTACTTGAATTCTTAAGTTTAGAAACAAGAAAAAGCATCCCCTATAATATAATATTAGAAAAAGGATATAAATTAAATTATAATTATAATATTGGGATTGACTATTTATCTGGAATAAATGAATCTTATAAGGAGTTGATATAAATGAAAATACCTAAAATCAAAAAAACTAACAAACCAGAAAAAGTTAAAAAAAAGAAAACTAAAAAAATTAACAAAAAAAATGCAGTTTTAATATTTATTATAAGTTGTGGTATTATTGTTGCTAGTACTGTTTTAGCTTTTGCTTTATACATAATTGTAACATCACCCGATTTCGTACCTCAACAACTTTATACTAAAGAAGCAACTGTTATTTATGCTAAAGATGGATCAGAAATTGCCCGTATTGGTGATGCTAATGTTGAATTAGTAACTTATAATGATTTACCTGAAGTTTTAATAGATGCTTTAGTAGCTACTGAAGACTCTAGATATTTCCAACATAATGGTTTTGATGCTGCTCGTTTTATTAAGGCTTCAATGGGTCAATTAGCTGGAAAAAATGCTGGTGGAGCTTCTACTCTTTCCATGCAGGTAATTAAAAATACTTATACAAGTAATGAAGCTAAAGGTTTAAAAGGTATTATCCGAAAATTTACTGATATTTATATGGCCGTCTTCAAGCTAGAAGCAGTATATACTAAAGAAGAAATTATGGAGTTCTACTTAAATTCCCAATGGCTAAGTGTTAGTGGTTCAAGTTATTCTGATGATATTAAAGGTGTTGAACAAGGTAGTCAATATTTCTTTGGTAAATCCGTTGCAGATTTAACTCTTGCTGAAGCTAGTCTTTTAGTAGGAATGTTTAACAACCCTTTCTTCTTAAATCCTTACAACTATCCTGAAGCTGCTTCTGAGCGTCGTTCTGTAGTTTTAAGTTTAATGGTAAGACATGGCTATATTACACAAGAGGAAAAAGAATTTGCCGAATCAGTTCCAGTTCAAAGCTTATTAATAAAACATACATCTGATACAAGTAACAAATACCAAGCCTTCATTGATTATGTTTTAAAACAAGTTCAAGAAAAAACTGGCGACAGCCCTTCTAAAGTACCAATGGCTATTTACACAACTCTTGATTTAGGAGTTCAAGATGTCTTAAATCAACTAGCAGATGGCGATTTATATAAATTTGCTAATGATAAAGTCCAATTTGGTATGGCCGTTACAAGTACTGAAGATGGTTCGGTTGTAGCTCTATCTGGAGGACGAAATTATATTCATACTGGTACTAATAGAGCTTTAACTAAAAGACAACCCGGATCAACAGCTAAAGCAATATTTGCTTATGGTCCTTATATAGAATATTTAAATGGTTCAACAGGTACTATATTTATTGATAAGCCTTGGAATTATACTAAAGGTGGAGCTGTACTAAATGCTGACCGTGGTTACAGAGGTCCAATTACAATGCGTTCTGCTCTTGTAGCATCTAGAAACGTTCCTGCTATTCAAGCATTCCAACAAGTATCTGCTGAAGTTGGCGTAGATAAGATTGGTGAATTTGTTAATAATGTAGGAATTGATTATGGCAAAGACTTATTTGAATCTTACGCTATAGGCGGAGGTATCACAGTTGACCCTCTTACTATGTCTGCAGCATATGCAACATTTGGTCGTGGTGGTTATTATATAGAACCTTATGCTTACACCAAAATTGTTTACTTAGAAACTGGTGAATCAATAAATAATCGAGTTGAGAAAAAACGCGCTATGAGTGAACAAACAGCTTACATGATTACCGATATGTTAGTTACAGGTGGAGCTAGTGGTGTTGGTGGAAACTTCAGTATTAGTGGTACACAAATCGCTGCTAAAGGTGGAACGACAACTATTTCTGCTGCTGACGCAAAAAAACTTGGTATTCCTGCCTCTGCAACTCCTGATCACTGGAATATAACATATAGTCCTGATTATTCTATTGCTTTATGGTATGGTTATGATCGAAACGATATTGGCTATTTAACTAGTGGAACTGGTATGCCAGCTCGTAAAAATATTATGAAAGCTGTTGCTACTAAAATATATAAGAAAAATTCAAAATTTAGTAAACCCTCGGGCGTTACGTCCGTAACAGTTGAACAAGAAACATATCCTACAAAACTTCCTAGTCAATATACACCAAGCGCTCTAAAATTAACTGAGCTATATAAAAGTGGATATGAGCCATCTGAAGTATCTTCAAGATTTGACACATTAGCTAACCCAACAAATGGCAAATCAACATTCAATGGTTCAACAATTACAATTTCATGGGACCCAATAAGTACTCCTGATGCTATTGACCCTATAAAAATAGAAGAAATGTATAATGACACTTATTGGAAATTCTTTGAAAAATATAAATCTGAATTTTATCAAAATCACATAACCTATAATAATAGCAACTTAGGCTCTGTAGGTTATCAAATATATTTACAAGATAGCACTGGTAATTTAACAAGCTTAGGCTACACAACAAATACTAATTTTACATATCCTGCGAATGCTAGTGTAAGTGATTATAAGTTTGTTGTAAAATCAGCTTATAACATCTTTAAAGATAATATGAGTAGTGGTCTAACAATTACAGCAGAAGCAAAAATAGATGATAATATAGGTAATATTGGGGGACCATCTGATCCAGATAATCCTTTAGAATAAAAAAGAAAATGGTATCTTATGATATCATTTTTTCTATATTATTAAATCTTATTTTTAATCTTCTTTCTAAAAAAGCAAACTTACATCTTCATAGTTTGCTTTAATCTTTTAATAACTTTTTTCTCTATTCTTGAAATATAACTCTGCGAAATACCTAATTTTAAAGCTACTTCTTTTTGGGTAAATTCTTCTGTATTATTAAGTCCATAGCGCAAAGTCATAATTTCTTTTTCTCTTTCATCTAAGCTATCAATTTCTCTTTCTAATATTTCTTTATTATGCAATCTTTCATATTCATTAGGCACATAATCAATTTCTGTACCTAAAATATCTTCCAAATGTAGCTCATTACCCTCTGCATCATAATTTAAAGCATCTTCAAAACTAATTTCTCCTCTTCTTTTCTTATTCTTTCTAAGAAACATCAGAATTTCATTTGAAATACAACGTGATGCATAAGTTGCAAGTTTAATATTTTTATCTAATTTATAAGTATTAATTCCTTTTATTAAACCTATTGAACCAATACTTACTAAATCTTCTACATCATAACCAGTATTTTCATACTTTTTTGCTAAAAAAACTACTAATCTTAAATTGTGCTCAATTAATTTATTCCGAGCTTCTTCATCTCCTCTACCCGCTTTTATTACCGCATCTCGCTCTTGATCTTCCGATAATGGTGGTGGTAATTTATCAGTTGAACCAACAAAAAAACATTCATTATATTTTTTCTTTAGCCATAATAATATTTTATTAATCATATATCCTCCAATATTTTATAATTAAGTAAACAATCAATCCCGTTAAGTTTAAAAGATGCATCACTAAAACCCACTAAATAATTATTTAATTCTTTATCATTTATAATTAATTTTACGGGTTTAACACATTCCAATAACCCATGAGAATTAAGCCCATTATAAGGCACATACATTGGACTTCTAATATTATATTTTCCTTTAAGTATCTTTCTATTTAGCAAAATCACTGATTTTCCAGTAACCGGATCCTTTAATTTATTACCTGTATCCAAAAATCCCACTACTAATATTTCATAATTATCTTTAAAAACAATCTTAACTCTATAATAATAATTTTTAACTTCTTTTAAGGCTTTTAAACTTTTTATAAAAACAATTAATATAATTGGAGCTCCTATAATAAGATAAATATAATTAAAACCAATTCCTTTATAATAAAAACTAAAACCTTTACTGTAGCTAAAATTAACTTTTAAATAATATAAAAAACCTCCCAATATAATACTTGTCATATATAAATATAGTGCATTATAAAAAGTATATCGCATATTCTTATAACCAAAAGCAACAATTACCATTATAAATCCCATTACTATTTTTAACAAATTTAAAAGCAAACTAGACATAGGAACAAACAAACTAATTAAAGATATACTACCTAGTAAAGATGCTAAAACCATTCTAAATATTTTGCTATATCTTTTTAAAGCCACATTTACCGTTAACAATAACATAAAATCAAATATAAAATTAATTAAAAATAGTACATCTATATATATAGTCATTACATTCACCATATAGATTATATATCAAAAAAGTTAAATATTTTGTCAAACTATAGTTATTAAAATTAAAAAATAGAACTCGAGCAAATAATCTCAAATTCTATTTTATCAAGCCTTCACAGCTTGTATGTTATTCTAAGTAAATATGAAGTTTACTTAGCATACTAATTATATCATACAATAATTGAATTAGCTAGAAAAATTTTAAAAATTAACTTAAAATAAACTTATAAGTCAAATAAACTTAATTGACTAGTCTCTGGAAGATTGCCAAAAACTCCTAAACTTCGTAGTTTATCAACAGTAGTTCCGTTAACATGACCTCGTAATTGAAAATCTTCAATACTATAAAATGGCTTTATATTTCTTTCTTCAATAATTTTCTTCGCAACACTATCACCAAGACCATCTAATGTTCTAAAAGGACATATCAAAGTTTTTCCATCTTCACTTATAGTAAAGTTTTTACCATCACTTTTTTCAATATCAATATTACCAAAATTATAACCTCTAGCTGTTGCTTCTAAACATAATTTTAATGTTTCTAATACACTTGATTCTTTATTAGTAGCTTGATATCCTTTACCAATAATCTCATTCATTTTGGCTTTAATTGCATCATAACCTCTAATCATTGTCTCTAAATCAAAATCATCAAAACGTGTTGAAAAATATGTTGCATAATATACTGCTGGATAATGAACTTTAAAGTATGCTATTCTAAAAGCACTTGTAACATATGCTGCAGCATGTGCTTTTGGGAACATGTATTTAATCTTTCCACAAGATTCAATATACCAAGACTCAATGCCTGCTTTCTCCATTGTCTCTTTATGCTTAGCCCAAGTATCTGGTTCTTTAGAAGCTTTTCCTTTACGAACAAACTCCATAATTTTAAATGCTTTAATAGGTTCCATTCCCTTATACATTAAATATACCATTATATCATCACGACATCCAATAACATCACTAAATGGCACTATTTTATTTCTAATTAACTCTTGAGCATTGCCAAGCCATACGTCTGTACCATGAGACAAGCCTGATATTTTAATTAATTCGGCAAAAGTTTTAGGTTTTGTATCTACAAGCATTCCAATAGTAAAAGGTGTTCCAAACTCTGGTACTCCCAGAGTTCCAGTTTCATTCATTATTTGTTCTTTAGTAACACCTAATGGTTCTGGCGAAAGAAATATTCCCATTGTTTCCTTATCATCTAAAGGTACTGTTGTTACATCAATACCAGATATATCTTGAATCATTCGAAGTTGTGTAGGATCTGTATGACCTAAAATATCTAACTTTAAAACATCTTCATCTATCGCATGATAATCAAAATGTGTCGTTCTCCAAGCTGCATCTATATCTTCAGCAGGATACTGAAAAGGAGTAAAATCAAAAACGTCCATATATCCTGGAATAACTACAATTCCTCCTGGATGTTGTCCTGTTGTTCTTTTTACGCCTGTACAACCAATTGCAAGCCTCTCTATTTCACAGTTATTCATTATAATACCCTTTTGTTCTGCGTATCCTCGAACAAAGCCAAAAGCTGTTTTCTCCGCTACAGTACCAATTGTCCCTGCCCTATAAACATTATCTACACCGAATAATACCTTAGTATAATCATGAGCAGCCGCTTGATTCAAATCTGAAAAATTCAAATCAATATCTGGTACCTTATCGGCATTAAATCCTAAGAAAGTAGCAAATGGCATGTCTTGACCATCTTTAGTCATCAATGTTCCACATTTTGGGCAATTGAGATCTGGCAAATCAAAACCACTATTATATTTAGCACCTAAAGGCTTACCATCAGTATCTTCAAAAATACTATGCTTACAATTTTTACATCTATAATGAGCAGGCAATGCATTAACTTCTGTTATTCCCATCATTGTTGCCACAAAACTAGAACCAACTGAACCTCGAGAACCAACTAAGAAACCATCATCATTACTCTTTTTAACTAACTTTTGAGCAATTAAATAAATAACATCAAAGCCTCCACCAATAATTCCTCCAAGTGTTTTTTTAACTTTCTTATCAATATCTGCTTCAACATCAGTATTCTTTAAATTTTCAAGTTCTTCACTTAATTCTTTATCATCTGGATTAGCTTTCAAACTTTCTTCTAATTCTATTATTCTATTATCTTTATCTTTCTGATGTTTTATAATTAATTCACTCTTAACAATTTCTTTTACTGAATCAAAACCTTTTAAAATAGTTTCATGCAAAATTGCAAAAGTCTTTCTAACTAATTCTTCACCCTCTAATTTTTCTTCTCTTATTAATCTAGCCTCAATACTTTCTCTAATTGCATCTCCATATAATTCTTTAGCAATTCTCTCCTCAATATTTAAAGGGAGTGGATCTCCATACCAATCTGCTGCTTTTGTATAAACCAGATCTGTCACCGTTTCCACCGATTTATCAATCTTAGGCGAGAAAGGTACTCCACCTGTTTGGATAATAACTTCCACTTCTTCAATCATATCTGCTATTTTATTAGAATTAGTAACAACTATTTCATAAGCTAGATCACTACCTAAAAATGCAAACTCTTCCAACATTTCTTTAGTTGTTCTAATATACATATCAGGCTGTTCTACACCTCTTTTATTTAAAGGATGCAACTTACCATTAGACTTTTGGGCAATAATTATATCTCGATAAACTTTATCTTTAGGTCGCAAATAATGAGCATCGCTTGTTGCCACAACTATCTTTCCAGCATCTTTAGCCACTCTAATAATTTTCTTTATATGCTCTTCTAATTCTGTAACAGTTTTAAAACCACTTGATTCCATTTGTAATAAATGTTTAAAAGCGCTAATTGGTTGAACTTCTATATAATCATAAAATTGCATTAAATTAGCAAGTTCCTCATCATCTTTAGTTTTAGCTTCCTCAAAAACTTCACCATTAATGCACCCTGAACCAATAAGCAAACCTTCTCTAAGTTTTTTTAGCTCTCCACGAGGCAATTTAGGTTCACTATTTCTAAATAAATATGTTGTATTAGCATAACTAATAATCTTAAATAAATTTTTAAGACCTGTTTTATTTTGGACTAAGCAACACAAATGAAAAGGAAAGGAGAACTTTATCAATTCATTAATATCTACTGAATTAAAGAGTTTAGTTGTCGTTTCAATATTTCTTGCATCTAACTCCTCGCACATTTTATAAAAAGCATGAGCTGTCCCCTCAGCATCATAATCTGCTCTATGGTGAGCATCTTCATCCCATTCTATTTTATATCTTCTAACTAAAGTTGTTAATTTATGATTAGGCCATTCAGGGTGAAGCATTCTAGCCATACTCATGGTATCCAATACAGTATTTGAAAATTCTCCAAGATTATATTTACTACAAGCTGCACTAATAAAACCTATATCAAACTTGGCATTATGAGCTACCATTGGCAGTTCCCCTGTCCAAGCCAAAAATCTTTTTGTAACTTCTTCTTCATTATCATGACCAGCAAGCATCTCATCTGTAATAGAAGTAAGCTCCGTTATTTTAGATGGCAAAGGTCGATGTGGATCAATAAATTCATCAAATCTATCAATAACTTCGCCGCCCTTTATTTTTACTGCTCCAATTTCTATCATTTGATCACTACCTACATAAAAACCAGTTGTCTCTGTATCAAATACTACATACTCTTGATTTAACAAACTATAATCTTTTAAATTATGAATAAAATCAATATCATCATTTACTACATTTAACTCAGTTCCATAAATAACTTTAAATCTTTCATTCCCTTCCTTACCTTTATTCAAACTATTAACAGCATGAAACATATTAGGATAAGCCTGTAACACATTATGATCTGTAACTGCTATTGCTTTATGTCCTAAATCATAAGCAAACTGGGCTAAATTATTAGGGTCTTTCTCATCATTAGGAATTACTGCATCCATCATACTCATCATAGTATGAGCATGTAATTCAACTCTTTTTTCTTCAGCATCATCAATTACTTTAGCTTCTTTACTTGCAATTTTCTCTAAATTCCAAATTTGAAAAACCATTTCATGCGAATAATTATCAAATTCCACATTCCCATGAAATCTAAACCATTTTCTCTTTTTAGCTGCATCTTTTAAAGCGCTTTTAATAAGTCCAAATTCTCGCTTATTCTTTTTAAAAACTTTAGCTAACATACTATTAGTATTGTCACTAATTTTTAAAGTCATTATATTAATCGTATCTTTCTCTAAAAGTTCATCACCAAAAACATAAGCTTCAACAATAATGTTCTCCCCTGCCCCTACAATATTTTCAAGCCTTGTTACCTCCCCTTCCATATGACTTCCTATAATTATATCTGGATTTTCATTTTGAACAATTACAATCTCTCTAGCTTCTATAGCTTCTAAGTTACGCACTGATAAAGCTAAACACTTAGAATAAGAATCAAAATCTACATTTCCATTTAATCTATACCAAGCTTCTTCTTTTAAAGCATTCTTAATTGGCAAATATTCTTCTTTTTCTTTCTTAAAAATCTTTGCCATTATACTTTTACTATTATCATTAATAGATAAAGTAATTATATTAATATTATCTCTTTCTAAATAAGAAATAGATTCAACATAACCTTCAATAGTAACATTTTTACCTACATTAGTAATGCTATCTATACCTACAGCCTCTTTAGTAATTTCTTTTCCTAAAATTACATCACCTGGTGTTAATTCATGCTTAACTTCCACAAAAGTAGCAGGAGCCTGAACACTTTCTAATTCTTGTTTAACTTCTTTTCGTTTTTCTTCATTAACTTTAGTTGTAATCAAAAAATCTCTAAAACCATAGCTTGCCAAACTTTTTCTAATACCACTTTCTTCCTTTTTAATAGTATTTTCCTCAGTTTCACTAATAATTTCAAAAATTATTAAATCATCATCTATTATAGGAACACTATCTAAAAGACTTATTAAAGATGGCTTATTATCTACCAACATTTTAATTACTTCTAAAACATATAATGAAACATCATCACTTGTAATAGACTCATAACTTATAAAAATATTACATTTATATTGACCATTTATTTTAAAATCACCTTTAAGTAATTTATCCGCTACCAAAAAAGGTAAAACTTTTTCTGACTTTAAATAAACATTAAAAGTTTCACTTTTTTTATTTAATACTACTTTATCTATCACAACATTTTCTAATTCATCAATATCTTGATATCCAATACTATTTAAAAATGCTTTAATATCATGCATAATACCACCTATACTTCTATACTTAATCTAAATTAATTTCCATTTTCTGTAAAAAATCAATATTAATCTGATAACTATCAAATCTTTTTGTAACTTTGCCTTGAACATTTATTATATCATTTTTTTTCAAATTAGTAATCATATAGTAAGCCAAAGGAAAAGCTACAAAATCTATACTTCCTGTCTCATCTGAGGCTGTAATAAAAGCCATATTATCACCTTTTTTAGTTTTAACAGTTTTTATTTTCTCCACTAAAGCAACAGTTTTAATATGCTTATCAAAATAACCCGCAACTTTATCTATTTTAACTATACTTTTATCATTATATTTACTAACAGGATGATTAGTAATATAAAAACCATATGAATTAAATTCTTTTTCTCTTAATATATCCTCAGTATATTCTTCTACTTCTGTAAAAGTTGGCTTCATTACAAATTCTTCATTAAGTGCACTAATTAATTCCGCATAATTTAAAGAAATATCTAAATTATCCATCATGGTTTTCTTTTTATAACCAAAAGAATCTAAAACACCTGCATCAATTAAAGCACTAATTGTTTTTTTATTAACACTCTTACCATAAACTCGTGCAATAAAATCTAAATAATCTTTATATTCTCCATGTAGTTCTCTTTCTTCTAAAATTGCTTTTGTTGCAGCCTCACCTAAATTTTTAATCGAACTTATTGGCAAACACAGACTACCATCTAAAATTAAATATTCATTCGTACTTTTATTTATATCTGGTTTTAATATCTTAATACCTTTTCTTCTAGCTTCATCAATATATTCTTTAGTTTTAATTTCACTTCCTATACTCATATTAAGTAAATTAGCAATAAAATACATTGGTGCTTTTGCCTTTAAATAGGCCATTTGATAACCAATTAAAGCATATGAAACCGAATGTGCCTTATTAAAACCATAATTAGCAAATTTTAAAATCAAGTCATAAATACTAACGGCTATCTCATTTTTATAACCTTTCAATACTGCTTTTTTAACAAAGTTCTCTTTATCTGATAACATTACACTTTCTTTTTTCTTCGACATTGCCCTTCTAATATTATCAGCCTCAGCATAACTATAACCACCAACTTTAACCAAAATTTGCATAACTTGTTCTTGATATACTATAACTCCATAAGTATCTTTTAAAATTGGCTCTAAATCAGGATGCAAATACGAAATCTTTTCTTTTCCATATTTTCTTCTAATAAATAAATCAATATTATTCATTGGGCCTGGTCTAAATAATGCTACAGCTGCCACTAAATCTGAAAAACTTGATGGTTTTAATTTCAACATTAAATTTTTCATTCCACTACTCTCATACTGAAATATACCCTCTGTATCGGCTTTGCTAAATAGCTCAAATATTTCTGCATCATTTAAATTTATTTTGCTTAAATCCAAAGTTTTTCCTGTATTATCTTTAATCAACTCTAAAACATTTGCAATAATTGTTAAATTTCTAAGTGCTAAAAAATCCATTTTAAGCAACCCTAAATTCTCTAAATACTCCATAGTTAAACCAGTCATAATAGTATCACCAGTTTTAATTATTGGGATAACTTCATCCAAAGGTACAGAAGATATTACAACTCCTGCCGCATGAGTTGAAATATGTCTTTTAAAACCTTCAACTTTTAGCGCTGTATAATACATATCTTTAAGTTCCACATAATTATTTAAAAATGTCTTAACTGTACTCTTTTCTAAATTCTCTTTTAAACTTAATTTAGGATCAATATTAAATACAAATCTATCAATAATCTTACTATCTATTTGTTTTAATTTACCAACATCTCTAATAACTTGCTTTGACCCTAAAGTTCCAAAAGTCATAATAGGCGCTACATTAAATTCACCATAACGCGATCTAACATAATCAATAACTTGTCCTCTTTTTGTATATTCAAAATCAATATCTATATCTGGCATAGTTATTCTATCTGGATTTAAAAAACGTTCAAAAAGCAAATCATATTTCAAAGGATCTACATTTGTAATACCAAGACAAAAACTTACTAAAGACCCTGCAGCACTTCCTCTGCCTGGACCAACTAATATATTATTTTTTTTAGCAAACAAAACATAATCATAAACTATTAAAAAATAATCTACAAATCCCATTTTTTTAATCACACTAAGTTCATAATTAAGTCTTTCCTGATAAACTTTATTATTTCTTCCCTGAAGTCTCTTAGCCAAACCTTTATGAGTTAAACTATCCAAAAACTGATAAGAATCCACATCATCACTATATTTAGGAATATAATTTCCTTCATTATTAATTACAACATCTATATCCAAAACAAAATCCAAAGTTGTTTGTTTATCTTCTTCTTTAACATTTAAAGTTAAATAATTATTACTATAATCAGTTTTAACATTAGCTAATATTATTCCCTTATCTATTGCTTCTAATACTTTTAAATAAAAAACATCATCTTCTCTTAAAGCTCTTACGTCTCGCATATAAACTATTTTTTCACTTTTAAGACTTGCCTCTATTTTTTCTGTATCATTAGAATAACCTAAATATGCATCTTCATATAAAGAAAGTAATTCATAACTTCCAAAAGGAAGGACAATTTTTACATTACCCAAATATTTACTTATATTATCATTAGTTATATTATCAAATTCCTTTAAAGTATGAATTTTAAGTAAATTCTTATAACCTTCATAATTTTTAGCATATAAATATACATCACAATCATTAATTTTTATTCTAAAGCCAATAATAGGTTTTAACCCATTACTAACCATTTTATTATAAAATTCCATTACCCCATATAAATTATCATCAAGTAAAGCACAACAAGTGATATTATTATCTTTTAAATAAGTTATTAAACTATCTAGCTTGATCATACTTTTAAGTAAAGTATACTCTGAAACTACATTTAAAGGTACAAACATAATACCACCCCACTATTTAAATTATATCATAAAAAGCTCAACTATAAAAAGGAAAAACAGCTTATTTTACCTTTTCTAAACAACTTTTTATTATTCTAATAAACACAAAAAAACTTTCATATTGAAAGTTCTTAAAATTATTTATATCATAACTAATTTTTTAATAAAATCTAGTCTAAACAAATTAAATTACTTGCCTACAAATAAAGTTAAAGTAATGCATTATGGGCAAGATTTATATTTAAATTAGTCTGCAACTATATATGGATTATTTAAAGTACCATCGCCTGACGCAAACAATGTATCAGCCTTCAGGTTGATTACTGGGCGCACACCAAACTTGCTGCCCACGCCCCAGTAGTCGAGGTAGCCATTCGAAGCCACATAGAACACGTAAGCGCTACCACCGCCCCAATAGCCCGGAGACATGGTCCAGTAATTCTGACCATTATATAGGTAATATGAAGCATTATTTGTGTTTAATCCTCCTGCATACATTACTTCATCTGCTGTTATGAGTCCTAATTTGAGTGAGTATGTATCGAGTGATGCACAACTTAGTGATGGAGCGCGATCTGTATATATTCTTTTATATGCTGCATAGTAGAACGTACTACTTGGTGCACTTGCCCAACTTTGTCCACTTTGTACATTTCTATCATTACAGTATTTTCCATCTGCTATCTTACTTGAATATGTTGTATTATTTCCGATATTTGTGTTATACCAATTTTCTAATGTTGTTTTAATTGGTGCATTTGTTCCACTTGTTATACTACTTGGTCTTTGGCTTCCTGATGTATACTTCCACCCTACATATTCTGACTTATTATAACTTGAATTATATGCTGTACTTGCTACTGCTATACTATCTGCAGTACTTGTTCCATTGGCGTGGCATGTTGCTCCATCGTATATCAATCTCATTGTTTTATCGCCATTGATTCTGATGATTCTCCAGCATTTTCCTGCAAATTTTACATAGTTTGTTGTTGCTGCTCCTCGCCAGTAATATGAGTTACCACCATACATTCCATCACTTACTCTATATACTCCTTCATCAGTTGTAGCTATATTACTAAATGTTGGTGGTGTTGTTTTTGGGTTTAAATTTTCTATTATATAATCTATTGTTCCTTCTTGTGCCACTTTTTTGTCAAACCATATATAACACTTATCATTCTTTTTTAAACCTGTTATAGAGTGAATTCCATTGATAGTTTTTAGTTTACCTTTTTACCTGGTTTTCGTTATCTGTTGTACAATAACTTTTCTCTTCATTTATAGTATATCCAGATTCAGGCATCGCATCTATCTCTGTATAGTTTGTTCCATCTTCACTTTTATATATGGCCATCATTTTAAAATCATAAGGCTTATAGTTTATATTTCCTTCTACTAGTTTTATATCTTCAATTCCCTGATACTTAGCATAACTACCTGCATATATTCCTACCGATATTAAACCTATTACAGCTATACTTCCTATTATCTTTCTTTTTACTTTTTTCTATAACCTCAAATTTCATAATATCCTACCCTTTCTCTATCATTATAATTACTCTTTTACTTTCTTTCATTAGCTTCGACAAAACTTATCAAAACTTCTCTTAATTTTCTCGTAATACGTTATTTGTAAAATAAAAGCTCATAAATAATAATTGCACTACTCTATGTTATACATTTAATATACAATATTATTGAGTATATTTCAAGTATTTTGTGATTATTTTTAACATTTGAATTTAAAAAAAATAGAAACTATTTTTCTATTTTATAAGGTTATTGTAATATTTTAAAAATTCCTCTCGATTTAATTTACTTAGATAAGCATCAAAACCTAAAGGTGTATTGGTTATATCTTTACCCATCCAACTTTCTTTTTTATAATGTTCCATCTCCCCATTATTAGCAAACTTAACTTCTACTCTAATAAGTTCTTCATAATCACCATAATATTTTTTTATAGACACTCTACTATCCAATAAATACAAATAGCTATCTCTTATAATCGTTTTATTAGATTGTAATTTTAAATCATCAAACTCTTTTTCATCAATAACAATTTTTTCTAACACTATATTATCTATTAATATTTCTTTTTCTAACAATTTACCTTTTCTTGAATTCTTAAACTATCATTAATATAATACCGTTCATATCTCATTGGTTCACTTAACATTAAATCACCAATTTCTTTAACAATATATCTTTTAGTTAATCTCATATTACCTCATTAATTACTTTAAAATAAAACTATTATTTACAATCAAAGTACTATATAAAAATAACACATCTTTATTATTAAAGTCTACATAATTTTTAGCTATATTCATATTTATATATCTAAGGTCAATAAGCGTTATTTTCTTATAATATGGTATTAAAAGAGGAGCAAAACTACTGCCAAAAGAATCTCTAAAAATAATAAGTTCTTTATCACTAGAAATCAAATTATTTTCAATTTCAATTAAACTACTAGGTCCATTTAAAAATATATTATAAGGATCACTAGATTTTAACATATCAACATTATAAACTAATTTATCTTTATATTCTAAATGTTTAACCAAAGACTTATCTATAATATTATTAGTTAATAGTTCTATACTTTCCTTTTTACTAAAAGGAACTTTATAATAAGAAGAACCTGCAAAATCATCATAAACTATTTTTTTATAATTAGAATTCCCTTTAAAATTAAAATAATCACCAAATCTATTAAGTATTTTCAAATAAGAAGGCTGTTTAATATGAATATCCGTTTTATAATAATCTTCTAAACTTAATAAATCATTTATTGGAATATTAAAAATATTAATTTTCTCTTTTAAAGTAGAATATATATAGTTATAATCTAATGTCAAATAAGACTTATCTTTTAAGAAATAACTTTTATCAGGTATTATTGAAATATATACTCGACTATTTTCTAAATAATCTTTATTTATTCCATTTATCTTATCTACAAAATTATTTAAACTCTTTAAATCTAAAGGATAAACTTGTTCAAAAATATAATCATCATTTAAATACACATTATTATAACCTTTATCCTTCAAAAAAAATCTTTTAAAAGTACTATTCACTGTCAAAAATTTTTCACGAAACGGAAATTGGTCCATTAAATAACTATCTAAATTTTTATTAAAGTCTTCTTTTAAAGAATCAAATTGAACTAACTTTCTTCTCTCAACAGTAGATACTTCTTTATCAGATATAACCAAATTTAAACCAGCAAAAACAAATATAACTACTATAAAAAATATACTAATAATTTTCTCTTTCATTGCTAAAACCTAAAGTATATAAACGGATTAAAAGAACTAGAAATTATTCCTGCAATAACTAACAAAAATACAACCATAAAGTACATAACTTCTCCACCTTCAATCACATTTTTTAACTTTCCTTTCTTTAAATCTGCTATTTTATTTTTTAAATAAGGCCTAATACCTATAAAAGCTAAAATAAGTAATACTATATTATTTTGTAATACAAATATACTTTCTTTACTAACTAAACTTACTCCTATACCTAACATACCTTTAAAAAAGTCTAATAATTGATTAATGTCTGTAACACTAAAAATTACAAAACTTATAAGTACAATTAAAAAAGTATATAAAAACGAAAATAAACCCTTTTTCAAAAACTTATGTAAAATAAACTTCTCTAAAATTAAAAACACAAAAAAGTATAATCCCCAAAAAATAAAGTTCCAGGCTGCTCCATGCCACAATCCAGTTAAAAACCAAACAACAAAAATATTTCTAATATGTTTTATTTTACTACATCTATTTCCTCCTAAAGGAATATAGACATAATCTTTAAAGAAACTAGATAATGACATATGCCATCTACGCCAAAAATCTGTAATAGAAGTTGCAATTAAAGGATAATTAAAATTCTCTTTAAAATTAAAACCAAACATTTTTCCTAATCCTATAGCCATATCTGAATACCCTGAAAAATCATAATATATTTGTAAAGTAAAACCTAAAGCTACTAACCAATAAGATAATAAAGACATTTCATAATTCATTATAGTACTATACATATTATAAATTAAATCTGCTATCAGAACTTTTTTTCCTAAACCTATAACAAACCTATATACTCCACTACTAAATAATTCTATAGATTCTTTTCTATTATCTATCTCATATGCTACATCTTTATATCTTACAATAGGCCCTGCTACTAACTGTGGAAACAAAGCTATATACATTGCATATTTCCAAAAATTAGTTTGATATTCTGCATCTTTTCTATAAACATCCACTAAATAACTAATATTTTGAAAAGTAAAAAAACTTATTCCCAAAGGAAGTATTATTTTCAAAGTCATATAATTAAAATTAAAAATATTAGAAAATGTACTTAAAAAAAAGTTAGTATATTTAAAATAAAATAACAACCCTATATTAAATATTAATCCTATTACAAGTCCATATTTTCTTTTCTTCTTAGCAATTAATATTCCTAATAAATAATTTATAAAACAAGAAAATAAAAGCAAGAAAACATACCATTTTTCTCCCATATAATAAAAGAATAAACTAAATATTAATAATACATAATTTCTTAATTTTGATGGTACTAAATAATAAACTATTAATAATAAAGGCAAAAAAAAGAAGAGAAAACTTATACTAGAAAATACCATAAATTTCTCTCCTTTCCTTATTTTAAATTTTCAAAATTAGCTTTAATTTTTGGTGCTATATCATTTGACATAATAAGTAATACTAAATCACCTTTAGCTAAAACATAAACATTAGAAGCTTCCACACAAATCCATTTTCTTGGATCAGCTTTCTTCTTAATTTCTTCTACAGCTGCATCAGCATCTTTACTATCTTCTAATCTAATTAAAACTACTGAATGTGGAGTTGCTCCAGTCATAGATTCACTAGCTATAGCTTCTTTATATTTCACATCAGCAAAAGCATAATATTTGAAATTTTCACTATCAAGCGTAATATTATCTACCATCATTGGCATTTCTTCTTCACTTATACCTTCATATAATTTTTCCATTATCTCAGGTAAAGTTCCTTCGATATTCTTAGGAGCTTCTGCTTCCTTTCTACCGCAACCAACTAATAATAAGCTTATTGCTAACATACTAAATAAACAAACTATTTTTTTCATTTTATCCTCTCATTTCCTTATATATAATATCATAAATTAAAAAAAAAGAAAATAACCATTTACAGAATTTCCTTTAATTCATATTCTCTTGTTCCAAATCCCAATTTATAAGCTGCTTCTATAGTATGTATTCCATTTTGTCTCTCAATTCGTTCCACAAAATGATTTCTTCCTCTATCATTAGATTTATATATTAAATCTACACATGCTTGGTCTAACGCAATTGGATCTAAACTAGCTAAAATGCCTATATCTTTCATGCATGGGTCTTCTGCTACACTACAACAATCACAATCAACCGATAAATTACACATAACATTTATATAGGCTATATTACCTTCAAAATATTTTACTACTGATGATGCTGCATCTGCCATTGCTTCTAAAAATTTATCTTGACTAGGCAAATTATCCCATAAATTATACTGATTATCTGTTACTCCAGCACTATGTATCCAAGCCTTACCAGCACTTGATGCCACTCCAATTGATAATTGCTTTAATGCGCCACCATAGCCTCCCATAGGATGGCCTTTAAAATGTGATAAAACTAACATAGAATCATAATTTTTCAGATTTTTACCTACATAATTTTCCCTAATTACTTGTCCATTCGGAATTGCAAGTACTAAATCTGGACCTTCTTCATCTAATAAATCAACATTAAATAAATCACTCCAACCATGATTTTTTAATAGCTCTTTATGTTTTAAAGTTGTATTTCTAGCCCCTTCATATGCAGTATTACATTCCACTACAGTTCCTCTTACATAATCAATTATTGGCTTCATAAATAAAGGCTCCAAATAATTTTGATTACCAGCTTCACCTGAATGCACTTTAACTGCTACTTTCCCTGATAATTCAATACCTAAAGCTTTATACATTTTAACTACACTTTGAGGAGTTAACTCCTTTGTAAAATAAACACATGCTTTTTCCATACATCCTCCTAAATAATTATATCTTTATTATACTATAACATTTAGAATTTTTTCGAAAAAATTTTATATTACATATCTTCAAAAAAAACTTCATACCATTTTAAAAAAGAATAAATAGCCCAAACTTTCTTATAATACCCATTTTTATTTTTATGAGCCTTATCTAAAAGTTTTAAAATATAATCTTGATTAAAAAAAGTTTTAACATACTCTTTTTTAAAATACCCTTTTATTTCTGTATAAACATCATCTTCTTGCACCCAATCATGAATAGGCACTGGAAAACCTAATTTTCTTTTCTTATAAGCCTCTGTTGGTATCACCTTAGAAGCTGCATCTCTTAAAGCTACTTTAGTATTATCTTTTGTAACCTTATACTCTTTAGGCAAACTACTAGCTAAATTAAACACTTCTATATCAACAAAAGGTACTCTAAGCTCTAATGAATGTGCCATAGTCATTCTATCAGCCTTATGCAAAATATCATTCACTAACCAATTATTTATATCTACTGCTTGCATTTTTACTAAATCATCTTTATCTTGAAATTTTTTTAGAATAGCCTTTGTAATATTTTTATTATCTATAGATGAATCAAAAGCTAAAACTTTTTTACATTCTATATCACTAAATATCCGATTCATACTTACATAATCATCTTCTAATCTTTTACCCCTTCTAACTAAAAAATTACGCCCCCTAAACTCTGGCAATCTCTCTAAAACTCTAGATATTACATTTCTTAAATTATATGGAACCTTATTATACCATGACATATCTACCACTTCTCTATAAGTATTATATCCTCCAAAAAATTCATCAGCACCTTCACCTGATAACACAACTTTTACATCTTTCGAAGCCAATTCTGCTAAAAAATAAAGTGCATTAGCCGCCGCATCACAAAAAGGTTCATCCATGTAATACATAATTTTCGATAAACTCTTCATATACTCCTTTTTATTAATTATCTTATTAATATTTTCCATTTCTAATTTATTAGCCAAATCTTCTGCATACCTAATTTCACTATATTTTTCATTATCATATCCTACGGTATATGTTTTACTAGGCTTAGCTAAACTTACAATATATGAAGAATCTATTCCACTTGATAAAAAAGAGCCAATTTCCACATCACTTTCCAAATGATATTTAACAGATTCCTTCATAGTTTCTGCTATTTTATTAATAGTTTCCCAATAATTATCTTTTTTTATTTTAAAATCAACATCATAATATTTCTTAATTTCCAAGACACCATTTTTATATATTAAATAAGAACCAACGTCTAATTTCTTAACGCCTTCAAAAAAAGTTTCTGTTGTCGGTGTAAAACTAAAAGTTAAAAAGGGCCCTAGCAATTCTTTATTTAGTTTTTTTACAAAACAAGGATTAGCTAAAAAAGCTTTAATTTCTGATGCAAACATAAAAGTTCCAGCATTTTCATAATAATAAAATGGTTTAATTCCGAAATTATCTCGAGCACAAAATAAAATTTTTCTTTTCTTATCCCAAATAGCAAATGCAAACATTCCCCTTAAATGTTTAACTACATTTTCACCCCATTCCTCATAACCATGAACTAAAACTTCTGTATCTGAATTAGTTTTAAATATATGATTTTTTTCCTTTAATTCTCTTTGTAATATTTTATAATTATATATTTCTCCATTAAATATTAAAACAAGATTTTCATTTTCATTATAAATAGGTTGCTCACCACCTACTACATCTATTATCGACAATCTTTTATGCCCAAGAGCAATCTCATCATCAATATAAAAACCTTCACCATCTGGTCCTCGGTGATTAATCTTTTCCGCCATCGCTTTAATTATTTCTTTTTTATTTTTACTTTTATTTATAAATCCTACGATTCCACACATCTTAACTACCTCCTAGGTCTTATAACAAAAATTTTATCATTTACTTAAAATCTATTCTTCCATTTCTATGTAAGATAAATGTAAGTATTTTGTAAGAGATTTTTTCTATTATCTCTCTAATTCTAAGTATAAACCCCCCCCCCAAGCATTTTTTCAAGTTAATTTTCATCAAAATAAAAAAAGACTGTAAACCTTTACAATCCTATAAATATTTTTCTAAAATATAATAAATTTTATTGCTATGAACAATATAACTACAATGGTCTTCTTTTGAAATAATTTCTAACTTTGAATCTTTAATATTATCACAAATCAATTTAGTATGTTCTAGTTTTACTATATCATTTTCGCCTGCTAGAATCACAGTTGGCACAGAAACTTTCTTCAAATCCGCAACTTTTATGTGAGGCTCATCTTTCATTAATTTAAACAATTTACCTCTAGTTATAAAATATCCTATATTAGTGTATAGACGCATTATTAACTTAAATCCTTTAGGTTCCAAATTAGCTCCACTAACAATTAACTTAGATAATATTTTACTATTTTTAATAGCTAATAAAAGTCCTATAATTCCCCCATCACTAAAACCATATAAAATTGGCTTTTTAATCTTCAATTTTTTAATAAAATCTATAATATCATCACACATTAATTCATAACTAATATTTTTTGTTTTCTCACTTTTCCCATGACATCTACTATCAATTGCATAAACTTTATATTTAGATTTTAATTTTAAAATTAACTTATCAAAAATCTTTAAATCTTCACCATTACCATGCAAAAGAATTATTGGTGTTCCTTCGCCAAAAACCTCATAATTAAGTTTAACATTATTTGCTATTATTTCCATACTATTTCTTTCTCTTTTTAGGAAGTGGTGTAACACTCTCTAATATTTTTAAAACTTCAAAACACAAATCTATATTTTCTATATCAAGAATATAATGCTCTTTAGCCCCTTCATAAGGATAGCCTTTACTCTCGTCTTTCATCAAATCTTCTATAATGGGTAGTTCTTTAACATAACAAGTATTTTCACACACTGTAATTATTGGTTTATCATTAATATAAACAATATATTCTCCCATCATACTACGATATCGAACATCTCCAATATCTCCTATTCTCTCGCACACATACAAAATATAATCTTTAGTCGTCGCCATCTCTAGCCTCCTTCTCTCTTGCTTTAATAATCTCTTTTTTTAAACCACTAGAATATTAATAAATTATCTTTTACCATCTTTAACCTCCATTTTAATATCATTAGTTATGTCACCATCACCACTAACAGGCAATTCTTCCCCTAAGTAAATAGACTTAGGCTTAACTATACTTTTAAAAACATCTTTATCACGCGCTAATATTTCTCTTAACTCTCTCATCATCTGACCGCTATAATCTTTAGGTGTAGCCTCTACTCCATAAGCTTCCAAACCTAAACTATTAGCTATATATAATGCTCGATATAAATGATACTTTTGAGTTACAACTACTATCTTTTTTGCTTTAAAAATATGTTTTGCTCGGTACATACTATCATAAGTCGAAAATCCTGCATGATCCATAAAAATATTGCTTGATAAAACACCTTTATCCTTAGCATAGTTCTTCATAGTATTAACTTCATCATAATACTTAGTTCCATGGTCTCCACTCATAATTATTTTTGTAGCCACTTCACTATTATATAAATCTATCGCTGTATTTAATCTGTCTTGTAACATTGGACTAGGTTTATTTTTCCATACTCCTGCCCCTAAAACAATAATACAATCTATATCTTCTAAATCCTGATAGTTATCTACAATTTGTTTCCTTGTAGTCAACACAACCCAAAAATTTAATATCAAAACTATTAATGTTATTAATACAATAATTACTAAAATAATTAAACATGATTTTTTTATAATTTTTCCTATAATCATATATTTCTCCTCAATATTATTATAGCACAATCAACTTAAACTATTAAAATTATCTCATAAACTAGACACTTTATTTTTTTAGTTCATTATCATCTAATTTACCTAAACTAATATCTAAATAAGAAGCATTAATAAAAGGCTCTGTATTAATAACTGAATCTGTAATAAAAGTTGCCTGATAAAACAAATTAATTAAACCCTCCGTCTTAGCTTTACTTATAAAGTCTTCTCTACCCAATAAATGTTCTAACTTTTTTTTATCACTTTCAAACTCTTTCATCAACTGTTCATAAGCTTCTAAATCTATATTTTTTGCTTTTTCAATATAACTAAGAACATCTTCTGACCATTTGTCTTTCATTCTAATCTCAGTTGTTTTAGCTAAGGCAATATGATAATCATAATCAAGAACTTGCATAAGAGGCACTTTAATATGGTTAATACCTCTTTTATATAAAAAACTATAAAATAATTTTATTGCCATCATAAAATTTGGATGAACCAAAGTATCTTCTAAACCTTTATTTAATTTATAAAGTTTCCGCTCTACATTTTTTACTTTATGAGGTTCACTTACCATTTGAACCGCAGGAATATAACAAACTAGCTCACCATTTTCTTCTCTAATATCATAGTAGACTCTTGGAAGTTCATGATATAAATCTCCTTCATATATCCTAAAGCATGCCCTTCTACTTGCTTCACACCATGTCTCGCTTTTTTGAATCTCCAAAGTTATTCTTGGATTATCATCTATTACAATTTCTTCATTTGGTTTATCTAATTCTCTATTCTCTATAAAAGCTAGCTGTTTTTCTAAAAACAATTCTATATTATCTAATTCTTCAACACCCATTCGTAGCCACAATCGTCGCATAACTCGTCTTGCCACCATTGACTTTGCCGCTGAATTATCATATAAATCATTCAAATCAATTTGCGCATTTATTACATTAGTTAACAAACGAAAAAACAATTCTGTATCATGAATCACAACGGTTGGTATTTCACAGTTGGGAACATTATTCAAAATATCCTGCAAAGAATTTGAAAAAAAATTAAATTCTTTATTCTTCAAAAAAGATGAATCTTCAAAAGAAATATTAAATCTACTTACTTCATTTTCAAATAAAATATCACCATAAGCAAAATTAACAAAACCTTCAACTACTTCTTTTAGTGTCATATATTTATCCATACAATTCCTCTATTCTTCTATCTTATGTTGACTAGGACTCCATGCTGGAGTACATAAAAGCGCTAAAACAGCATAATCTGTTTCATAATAATACTTATCTTTAACCTCAATTAAAATTGCATCACCTTTACTAAATTCTATCACTTTATCCTTAAAATACAATTTCCCATTTCCTTCTAAAACATATACCAACTCAGCAACTTCCATATTATAAGCATAACCTGAATCTGGAAACCTTCCATTAATTGTTGCAATTCCTAGGTCCATACATTTATTATCAAAAGAATATTCTAAAGTCTTACAAACATCACTATTTTTACCACACATAGCCTCATTAAATTTAATTACTTCCATAAAATCACCTATAAAAATTATAACATACGAATATATGTATGTCAAAAAATTTAGAAAATAAAAAAGAAATATTTTATCTATTTCTCTTGTTTAAGTTTTATTTCCAAAAAACGTTCAAAAGCTCTTAACCCATAATCTTTATTATAATAATTTTCAAACTCATTTAAATGCGCCAAAGCAATCTTTGCAGTCATTATCAAATCATCATCTGTTACATTTGTAAGTGGATCAACAGTTCCATGCTCTAATTCAATATTAATTCCATCTAAAAATTCTTCTAAACTAAATTTATCAAACTGAACATTTAACACTTTTGCTGCATATCTTGCATCATTTTCATTATACATATAATCACCATTTAATTATATGCCAATTTATTAATCAATATCAAAATCTTCTTCTCTTAAAATAACAAAATCTTCTTTATTAGGATTATTTAAACTAATAACCCTACTAGATTGTTTTTTAATTGCTTTTTCAAATAAATTTCGTACAAAACGTGCATTTGAAAAACTTTCATCGTCTTTAGGTATTTCATCAAAGTATTTTTCCAATTTTTTTAAAGACTTTTTCTCAATTTCATAATCATGTACTTCAGCAAACTTTTTTAATATTTCCACACATTCTTTAGCACTATAATTAGGAAAATTCAAATAAGTATTAAATCTCGACTCTAATCCTGGATTAGCTTTAATAAATTTCTCCATTTCTTTCGTATATCCTGCCACAATTATTAAAGTATTATCTCTATTATCTTCCATAAATTTCAAAATTGTATTAATTACCGCTGTACCATATTCATCTTTACCATTTGATAAAGTATAAGCTTCATCAATAAATAAAACTCCATCTTTAGCACTCTCTAATACTTTTTTAGTTTTAATTTCTGATTGCCCTAAATATTCCGCTACTAAATCTTCTCTTGATACCTCTATTACATTTTTACTTTTAATAATACCTAGCTCATAATAAATTTCTCCTATTATTCTTGCAACAGTTGTTTTACCAGTACCAGGAGCCCCACTAAAAACCATATGCATAGCAACTTTTTTTGCTTTCAAACCCATTTCTGTTCTTTTAATATTTATTAAAGCTAAATTTTGTAAATTTTCTA
This sequence comes from uncultured Bacilli bacterium, assembly GCA_910585045.1. Taxonomy (GTDB): domain Bacteria; phylum Bacillota_I; class Bacilli_A; order RF39; family UBA660; genus Caccenecus. Next base: position 37,351 of record CAJUCD010000009.1, read on the forward strand.
TTTCTTTTTTTATATCACTTAATCCCACAAGATTTTGCAATTTTTCTTCAATCATAATATTTTGATGTTCTTTTTCAAATTTAAGTGATGGTTCTTCATTTCTATATAAATCCATTACTTTTTTAACATCTTGTGCATTTTCACTTATATATTCTAAACAATTTTCTAAATGACTCAAATATTCATCCTTACCTGTTGGATTTTTTGAAATATATAACTTATAACTTTCCACCACTTTTAATTCTGATTCTTCATTAAAATCATCTAAAAAATTATCAAAAAGAAAATTTACTCTTTTAGAAAAACATGGATATAAAGAAATATATGTTTTAAAAAAAATTATAATTTCTGCTTTATGTTTTGCATCTTCTGCCAAAGATATTAACCAATAAAATGAAATACTTGCTTCTCTAGGTAAAATCATAAATCATGTTCCTCTCGAATATATCTTACTTCTTCATTACCACAATTATCACATTTAAAATGCTTTTCATGGAGATCAATTCTTACAGGAACTTCTCGTCTATAACTATTACCATTACGATATTCCGTTTTAGTTCGCCATGAATTTTCATGATCTATTATTTTATCTGAAGTAAGTTTTAAAGATGCCCACTTCCCACAAAATTGACAAGTAGTATTTCTGCCATCACTACCAACACAACACCAAATAAAAAGTACCACAAATACTATAATAGAAAACCAACCACCACCCATAACTATTCCTGGTTCATTAAAAAGTTCTAAGAAGAATTTAATAGCCATACCGATTATAAGCATAAGTGGCAACCAAAAATATTTAAAACTATTACTACTAGCCACAGCTGCATTTTTTTCTCTATTTACTTGAGCATCTAATAAAGCATTAAACTTTATTGACGGATTTACAAAATCATTATAAGCTTCTTCAAATATTTTTAAATAAGCTGTAAATTCTGCATAAGTAAGATTTCCTTTAGCTTTAAAAGTTTCATCAGCTTCTACTGCCATAAGTTCTTTAATCTGGCCTTGCAATTCCGCTTTATAATCAAAATTTTTTAATTCTTCTTTATTATCAGTAACAACATAATCAGCTAAGCCATCAGTATCATCTGGATATAAATTTTTAAAAAAAGTTATTGTTCTCTCACTATCATCAATATTCTGCATTATATAAACAAACATTGAAAAGAAAAAACCATGACAAGCCAAATTTTTAATATTATTTGCTTTATCTATTTCATCATTATCCATATATGACTCATATAATTTATAAAGTTTACTACCAGTTATCATTTTTTGACCTAAAGTTTCTACAAATTTATTGTGAGTCAAAAGAATATCCTCCAATATTTCCACATCATCTTTAGTCTTAGGATTAGGTGAACTTAAGGGCTCACTTGGTACTATTTGGGGAGATGATTTAGAGCCTAACTTTAAATCTAAATTTTGCTTAATAGTTTTACTATCATCTGAACTAATAGTATATTCTTTCTTACTTGTATTTAACCTTATATCACCCTTCATATTTGTAAAACATTCTTCTATTTCACTATATTTAATTTTTAAAATTTGTTCTTTCCCTTCTACAAACAATTCTTTTTCTCTAAATTCTAATTTCCCCGCCACTTTAATTTCATCATACTCAATTTCAACACTAAACTTTTTCATTATTACCTCTAGTTATTAGCAATAGTTTCTCTAATTATTTTATCCCAATCTTTTCGTTTATTAACTAAATATTCAAATCTCTCACCATTTGAAGCTGTAATAATTAAAGAATTAAAAAATTTTGTTTCTACATTTTGAATATCTTTTAACATTATTTCATTTTGCTTTGTTCCTAAATTAATTTTATGTCCTTCAAAATAAATAGATTTAGTTGTAAGAATTAAATGTCCGCCTTTAGTCCCTATTCCACGAACCCAATTAGCTGCACCTTTTTTAACTATTTTTTCTTCCATATAAAACTCCTTCTTTCTATTACGATTATACCCCCCCCCCGAACGAATTTGTCAATACTAACTAAAAAAGAAGACATTTTATTATCTCCTTCTAATTAATTTTTTTTAATGATAAGGTTGCATTAACTCCACTACCAAGTGTTACTCCTACTGCAACTAAAGCAGATAAAACCATATCTATAACACTACCAGCAGTAAGTGTAACAATAGTACTACCACTATAAATAGTACTTGCTCCTACTGACAAAGTTCGAGAAATAACTGTACTAGGAATATTAGTACCATTAACTCGTATCGCTTGTGTAAGAGTAGTTCCTAATGCCACTGAAACATTACTAAAATAATTTATTTCATAAGTACCAGCTTGTATGACTGTAATACTATTAGCTGGCGTATAAGTTGTATTTAAACTTGGCAAATTATTAGGTAATGCAATTTGAGTTTGCGTTCCTATTCCCAAATTTAATGTTTGTGCAGTATTACTAAATTTACCACCATAGGCATTTAACCCTGCTGCTGGTCCAGTAGGGCCTTGAGGAATCACAAAATCTATTGTATAACCTGACGGATTCATAATTTACCTGCTAAACGACTGGTGTTAATGTAACACTAGCTTGCGACCCTGGTGCTCCTGTAGTAACAGTCCCAATTGCAAAAGTTGGTGCCGGACCAGTTTCTCCAGTTGCTCCTGTAGGGCCTGTAGCTCCAATTAAGCCTTGAGGACCAGTAGGACCTGCAACTGTACTGGCTGGGCCTGTTGGACCTGTTGGGCCTTGAGGAATCACAAAATCTATTGTATAACCTGTTGGATTCATAATATTACCTCCCACTTTTATTATATGAGAAAAATTTACAAAGTATAAAAAAAGATTATCTAAAATCTTTTTTCTTAAATATATATTTATCAAAAGTTGCAAGTACTCCTGGAAGTAATAATAATATTAAAAGTGTTGAACAAAAAGTTCCTTCTGCTATTGTCTTACATATAACCGCTGTAATATCTGAGGCTAATAAACCAAGTATTAAAGTTACAATAATCAAAATAGAAGCAGACGTCATAATAGTATGTATAGAACTATTATAAGCCTCTATCAAAGAGTTCTTAATATCTAATTTTTCTCTATATTCTAAATAATATGATGTATATAAAATAGCATAATCAATAGTAGCTCCCATTAAAATACTCTGTACTACTAAAATTGCAATAAAATAAACTTTAACTCCTGTAATTGATAAAATTCCCATAGTTAAATAAACTGCACATTGAATTAAAAGCACTAAAACAAAAGGAATCAAAATAGACTTAAATGTTACTGCTACTACTATAAATATTGCAATCATTGTCAGAATAGAAATATAATTAAATTCCTTAACAAAAGATTTACTCATTTCTAATGCCATGGGAGAATCACCAATTAAATAATATTGCATGTCATCTCCCATATTATTTTTTAAATCTTCAATAAAAGCAAAAGTTTCTTTTGATTCTGGCTCTAAATTAGTAAGTAAAACTACTCTTGAATATTTATCACCAACTAACATTTTTTTCGCATCATTAATATTTTCTTTACTTTCAACTATATTATTTTTCAAACTCTCATTTAAGAAAGGTTGAAACATTGCTTCAGTTTTAACATCATCATTTAAAAAATTTACTAATTCTTCAATAGTTAAAGTCCATTCTTCATTAAAAGAATAAACACTTCCATAATATATATATAATAAATTAATTTTATCTTTATCTAATTGAGAACTCAAACTATTCAATATTTTAAACATCTCATTGGAGTTATAGTGAGCATTTTTTAAACTTGCATCCATAATATTCCGTAAAGTTCCTAAAGTATTTTTCACTTTATTATCTATTTTATTATTATATTCATTATTCTTAGAAACAACATCTAACATAAATGAAATAAAATTATTTAAAGATATTACTCTAGAACTTTGAAAATTATTCATCGCATAAAGCCCATATATTAAATCTAATTTACTTTTATTAATACCTAATAAATCACTTAAAGATTTACTATTATATTTAAAATCAGGATTTGAAATAACTTCTTGAAGCATCAAAAATAATTTTATAGTATCACTATTTAAATTATTACTTAACATTTCATTATTTCTATTGTCTAAAACTAGAGCAATAAATTCTTTTGGCGTTGATATCCAAGAACTAGTATTACCTTCTACTAAATTAATTAATGCACATAAACTATTAATCTCATTTTCTTGTAAATTTAATAATTTTCCAAGATCTAAAGGTCTATATTTTACCCCATCATCATTCATAACCAATTTTAATATTTTTAAATTATTTAAAGATGCCTCATCCAAAGCATTCAAAGCTTTATTTAATATTAAATCGACAAATTCATTAGGACTAAACATTACATCTTCTGGTAATCCTGCTAAAACATATATTTTTTCAACTAAACCACTATTTATATTATCAAATATCGCACTTAATTGCGTTTTATTTAATTTAGTATTAACTATATTATTTTCATTTTTACTAAACAAACTTAATTTTTCTAACGCTTTTAAATCTTTATTATCTAAATAATTAGTATTATCTTTAATATCCAAAATTTTATTAATAAATTCTCTTAATCCATAATTATCATTACTATTTACATTTTGATATTTCAAAAACAGTATTTGAGTTATTATACTTTCATCTGTTCCAAATAAAGTTCCTAAAGCTTTAGCATCCATTTCTGCATTAACTAAATCTTGATTTGTAAACTTCTCTAGCATCTCTAAATTCACTAAAGTTTCTTTATCAAAATTACCAGCATATTTTGGATTTGACAAAATGTCTTTTTTTATAAAATCTAAAAATTCTTTTATAGATAATTTCACATTATTATTTTTAGCATTATAATAAATCAAAATATCCTCTATATTACTTTCATCAAGCTCTAAAATATTAGCTAAAGTTTTAATATCTCTTTTCTTATTTATTTCCTTTTCATCGCTAAAATACTTTAACTTCTTAATTTCTTTTTGCATATCATTATTAAAAGCTAAAACATCTTGATTATTAAATACTTCTTTTTCCAAAAATAATACTAAATCATTAATTGTCATCTTATTATTGAGACTCGGATTATAATACCAATAATACATTATTTTAAACAAATAATTATCTATACTTATTGAAGTTCCCAAATCAGTCATTTTTTTAGTTAATTCATCATATTTCAATTTTTCATTTATTGTATTACTATAAGATAACATTGAATTAACATATTTATTATAATTATATTGTTTTAATTTATCTGCTATTTTATCTTCATCTTTTGAATTATAAATAATAGCCATTTGATTATTAGTACCAAAAACTTCATCTATCTTATTTATTTCATTTGATGTATAAAGAATACCTAAATTCCCTTTTAAAAAATAACTACCTATAAAGAAAAACACAAAAATTATTGTTAAAGGATATTTAAATTTAAAACTCATTTTCCCTAAACCATTTAATTTTATATTTAATGCTTTTTTTCTAGTTTTATTAATTAACTTATCAAAAACAAGAATAAGAGTTGGTAAACAAAGAAATATACTAACTAAACTTAAAAGCACCCCTTTAGCTAAAACTAAGCCTAAATCTTTGCCAATTGTAAAACTCATAAATATCAAAGTTAATAATCCCACTATAGTAGTTAAAGAACTGCTTGAAATAGCTCCAAAAGAATGATAAAGAGCATTTTTCATCGCTTTTATTTTATCATTTTCATGTTCACATTCCTCTCGAAATCTATTCATAAGCATAATAGAATAGTCCATAGATAGAGCCATTTGTAATATAGCAGCAATAGAGCTGGTTATGGCCGATACTTCGCCAAATATAATATTAGTACCACTATTAAGAATAACAGCAATTAAAATAGATACTAAAAATAAAAATGGTTCTAAATATGATTCACACATGATAATCAATATTATAACAGCACAAGAAACAGACACTATAAGAATCCATGATGGTAAAATAGGTGTATTAGAAGTTGCTATACTACCACTAGTAAAAAATTCATAGTCTTGATAATTATCTGCTATATTATCAAATATATCTTTAGCTATTTTAGAATCACTTGGTTCATTCACATTTAATACAAATAAAGTATATTCCCTTTTATTATAAGAATCACTATTATCATAATTAACAGAAGCTACTCCTTCTAAACCTTTTAAATAATTTAAGATACTATCAATTTCATCACCATCTAAGTTTTTAAACATTATATTTAAAGAACTACTATTATTTTGAGACGAGAATTCCCTCTCCATAATATCCATTCCTATTCTAGTTTCAGAATCACTTGGCAAATAAGCAGTAATATCATCATTTATTTTAACTTTCGTTGCTAAAAAACCACAAATAATTGTTACAATTATAAACGTTACTAATATAAAATATCTTTTATTGATTATAAAATCTGTAATTTTCTTCATATTTCCTCCTTTTTATAAATCAACAATAATACATTTTATGGCAATATTAACTAATATGCAATCTACAATCTTATTCAACTGTCAAATTTTAGACACTTTTTTAAATCTGTCATTAAAATCTTGTCAAAAAAAGAGAAATATATTAAAATTAAATAAAACTTAAAAGAGGTAATATAATATGAAATATGACTTAAATAAAAAACAATCCTTAGGAGCCAAAAGAACTTTAGACACTTTTTCTAAAACTTTATTTTTATTATTAACTAAAAAAGCTTTCGAAAAAATAAATGTTAATGAAATATGTTCTACAGCATCAATTCCTAGAGCCACTTTTTACAACTATTTTGAAGATAAATATGATTTAATGAATTATTGTTGGTATACTCTAACTTTAGAAATTCATCTTGAAGATTACAAAGAAATTGCTCCTGAGAATCGAATTCACATATTTTTTGATCGCATGTGTGATTTACTAATAAAAAACCAACCCTTAATTCAAGAAATAATTAAAAACAACCCTGAAAACAGTTGGCTACTATATCACTTTCGTTCCTATTTTTATGAAATTGCTCTAAATTTATTTCATGAATATCCAAATGCCAGCTCTTATAATATTCCTGCTGAAATAATGGCAAATCACTACTGTAATACTATTCTCTTAATTTTTGAATGGTCCTTCTTTCATAATAAAAACATCACAAAAAAAGAAGCTCATAAATACTTACAAACTCTTTTAAATTTAAATTAATTCTTCTTTTTAACAGGGATCCAAATTTCACAATAATACTGAGGATCATCTACTCCCAATTTATAATTTATGATATCCAATACTTCTCAATATTATAACCTTCTGCTATTTCATAATCTTTACAATTAGGCAACCACTCTGTAAAGATTTTTTGATTGAGCTCCTTTAATTTTTGTTTAGTTGGTCCAACTGAAGGAAATACTGCCCATATATGAGCTGGTATAACTTTAGTTATTAAATCATTCGAAATGTCTTTTTTAGGCACATAATCATCAGCAATCATATACATAAATTTATCTCCTGTCATTCCCTCATCATAATTAATACCATAAATCCCACAAATATCCTGAGCTTTTTTAGAATTCAAATGCTCCATCCAAAATTCTGGCACACTCTGATATGCCTCATCATAATTAAATATCTTCGCATATCCCATAACAGTAAATGCTTCTCTTTTTACAATCTTATAATCCATACTATCTCCACCTTTCAAAGAAAAAATAAGATTTAATGGTGCATAAGCTTTTAAAGTTGCACCATTACTTCGAACATCAGAAGGAGTAAAACCATGAAAACGCTTAAAAGCTTTAGTAAAACTATCTGGCGTATCATAACCATATTTGAGAGCTATATCAATTATCTAAAGTTTGTATTCAAAAGTTCACTACCTGTTAACGATAACCGTCGCTTACGGATATATTCACTAACTGTAAAACCACAAAGCATAGCAAAACCTTTCTGAAAATAAAAAGGCGAAAGATATAATACTCTATTAACAATATCATTAATAGTTAAATCACTAGTTATATTATCTTCAATATATTTTATTGCTTCTCTAATACTTGTTATCCAATCCATAAAATCTCCTCTTTCGTTCCTAATTCATATTACTAAAAATATGTTCATTTTACTCGTCTTTCTTTGCTCACTTTTGACAATTAACAACGTAGAAAAAATCATAACACAAAATTATATACAAAAAAAGAACTTTTAAAGTTCTAATACTAATTAACAATATACGGATTATCCTTTGTCTCTGTTACAGCAAATACACGAGCGTAAGGACTAGTCGAACTTTCATAATACCATTGGTATGGAGAAATGGTCCAATAATTCTGACCATTATATAGATAATATGAAGTATTAATAGCATTTTTACAACCTGATAATTCTATTTCATCTGCCAATATAAGTCCAACTTTTGATGTGTATAAATCATTTTAAAAAAAGAAAAAGCAATTCATCATAATTGCCTAATCTTAATTTCATAATATCTTATTATTTCTATTTTTATTAAAAATAATACTTCATATTAGAAAATGCAACTTGTATTTTTTCGCAAATTTTTTTTGCATTGTGCGCAAGAAATATTTGCATCCCTTTATTTTAGGGACAAAAAATATACATTTTTTTAGAATATATCTTCAATTAATTTTACAAATTCCACTATAACATCACTTGTTTTACTAGAATAAACAACATCCTTCGCAAGAGTAATATTATCCGTTATAATATTATCAACTTTTAAATCTATCATCTTTAAAATATTTTCCTCACTATTAATAGTCCAAACTAAAAGTTTTTTTCCTTCTTTATGTACAGCACTAACTAACGAAGAAGTAGCACTTGTAGCTTCCACACTAAAATGATCTGCAGCTGTCAAACTAATAATATTTCCATATGCTAAACTCATAACATATACTGTCTCAATAGTTTTATCATATTTTTTTACTTTTTCTAAAACTTCATAAATTTGAGAAGTAATAACACAATCATTTTTAAAATTATACTTATTAATTAAATCAATAACAGTTTCTTCAAAATTTTCTTCTCTACCTGTTGGTTTTAATTCAATATTTAATTTAATATTATTTTCTTTAGCAAAAATAATAACTTCTTCTAGAGTTGGAATTTTTTCGCCTTGAAATTTTTTATCTTTAAAACTTCCTGCATCTAACTCTTTAACTTCTTCTAAAGTTAACTCCCATGTATTTTTATCTACTCCTGTTGTTCTTTTAAAACTACTATCATGAATTACAATCAATTGATTATCTTTTGTCATTTGCACATCTAATTCTATCCAATTAGCCCCTAAATTTTTGGCTTCTCTAAAAGCTACCATTGTATTCTCAGGAAAATCTACAGATGACCCTCTATGAGCAGTTATTTCTACTGTTCTTACATACTCAATATTTAAATTAAATTTTCCTTTATAAACACCATATGTAAATATTGAACCTCCTATAATTGCAAATACTAATATTAAAGCTATTAATTTTTTTAATTTACCATTTATTTTTATATTTTCGGCATTATAATTAATTTCTAATTCTCTAATTTCCTCTCCTTTTTTCTCTTTTCTAACATAAAATAAAGCACTAATTATAGCATAACTAAATGGTGTTACAAGTGTTGAAAAAATAATAAAAGAAATAGCTATAAACACCCAAATTACTGTAGTTGTAAAACTCTTAAGCCATAAAATATCACAAATATCATTAATAAATACAATTAATAAAATTCCTAAAATAACAAATATAAAATAAATAATAACACTTAAAAACTGAACAATTAAAATTATTAATAAATCTTTAATATGATTATGCTTGCCCAAATTAATACTTTTTCTTCGAGCCCTAATAAAATTTAAATCTTCTAAAACAAAATAATGTAGAGCATATAACCATCTAAGTAAAATAAATAAAAGTATAATTATTATAAGTATCATTACAGCTAAAAACAAATAATTAGACATAATAAATTCTAAAATAAATTCTGGAACTTTTATTGTACTTACAAAACTAGAAGCTATACCAACACTTAAAAAAGGAATTAAAAATAAAACCATAAACCCTAACATAATATTAGTAGGAAAAAATATTTTTCGACATTTCTTTAATGACAATCTTATCGCGTCAATTACTTTTATTTTCTTTTTTTGATATGACTGATTTAAAATTATAATAATAGTTGTAATATCAAACATTGTGTAAATGGTCATCAAAATAATTAAAACCAACAACATGCTAATCGTTTTTGGATTACTTAAAAAAGATGCAATATTTTCCAGTGTTAAATATTTATAACCTGTTAATCTCATTACTAAGTCAAATAAACTAAAAAATAATGGTGTAAAAATAGCAAAGGATAACAATTTAAAAATAACTTCAAACCCTACTAAAGACCAAATATTATAAGTTATCATACGAATTATTTTTTTAATAGTTTTCATAAAAATTAACACACCTTTTCTAATAATTATATCATTAAATAAAAAAATTCAAAACAAAAAAAGAAGTTGCATATGCAACTTCAAAAAGAATAAAAAGGGGTTGACTAGTGTGATACTAGCACCAATTCGCCTTGTTAAGTGAATTGGTAAATTTATTATAACAAATATTAAATATATATCAAGAAAAATCGTTAAAATATGTAAAGTTTTGTAAATCAAATCAACATTTTTTTCTTTTACATTTGGAAACCAAATTATTGAGGCTAATAAACATAATCATAAAGCCTCCAATTATTGCCAAATTAAACATAAAAGACTTTATATTAACCCAACTAAATGTTTCTAAAGTTTTAATTAATTCATTATTTTTAATAAACCAATATGAAGGTAAAATATGAGCTATCTTAATAACTGACTGTGGTAAAAAATCCATTGGAACAAATGCTCCACATAAAAAACTAGAACCCAAAGCTATAACATTAACAATTCCACTTATAGCATCCTTATTATTTATTATATTAGCAAGTAATATAGCAATTGTAACAGCACACATTATAAAAAAGAAAGAATTAATTATATATAATAGACCATGTAATGTAAAAACTATATTACCAAACAAAATTAAACTTAGCAAAACATAAATTAACCATAACAAACAGGCAAAAAATATATTAGCAAACAATAAACTTTGATTAAACTTTTTATAATTAGTACTACTAACAATATTCCTTTTATTTATTTTCTCATCTCTAAAACTGGTTAACACCAAACATATTATAAATACTACTGCTGCTAAAAAACTATAATTGCTAAAGTTATAAAAACTCGTTAATTTACTTAAATTATCATTATCTAATTTTGAAGTTACTTCCACTTCTATTTCTTTATTTAAAGTATTATTAATATTACTAATTAAACTAGCTTCATCCATACCTTTATTGTTATATATAGTTGCTACTTTCATATATCTCTCTAATATCAAAGAAGCTAAACTAGCCTGATAATCACCAGTCGATTTAATTTCAATTTTAGGATTTTTATTACTTAGAAAATCTTCTCTAAATTTTTCTGGAATATATATTACATAATTAACATTTCTATAAAATACAGCATCATTTATTTTATCCTCATCTATCTCTATAGAAATAATATTTACATTCTTAGAAATATAATCAATCAAATCTTTTGTTAACCCTTGATTAGTATCATTATTAACTATTAAAACATCTGGTTTTTTTGCAATAAACCCTTGATTACTTTTAGTATCTTTCATATTAAAACCTGCAAAAAACACTAAAATAACTGTATATAATATTACTGTTGCCTTATACTTATTTAATACTTTTAAAAACGCTTTAAATATTATCATACTTCTGCCTCCTTAAAAACATATATGAAATAAAGAACAGTATTCCTGCAACTAATAATAAACTAAATATATTAAAGAAATATCTTTCTGTTGTTTCATAATAATATAGAGCATAAAAACCATCTGTAATCATACTAGCAGGATTTAATTTATTAACTATAGGCATCTTTGTATCAACTAAATACTTCATTGTAATTCCCATCATTCCTGATAAAAAACAACCTAGCATTGTAACAGATATTATAATACCTAACTTTAAATTTTCATGAGCTTTAATTACACTTGCAATCATAACCCCTAAAAGTAAACCTGCTAAACTACCAACACATGCTAGTAAAACTACTAACCCTAAATTTCTACCATAATCTACTTTAATAACAAATATTGTAAATAAAAATAGTAAACTTAACCCTATTAACTGCACAACATAACTTGCCAAAACACTACTAACAATCATTGTACTCTTTTTAGTTGGTGCTATGCTTACTCTTTTACCATTACTACTCATATTAGGCAAACACTTATTAATAGCGGTCATACCTAGTAAGCCACCATAAAGACAAGTCATGGCAATCAAAGTATAATATTCAATCATTGTATAACTAAGATTAGATTTAGATATATCTTTTACATTAACTTGCACATTATTTAATTCATTTACAGCTTCTTCATAAATTCTAGCTGTTAAACTCTCCATATAATTAAGAACTTCTGGATTCTTTAATATTTCCTCCTGAACTTTTAATTGTACTAAATTATTTATAATATCTTTCGTATCTTCAATTTCTTCTAATACATTTCTTATTACAGTTTCATTAATACCACTATTTGCAACAACTAATTTAGGATTATCCAAATATATTATATATCCAGAAATCTCTTTCTCTAAAAGTTTATCTTTAGCTTCTTCTAATGAAACATAATTAACATTAAATAATTTTTTATCTCCACTACTAAGAGTTTCAAAAATCTCTTTATAAAAATCATCCACTCTATATTCTTCTTCATCTACAATAGCAATATCTATAATTTCCAATTTCTCACTATTCTCAATATTAGAAAAAGCCATATTGAAAAACACTCCTAAAATAATTGGAAAAAGAAAAGTCCAAAAAATCAACATCTTATTCTTAAACAAAGTTTTTAGAGCATACTTAAAATTATGAATAAACATTAGTCTCTTAAATCCTTTCCTGTTAATTCTAAAAATACATCATTTAAAGTTGGTCTCTCAGAAAATATTTTATCATATTGTAATTTTGCATCTTTTAAATAATCAATCAATTCTAACAAATTATTTTTACCTTTTTTATAAGTTACTACTAAAATATCTGCTCCATATTTCATATCTTGAACATTCTTAAAACTATTAATTTCTTCTAAACATTTATTATTAAGAACAATACCTTCCACTGTTACTTTTTCTTCTATTTTAGCCAAACTCTTTAATTCATCCAAAGTTCCTTCAGCAATAATATGCCCTTTATCTAAAATAATAATTCTATCACAAAGCATTTCTACTTCTTCCATATAATGTGTCGTATAAACTATTGTAGCTCCTCTATCTCTTAAAGTTCTTATCCCTTCTATAATATTATTTCTACTTTGAGGGTCTACTGCCACAGTTGGTTCATCTAAAAATATAATTTTAGGCTTATGTGCTATTCCACAAGCAATATTAAGTCTTCTAAGTAGACCTCCTGATAATTGCTTTGGCATATATTTTTGAAATTCTTCTAACCCTACTAACTCTAAAGCATCTTGAATATATTCTTTTCGCAATTTTCTATCACTAATATAAAGACCACAAAAATAATCAATATTATCATAAACATTTAATTCTTCAAAAACTGCTACTTCTTGAAATACAACACCAATTTCTTTTTTAACTTCATATAAATCTGGAGTCATTTCCTTACCCATTATTTTTATAGAACCCTTACTAAAATTAAGTAATGACAATATTGTATTTATAGTGGTAGACTTTCCACTTCCATTAGGCCCTAAAAGTCCTAAAATTTCCCCTTCATAAACATCGAATGATAAATCATCAACCGCTTTTAAAGATTTATACTCTTTTGTTAAATTTTTAACTTCTATTATTTTTTTCATATATCTTTCCTTTCACCTGCTTTTAAACATACACTTTTTTAAAATAACTTATAAATAAATATTAATGCTTTACAGTAAAATATTATTCAATTATATTATAGCAAAAAGAAAAAAACATGTAAATTATGTTACATGTAATTTAAATGTTTCTTCTTAAGATTCCCAAAATATTTCAAAACAATTGCATCCAGTTGTTCTGCAATAATAGGAAAATTACAATTAAGATCTAAATTTTTAACACTTATCTCATTTCCCATCATCAAATAATTATTATCAGGAACTAATTTTTCATCTGTTTTAGCATACATTATTATTCCTGCTACAGTTTTGTTTTTATCTACAGCCATATTTTTAACATAAGCAAACATTTGATATAAGTTTCCATTATTTATTTTAGATACTCCAAAATTTTCTTGCATAATTTTTGTATAAAATTTAGCATCAATAATTAACACTTTATTTTGATATCTAATAATAGTATCACTTTTCATAATCGGTAGCAAATAATCATTATCATCATCTAGTGCCCATGAAATATGTGAATTACTAACTTCTAAATCTTTATATTCCTGTCTAAAATATTCTAGAATAAACTTCTCATAAAGAATATTCATTCTATCATCATCAATAAAATTTTTCACTTTTAATTTTCCATCAAGAGATTTTAAAATCATTCCTTTAAAAATCAAATAACATACTGAAACTAATAATTGAGTATTTCTATTTCCTTTATTATAACTAACATTCCAATTTATATCTTTAACATTTAAAGTACTTATATCTTGAAATTTTAATAAAATACTTTTTATTTCTTTTTTTCTTTCTTCCTTAATATCTGCTTTTCTTAAATAAATAAGAGTTGTCTTTAATATTTGATTTATATAAGTATCATTAGAATATAGAGCATATGAACATACCATTTTTCTATTAATCATTGATAACTTATTTATAGATTCAGTTACTTTAATTTGTCCTCTTAATAATGACCTATTCTCTTTTTTTAAAATATATTCATTATTAAGACCTCTTTTTAACTCTAAACTTATTCCTCTAATTAATATTGCTGCAAAAAGATCAGCCATATTACAAAAGTCTTCCGTAGCTAATTTTTTATATTCTCCTTCTTTTAACATTGAAAAAGCATAAAAGAGCATATAAAAAACATTTTTAATAGGAATCACTTAATAACACTCCTTAAATTTTCACACCATATATTTAACTTATCTTCATTATCAAACCAATATTCTTTTAAAAGTGGAATTAATTCATATAACACAATATTTTTAAGAATTCTATCATTAACTTCCTCTAAATTACAAAAATAACTATGTCCGATTTGAAAGTCCTCTCCTAAATCATCATCAGCGACTATTACTTTATTCAAACTAATAACTACATCTATTAACTTATCAAATTTTTTACTATTAAGTTTCTTTTTATATAAATTAAACTTATCACTTTCAATTAAAGAAGGAATTTGATAAAAACCAAAACGTCTTCTAAGTGCATAATCAATATTTGTAAGACTTCTATCTGCAGTATTCATAGTACCTATTATATAAAGATTATCTGGCACTTTAAATTCCTCATCTAAATAAAGAAGTGGCAATGAAATTCCTCTTTTATCTTTTTCAATCAACATAAATAACGAGCCCAATATTTGACTAACATTTCCTCTATTTATTTCATCAATAATAAAGAAATAATCATGTTCTTTATCTTCTAAAGCTTTCAAGCAAAAATTATAAAAAACTCCTTTTTTTAAAATAAATCCTTCTCCATTAGGATTAGGTCTAAACCCTTCCATAAAATCTTCATAAGAATAACTTTGATGGAATTGAACCATCATCACTCTTTTTTCATCTTCTTCACCCATCATGTGATAAGCAATTTTCTTCGCTACAAAAGTTTTACCAACTCCTGGAGCACCACATAAAATAACATTGCTTTTATACTTTAATAAATCTATAATCTCCTGTGGGTTATCTAAATAAGCATCTTCTAAAAAATTCTTATCAGTTAATTTAACTATAGTCGTTTTTTTCTTATTTTGCTCATTTACATATTCTGAATAATTCCATGCTTCCAAAGATAATTCTCGAAAATTTTTAAATAAACTATCTTTATCATTAAAGTAATTTTGTAATAAATCTATAATTTGAAAATATTCACTACCTGTTAACTTATCATCTAACTCTGGTAAACTATCTCTTAAATCTTGAGGCAATTTATCTGTTTCATAAATATACCATTTACTTCGACTATCAAAATTTAAAAAAGCATCTGATTGTATCCAATATAATCCCATAGTTAATTTACTATTTCCAATTCCCTTTTTATTAATAACTAAATCAAAATACTTTATTAATTTATCTTTTTTTCCTAAATTCTTATCTTGAGCATATTGAATAGCACTTTTAAATAAATTCCACAAATCATCAATATCATCAGCATCTCTCTCATTTACAAATCTATAAAAAACTGCATTCTGATTATTTAGTACTCCAACACCCTCAAAATCCATAGGCACCGATGCTAAAACATTAAATTCTTCTTTCAAAGATTTAATAATATTTAAACGATTTTCCTCTTTAAGCTTACTTTTATTAAAAAGACCAAAAATTGTAAAAGGGTCAATATCTATTATGTTATTTCCTTTTTCTAAAGTAGGTAAATCAATATTTATTTTCTTAAAAGCATTTTTAAGCTTATCAATAAGCTTTACTCGATTATTTTCATATTCCAATAATACTTGTGCAAATTCTTGATAAAAATAAGTCCAACTAAATTTTGTTTTATTCATAAACTATCTCCTCTAATAAAATCTATTATACCATAAATCATTTTCTAATTTCATAATTTATGATAAAATAAATAACAACAGGTGATTATAATGATAAGTAATGGCGTAGACATTATTTCTATAAAAAGAATAAACAAAATAATTAGTAATCCTAAACTTTTAAGAAATATTTTTAATGAAAATGAATTAGAATACATTACTTCTAGAAATTATAATACCGAAACTATTGCTGGTATTTTTGCCGCGAAAGAAGCAACTTTAAAAAGCCTTCATCAAGGCTTAGATGCTTATCCTTTAACTGAAATTGAAATAGCTCATCAAAACTATGCTCCTTATTTAATATTTCATGGAAAACTAAAAAAAGAAATAGAAAACCAAAATCTAAACTTTAGTGTTTCTATCTCTCATGACCAAGAATATGCTATTGCATTTGTTATTTCTTATTAAAATTTTTATTTTTATAATTTTTTAAATCTGTATTCCAACTAGCATACTTTGGATTATTCT
Organism: uncultured Bacilli bacterium; assembly: GCA_910585045.1. Classification (GTDB taxonomy): domain Bacteria; phylum Bacillota_I; class Bacilli_A; order RF39; family UBA660; genus Caccenecus. The sequence continues at coordinate 54,529 of CAJUCD010000009.1, forward strand.
TATGGTTAGCTAAACCTCTTTCCTTCATAAATAAACCTAGGTAATTTGAAACTTTTAGTGCTCCCTGCCAATTCAAATGGTCTCCACCATCCATTGAATCAATGCTCCAATCTATTCCTATTTTAAAATCTAAGTTTAAATCTAAATAATCCAAATTAAATTCTTTAGCCAACTCTTTAGCAGCTTTATATTTTTTATAATTATAATTTTTCATACTTGGAGTACTAAGTAATACTACTTCAATATTTTTACTTTGACAAAGTTCTATAAGCATTTTTATATAACGATAATTTAACTTAGGAATCTCTTTTATCTCTTTAGTCTCTCTCATATAATCTTTATTAACATCATCAGGAGCACTTATCTTATCCATAAATCTATAACCTTTATTATAATCAGTCCACGTATAATTAACATTACTAAAAAAATCATTAATTGATAATTTTTTCCAACGATTATGATATTCGAATACTGGAAATATTTTTTTACCTTCTGCTCCAATTACATTAGTTAATTTATATTTTCTAAAAAAAGTATTAACTTCTAAAAATACAATTTTAGGTTTCTGCGTCTTTAAAGCCTTATCTAAAAAAGAATATGACTCATATAAAAATTGAGCTGAAGTCGACAAATCATATGATGAAATCCCATACTTTTCCCAAATAACCATTGGCGATATTGCAGTATAAACTAAAGAATCTCCTACAAATAAAGCATCAATTGTATTATTTTCTTCTCCAAGTATTCCATTAGCCTCTTTTTGTCTAATACCAAATTTAGTAGTATTATTTTTAGGCACAAAAACATAAGAAGAAACTCCTAGCAAAACTAAGAATATCATAAAAAACACTATAGCTTTAATAACATTTTTCATGCTTACCTCCTAAAAATTAGCATATATAGGGTCAACTGGTGCATACCCTGGTCCATATGCTCCAAATATAATAATAAACATAATTAAAGAAAAATAAATTACCCATCTTATTACAATATTTTTACTTGCTATACTCTCTCTTATATTTACACCTTTTTCCTTAAGTAAACCTATAACAAATATAATAATTAAAGTAATAATTATAATTACATAATCTGCTCTATCTAAGCCCAATTTCAAAAACTCATTATTAAAGAAACTATTTAAAGTAAAATTATTTATTATATTACCAAATAATCGAAAACCCTCTTTTAAAGTATTAGCTCTAAAAAACAATTCTCCAATTACTACTAAAATAAATAATTTACTAAACTGCATAAAACGATATAATAAATTATCTCTATTTATATGTAATTTATGACATAATTTCCTTACTCCTGGTTCTAAAAAGCTACCTAAAACAATCAAAACAAAATGATACATTCCAAAAAATATATAATTCCAACCTGCACCATGCCATAAACCATTTAAAGACCATACTGCAAAAAGTGCCACACTTCCTACCATAATTGGTCCAAAATAATTTCCTAAAATTTTTCTCGCTTTAATTGTAAATTTTTTCATTTTTTTAGATAAAGAAACTGGATAGAAAATATAATCTTTAAACCATGCTCCAAGCGTAATATGCCATCTCATCCAAAATTCGGAAATATTCTTAGCAAAAAATGGCTGTCTAAAATTCTCTGGCAAATGCACATCAAAAATCTCTGCACTACCAATTACTACATCAATAGTACCTGAAAACTCCATATAAAGCATTAAAGTATAACTAATAGCGCCTAATAAAACTAAACCACCATCATAATTACTACCTGTTGCAAATATTGCTTTTACCACGACATTTAATCTATCCGCAATAATAAACTTTTTTAATATTCCCCACAAAATTCTTTGTGAGCCAAAACAAATATTTTTAAAAGTTATTTTATGACCTTCATACAAACTTTCAGCTGTTTCGCTATATCTTGCAATTGGTCCTTCCATAATCTGTGGAAAAAAAGCTAAATATAACGCTAAACGTCCCAAATTATCATCAGCATTTATCTTTTTATTGTAAACATCTATCATATATGATAAAGCTTCTAAAGTATAAAAAGATACACCTATAGGAGCTAATAACTTTATTATTTTAAATTGATAGGGAATATTTAACAAATTAAATATGGAATTTATATTAACTGTAAAAAAAGGCATATACTTATAAACAAACAATATTCCTACTTGAATAAGTATTCCTAAAAATAAAACCTTCCTCTTTTTTCTTTTAAATTGTTCTTTAATCTCTTTTTTATCTTCTACTGTTTCATTTAAAACTTTTCCACACTCACCATCTATTTTTTCCAACCACATACCAAAATGGTGAATTGACAAAGTCGTAAATAATAAATATATTAATAAATTTCCACTTATCAAAAAAAAGAAAATATAACTCGCCAATAATAATACTCGCCATTTATATTTCTTCTTAACAATATGATAAATTATTACTGTAAGTGGCAAAAATAGGAACAAATATAAAATAGATAAATAGTTCACTTTTTTATTCTTCCTCTTGTAACTTTGTAATTAAAGCATAAATGCTTTCTGCTGAATTAAAGTTGCTTGGTATTATTTCAACAGTTGGAATTTCAACTTCAAATTCATCTTCTATTTCTGCAACCAACGATAAAATTGTTAAAGAATCTAAATATCTCCCATCTACTAAATTAGTAACACTCCTATAATCTACTTCTGGATTTAATCCTTCTAATATTTCAATTAATTTTTCCATTATAACACTACCTCTTTCTTATAATTACTATTTAACTCACTAGTTTTAACACTATCACGTACTACTTCTATTTTATCCTTATCTTTAATAAGCACTTTAGGTAACTCTCTACTTAAAAATAAAGATATTCCTTCAAATGGAGCATAAGCTCCTGCATTTTTAAATACTATTAAATCATTTATCATCAAATTATCTGCCCTAAATTCTTTAACCATAATATCATTTATAGTACATAAAGAACCACATATAATATATTTATTACTACCACTTCTGTTAGGAATAATCTCATGTTTAGGCACATTAATTCCCATATTACCACCATAATAAACTAAATGATTAATTCCCCCATCTACAATAACATAATTTCCATTGTGATTAGTTTTCATATCAACTACTTTAGTAACATACTCTCCCATTGAAGCTGCAATACTACGACCTAACTCTAAGCTTATCTTCTTATTTTTAATATGTTTTAAAGCTTCTCTAAAACCTTCTAAAAAAGCATCTTCAAGAAAATCTTCTTCTTGAAAATAATATACTGGAAATCCTGGGCCATACTCAAATTCTTCAAACTCAATTTGATATTCTTCTTCTAAACTATCCATAATTCTACTTATTTTTACTAGTTCTTTTTCCAAAATTGGAATTGAATGTCTTTGAGTTTTAGAAAAGTATTCTATACCTTTAATATGAATATTGGGATTATCTTCTGCTAGAATTACTCTTATATCTTCTTCACTCATTCCAAACTGACTTCCACTTGTAAGTCTAAGCAAAACATTTAGCTCTTTTTTAAACTTATTAACCATCTCTTTAAGAAGATACCATTGTGTTAAAGATTCTACTGTAAAACGATATGGAAGTTCATGCGAAAACATATATTCCATACTATCATAATCTTTATAAACTCCTGAAATAATCATTTTTTCATAAGGAACATTTGATTTAACTGCAATCTCATATTCCCCAAATGAACACAACTCTAAACCTGAAACATATTTGTGTATATAAGGAATAACAAAAGTATTTGCTTTTACAGCATAAATCAAATTAACATCAGGTAAATAACTTTGTAAATATTTAACTCTTTCTCTTAATTTTTCAACATCAAATATATAAAAAGGTGTTCCATATTCTTTACTTAAAAGCTCTATACTCATTTTACTTCAAACCTTCTTCTAATAATTTCTTACGGTCAATCTTACCATTTTTAGACATAGGAAATTCTTTAACAGCTACCAATTTTGTTGGTATCATATAACTTGGAATCATCTCTTTTAAAGCACTATGCAAATCTTTACTTAAAATATCGCCTATATAAAAGCCATACAATTTACTTTTTTCCTCTAAGAAAATTACACAAGCTCTAATTACTCCATCAATCTTCATTATAGCCTTCTCTATTTCCTCTAATTCAATTCTATGTCCTTGATACTTAATCTGAAAATCTTTTCTCCCGCAAAAGACTATTTCGCCGAGCTCATTATATTTACCTAAATCTCCTGTATTATACATAACCTCATTATATCCCACAACATTAGGATTTTTTATAAAAGATGCATCAGTCTTTAAAGTATCATTATAATAACCTAAAGCTAAAGCTGTACCACCTACATAAATACCACCTAAAACTCCTGGCGCTTTAACTTCTTTTAATTCATCATCAAGTAGCATAACTTTTTCATTTGGAAAATGTTTCCCAATTGGAATAACTTCCTCATAATCCCTATTTCTATCAATAATATGATAGGTACAATTACAAGTAATTTCAGTTGGACCATACACATTTATAAAAGTTGCCAAAGGTAGGCTATCCATCCACATTTTCAAATGTTTAATTGGCATAACTTCTCCTGAAAAAATAATTTTATTAACATCACTTGGAACTTTATATTGTAAACCATGAAAAGTGGTAATTAAACATAAAGCTGAAACAGCCCATACTAAAGTAGTAATCTTATTATCTACTAAATAATCTAATAACTTAGCAGGACTAGAAAAATAACTTTTAGGAATAATTACTAAAGTTGCTCCCGTAAATAAACAAGAATATATATCTTTTACTGAAACATCAAAATCAAATGGTGCCTGATTACCCATAATATCCTCATTTGTTATTTTAAATAACTTTGTAAAATGTCCTATAAAATCAATAACAGATCTATGACTAATGCAAACACCTTTAGGCATTCCTGTTGAACCAGATGTAAAATTAATATATAAAGGATCATAATCAATAATTTCTTCTCTTACTATTTCTAAACCTTTTAAATTAATATCTCCTTTTTTAATATCCTCAATATCTAAAACTAATAAATCTTTAAATAGTTCTTGAGCTAATTCCATGTGCTCTTTATCTGTTACAACAACATTACTACCTAAAACTTTAGCAATATCTAAAATCCTTGTTTTAGGAAACTCTGGATTAACTAAACTATAAGGACAGCCAGCATAAACTATTCCTAAAAAAGCTAATAAAGTATCTATCTTTTTATCCATAAATACTATAATAGGGGTTCTAACACTTTCTTTACTAATCAAAAAAGATCCTATTACTTTGGCATAATCTCCAAGTTCCTTATAAGTTAATCTATCATTTTCACATACAACTGCTACTTTTTGAGGAAACTTATTTATACTTTCTTCTAAAAAGCTTAATACATTATACAACTACTACCACCTCATAATTTCTAAATAAATTATAGCAAATAAAAATTAAGTTTCTCTTAAAATAAACTTAATTTTTCTTAAGAAAGAGGAAATTCTATTATAAATTCTGTTTTATATGGTTTACGAGGAACTCCTACAATTCTAATTTTACCATTATGAATCTCTACTACTCTTTTAGCTATAGCTAAACCAAGTCCAGTTCCTGCATCAGGCCCTCTGGAAGCATCTCCACTTATAAAAGGTTCAAACAAATTATTCTTAAGTTCTTTTTTTATTCCCTTGCCATCATCAGCTATAATAATTCTAACATATTTCTTTAACTTTTCGACTTTAAAATAGATTGTAGTTCCCTCTTTATTATACTTTAAAGAATTAGCAATAATATTATCTAACATTCTTGTAATTAACAATTTATCAATCCTAAATAAAATTTTCTCATTTAAAATATCTACATTAATATTAAACTTAGCCAAATTAATTTCATAATATTTTTGGGCTAAATATTTTGTCAAAAACTCACATAAGTTAACTACTTCATAATTTAATTTTAATTCATTATTTTCATATTTTGTAAAATCCAATAAAGAATTTATAATATTAGTCGCTGTATCACATTTATTATAAATAGCCATCATATATTCTTTTTCTTTTTCTTTAGGAACTATTTCATCCAAAAATGCTTTTGAATAACCTGCTATAACTGTAAGAGGAATCTTTAAATCATGACTTAAATTAGCTAAAATTCTGCCTCTTTCTATATAATATTTCTTTTTTCTTTCTTCTTCCTTTTTTAATTTACTAAAAAGATTTTTAAAATTATATATAAGCTTTTCAAATTCTCTAGGAATCATTTCTTCATCCAAAATAAATTTATTATTATTTTCATATTTTTCAAGAGCATCACTAATAGGATCTAAAAAAAATCTAATATTTCTTACTAATAAATAAGTATATATAATTATCACCAAAAGGAATAAAGGTATAATATATAACCACATTTTATTAATTCTATTAAGCATTTTTTGAACTCCAGCATTAGAAATATTTTTTGATAAAAAAACTAAAGTCCTTTTCTCTTTTGTAGTTGTTTCATAATTAAGTTTCTCAATATTTTTATTATTAGAATGAAAACCTCTAATTAAATTAAAAGTTCTCTCACTTAGTTTAGTTATATTTGGAAATAAATTACCTTCTATTATATTATACTCTTTATCAATAACCGCATAACCTAAAAAACCATTATAACCACTATCATTATCTGTACTTTTTATAATATGATATCTAATCTCATTTTTTACAACTTTCTCATATACATGATAATAACTAGACTCATAATAATCATTAATAAAATCTAATTCTTCAGGAGTTATAATTCTATTTAAAGCTTTATTAGTAGAAAATAACACTTCCCCATTTTCATTATATATTAAAAAATCACTATTTTGAAATTTATGCAAAGGAAGTGATGTAAAATCATCATTTTTTAAATTATCTTCATATTTTAATATATCCTCCATATACAAAAAACTACTATTAATTCGATAATTTATAAAATTGTTTATCATAAAAAACACTAAAACTATTGTGGCCGTAAACGCTACAAAATACAATATAATATTAGTTACTAAACTTTTCTTTCTTCTAATTTTTGTTTTCAAATTTATAACCCAACCCTCTAACTGTCACAATATACTTTGAATCCTTATCATCTAACTTACTTCTTAAATTAGAAATATGAACCATTATTGTATTATCATCATCACCCAAATTATTATTAATATTTTCATACAATTGATATTTAGTAAAAACTTTCCCTGGATTTTTCATTAATAAAGCTAAAATTTTAATTTCTGCTGTTGTCAAATTTAACAACTTATCTTTTTTATAAACCTGATATGTCTCTAAATCTAGTTTAATATCGCCTATCAAAATATTTTTATTATTACTAGATAATCTTCTAAATAAAGCATTAATATATGCCAAAACTTCTAAAGGATTAAATGGTTTCGTAATATAAGCATCTGCTCCCAAATTCAAGCCTAAAATACGATCATTATCTTCATTTTTAGCTGAAACAAATATAACTGGAACATCACTTACTTTTCTAATTTCTTTTACTAATTCATAACCATCCATTTTCTCCATCATAACATCTGCTAAAATCAAATCTATAGCATTATTATTAAATACATCTAAAGCATCTACACCATTATAACTTTTAAAGACATTATAATTACTTGACTCTAAATAAAGAGCTAAAAGTTCCACAATATCTTTATCATCCTCAGCAATTAAAATATTCTTCATAATATCATCTCACATTTAAAGTAATCCAAATCTCCCTTATTATAACAAAATTACTGATATTTCACAATTAAAACATCATAATATTAACGTATTTAAAAAAACCTATAAAAGGTTTTTAAAACTAAAACGGTGTCCTCGGGGCGATTCGAACGCCCGACCTACCCCTTAGGAGGGGGTTGCTCTATCCTGCTGAGCTACGAAGACAAGTAGCAAAATAATTATATAACTATTTTGCTCATTTAGCAATTTATTTTATGGCACTTTTTATATCCTGAAGCTCAAATCGATATTTTTGTTTTACATCAGGATATTTTTCATGGTCTACTTCACTCATAAACATTTTATATTCTCTAATCTTTAGTGATGTATCACCATAAAGTCTACGATAAACTTTAGTCTCAGTATGCTCTGCAATATCCTCCACCAAATAATAATTTCCTTTAAAATGCTTATAAATACCTTTTATTTTTAACTCTCTCATAATTATCCCTTAAGTTTAATTAGCTTTTCTTCTTCTAAAGCTAATTTTTCTTTTTCTTGAAGAACCAAATTAGCAGGTGCTCTATTTACAAAATTATCATTACTTAATAAAGATTTTCTTTTATTTATTGAAACCTCTAATTCACTTATCTCTTTTAATTTAGCTTGTCTATCATCTTCTGTTTCTTCTTTTTCAAAATAAATAGTAACATCAAACTCTTTAAAACTAACTTGATAAGCTTTTAATTTTCTATCATCTTGAACAACATTATTTAACTTTAATATTTTACTTACTAAAGTATAATCATTATCATTATTAAACTTAACAATTACACTTTTATCCATATGATTTTCCTGATAAGTTTTGCGATACAACTTAATGAATTCTATCATATTAGCCATTTTTTGTTCTTCTACAGTAAATATTTCTTTATTATTAAAGATTGGATAACTACTAACCATAATATTATCTTTTACACCTGGCATTTTACTATATATCTCATCTGTTACATAAGGCATAAAAGGATGTAACATTTTTAAAATTCCCATTAATACTTTCTTTAAAATACTCTTAGTCGTCTTACTATCCATATTAAATTTAGCAAACTCTATATAATTATCACAAAAATCATCATATATAAAATTATATATTTCTGTACCCGCATTATTAAGTTCAAATTTATCCATAAATTTTGTTACATTTTTTATAGTTTTATTATACTTACTCAAAATCCATTTATCAGAATCACTTAAATTAGTAAAATCTTCATCTTCTAAGTTATCAATATTCATTAAAACAAAGCGTGAGGCATTCCAAAGTTTATTAATAAAATTCCAAGTAGATTTTAAATTTTCTTCATCAAATTTTAAATCCATTCCATTAGATACAGCAGTTGTTAAATAATAACGTAGAGCATCTGCACCATACTGTTTTATCATATCCATTGGGTCAATTCCATTGCCTAAACTCTTAGACATCTTTCGTCCACTTTTATCTCGAATAAGTCCATGAATTAAACAATATTCAAATGGTCTTTTATCTAAAAATTCTAAACCTTGAAAAGTCATTCTATTAACCCAAAAAGGAATTATATCATAACCTGTTACTAAAACATTATTTGGATAATACATTTTTAAATCATCTGTAACTTCGGGCCAGCCTAACGTTGAAAAAGGCCACAAAGCTGATGAAAACCAAGTATCTAATACATCTGCGTCTTGTATCCAACCCTCACCTGTTGGTGCATCTATTCCTACATAAACTTCCTCATTTCTATACCAAGCAGGAATTCTATGTCCCCACCATAACTGTCTTGATATACACCAATCATAAGTTATCTCCATCCAATGATTCATAATCTTTTCAAATCTTTTTGGTACAAAATTAACTTTACTATTCTTAATATTTTGATTTTCTAAAACTCTATCTGCTAAAGGGCGCATTTTAACAAACCATTGTTTTGAAATCATCGGTTCAATTAAAACTCCACTTCTCTCACTAAAAGGTGCATTATGAGTAATTTCTTCAACACTTAATAATAGTTCATTTTCTTTTAATTCTGTAATTAATTTCTCTCTTGCTACAAATCTATCTAATCCTGCATAATCGCCTGTATTTTCGCTCATTGTTCCATTAAGCTCAATACATTTAATTTTAGGCAAATCATGACGTAACCCAACCTCATAATCATTAGGATCATGATAAGGAGTAATCTTTACACACCCAGTACCTTTAGACATATCTGCATGTTCATCTAAAATAATAGGAATTAGACGATTGACAATTGGTAAAACAACTTTCTTACCATGATATTTTTTATATCTTTCATCATTAGGATTAACAGCTACAGCAGTATCTCCAAAAAGTGTTTCAGGCCGAGTTGTTGCTACATCTAAATATTCCTCACTATCTTCCAATTTATACTTTAAATGATAAAAAGCTCCTGGAATATCTTTATAAACAACTTCTTCATTAGATAAAGCTGTCATTGCTGCTGGATCCCAGTTAATAATCTTTTCACCTTGATAAATTAAACCTTTATTATATAAATCCACAAAAACTTTTTTTACTGCTTGAGATAACCCTTCATCTAAAGTAAATCTTTCTTTAGAATAAGCGAGAGAAAGACCCATTTTAGCCCATTGATCATGAATATTATTTGCATATTCATCCTTCCAATCCCAAGCATGCTTAAGCCATTCTTCTCTTGACATTTCTCGTGGGTTTATTCCCATTTCTTTTAATTTCTTATCTACTTTAGCTTGAGTTGCAATACCAGCATGATCCATACCAGGTACCCAAAGAGTATTAAAACCTTGCATTCTTTTATATCTTATTAAAACATCTTGAATAGATGTGTCCCAAGCATGACCAATATGTAATTTACCTGTAACATTAGGTGGTGGTATTACTATACAAAATGGTATTTTAGCTTCCTTATTTGGCTCAAAATAACCTTTAGCTTTCCAATTCTCATATTTATCTTTTTCTACTAATTCATGATTATATTTTGTGTCCAACATTTAAATTACCTCATTTCTATAACTTTTAAAAAATAAAAAAAGGCTATACCAAAGGGTGCAAAATGCACGGTACCACCTTTTATTTAACTTCTTAATTTTTAACGCTAATTAAGCGGGATTATTCCAACTCCCAAGTAACCTTCAAAAAACTCATCTTATCTAACTTCCACCACTATTAGACTCTCTATAAAAATTTATTTTTCTACTCCTCTTGTTCTTCGTTTTTAATAATAATATTCTATCAAATTTATTATTATTTAGCAAGATTAATTTTAATAACCAGAAGGCTTACCAGGACCACCTATTTCAGATGCTCTCTCCTCCTCAGTTTTTCCATCTTCCTCTACTTGAATAGTTTTACCAGTACTAGATATTGTAATTAAATAACCTGAACTATTTTTACCAACTTTATAAGCGTTTTTATAATCATCAGTTCCTAAATCAAGAGGTGTTTTTAAACCAAAATTAGGATTATCATATTTCTTTAAATCTAACTTTTTATCTCCAGCAGTCACCACAGCGTAATAACTATCTTCAAGAGTTATATGTAAATAACCAGTTTCATCCACTGCTTCACCCTTATAATTATAAACATAATATTTTCCATCATCAAAAACATTTAAATATTTGTCATTAAAATCTACTATTTTATAAGGACTATCTGCTACCTTAGTTCCACTACTATTTAATAGACTATACTTGCCATTAGTCATAACTAAATAATGATCTCCTAGTTTTTCTATCTTATCATAATTAAATCCTACAACACTACCAACTTCAGCACCAATTTTAATAATTCCATATTTATTATTTTTATTTCTTGCCATAACAAACTGATTTTCCACAGTCCTAAAACTTACTTTATTTTCTTTGCTATAAACAGATGCATCAACAGCTGAATATTTACTCAAAGTCTTCTTATTTTTCAAATCATAAAGGACAATTGTCGGATTATTAGGATCAATGCTATCACTTAAAAACACAAATCTTTCATTATATATTGGTAACCATCCTACATTATTGCTATTATCAGTTTCCATTTCATTATTACTAAAGAAACTTTCCTTTGCTATTAAACAATTATTAAATTCTTTAGAATCCTTAGTTAAATTATTCTTATTAGAACACTTATAAATTCCAATTAAATTAGCTTTATCTTCATCATTATAAAAATATAACTCACCATCAAAATAATTAATAAAAGGATAATTAGCACTTACTTTCCCATCATTAACATTAATAGTTTCTGTTTTTTCTTTATTGCGATTTACATATGTAACATTAAGTCCTCCATCATCAATAGATATATCAAAAGCTTTTTTAGTCTCTATTAAAGACTTTTCTTTACTATATACATTAATCGGATTATAATCTGAACTATTTAAACTAATACCTACTTCATTATATTTATTTTTATTATAATCTCTAATATATAATTTTTGATCTTGGACTAAAGCTACATAATCATCTAACAAAGTTATGTACTGATAAGATTCATCAATTACTAAATTTCCTTTATAATCAAACACATAATAACCATTATTATTCGCTACAATATATTTATCATTATAACTTTTAATTGGATAAAGAATAGCTTTACTATCAATTTTACCATTATTACTATAAATAAAATATTTATTATTAGTTTTAACAACTACCTTCTTATTATTAGGAAGCATTCCTAAATAATCAAAAGAAAAATCAAACTTAGAAACTATTCCTGTATCACTAAATTCTATCGCACCAAATTTATTATTATTATCTTTTAGAATTACATAATCAGAATTAGAAAAACCTTTTATTAAAGAATATGTACCTTCTTCTTTTTTCTCTTCTAAATTATATAATATTATTAACCCATCTTTTTCTGAAGTATTATCATATATAAAGACATATTTATTTTTATAAACAGTACTTACTCTCTCTAAAACGGTATCATCTTCATAAACATTCTTAGGAACATCTAATTCTTCTTCCTCAGCATAATTTGCTACATAACATAATTTTTCATCTTTATTCTTACATTCATAAGTACCTAACTCATTTTCTTCTTTATCTAATAAAGATAAAACTCCATCTTTATAAATATAACTATCTTTTTCAACAATTACTGCTGGTGCATCTGGCTCTTTTGGAGCTGTAGGCTTTTCTTCAGCTTTATCTAAACATAAAAATACTATTAAGATTAATAATAAAATTAATAAAATACTTCCCACTATTATAATAGCAACTTTCTTCTTTTTAGATAAATTAAGCCATACCTCTTTTATACTCTTTTTATCTTTTTTCTTACTCTTACCACTAGTAGGCTTTTTTTCTTCTTTAGCAGTCTGAACAACTGTTTCAGTCTTAGCTAAATTCTCTTTATTAACCCCTTCCATCTCAATATTTTCTATTGGACTAGGCACCTCATCTACAATATCAAATAAATCTTTAGTTTTATCTAAATCATCATACTTCATAAAAGACACTCCTTTATATTAACACTAGTATATCATATTTTAAAATATCTTTCCATAGTAAATAAAATTATAGACATAAAAAAAGTTAGAATATTCTAACTAGTTTTCTTCTTTTTCTACTTTGATTACTTCTTCATTCTTATAGTAACCACATTTAGTACATGCACGATGAGGTCTTAATGTCTCTCCACATTTAGGACATTTTGTTAATGCTCCAACCTCTTTTTTCAAGTGAGTACGACGCATTCTTTTTTTAGTCTTACTTGTTCTTCTAAAAGGAACTGCCATGTTTTCACTCCTTCCCTTCGTCCAAAAGCTTAGTTAATTCTTGTAGCCTAGGATCGATATTATCATTTATATTTTTATCTTCACCAAAAGTCCAACCTTCACCAGACAATTTAGCATCTTTAGTTTTAGTTAAACTAATGGGAACTTCCAGTACAATATTTTCCCACAAAATTGAGATAATATCAAGTATATTTTGTTCTTTTTCATAATATTCTTTAAAATATTCCTCTTCTAAACTATATTCTTCCTCTATATTAACATTTAAAGGATATAAAATATCTTCTAAAGTCACACTATCTTTTAAAATCATATTTCCTGTTAAAAACATATTCAACTCTAAATTATCTGCTGCATTATAAGAAATATTTCCCCTTACATGAAGATCTGTTAAATTAACTATATCATTACTTTTATATGTATTTAAATCAATACTAAAATCTTCATCAATAAAAATCTGTTGCTCACTATTAAGTCTATTTAAATCTATTTCCATAATTAAACACCTATTTAAATTATATAATAAAACAGTTCCTAACACAAGATTATTCTCTTATTACAGTAAATATAACTAATAATCTACTAAAAAAATATTTATAAAACAATATAAGGATCTTCTATAGTTCCGCTACCTGAAAATTTAACATTAGAATACAAATTAATTACTGGACGTACTCCAATCAGACCTTGCACTCCATAACCACCAATCAAAGAACCGCTTGAAGTTACTATAAACATACAGGCTTGACTAGGAGAACCATCAACCCACATATAATATGAAGTCATAGTCCAATAGTCCTGATCATTATATAAATAATATAAAAAATTTTCTCTATTAATACCACCAGCATACACTATTTCATCTGCTGTAATAAGACCCACTTTTACATTTAAGATATCATCACTTGAACAACTAAACAATGGAACATAATTTTTATATAGCCTTTTACGGCTTGCATAATATAATGTACTATTTGGTGTACTTGCCCATATTGAACCACTCTCTACATTTCTATCATTGCAGTATTTGCCATCTGCTATTTTTTCTTCATAACTCTTTAGATTATTATTATACCATTCTTCTAACTTTATTTTAGCATTTGATGGTGTGCCTTCATTATTGTTTGTTGGTCTTTGTAATCCTTCTGTATATGTCCATCCTACATATTCACTTCTATTATGATTTGGATTATAGGCTACATTTTCTATTGCTATACTATCGGTTGTTGACTCACCATTATTATGACACGTTGTTCCATCATAGATTAATCTTATTGTTCCATCGCCGTTAATACGTATTATGCGCCAACAATATCCGCCAAACTTTAAATAGTTTGTGGTTGTTGCTCCCCTCCAGTAATAGCTTACTCCATCATTATCTTCGGCTTTAAATATTCCTTCATCTGTTGTGGCTGTTAAACTAAAGTCTGGCGTATAGTTATTTACTTCGATATTTCCTAATACTGTACTTACTATTTCTGTATTCTTATCAAAATATAAATAACATTTATCATTCTTACTTATGTTTTCTATTACATGTTGGCCATATTTATTTGTATATAGTTTTGCTTTATCATCTTTATCTACATTATTTATTGTACAATAACTATTACTTTCATTTATCTTATAGTTCTTTCCTGGTAATTCACTTATTTCTTCATAACTCCCATTATTATTTTGATATATAGCCATCATTTTAAAATCTGGTATTTTATAATTAACTTCGCCTTTTACTAATTCTATATCTTCAATTCCCTGATACTTAGCTTTTGTTAAATTAACTGCTAATATTCCTATTACACTTATTAATATCAAACCTCCTATTACTTCTTTTCTATGATTTTTA
>CAJUCD010000010.1 GCA_910585045.1 uncultured Bacilli bacterium
TTTACTGACATTTTCAAAAAATGATATAACATGATATTATCACAAAACGATAACACCAAGAAATGAAAAACTTGCTTTTTTCTTTAATTTGTGTTAAAATAAATCCCAATTAAAAAAGGGGTTATTTTTTATGGAAGAATTTAATATTTTAGAATTTCTAAAATACTATTGGAGCAAAATATTATTTGTAGGTTTATTTATTGCCATTGGCCTTATTGGCAGCTATATATATACTTTTAGCACTCAAGTGCCAGTATATCAATCACAAACAAGTTTAGTACTAACAAAAAATGAAAGCAATAACAACACAATTACACAAACAGATATAAGTATTAATAAAAACTTATTATCAACTTACCGTCAAATAATCAAAAGCAGACGTATTTTAGAAGCTGTAATTAAAAATATCTATTTAGATATTGATTATGAAACTTTAAGTAAACAAGTTGAAGTTAGCAGTGTTGAAGACACAGAATTGATTGTAATTTCTGTATATAATGAAAATAATAAATTAGCAAAATACATAGCAGATGAAATTGCCAATGTTTTTAAAAACGAAATAGTTGAAATCTATAATATTGAAAATGTTAGCATTATAGATAAAGCATTAATTAGTGATAAACCATATAACGTTCATGTTTTAAAACAGTTTATTATGGGCGCAGGCTTTGGTTTTATCATAAGCAGTTTAATAATAGCCTTTTTCTTCTTTATAGATGATTCTATAAAAACAGAAGAAGACATAGAAACTAAAATAGGGTTACCTGTTTTAGGTTCAGTACCAAAATATGAAAAGAAAAAAAGATAAATGGGGTGTAATATATGAATAATAATGAATTAATTATATATAGTGATCCAAAATCATCAATGAGTGAAGCAATAAGAACTTTACGCACTAATCTTCAATTTGCCAGTGTTGACAAAAAAATAAAAACAATTTTAGTGACTAGTAGTATTCCAGGTGAAGGAAAAAGTTTTATTGCTGCTAATCTTGCAGCAGCTTTCGCTGGTGCTGGAAGTAAAGTATTATTAGTTGATTGTGATATTAGAAAAGGAAGACAACATACTATATTTGGTCTTCATAACAAAAAAGGTTTATCTAATCTTTTATTAAAAGATGTTAGTGAAGATTATCAAAACTATATTCACGAATCTGGAATAGAAGGATTAAGTATTTTATTTAAAGGAATAACACCTCCTAATCCTAGTGAATTATTAAATTCAGAAAAAAACAAACAATTAGTATCTATTTTATATAATGAATATGATATTATAATATTTGACGGAGCACCAATAAATGGTCTTCCAGACTCATTAGTTATGAGTACATTAGTAGATGGCACAATTATAGTAACAGGAGCTAAAACAACATCATTTAATATGTTAGAAGAAACTAAAAAAAGCTTAGAAAATGTTAATGCTAATATTTTAGGAGTCATTTTAAACCGTACTGAAGTAAGAAAAAATAAATATTACGGTGGTTATTATGGCGGCTATTATGAATAAAATAATAGATATTCATAATCATAGTTTACCTTTAGTTGATGATGGAGCTAAATCTTTTGATGAAGCAATAGAAAATATTACATATTTAAAAACTCTAGGAATAAATGATATTATTTTAACGTCTCATTATAATCCAAATATAAAAAGTACTAAAAAAGTAGAAGATAGATTAAGCATATTAGAAGAATTAAAGCTTGCTACTAAAAGCTTAAATGTAAATCTTTACTTAGGAAATGAAGTGTTTGTAAATGATACTAATACTTTAAGAGAACTATTAAATAATAGAAGTATTACTACTCTTAATAATAGCAAATATCTCCTTCTTGAATTACCTTTCTCACAAAAAGTACATCATATAGAGAATATAATATGTGAACTAAACGAGTTAGGAATAACACCCATTATTGCTCATCCAGAACGTTATTTCTATTACGATATTGCTGATATAAAAAAACTATTAGAATATAATTGTCTTATAGAATGTAATCTTACTAGTCTAGTGGGATGTTATGGCAGTGATGCTAAAAAGAAAATAAAAAAATATTTAAAAAATGGTTTAGTTAGTTTTTTAGCTACCGATTTTCATCATTACAAGGATAATAAATTAGAAATAGCTTTAAAAAAATTAACAAAATATATAACTGAAGAAGAAAAAAATAATCTTTTATATAATAATCCATTACAAGTTTTACAAAATAATAATATATAGCTAAGAGTCGATAAACTCTTTTTTATTTACAAATTTTCTATAAAAACTTGCTATTTAAAATATGAAATATTATAATAACTATAGAAAGTAGGCTTATATGAAAAAGAAATTAGTTATTATTTCAATAGTAATATTAGTAGTAAGCATAATTGGTGGATATTTTTTATTTAAAAAAATAGAACAGAAAAAAGAAGAAGAAAAAATTAAAAATGCTATAGTAATTATTGATTATAAAGAAAATTTAACAACAGAGTTTTTAAGTGAAGTAAAAGTTTCTGATTTTATTACTAATATTAATGGAACTATAACAAATGATTACAAGATAAATACCACTAAAATTGGCAAAAAGGAAATTAAATATGAATATATAAATGAAGAAAATATTAAATTAAAACAAAGTTTCACTATAAATATTGTTGATACAACAGCACCTGTTATATGGTTAGGTAATAGTTATACTGTAAGTTTGGGCAGCAAAGATACAATGCTGGAAAAAATTCTTTGTGGTGATAATTATGATGCTAATCCTACCTGTGAAATAATAGGAGAATATGATATGAATGTTGCTGGAACTTACCCATTAACTTTTAAAGCTACCGATAGTAGTGGCAATGTTACTGAAAAAGATTTTAATTTAAATGTTAAAAAACCTGTTCCTAATACTGGCAACAATACTACTAATAATAATACACCAGCTCCAAAAACTAATTTTAGTGATGTTATAGCAAATTATAAGAATGCTAATACTGAAATAGGCTTGGATATTTCAGAGTGGCAAGGAGTTGTTGATTTTAATAAACTTAAAGAAGCAGGAGTTGAATTTGTTTTTTTAAGAGTTGGAGGAACTAAGGGGATAACTGGCGATTACTTTTTAGATAGTAAATTTGAAGACAATATAAAAAAGGCAAATGAAGCAGGTATGCCTGTGGGAATATACTTTTATTCTTATGCAAATAGTAAAGAAAAGGCAATTAAAGACGCCAAATGGATTTTAGAACAAATAAAAGATTATAAAATAGATTTACCTATAGCTTTTGACTGGGAAAATTGGAGTTTTTATAACGAGTTTAATTTAAGTTTCTTTGGACTTACTGATATGGCTAATGCTTTTTTAGATACTTTTAAAGATGCAGGATATCAAGGATTATTATATAGTAGCAAAACATATTTAGAAAACATTTGGCTCAAGACAGATTACCCTGTTTGGTTAGCTCACTATGCCAAGAGTACTAGTTATAAAGGAGAATTTGAATTCTGGCAAATATGCAGTAACGGGCGTGTTGATGGTATCAATGGTGATGTTGATATTAATATTAGATATAAGAAGTAAAGACTTCTTTTTTTAATATTTACAAATAAAATTATAATGGTGATAAAAATAAAAACAATTGGAATTATTTTAAGAGAATTTACAGAAAACGATATAGACTTCTTGGGCAATAGAAGTGACTTATATAAAGCCTTAGATTCGTTTAATACTAATTTAATAGGTATACCTATAAATATAAATTGGTTTAAAATAAAAAATGTAGTATCTCTTTGTGATGGCATAATACTACCAGGTGGATCTAGCATTAATACAAATGATTTTAAACTAATAGAGTATCTCATTCAAAAAAATATTCCTACTCTAGGAATTTGTTTAGGAATGCAAACAATGGCACAATATTTCAATAATAAACAAGAAATAAAAGTTGATAACCATTATAATACTAACAAATATGTTCACAAAGTAATTATTAATACTAAAAGTAAATTATATGATATCGTTAAACAAAAAGAAATTGAGGTAAATAGTAGACACCATTATGCTATTCCACATACCAATATGCTCATAAACGCCAAAAGTGAAGATAATGTCATAGAAGGAGTTGAATTGCCATATCTAAAGTTTTTTATAGGTGTTGAGTGGCACCCTGAAAGTACATTTGACAGCAAAAGCTATCAAATAATAAAGCAATTTATTAATAACCTCTAAATAATATATAGTCATTCCCTAACAATTATGATACAATTTATCTATAGAAAAGATGTAATGATTGTAATTCAGGGAAGAGGTTTAAGTTATGACAAAAAAAGTAAGTGAAAATAAAGAAAAGAAAGAAATAGAGAATAAAATAGATATTAATAGTATAAAGGAAGAATTAAATAAACATTTAAAAGAACAAAAAGAAGAGATAATCAAAGAATTAAATAGTAAAATAGAAAACCAAATAGAGTTTAATATCACTAAAAGATTAAAAGATGAAGAAAAAAGAATAATGCGTGGAAAAACAGGTAAAATAATTCGTCGCGATATAATAATAATTATCTTATTAGCTATTGTAGGATATTTTGGTTATTGTTTATATGATGTTGATTATTTTAATATTAGAACTAAAATAGTTGAAGCTCCAAAAGAACCTTCAAATGATAAACAAAATGATGAAGATAATAATAATGAACCTGTAGTAGATATAAAACCTGATAGCTCATATTATATTGAAAATTTTGGCTATCTAGTTAATAGACTAAATATTGTAGATGAATCTATTTTTAGCCTATATCAAGAAAATGTGGCTTTAGAAGATTTAAATAATGAGCTTATATTAAAAATAGCATACAAAAATCTTCCAAAAAATACTATAAATATTGATAATAATATGATTACTTTTAGTAGTGAAAATATACAAGAAACAGCTAAAAATATATTTGGCGAAGATATAATAATACAAGATGAAATGTTTAGTTA
Source organism: uncultured Bacilli bacterium (assembly GCA_910585045.1). GTDB lineage: Bacteria > Bacillota_I > Bacilli_A > RF39 > UBA660 > Caccenecus. The sequence goes on from CAJUCD010000010.1 coordinate 4,947, forward strand.
TAACAATATAAAATTTATGTATTACAATGAAACATATATTGGCTTAAAAGAAGAAGAAACAAAAGTAGGATTTTTATCTAAAATAATAGACGCTCAAGAAAAAAATAATGCTTTAACATTTGAAATTATTGTGGCTAAGCTATCGCCAGAAAATAAATTGTTAAATAATTTAGACCAAGTTATAATAGAGGATTATCAAAATGAAGATTTAGCAAGTATCAAAGAAAAGTTAAATATCTACAGCATAACCTTCGAAAACATAAATGACAACTACATATTTAAAAATATTGAATTAAAATAATATAACCTAGCTAAAATAAAGCTAGGCTTTTTGACAATAATTAATTTGCAAATTATGACGAACGCTTTTTATTGAAGTATTAAAACAAAAAATGACATTGGCCATAACAGTCAATGTCTCTTTCAAAACAAGTAGATATTAAATTGCACCACAACACACAGCTAATTTGATAGTAACATAAATAGAAGACAATTTTTATCCAAGTAAAAAGAAACAAGCAATATGTTTCTTAATTTTTTTCATAAAAACTTTTAATTGAAACAAGGACTCTATTAATATTCTCAACCTTAAAAGGTTTATTTAAAACATCTAATATAGGATAAGCAAAAGCCTTATTTATAGTATCAGGTGTATCATCACCAGTAATAACTACCACTGGAATTTTTTCAATTAACTGTTTACTTTTTAAATATTCTAAAACTTCAAAACCATTTGTAGTAGGCATATTTAAATCTAATAATAAAGCATAAATATTCATACTCTCAAGTTTTTCAATAGCCTCTTTTCCATTATTAGCTTTTACTACTTGATATTCCTCGCCTATATTTTGCTCTATAAAATTAAGCATAATATTTGAATCATCAGCTATAAGAATATGTTTTTTTTCATTAGTTTGATTATAACTAGAATTAAAATAGCTATCTAAAACCTCCATAATTTTTACTATAGTGTTTTTTAAGTCTGAAAAATTATTTTCAATAAAAGTAGCATTGGCCTCTTTCCCGGCCATTTCATGTTTTAAAAACACTTCAGCATCATTCATAAAACCTAAATACTTTGCCTCACTCTTAATACTATGAGCAAGTATTCCATAATTATCCCAATCGCTATTATTTTTATAATACTCTAAATTTTCTGATTTTGATTCTAAAGAGTTCTTAAATTCTAATAGACTATCATTATAAGAATCCATATCTCCCCAAAATTCCAAGCTTGTATCAACCATAACATTATAATCTTTTAAAATATTAACATCTTTCATTCTATTTACTTCCTAAAAACTTATTTAACACTTTGTTTAATAAATATCTATCAATTGGTTTAGACAAATAATCATTAAATCCAGCATTTATATATTTCTCATCAGTTCCTTCAATTGCATCCGCTGTAAGAGCTACCACAGGAACATCAAATCCACTCATTTCTTTCAATCTTCTAAGTGTTTCAACACCATTCATTTTTGGCATCATAATATCCATCAATATTAAATCAAAAGTTTGATTTTGAGCTAAATCTAAAGCTTCAAAACCACTTTCTGCTGTAACAATATTAAGATTATAAGGTTTCAATATTTGCTGAGCTACTTTTAAATTAATTTTAGAATCATCAACAATTAGAATTCTTTTTCCTTTATGAGCATTATAATCAATTTCAATTTCTTCACTATTACCTTCTGGAATATCCATACTAATAATTTCTTGTTCTATATATACTCTAAAAGTTGAGCCTTCACCATATTTACTAAATACATTAATTCTACCACCTAGCATTTCTGTTAAGCTCTTTGTAATAGCTAATCCCAAACCAGTACCTTCAGTAGTAGTATTTCTATCTTCTTCTAATCTTTCAAATTTATTAAATAACTTTTCAACATCATCTTTCTTTATACCACGCCCTGTATCCTTAACAGAAATATATAATAAACATGTTTTAGTGTCAGTTCTATTTATACAATTAATATTAAAAATAATTTCACCTTTATCAGTATATTTTGCAGCATTAGTTAATATATTCAAAACTATTTGTTTTACCTTGCTTACATCACCTTTTAAAATACCAGGAATATCTGGAGACATATACATTTTAAAATCTACAGGTTTCTCTCCAATTCTAGGTTTAACCAATTTACTTAAAGAATTAAATACTTCTCTAGGATTATATTCTTTAGGAATAATTTCCATTTTATTAGCTTCTATTTTTGAAATATCTAAAATTCCATTTACAATCTCTAATAAATTATTAGAAGCATCAACAATATCCTTTGCAAATGTCTTAGTTTCTTTTAAGTCTTTAGAATCGATCATACATTCACTGAAACCTACAATAGCATTAAGAGGAGTTCTTATTTCATGGGACATATTAGATAAAAACTCAGTTTTAGCTAGATTAGCTTTTTCAGCAGCGTCTTTAGCTAAATTTAATTCTTTAATGTGATTAACATCTGGATTTTCAATAGTGAAGAACATAATATAATTAACAAAAGTTAGTGATATAGATATAACAATCAAATAAGGATTAACTTTATAAATTATAAACAAAAAGGCCATTATTCCTAAAATTGAAAATACTGGAATATGTCTTTTATCAACTTTTTTAATATTAAACAGTACAGTTAAAATAGTAATAATCAAATAAATACCACAAAGAATATAAGTAACATTAGCAGCAAGACCAGCAACACTATAATTATCACCAGAATGAATTAGTGAAAGACCACTTATAAATATTAAGATTATAGTAATACCATCCACTACTAAAAAAGGAATAATTAGCTTTTTAAACAATTCTTTAAATTTTGGTATTGTAATAAGCATAGTGTAAAACAGTAAAGCATTACAGATAAGAACTAATAGTGCAAAGTCAAATTTATTAATTAAATAAATAATAAATTCAGAAAAACTACTAATTTCAAACTGAACTATGCCTTGTAAAATACTTACAAAAATACTATCTATAACAGTTCCAACTACCATAACAGAATACATATTATTCTCTAATATTTTTATTCTTTTTTTAGTAAAATAAACAATAAACAATAATAATGAGAAAAACACAGAACAAACTGGCAAAAGAACGCCTGCCATACAATCACCTATTCTATATTTTAATTATAACACGTTATCCTTTTTCTGTAAATTATTCTATCAAAAGAAAAACGCCTTTAAGCGTTTAAATTCTTCTTTGCGTATTATCATTCTTTCTTTGTCTAACTAAAACGGAAGCATGAGCGGCATCAACCAAATTACTAGAGTCTTCTAAATTAGCAATATCTAAAAATGCAGTTTCTGGTCTATCACTAACTCGAATATAATTTCTAATTAAATATTCTAAATCTTCATCACTTGTAATCTGCAAGTCTGCAAACTCTTCATCTTTAGCTAGAAGTTCTTTTATATACAAAAACCAATCTTTCTTACTATCTTCATCTCTATTTTTCACACTTAAATAGTCTCTTATAGTATTCATAATAACATCATGATTTTTTTGTTTTATAACAACATCACCACAAGTCTCAATTTCCGAATCATATCTATCTACAGTAGCCACACTATCTTTTAGTTTACTCATTTGAGCATCTTGCCAACAACTAAAACCTTTTAATTCTTTTTCTTTTGTACTTTTTCCATACTTCTCCATCATAAGGCTATACCAAGTAGCGAGTACATCTCTTAAATAATTTAATGCTGCTTGTTCAGGTAAATTATAAAGTGCAATTGGCTCATCAACTACCGTATGTATAGGATTATTAACAACATTCCCATTTTTATCTCTTAAATAATGAACCATAGGTAGAGCTAAAGCTCCAGTTTCACAAGAAAGCACATAAGCTCCTCGCCATAAATCCAAAGAAGGCTTATCAACAGTTTTATTCCAAATTCCCTCTGGAGCCATATAAACATCTGCTCCATAACTTATAACTTTTTTACCTTTAGGAATAAAAGATTGTCTACTTTCTTTAACTTTTCTATTAAACAATCCTACCCCATTTAACCAAGCAGTAAGACCATCTAAAGTATTAAAAAACTGTGGTAAGCTTGCCATAAATAAATAACCGTGTCTTTGATGAGCTAAAATAGTTGCTAATATATCATCTTTAAAACCACTATGATTAAAACAACAAATTACAGGCTCTTTAGGTAAAATAACACCTTTATCCTCTGGAACACAAACTTTATTATCATCATTTAATAAATAATTTCTATTTTCTATAACTTGACCACTTTTTAACATAGAACCACCTATAGCTTTCACTAAAGGGTTAAGCATTCTTCTTAAAACTACTCCATGTTTAGAATAAATTTTTTCTGGATCATTACCTAGTAAATAACCAAAATATTTTATCATAATTGGAAAGAAGACTTTATCTGGAACTAAATTATCTCCAACGACATCTCTATATTCTTTTAAACCATCTTTATAATTTTTAAAGAAATCTAATATTAACTTTATATTAGCATCACTAAAAGTACTTCTTAAAATATCAAGTTCTTCATTGCTTAATTCTCCATCCCAAGTTTCATTAACAAATAGATTATATTCTTCTGATGTAATTTCTCCACTTTGGACTAATTCTTTTAAAATTTCTAACATCTCTTGTTGATTCATAATATATATCCCCCAATTCAAATAATACTAAGAAATTTTAGCATATAAAATATTAAAAGTCAAATTAGCATTAAAAAATATATAATTAATCTTTAATATTTTTCCACCTTATGTTAAAATTTAAAAAAGTGGTGATAAAATGGAAAAAGTATCTATGACTTTAGAAGAATATGCTTTATTAAAACATACAATTGAAAATATTAAAGCTACAATGCTTGATTCAGAAAGAAATGCTAATACTCAAGCTGTTGAATTTCACGGATATGACGTAAACTCCTGTAGTGATGCCGAACTTTTAAGGTCCGCTCTAAATTATTATGTAGATATTTTAAGTCGTGCTGTTGTTATACCAAATGAACCTAGTTCTTATGAAATTAGTATTGGTGATATTGTACTCATAACTATAAATGGAAATGGCTTTAATCGGAAAGCTGTAATTAAACTTATTAGTACTCTGATAACAGATCAAAGGGAATCTGGCTATATAACTGTAGATGGAACCGTTTATCCTATTCAAAGTATAACCGTTAAAAGCCCTTTAGGCGAAGCTATTTTAAATAAAGAAGTAGGAACTACTCAAGAATATATCGCAGACTATCGTCTATTTACAGCTACTATTGAAAGAAAATGCTCTTTAAATGACATAAATACTAAAAAAAGTCCTGAACGACATTGACAAATCTCTTTTTTATGTTAAAATAACATCTCAAAAGGAGAAATATATATGGCAAAACAATGGTTATTAGATCAAAAAGGATACGATGCATTATTAACAGAAATTAACCAATTAGCAGCTATAATTAATGCAGAAAATGCTGGCAGTGCTTTGGGCATAAAACCTTATGAACATACAACTACAGTAGATTTTTATAGTAATCGAATGACAATATTAACAGATTCTTTAAGTAGACTATATGAAGTAAAAGAGAATTGTCAAATTATAAGTAGTGAAAAATCATCTGGACCAATGGTTCAAACTGGTGATGTTGTTGAATTAGAACTTGTTTGTGGTACGCTTAATAAAACTATGTGTGTCACATTAACAAATGGTTTTGGTAAACCAAAAGATGGAACAGTTGCTGTAACTTTAAATAGTCCTGCTGGTCTTGCGATATATGGCGCCGTAGTTAATGGAACAGGGTCTTATAATGTAAATGGTACAACTTATAGATTTACAGTTTTAAAAATAGTTAAACCAGAATTAACTGAAGGTCAAGGCTTAAACAAATAAGTCTTTTTTCATGTTTTAAAATATCTTAATTTGTGCTATACTATAAATAATAGGAGGACTTTATATGAAACTAGAAAATAAAGTTGCAATAATTACTGGGGGCGCAATGGGAATAGGAAAGGGCATTGTAAAAACTTTTTTACATCATGGAGCTGAAGTAATAATTTTAGATTATAGTGAAGAATTAAAAAATACAATCAATGAATTAAATCAACAATATCCAGGTAAAATAAATGGTTTCATGGTTGACATACGCAAAACAGAAGTTTTAGAAGCCTGCTTAAAAGAAGTTGAAAAAACACATAGTAAAATTGATATTATAGTAAATAATGCTGGAGTATGTAAATTAGTTAATTTTGAAAATATGAGTTTTGAAGACCGTAATTTTCATTTTGATATAAATATCAATGGAACATGGAATGTTACTAAAATATTTTTACCACTTTTAAAAAAATCAACTAATGGTGCCATAGTAAACTTATCAAGCGTTACTGGACCCATGGTTGCTGACCCTGGTGAAGTAGCCTATGCTACATCTAAAGCAGCAGTTTTAGGGTTTACTAAAAGCTTAGCAGCAGAGTTAGTATCATATAATATTCGTGTAAATGCTATCATGCCAGGTTATGTTAAAACTCCAATGGTAAACAGTATGGCAGTTTTATCTAATGAAGCAAATCCAAAATCTGTAATTGATGGTATTGTAGCAGGAATACCAATGGGTAGACTTGCAGAACCAGAAGAAATAGGAGAACTAGCAGCATTTTTAGCTTGCGAAGAATCAAGTTATATAACTGCTCAAGGCATTGTAATTGATGGTGCTTCAACACTTCCAGAAACAACTACTATGGGTGCTTAAAAATGTCAAAAACTAAAAAAGTATACTATCTTTTTGGTATACTAATTTTTATTAGTATTTTAACGTTTATTATTATTCCTAAAAATACTTTAAAAAAAGAAACAAAAAAGGAAGTAAAATATGCATTAATTTCTAATAAAACAAAAAAAGCTACTTTTTATTTAAATGATGAGTATGATTATTATTTATATAGTGCTAATGACTTAAAAATTAAAATTAAAGATAAAACTTACACATTAGAACAAGCACTTAAAGAAAAGCATCTTAACTATAAGGATATATTAAAAGATTTAACTAGAGTAAAAGAATATGAAGATGGTGGCAGTATTCTTTATGAAAATGCTGAAATTCGTTTATTAGAATGTCATAAAACAGATTACAATAGTATTTATATTGGCAATAATAAAATGGAGTATGAAGAAGGTTTTTGTGAGTTACCATCAGAAATGGCTGAATTCCAGGTATTAAATAAAACATACAAAGTATTAAAAATTAATAAGCAAGATAATATGTTTATAACTACTACGCTTACTAACAATAAAGAAACAGTCTCTGTAAAAATTCCAAAAGAATTAGCAAAAAACTTAAAAGAAAACAAATTATATAAATTTAAGTTCCATTATGGAATTGGTAGTATTAAAGACAACATAAAATCTATATTTTCTAGTGAATTAGTTGAAGTTGTTGAAACATCTACAGAAATAAATGATATAATATTAGATATAGACTATTAGAAAAAACTAATAGTTTTTAATTTTCTAGTCAAAAATAATGTTCAATAATACAAAATTTTGATATAATGTAATAACGTTAAAAAAGGATGGATAAAAATGACAAGATATGAAAGTACAAAAAAAGTCGGTTTTTATGGTATAATTGGTAATATTTTTCTTTTAATAATAAAATTTAGTGTAGCATTTATTAGTCATTCCCAAGCTTTAATAGCAGATGCTATAAATTCAGCAGGAGATATATTTTCTTCATTAATGACATACATTGGAAATAAAATAGCTTGCACGCCTAGTGATGATAATCATAATTTCGGCCATGGAAAAGCAGAATATATATTTTCTATGCTAATAAGTGTATTTATGTTATTTATTGCTTCTAAAATACTTTTAGATTCAGTTGTTTCTATTATAACAAAAAAAGAATTTATCTTCTCATACTATTTAATATTAGTTTGTATAATAACTATATTAGTAAAATTAACTCTTTATTTATATTGCAAAAAGCTATATAAAAAACATTCAAATATTCTTATCAATGCTAGTATGAAAGACCATCGTAATGATATATTATTAACAATGGGAACTCTAACTTCTATTATTTTAGGTTCTTTTGGTTATTATTTTTTTGATGGAATTTTTGGTGCTGTTATATCTATTTATATAATGTTAAGTGGTATAGGTATATTCCTAGAAAGTTATAAGATATTAATGGATGTATCTCTAGATTCTAATGACAAGGAAGAAATAATAAAATACATTAAAAGTCAAAAAGAAATAAAAAAAATAAGTGATTTTCATACCGTGGCAACAGGTTATAAATATATTGCTATCGTAACCATTTATGTTGATGGCAGTTTAAGTACATTTAAATCTCATGAAATAGCTGATAATCTTGAACAAGAAATACCAAAAAAATACCGAAAAATATATCGAGTAATAGTTCATGTAAATCCTATTTAAAATTGCTTTATCAGCAATTATTTTTTATAGATACTTTTTTAAATTTGTCAATTAAAATGTAAATTAACAAGTTATAACAAAGATTTCTACAAAATATGACAGTCAAAAAAATGTCAAAGAAATAAAAGCAAAAATTAATGTGAAAATTTAAAGACAAAACAAAAATAATATGTTAAAATATTTTTAGTTATCTAATAATTTATAAAGAGGTGTAGCATAAATGGCAAAAGTAATTTCGTTAGTTAATCAAAAGGGTGGAGTAGGTAAAACAACTACCAGTATAAATTTAGCTGCAGCTTTGGGAGTAGAAGGAAAAAAAACACTTTTAATTGATCTTGACCCTCAAAGAAATGCTACTACAGGATTAGGTCTATCAAATGGTGATTATTCACATGATGTATATGAAGTTATGGCTGGAGTTTGTAGTATTAAAGAAGCAATAAAAAAAACTAAATTTAAAAATTTAGGGATTTTACCATCAACAATAAATTTAGCAGGTGTAGATGTTGAATTTGTCAAAAAGATGTTAGAAGACCCTGAATTTCATCAAAACCACCAATTAAGAGAAGCTATAGAAAGCATTAAAGAAGAATATGACTACATAATAATTGACTGTCAACCTGCTTTAGGACTTGCCACTATGAATGCTTTAGTAGCTAGTGATTCCGTAATCATTCCTGTTCAATGTGAATTTTTTGCTCTTGAAGGAATTACACAATTACTAAATTCAATTATTATGGTTCAATCTAGCATGAATCCTTCTCTTAGAATTGAAGGAGTATTACTAACTATGTTAGATGGCCGAACTATTATAGGTCTTGAAGTTATCGAAGAAGTTCGTAAATATTTTAAAGATAAGGTATTTAATACTATAATTCCAAGACTTGTAAGATTAGTAGAAGCCCCAAGTCATGGAAAGCCTATCAATGAATATGATCCTAAAAGTAAAGCAACTATTGCTTATGCTAACCTAGCAAAGGAAGTGATTAGCCGTGACGGAAAACTCTAAAAAGAAGGCCTTGGGAAAAGGCTTAGAACAATTATTCTCTAACGAAGTCATAAATTTTGATAAATTTGAATCTGAAATTGTGGATGAAGGAAAAAATAGTGGTGGCATCACAGAAATTCCTTTATCTGAGATTCGAAGTAATCCTTATCAACCTCGAGTAATATTTGAAAGCGGTGCTTTAGAAGAACTAGCTAATTCTATTAAAGAGCATGGCATCATTCAACCAATTATCGTTAAAAAAAGCATTAAGGGTTACGAATTAGTTGCTGGTGAAAGACGTACTCGCGCTGCCCGCTTAGCAGGTTTTACAACAATTCCAGCTATTATCAAAGAATTTAATGATGTCGAAATGATGGAAATAGCGCTAATTGAAAATATTGAGCGTGAAAATCTAAATCCCATTGAAGAAGCTAAAGCTTATGATAACATTTTAAGAATTAATAATATTACGCAAGAGGAACTAGCTCATAAATTTTCTAAAAGTCGTAGTTATATAACTAATATGTTAGGTCTTCTTAACTTACCAGATATTACTATTAAATTAGTTGAATCAAAAGATTTATCTATGGGACACGCTAGATCATTAAGCAAATTAGAAGATGAAAATAAAATAAATGAACTAGCTTTAAAAATAGTTCGTGAAGGTTTAAGTGTACGTGATACAGAAAAATTAATTAATATGGAAAATCTTCCTAAAAAACATACTATAACTCGCAACAGCACTTTTGATATAAAATATAGTATATATGAAAATTTATGTCGTGAACGTCTTGGAGTTAAAGTAAAAATTAATAATAAGAAAATTGAAATACCATATAAAGATGATGAAGAATTAACAAGAATCCTTGAAGATTTAAACATATCTATAGAAGGTGAATAAAATGGAATTTTTTGAAAATATTTTTGATATTGTTATGACTAAAAAAATATTTGGTACATTAATAGTAATATTAGTAGCATACATTTTAATCAAAGCTTTTAATGGAGCAATATCAAAAATATTAATAACAGGTAAAACGCCTTATGAAGTAAAAAAAAGAAAAACTATTGTTAAATTATTTCAAAGTTTTTTTAAATATATTATATTGTTAGTTAGTTTATTAATAATATTAAGTTTTTTTGGTATTGATACTAAAAGTTTAGTAGCAAGCTTAGGAGTTGTTGGAGTAGCTTTAGGTCTAGCGCTTCAAGATACCCTAAAAGATATAATTGGTGGAATTTCACTAATATTAGAAAATTATTTAGCAGTAGGTGATATAATTACATACAATGATTTTACTGGCGAAGTAATTGAATTAGGTCTAAGAACAACGAGAATTAAAAAAGCTAGTGGTGAAGTTATGATAATTGCCAATAGAAATATTGATACTATCATAAACGCTTCTCAAAAAAAAGCAAATTTATTATTAGAAATAGATACTGCTTATGAAGAAGATAGCAAAAAAATTGAGAAAGTTCTAAAAGAAATAATTAATAAAGCTATCAAAGAAGAACTAATTTTACCTGAAAGTGAGTATTTAGGTATTAATGATTTAGGCCCATCTTCAGTTAAGTATTTAATAAAGATTAATTGTGACCAAAATAAAAAACATCAAATTAAAAGGGATATCTTAGAAAAAGTTAAAATAGCTTATGAAAAAAATAATATTAAAATCCCTTATAATCAAATTGAGGTGCATCATGGACAAGATATTTAAACTAAATGATATTGTAGTAATGAAAAAGCCTCATGCCTGTGGTACCAATGAATGGTTAATAATTCGTGATGGTGTAGACATAAAAATAAAATGCCAAAATTGCCAACGCGAAGTTATGATTGATCGCCTTGAATTTACTCGCAAATTAAAAAAAGTTCTAGGAGGAAATAATGAGAAAAAGGAATCTTAAGGATCGAATTACTTTAGATCCTATAATGACTTTAATAATATTAATAGTTTTAACTATCATAGTAAGTGGTTTCTTAGCTTTACTAGGAATTCAAGTTAATTATAATACAATTGCTAATGATGTTACTTTAGAATACACTCAAAACTTAGTATCTGTAGAATCATTATTAAGCTTAAGTGGCTTAAAATATATATTTACAACTACTGTTGCTAATTTTGTATCATTTACACCATTATCTAGTTTAATAATTATTTTAATTGGTATAGGAGTTATGGAAAAAAGTGGCTTTTTAAAAACTGCAGTCACTTTATTAACTAAAAAAGCCAAGAAAAAATCAGTTACTTTTGTTCTTGTTTTAATATGTGTTTTATCAAGTATTATGGGAAATCTTCCATATGTAGTTATGATTCCTTTAAGTGCTTTAATATTTATATACGGTAAAAGAAATCCTTACATTGGAATTATTTCATCATATGCAGGTTTAACTGCAGGAACAGGTATTAGTATTTTATTTACCAGTATTGATTCTAGTTTATTAAGTAATACATTATTAGGTTCACATATTATAAACACTAGTTATAGTCTTGGTACATATAGCTTTCTATTTATAATGCTTATTGCTGCAATACTTGTAACATTTGCTATAACAATAATTACAGAAAATTATATTGCCCCTCGTTTACCTAAATATGAATTCCCTGAAAGTGAAATGGAAGAAGATTTTACTGTTACTAACAAAGAACTAAAAGGTTTAGTTTTAGCTGGTGGAGCAGGTTTATTATATTTACTATTTTTTATTTACTGCATTATTCCCGGACTTCCATTATCTGGAGCTTTGCTAGATAATACAAAATTATTTTATATAGATAAATTATTTAGTGCATCATCTTTCTTTAGTAATGGTTTTGTATTTGTAGTTACCTTATTATTTGTAATATTAGGTTTCTTCTATGGTATAGGCGCTAAAACAATTAAAAATAACAAAGATTTATGTGATGATTTAGGTCATAGTATAGATGGAATTGGAAAGACTATTGTATTAATTTTCTTTGCTTCTGTCTTTATAAGTATTTTTAAGAAAACTAATATTGGTGAAGTTATAACTGCTGCCCTAGCAAATATTCTTACAATAGGTAATATGGGAGCATTCCCTTTAATAATAATTCTTTTTGTTATTACAGCTATTGCAACTTTATTCTTACCTAATTCTAGTTTTAAATGGGGAATTATGGCTTTTATAGCAGTTCCTACATTGATGGATGCTGGAATATCTCCAGAATTTACCCAAGTTATTTTTAGATTTGGTGAGTCTGTAACTATGGGACTAACTCCTTTATTAGCATATTATGTTATTTATTTAGCCTATTTAGAACGTTATAATCAAAATAAAAAACCTATAAATCTATTTAAAACTTTAAAATATCAATTACCATATAGTATAGTAGTGGGAATAATTCTTATCTCAATTCTTATAATATGGTACATAATAGGTTTACCTATTGGTATAAATGGAGTTGTAAATATTTAAATATCAGTTAATTCTGATATTTTTTTTGTAAACTTGACAAAATTAAATAAAAATGCTAGAATACTACTCAATCAAGGGGGATTAATTATGGAAGAAAATAATACACCAAAACAAGATACAATACCAGCATATTTTAAAAATTTACCAGACGGAGTTTATGATGTTCAAAATGGTGAAAAACTTATAAAAAAAGATGGAAAAATCACTCATATAGATGCCGAAGGAAATGAGATAGAAATCAGTGAACAAAGGGCACCTAGTCCTACAGAGGAAGAAAATACAAAAACATCAAAAAAGAAAAGAAAATTTAGATGGTATCATGGTTTTGCATCTCTAACAGCCTTAGCATTAGCTGGAGCTATAGTTATTGAAGCTCTTAGTGGTTTTCCTAATTTAGGTAAATTAAAAAACACTTTTAAAAATAAAGACTCTAAAACCCCTACTGAAGCAATTGATAATAGTATTCTTTTAGATGAAGATGGTATTCTAAGTGTTACAGTACCTATTAATGTTAAGCCACTAGAATGGCAAAAAGAAGATGGAAGCATGGAAGTATTCTATCAAGCTGCTCCTGGATTTGACCCTTATTATGTTTATGATGATAATAATGGTATTAAATTAATAGAAGTAACAGGCGATCCTAGAGACAACGAAAAAGTACAATACTGGACAACAGAAAATGGCACTCCTGCCACAGGCTATATTGGAGTTGAAGAAAGTTATAGTAGTTTATTAGAAGAATATGAGATTCGAAAAAGTGCTGTTGCTTCTAGAGATAAAGCTTATTGTACACCATTAGAACCTATTTATTATGAAGTACCAGACCTTTATCGTTTGCCAGAAGGATACGAATTATACTGTGAAGACCCAGAAATAATGCAATATGGTAAATTAGCATACATTGATTATAATGAAACTGATAATACTAATGAACATTGGAGAAGTATTTATCAAATACCTGAACGTTATTTAAATCATTTTATTGGTGTTACAAGAGAAACATATAGTATTTTAGTTAATGGTTCAGCTTTAAAAGACCAATTAGTTGATACCTATGAAATGTATAGCCAAGAACAAGGAAATATGGGTTATGATGAAACAACAAATAGAGCTAGATAATAAAATATATGAAGTCATAGCTACTGTCCATGATGATGATACTAATAAAGACTTTGTCTTATTTACTTCTTCAAAAATAGATAATAATAAGGGGTTAACTATATCATGTGCTTTATATCATGAAGAAAACGGTAAAATTATTCCTGAACGTATTACTGAAAAAAATGATAAAGAAGTAGCACAAGAGTTAATTGAAGAAGTAATAACTAAAATATCCAAATTAACTAAGAAGAATTAATTGCCTAATTCTTCTTTTTTTATTATAATATATTAAAGCAGTAGTTTTATCTAAATTAATATTTAGAATCTATAGCGAGTCGTTATAGTTAATTGATAATTGGATTCATTTACTTATTAGGCGCTACATGTAACTTATGGTAATTGCACTACCTAATAGTACACTCCGCTTTAATAAGATAATTTTTTTGTACTGCTTTAAAGGAGATAATATGTGGAAGTATTTTACAAACGTTCATAATAAAGAATTTATTTTATCTTTAGATTTAATAAAAGGAACTATGAATAACGCCAAGAAATTAAACTTACTATATGCAATAGCTAACAATAATAAAAAATACTACACTAAAAAATATATTTTAAAAGCAAATGGAACTAAAAGAGAATTATTAGTTCCAAATAAAATCTTAAAAAGTATTCAAAGAAATATTTTAAGAAATGTTATTGGTAATTTAAGTGTTTCGCCTTATGTAACAAGTTATATACCAGGTAAAACTATTATAGATAATGCTAAACCTCACTTAAATCAAAAAGTACTTTTAAAATTGGATATAAAAGATTTTTTTAAAAATATTGACTTTGAAATGTTATATCGAATTTTACCAAATTATATTTTTCCTCCTTCCGTTAAGGTTATTTTACTAAAATTATGCACTTATGATGATTATTTACCTGGGGGAGCACCTACAAGTCCAATGTTATCTAATTTAGTATTAAAAAGTTTTGATAATTATATAGGTAACTATTGCGAAAAAAATAACATTAACTATACTAGATATTGTGATGATTTAACTTTTTCAGGAGATTTTAATACTAAAGCAATAATTAAAAAAGTAGAAAATTTTTTAAATGAATTTGGTTTTACATTAAATAAAGCTAAAACTAAAATTATTACTCGTAGTAATAGACAAATAGTTACAGGTATAATTGTCAACAATAAGTTAAATGCACCTGCAAGTTATCGTCAAAAGATTAGACAAGAAATGTATTATATTAATAAATATGGTGTAAATAATCATTTTGATAAAATAGGTATTCCAAAGAATAAAGGCATATCAAACCTTAAAGGCCGAATAAATTATTGTTTACAGATAAATAGTAATGATAAAGAAATGCAAAAGTATTTAAGACTTTTACAAAAATAAAGGAGATTTTACTATGGATTTAAACGAGACTACCACAACATTTACAGACAGTTTAGGTTATGAACATGAAGTTGAGATTGAATATAGTCCTGATGAGTTTTTAAACATAACATCATATTATGGAAATCGCCCCAGTGGATATATTCACATAACAATAAATTCTAATAAAGTGCTCTTTTTAAACGCTATTTACTGTTATGAAGAATTTAGAGGTCGCGGTATTGCCAGTAAATTAAATAGTCTTGCTATGCTTTTATTAAAAAAATATAAAAATCATATAATTCATGGAATATATAACCTAACATCTTTATCAACAGATAGAAGCAAAGAAAATGCTATTACTTATGAAGAACTAGATCAAAGAGCTAGAGCTTTTTATAAAAGTAATGGTTATAATATTATTGATTATGGAGATATTCAAAAATATCCTTATCTAAATACAGATATAAATTTATTTGATGAACTTGATATTGATGGAAAAACAAGAAGTATTGTTATTAGAGAAATATCTGACCCTAGTGAAGAAACTACACGAAGTAGTAGATAAAAGTCCAGTTTATGATATAATATAAAAAGATAAATTATTAAGAGGAGGAACAATTATGAGTTTAAAAGCAGGAATAGTAGGTTTACCAAATGTCGGCAAATCAACTCTTTTTAATGCTATAACTAAAAAGAATATTTTAGCTGCAAATTATCCTTTTGCAACAATCGATCCTAATGTTGGAATGGTAACAGTACCAGATGAAAGGTTAACCTTTCTTGAAAATTTATATTTGCCTAAAAGTACAGTTCCTACAACATTTGAATTTACAGATATAGCAGGCTTAGTTAAAGGTGCTAGCAAAGGCGAAGGATTAGGAAATAAATTTTTAAGTCATATCCGTGAAGTTGATGCTATCGTAGAAGTAGTACGTTGTTTTGACGATGAAAATATTACACATGTAGAAGGAAAATGTGATCCTATTCGTGACATAGAAATAATTAATGTTGAACTTATACTAGCAGATTTAGAAATAATTGAAAATCGTTTAAATAAAATAACTAAAAAAGCTGAAACTACCAAAGATAAAGATGCTGTATTAGAAGTAAATATTCTTTCTAAAGCCAAAACTAATTTAGAACAAAATATACCTTTAAGAAGGGTAGAATTTAGTGAAGAAGAAAAATTAGTTATGCGTCCTTTCAATTTTATTACTTTAAAACCTCTAATATATGCTGCTAATGTAAAAGAAGATGATATTGTTTTAGGAAGCAATAATTATACTAGTTTAGTTAATGATTATGCAAAAAAAGAAAACAGTGGAGTTATTGTAATGTGTGCTAAAATGGAATCAGAACTATCAGAACTAAGTGATGATGATAAAAAAGTATTTTTAAATGAATTAGGCATTACCAACAGTGGTTTAGATAGATTAATTTTTGCTACTTACAATTTACTTGGTTTACAAACTTTCTTTACATCAGGACCTGATGAGTGCCGAGCTTGGACTTTTAAAGTAGGAATGAATGCTAAATCTTGCGCAGGGTTAATTCACAGTGACATTGAGCGCGGTTTTATTAAAGCAGAAGTTACAAGTTTTGATGACTTAAAAGAATATGGTACAGAATTAAAAGTTAAAGAAGCAGGTAAGCTAAGATTAGAAGGAAAAGATTATTTAATGCAAGATGGTGACATTGTTTATTTCAGATTTAATGTCTAAATAAATTTGCAAAATAACTCTAATTTTGAATATACTAGCAATATAAGCATACAAAACTAAAAACATACAAAATGACTAATTTACTAAATATTAAAAGTATGCTATAATATGTTCATAAAAGGAGGATAAGATGAGTAAATTATTATCAAAAACATTCTTATGGATGTGTGTTGGTTTGATTGTAACATTTTTAACTGGATATGTTGTATCTACAAATGAAAATATGCTATTAGCAATATTCCAAAATAATTTATATTGGATATTATTTATTTTAGAGTTTGTCCTTGTAATATTTTTCTCTGCCAGAGTAAATAAAATGAGTCCTACAACTGCTAAAATATGTTTCATATTATATTCATTTGTAAACGGTTTAACATTTTCAAGTATCTTTGTTCTTTTTGAAATCAGTTCTATAATATATGTTTTCTTAATTACTGCTTTAATCTTTGGAATATTTGGAGCAATAGGATATTTTACCAAAATTGATTTACATGGATTTGGACTATATTTATTAATGGCTTTAGTAGGTACTTTAATAGCTACAGCTATTAACATAATATTCTTAAATAGTACAAGCTTTGATTTAATATTATCTATTATATTTATCTTAATATTTATAGGATTAACAGCATATGATGTTCAACATGTAAAAGAGCTTTCAGAAAGTGGCGTAGATAATGATGTTGCAGCCATTAATGGAGCGTTTGAACTATATTTAGATTTCATAAATATATTCTTACACTTAATACAAATTATAGGAGATGCTAAAGACTAGCATCTTTTTTATTACCATTATTTTAAATATTTAGGCTCATCTATTTTACCTAAAAGATAATCTGCGCTAATCTTATATTTTTTACATATTTCATACAAAAAGGGAGTTGCAATTAAAGCGCGACCACTCTCATAATTACCAACAGTACCTTTAACCACATTTAAAAGCTGCGCTAAACTTTCTTGTGTCAATTTATTTTCTTTTCTAAATTCTTTTAATCTTAAAGCCACAATATTTAAATCAATAGAACTTCTAATATTACCATAATTTTTTTCTAATGAAAAACTAAAAAGATAATCTACAGAAACATTAAAATAATTAGAAAGAGTATTTAAATGCCTAATTGGCATTATAGTATATTCTCTCTCATATTGTCCATAAACAAATTCATGAATATTTAATAATTCAGCAAGAAATGCTTGAGTTAGTTCTTTTTCCTCTCTTAATCTTTTCAATCTATCTTTATAAAGCATTACTATCACCTAAAAATATTTTCTCATACAGTAATTTATAAAAAACAAAACAAATAAAATAATGAGAAAATTCTTGACAAACATCATAGCAAATATTAAAATGAATATATAAAGTAGAAATTTCTAATTTATAAACAAATTATAAGAATGGCAAATTTTTTTGTGTGACTAAATAAATTAAGCAACACTTCTTATAATTTTATAAATATTTAGAAAGTAGGAAGGAAATGAAAAATAATAAAAAATTAATAGTAATAGTAAGTTGTCTGTTATTAGTAATAAGTGTATCTTTAGCTTATTATATAGGGAGTCTTTTAATAAGTGGCGCAGGCTCAAGAGGTAATGCAACAACAGCTAAAATAAAAGGAGCGACTATTAAGGTAGAAGGAGTACTAGAATTTAATGATCCAGATATTTTACCAGGTCATAAAACCATATCAAGTATCAAAGTAACAGCAACAGGAAATAATGAACTTATTCCATATAATTTAATTTGGAAAGGAACAAATGGAATAAGCCAAATTAATTATACTGTATATAAAACAAGTACCGAAATGAATGTAAGTGCAAATTGTGAGAAGAAGACATCAGTTCAAAATGGAGTACAAATACTAAATGAAGAATGTACAATTACCAATATAGATAATCTAGGAAGTGAGATAGCAAGTGGCTCAATAGTTAAGAATAGTACAAAAGAGATATTAGCAAAAGATGAATTTATAACAGCAGTGAATGATGGTGTAAGTTATTATTACTATGTAATACTAGAATATCCAAACTTAGATGAAGATCAAAGTGTAGATATAAATGCAACATTTAATGGCGAAGTAACAGTTGAAGAAAGTAATGCCTCACCAGATATAAACATATTAGCAGTATATATAGGAGATGAAACAGGGAACTACACAGAAACAACAGATATCCCACAAAGTGGATATATATTTAGTGAAAATAAAAGTGTATGCAGTAATAACGTAGAACCTATATGGGATTATGAAGTAAATGGTTTAACTGTAGCCAATTTAACAAAAAGTGGAACAAGTTGTTATTTATATTTTAATAAATTAAAGACAATAAATACAATACTCGGAAATATTGAAGTAAATCCAGAGATTAAAACAAAATTTGGTAAAGCGGCCACAACTGATGAAGGAATACAACAAGCAGAGGATGGAATGTATGGAGGCACATCTTACTATTGGCGAGGTGCTGTCTCAACAAACTACTTAAAATTTGGCGGATATTGTTGGCGCATAATACGTATTAACGGCGATGGAACCATAAGACTAATATATGATGGAACAACTTGTCATGCCAATGGAACAAGTACAACTGATAGTATTGTAGCTTCAAATATTGTTTATAATGAAAAATACAATAGAAGTGAATATGTAGGCTGGACATATACAGAAGGGTTACAAAGACCAAACACTACAGCAGAAGGAATAAATTCAACAATAAAAGAAACCTTAGAAAATTGGTATAATGATAATTTAGTAAGTTATGAGTCAAAAATAGCAACAGGAAAATATTGTAATGATAGAAGTGTTTTAAAAGGAGTTTGGTCTTCAGAAACTATGGGATTTCATTATGGGCCTAGGGTACGGAGAGATTCAAGAATTGCAAGCCTAAATTGTGATATTGGAGATACATATTTATTAAAAATTGGAGCTATAACTAGTGATGAAGTGATGTTTGCAGGAGGGATAGATGGTATTAACTATTATTATTATTTACGCAATGGTAAGAGTTATTGGACTATGTCCCCAGCTGATACTTACAGTATATATGCACGTGTATTGTGCGTTGATGAAAGTGGTGTTATAAGAAACGGATATTCTACTAGCAGAACTGGAATAAATCTGCGTCCAGTAATCAATCTGAAGAATGATATACAGATTTCAGGAGGAAATGGCACTTTAGAAAATCCATATATAGTATCATAATAAAAAAGAGCAACAATGCTCTTTTAAAATGCAAAATTATTTATTCCAACGTCTTATGTGATCAACTTTCTCCCATTTAACATCCTTTTTAAATAATGCCTTAAGTGCACAAGGAACATAAGTTACAAAGAACAATGGGCTAAATAAAATAGTTTTAACTTGCATATTCTTCTTTAAATTCAATTTGTCTATATCTTTTTTTATTACAAATAGTGTCATTAAAGCAAATAAAGCATAAGCAAGTCCAACAATTAATAATATTTTAGCTAAAGATATAAAAGTAATAAAATTATCAAATTTATAATTATAAATAATATTAATAATTTGGCTTAATATATAAATAATTGCTCCAATAATCATTATAATATAAGGCCTCATACCACTAATTTCATTAATTACAGAACCAAAGTTAGGATTGTTTTTTAATTTTTTTCTTAATTTTGGAATATATCTTTTTCTATTATCAAAATAACCTTTTACCCATCTAATTCTTTGATTTATTGTGTTTTTATATTTAACAGGTTGCTCATCATAAAACATAGCTTCTTTATTATAATAAGAAGTTAAATTATTTTCTATTGAATAAAGAGTCATTTCATAATCTTCTGTTAATGAATGAAAAGGAAAACCCTGCCACTTTTTAATAAGGTCTCCAACTATAAAAAGACCAGTTCCTGAAAGCGTAATATTTCTTGATTGTCTACTTTTAACTTCATTACCATTAGAATTTAAAAAAGAAAAAGTAATCCCTGAACAAGCTGCGATAATAGAATCATTACCATTTTTAAAATTGCGAAATCCTGTTGCAATATCATATCCATTTATATAAGATTTCTCCATATTAATAATAAAATCTTTATCTAATATATTATCAGCATCTAAAATAAAATAAGCTTCATAATAAATGTTTTCTTTGCATAAATACGTAACTACTTCATTTAAAGCATAACCCTTACTTTTTAAATGCAAGTCTTTTCTAACAAAAACTGAAACGTCATATTTTTTGGCAATTTTAACTGTTGGATCATCATCACTTTCCACAATTACAAACACATCCTGCATATTAACTTTTTTTGTTTGTTTAGAAATACTAATTAGCAAATCTTCAATAACTTTTGACTCATCTCTTGCAGGTATTAAAATAGCAAATTTTTTTAACTCATCCCGTTTTTCTTTAGGATAATTTTTATTATTTCTTGCTAGCATAGCTATTATAAAAATATATACTAAACCTATAATTATTAAACTTATACCTACATACTCTAAAATCATTACATTCACCTACTTAACAAAACTCATATTTCGATAAATCTTTTTTAGAAATTCATCTGTATACACTTTATCATAAAACTCACCAATAATAGTAAATGGTTCATAACCTTTATGTCTTAATACTTGTCTTCCTAAGGCAGTCCATGAAATAATCATATTAAAAGTCATAAATATTACTAAAAATATAACTAAAATATCACCAATTTTTTTTGGTATACTTTCAATCCATTTCGATAAAATTGGATAAACAAAATGAATAAGAAGCATAATACCTAATCCCCAAAATAGCATATATGGAATAGTAGTTCGTCCATTTATATTTAAAAAATAACTACTATAATCCCAAGATTTAGCTCCTAAAACTAATTCCATTAAAAAACTGATTATATATTCGAATATACCTCCTAAAATAGCACCTAAATAAAATGTCTTAAAAGGCGTTCTTTTCTTTTTACCTAAAAGCATAATTATTAAAACTATTCCTGCTCCATAAAGAGGGTTAAAAGGTCCATATATAACACCTTGATGTCTAGTCCAAACAAATTTTTTATACCAATATAGTCTTTTAATAACACCCCAAATGCTTTCATGCATTGCTCCAATAAAACTTCCAATTATAAATATAATATACATTTTAGAAAATGAAAATCCTTGAGCAAAAGGTCTTTTATCACTGTTTATCCAAATTTTAATTTTTTCAATCATATAATCCACTCTAATTAATTATATCAATATTTTTTAAAAAATACCATAACAATAAAAAATATGGATTAATTACTATCCATATTCTTTATATAATCACATATAATTTTAGCTGTATTTTCGGCACCGCCAAGAGAGTTTATGCACAAGTCATAATTTTCTTTATCTCCCCAAGTATTACCAGAAATAGTTTTATAATAATTAGCTCTTGCTTTATCAGATTTTAAAATATTCTTTTTAGCTTGCTCTTTATTATCTTTATACATTTTCATAACATTTTTAATTCTATATTCCATTGGTGCATAAATAAATATTCTTATAACTTGTTTGTTTTTTCTAAGTACATAATCACTAGCTCTACCAACAATTACGCATGAACCATTCGAAGCAATTTTATTTAAAACTTTATCTTGAGCCTTAATAGCTTCTCGAGCAGGAGTAGTACTTAAATACAAATCATACATTATTGATGGTGAATTATCATTTAAACTAGAAACAAATTCTTCTGCTAAACCAGCTTCCTTCGCTGCTAAAGCAGTCATTTCTTTACAATAATAAGGTATATTTAATTGTTTAGCTACTAATTCACCAATATATTTTCCTTGAGAACCATGCTCTCTACCAATTGTAATAATTACTCCAGGTTTACTATCTAAAATCACAGCATCTGTTTTATTTTCATTTAATTGTTGTTTATCTAAGTTTTTAAAGAATTTTAAAATTGTCGGAACTGTTACAGAAATACCTATAATATCTGCAATTGGGGCTGCAAACAATACACCTTTAATTCCAATAAATCTAGGTAATATTAATACTAACGGTACAAAACAAACTAAATCTCTAATTAATGAAATAGTTGCAGCTTTTACTGGATTTCCCACCGCTTGGAAAAATATTGAAGACATTTTAATAAAACAAGTAAACGTTATAAGAGATAAGAAAATTCTAAAAGTTGCCTCTGCAAATTCATTATATAAATCAGACTCAGAACCAAATATTCCTATAATAACTTGAGGGCATAATTCAAAAATAAGAGTTGCTATAATGCAAATAGTAATAGCAATCTTCGCTATAGTTTTAAAAGTTTCTCTTACACGGTCATATTTTTTAGCTCCATAATTATAACCCAAAATAGGTTGTCCGCCAACAATTATTCCCACCACAATATTTATAACTATAGAAAATACTTTCATTGTAATACCTAAAGCAGCAATAGGAATATCAGGACCATATTTACTAGCCTCACCATATTTAACTAACATCAAATTACAAACAAGTGAAACTGCAACAATAGCCATCTGAGTAATAAAAGTTGACACTCCAAGTTTAACCACTTCACTAAATACTTTAGCATTAAATTTAAAACAATCTAATTTAAGTTTAAAAGCTTTTGACTTAAATATATAACTATAAGCTATTAAAAAAGAAATTACTTGCCCAATAATAGTAGCCCAAGCTGCTCCAGCAATACCCATATCAAAACCAAAAATAAATATTGGATCTAAAATAATATTTGTTATAGCTCCTGCTAAATTTGCTACCATTGAATAAAGTGGACTGCCATCTGCTCTAATCATCCCAGTAAAAACATTTGAAAGCATACAAAATGGAAAAAAACATAAAATAATTGTAAAATAATCTTTAGCAATTCCAATACTAGCCTCACTTGCTCCAAAAAGATAAAGAATTTTATCCATAAAAGTTAAACCAATAATTATTAATAATATACTAATAATAAATGTCACTAAAATACTATTGCCAATCGCTTTGTTAGCATTTTTAGTGTCTCCTCTGCCTTGGCATAAACTAAAGTAAGCTGCTGTTCCATCACCTAAACACCATGCAAAAGCCATTGAAATAACAGTAATAGGAAAAACAATTGTTGTAGCAGCATTACCTAAATATCCCAAACTACTATTTCCAATAAATATTTGATCCACTATATTGTATAGGGAACTAATAAGTAATGATAAAATACATGGTACTGAAAATTTAAATAATAATTTAGATATTTTATCTTCACCTAAAAACTTATTACTTTCTTCCTTCATAAAAAACTCCTCCTAACACTAAATTTAGACAAAAATAAGAGACGTAAGACTAAAGTCTACGCCTAAAATGTTTTGACTTAATAATTTTAAAGGTTGTTCGCATATTTGTCAAGTGAAATTTTATCATATTGAAATTTTATCATAAAAGTTGACAAAATTGCAAAAAACACTATAATATCTTTTAAAAAGAGGGGAAAATTATGTAAGAACATAAGTATTTAGATTATAACACTAATAGTAGAGATGAAATCATAGGATATTATTTACCCATGGTAAGAAGCATTGTCAAAAAATTGGAAGTAGATGAAAAATACTATGAAGACTTAATACATGTAGGAATGATAGGAGTAATTAATGCTTATGATAATTATAACCATGATACTACTAAATCTTTACTTTGGAATATTATTTATAGTAATATTATTAAAAGAATAAGTAAATTTATTAAAGAAGAAGAACGAATAACAGGGGTAAAATTATTTTTTGCACCACCTGAACAAATTAGAAGTATTGATAGACAGGAATTTTTAGAAATAGAAACAATTCCATTTGATGATGATTGTACTTTAAATGCTTGTGAACGTTATGTTGAAGAAATTGCGCTAAATAAAAGAGAAATCGAAGAAATAATATCAATCAGTAATTTAAGTACTCGAGAGCTTACTATATTAGTATACTTTTTTGGTTTGTATGACCAACCAGCTATAAGATTAGAAGATATTGGAAAAATATATAACATAACAAGAGCAAGAGTAGGTCAAATTAAAGATAAGGCTTTAGCAAAATGTTTTAATGCTATTGAAAAAAGAGATAAAATAGGAACTAGGGATGAAGGATGTATAAAAGGCATACTATAATAAAACTAAAAGATGATAAATCTAACTATAAAGAGGTAATCAAATCTTATGAAGAAAAAATAAAATTTTTATTAGCTAAAATAGAAGTTCCAGAATCATTATATGAAGACATGTATCAAGTTGGATTAATGGGAGTAATAGAAGCACTAAATAATTATAAAGGGCCCTATTTAGCAGCCAAAGTAGAACGTTCAATATTAATGAATTTTGAAAGATACATTTTTGCTAATAGAACTTTAACAGGTTATGGTCTTCGTAATTATCGCCTGGATGAATTTAAAATTTTAATAAATTGTGAGTCAGCAGATGAACTAGCAGGCATTTATTTCAATTATAGTGAGTATAATCCTCAAGAAAAATATGCAGTTTCAAGCATCACTTATGATGATGATTATACATTAGCAAATGATTCTGTACGTCCTACAGAAGATTTTGCTATTAATAATATAGATATTCTAAAATTATATGAATTGCTTGATACTTTAAATCCTAGAGCTAAGTATTGTTTGATTAATTATTATGGTTTATATGGTTCTACTCCTAAAACATTAGAAACAATATCAAAAGAATTTGGAGTTACTTATCAAGATATTCAGGATATAATAAATAATGCGATTTCTAAACTAAGAGTTAAATTTGCTAGTTATCCTAAATTATAGTTTCAAGCATTAGTTTTTCTTGACAAAACTTATAAAAACAGTTAATATAACTAACTAATTAAATGGGAGGTTTTGTCTATGAAAAAATTATTTTTATTAATAAGTATTTTATGTATTATAGCTATACCAACAAAACAAGTAGAAGCTAAAAGTTATAGCTTTGGAGGTTATTATTGTGATGCCAAACAATCACTTGGTAATGGAACTTTTTATTTAACTTGTCATATAGTTGCTAAAACAGATTTTGAAATTAATCACATTGAAGGAGATTTAATTTTAAAAAATGTAAAATTAGAAAGTATTAGAACTAATAGTGACTGGGTAAGTAATAATGGTTTATCAAGTAGGGTTAGTTTTACATCTTCTACACCTCATATTGGCTCTTTTGCAGTTGCGGATTTAGTTTTTATTGGTAATGAAAGTGATACAGAATGCGAAGCTAGTTTTGCGCCTGATATAGCAGAAAAACAAGAACCAGAAACTCCAGAAATGAAAGCATGTGCTATTATAGATAATGAGTATTATGGTAAAAATGCTACAAAAGTAACTGAAGAAAAGTATTATGAAGAATGTTGTAATTATGTTTGTACTATTGTAGATAATAAATATTATTTTGATTCTAAAGGAAAGTCTGTAAGTTATGAAAAATTCAAGAGTGATTGCTCAGAATCTAATACAGTTATAACTCCTATTCCTGATAGTCCTCAAACTGGTATAGATTATGGGTATATAATTTTACCTATTGGCATAATATCTATTATAGGAATAATTAAATTTACAAAGAAAAATGCAAAAATTTATAAAATATAGTTGATATTTTTAGATAATATGATATAATTTATATTATCTAAGAAATGCAGGTGTAGTTTAATGGTAGAGCTTCAGCCTTCCAAGCTGATAACGTGGGTTCGATTCCCATCACCTGCTCCAGTGACGTTTCTGTTCGAACTTTTAAAGTTTGAACTTGAGATACATATCAATCCGTTCGGGTTGATTTTTTTGTGTTTACAAAAGAATTAACAAGGAAAGAATGTGCATTTTATGATAAAGTTTACTACACAAGAGTTAGAGATGGAAAGTAGTTTAAAACAACGTATCCTATTTATTTGTGAGTTTTGCCACACTACACCAAAGATTATCAATGGTAGTATCAAACGTATCAATAATACTAATTTAAACTATCTAGAACCACATAAAATCATTATAAACAATACTACTTTTTTAGTATTTAATTACTCTACTGATATTTATGTTGGTAATTTAAGTAAAAAGATTAAATTAGTAGAACTAGAAGATTACATAAAGAATATGGCTTAAAATAAGTAAATGATATTGACTTTTTCTCTTTAAAACCTTATCATATAAAGCGAAAACAAGGGGAATTTACATACCAAATCTTTTAATGGGGGTTATGATTTGGAAGTACACAATTTAAAAACATAAGTTAAAGAGATAAAGGTAGTAGATATATCTATGGGCTTTTATCTCTTATTTTTTTAGAAAGGGTGTGGAATAATTATGAACGAAGAAAAGAAATTATGTGGACTATATTTGAGAGTGCCGTTGTAATACATAGGCAGACACATTATCTTCTTTTTCTTCTAGTTCCTGTTTAGTGATTGTAAAACCATATTTTCCAAAGTTAGTACCAATATCCAGTTTCCCATTTGGTAGATTTTCATTGATTAACTCTTCAGTTTTTAAAATAAATTTAATTTTGTAAAAATCTTCATCTCCATTTTCTAGCTTTTCGCCAATAATGATTTTATCTACTAGACTATTGAATACTTCTTCATTAAATTTTGTAAGACCTTTATACCGTTTTAAGATATTAGATATTTTATCAATTTGTTCTAATTTTTGTTTTCTAGTATTTTCTATAGCTTCAGTATCTTTTAGTTGTTGTTCGTACTCTTTAATCTTTTTAGTAATTTCCTGATTTTTCTGATTTAGTATTTCTTTTGAAATAGAGCCATCAAGTTGTAAATCTATTAAATTAGATAACTTATTTTCTAGCTTAGAGATTTCTTCCTTAATTTTCTTTTGATTATTATAATCTTGATTGTCATTGATTACTTCATTTACTTTTTTCATAAATGAATGGATATATTTATCGCTATTTTGAAATAGTTTATTATAAGCAATTACAAATATATCTTCTAGTTCTTCTTGTTTATAATGAATTAAGTTAGAGCAATCAATTTTATTTCGATGACTTCTACATACCCAATATGCAACTTCTTTTCCATTACTTCTAATTTTATAAGAACGTCTGATAAATCTTTCTCCACATATTCCACAAAAGATTTTGCTACTAAAAGCATATTTACGACTAAACTTATCTCTATTTCCATCAGGTTTGATTATCTTACTTATAATATTAAGTATTTCTTGACACTTATCCCATAATTCACGAGAGATAATTGGTTCGTGATGATTAGAAGTAAAGTATTGTTCTTTCTCTCCATAATTCACTTTCTTTTTATGAGTTAAAACATTTTCCGTATAATACTTTCCTGTCTTTAAATCCCCTACATATTTTTCATTGATGATTATTCTTCGTACTGATGCATGACACCATTTTAAATTAGAGGGGCTAGGTATTCCTAGACTATTAAGATTTAAAGCAATTGTTCTAAAACCTATACCTTTTGAGTATTCTTCAAAAATATAAGTAACAATATCTTTCTTACTTTCATCAGGTATTATTATGTCTTTTTCTTTGTCATATAGATAACCAAAAGGAGCATACTTACCAACCAATTCTCCACGTTTCATTTTCATTCTAACCCCAGCTTTTACATTTTCTGATATTGATTCACTTTCTGCTTGAGCAAAAGCACTATATAGAGTCAAAAATAATTCGTTAGATAAACTTAGAGTGTGAATGTTTTCTTTTTCAAAATAAACATCTACATTATGTTCGCGAAGTAGTCTTACACAATTTAAAGTATCAACCGTATTACGAGCAAATCTTGAAATAGATTTCGCTAATATTAAATCAATCTTACCATTTAAGGCATCACTCATCATTTGATTAAATTGTTCTCGTTTTTTAGTTTGAGTACCAGTTATACCCTCATCAGCATAAATCCCTACAAATTCCCAATCAGGATTTTCTTCTATCATATTTTTATAATGAATGCGTTGTGAGTCATAACTTGTCTTTTGGTCTTCATTATCTGTTGAGACTCTACAATAAGCACAAGTACGAATAAGTTTATATTTTACATTTCCTTTTAAACACATTGTTTTAGAAGTTGGTGCTATTACTTCAACTTTATTATTCATTTCTTCCTTTCCATAATTGTTGAATAATAGCATATTTCAAATGTTTTTTATTATGCAAAACTATATTTTGAATTGTTTAATGTGTTATATTTTGCATATTCGTTTTCAATTTTAATTTTAATTTTTTGATATTCGTTATTATCAATTAAATTATTATCTTTGATAAATTCTAGCATAGAAATTTCTACTACATATGATTTTAAATGTCCTAATTTTTTATCACTTCTTTCTCGCATAAATTATTACCCCCTTTAATTCTTAAACAATTCATATCATAGTTACGCACCAACTTTCCAAAAAATCTTAAAAAAATTATAACGCGCTTATCTTGATTTTACAGCCCTACAAACAAAAAAAGATAACTAAATCATAGCTATCAAAATTACAAAAATAGGAAAAATAATAGTCATACTTATGACCAAAGCTATGGCCATCAAAAACATACTTTTTCAAAAATAATCAAAACAAAATAAAAGCAGGATAAACCTGTTTACAAACAACTAGCCAGTAGCTAGTTTTCTCTTATTTCATAAGGTATTATAAAAAATACAAGTGTTTACATTTTTAATATTTGTTATACAATCGTTAACTTTGTCTTTTTTGAAAGTCCTTATAAATAAAGACTTTTCAAAGAGTGTTTAACAATCGTACACTCTTTTTCAATGTTATTTTTCTAAAATTTCGGCCATGATTTTTAGAAATTTTAGTGATTTTATGGCTATAAGTATGACCATATTTTTGAAGAAAATCATTGATGAAAATGTAGGTGTTTGAATATGAAAAGAGCACTACTTACAATACAAGTAGCACCGTTAAATATAATTTTTTCATATTCTACTATATTGTATCACTTGAATATTTATAGTCAATAAGGATAAAATGTTTGATATTTTGTTGGAAGAAATGTTGTATTTAATCTTTGAAAAAACTACAAATACAAGTAATTTAAAAATAAATACTTATGCATTAACACGTATAGAAACTAACATATTTGTTTTTTTAATAATCAAAATATATGAAAAAATTACATTTTAGGATATAATTGTATTAGTAATAAATAAAAGACTTGGAGGTATATAATGAATTATAAAACTATAAGTGAACAATATGAAACATTTATTTCAATACTAGAAAAAAATAAAGATTTGATGGCGGTTTTAGACTATATAACTGAATTGAAATTACCAAATTTTTATATTGCAGCTGGTTCAGTTTTTCAAACAATTTGGAATTATTATGATGGAAATGACTTAAATTTTGGAATTAAAGATATAGATGTTATTTACTATAATAATTCTGATTTAAGTGTAGAAAAAGATTTAGAATATTATAATATTATTAATACATATATTAAAGCAAAAGGTTTCAATTATGAAGTCGATGTTTCAAATGAAGCAAGAATGCATTTATGGAAAATAGAGCATAATCAAGGTGATAATGTTGAGCAATATAAAAATTCAGAAGATGCTATGAGTAAATGGATAGCAACTGTGCATGCTATAGGAATTACAAAAGTAAATGATAATATTAAAATTTATGCCCCATATGGGTTAAGTGATATTTATAGTAGAACGATTAGACCTATAAAACATAATGGAAATTCTAAGGAATTATATGATAAAAAAGTAGCGAGTTGGCAAAATAGATTTGATAACTTAAATATAATTGAATGGTAAAAATTGAAGGTGATAAAAAATGAAAGTATTAAGTTTGACAGAGCCATGTGCTACATTAATAAAAGAAAAAAAGAAGTTAGTTGAAACAAGAAGTTGGAAGACGGATTATCGTGGTGAATTATATATTCATGCTAGTGCTACTTCTATTCCAAAAGATTGGAAAGAAAATAAAGAATTTATGTCACTTTTAGATGATATACCCTTAAATTTTGGTTATATAATTTGTAAATGTACTTTAGTTGAATGTATTTATATGACAAAAGAATATGTAACGAATATGAAAAAGAATAACCATCAGGAATATATTTGTGGCAAATATGAAGAAGGAAGATATGCATGGATATTAGAAAATATAACACCATTAGAACATCCTATTAAAGCTAAAGGTCAATTAAATATATGGAATTATTATAATGAATTTGAAATAATGGATTTAATGAAAAATATTGAGTATGGTTGGGTTGATAAAGATAATAAAAAGCATGTTCTAGTTGATGAAACATATTCAGATAATTATGTATTACAATCTCCAAAGGAAATAATTAAAAACAAAGTTGGAGTATGCTGGGATCAGGTAGAACTTGAAAGATACTATTTTAAAGGAAATGATTGGAATATTAAAACCTATTTTTTAGTTCATTATGATGGGGATAAATGTCCAACACATACATTTTTAACATTTGAAAAAAATAATAAATATTATTGGTTTGAACATTCATGGGAAAGATTTAAAGGAATTCATGAATACAACTCTATAAAGGAATTATTATTTGATATTAGAAATAAGTTTATAAAGTATGAACTAAATAATAATTATAATAGTTTAGGTCTTGTATTACATGAATATAAAAAGCCAAAATATCATATTTCAGTTCAAGATTTTTATAATCATTGTGATTATGGAAAATATATTGATTTTGAAGAATTATAAAATAGCTTTCATTTTTTAAAAGCTATTTATTTTCAACAATTATTTATTTTAATTTGAAATATACTATTTTAAAGTCCTAATGATAAAGTTATATTCAATTTATCAATATGGACTTTTTCTTGTTTTAACTGTGTACCAATAGTGATGTTGGTATTTATTTTATAATCAAAATTGATTATATCAAGTGTTTTAAAATAATACGGTATATGTGTTCCGTAGGAGTAAGTACAGAAGATCAAGCCCGTGAGGGTTTTAGTTTACCAGAACAAAAGGAACGATTAGAACAATTTTGTAAGTTTAAAGGTTATGAGATAGTAGATTATTACGAAGATGCTGGTATAAGTGCTAAAACAGGCAATTTAAGACCAGAATTTGAAAGACTTAAAGAAGATATTAAGAATAAGAAAATTAACACCATAGTTGCTTTAAAACTAGATAGAATAACTAGAAGTATCTTTGACTGGGAAAAATTAATGACATTTTTAGAAGAAAATGATGCTTATTTAGATTGTGCTAATGATGAAATAAATACAACAAATGCTAATGGTAAAATGATTTCAAGACTTTTAATGAGTGTTAGTCAAAACGAGATAGAAAGAACAAGTGAGAGAACAAAGATAGGTTTAGCAGGTGCGATTAAGCAAGGACATATTCCAAGTCAAGCACCACTAGGTTATAAACACGAAGATAAAAAGTTGGTAATTGACTACTCCACTAAAGATATTGTGGAAAGAATATTTAATCTTTATTATCAAGGGAATTCTTATCAAACTATATCTAATATACTAAATGAAGAAAATGTATTAGGTAAAACTAACTGGCGAGATTCTTCTATCACTGCTATACTTGAAAATGAAGTTTATAAAGGCGATTTCGTTCACGGAAAAAGAACAAAACATCCTACTTATTACTTTGATGTTGTTGAGCCAATAGTTAGTAAGGAATTATGGGAAGAATGCCAAGTGCAAAAGAAAAAGAACTCACGCAGTTATCAAAGAACACTAACATATCTTTATTTACAAAAACTTACTTGTCCTAAATGTGGTCGCTTAATGGGTGGAAAAGCCACTAAAAAGAAAAATGGTAATGTTTATTATTACTACTATTGTACTGACTGCAAAGTTAATTTAAAGGAAAATGTTATAAATGAATACTTTGATAATTTTGTTCAAGAGTTAGTAGAATATGATAGTGTTGTTAATCAATTCTTTCTACCAATAATTAAGCAAAATTTTGATGAACCCAAGGAACTTTTAGAAAAATAATTACTAAAGCAAAACGACAAACTAGAACGTATTAGAAAAGCATATATTGAAGGTTCATTTGATTTAAAAGTTTATAATGAAGAAAAGAAAATTGTAGAAGATGCTATCACTAAATTAAATGATGAACTAACTGATACTGAAAGTTGTGAGGAACTGAACTTTACTCCACAAGATATACTTTTAAAACGAGATATTGACTATATTAACCGAGTTAAGTTAAAAGATGAATATAAGAAACGAACTAAAACTTGGAAAGACTACACTAGAGAAGAAAAATCAGACCTAATTATGAGATATGTAGATGAGATAAAATTAAAACAAAGGAATAGTCTAATAATCGTTGATGAAATACTATTTAGAGAAAGTATTTGCAAACCTTGTAATGAGTTATTTGATAAAGGTTATATTGATGTTAAAACCCCTGCTTTGTTTGGCAATTTAGTTGGAGAATTAAGATTTAGTAATTATCTTCCTGAAGAAGAAGTTGGAAAACATATAATGAGATTAAGACAATACTATGATGTTGGTTATGAAGAAGCAACATATTTTGTAGAAGATAGAGTTTTCTATTTTAACTTTATAAGAGATGACCTAGCAATAATAAGAGTATTCCCTCTTGAAGATTATTGCAAGATAGATCCTGATATAAAAATGAAAGAATATAAGTATGGAATTATTTATATAAAAGGAACAGATGAATTTCAAATGGAAGATATAAATTCGGCATTTAATTATATACCTGACGAAACAAATGATAGTGTTGTTTATTTGAAAGAACCTATTCCAATAGAGATAGGTGTTAAACCAGTAAATATAGAAACAATGAAAAATGATAGTTCTAGTCAAGGGTAAATTTATTTACTCGTGAAACCCTTGACTAGAAATAACTAGATAAATAATGGAATGAGTTTAAAACAAAAAAGTTTACTTTTCTTGTTTTGAACTTATCTACTAGAAAAGATTTTTTGTTAACTTTTTGATAAAAAAGTAACTCAAATTACAATTTAACGAGCAGATCATATTTATGATTTGTTCTTTTTTGATATAATTAAGGAGAAAGACAAATAGTAAGTGGATAAAATG
Organism: uncultured Bacilli bacterium; assembly: GCA_910585045.1. Lineage (GTDB taxonomy): Bacteria > Bacillota_I > Bacilli_A > RF39 > UBA660 > Caccenecus. The sequence continues at coordinate 38,961 of CAJUCD010000010.1, forward strand.
TTAAAACTCTTTGACAAACTTCCAAAAAACTTTGGTAGATATGTTAAATGTTAACAGTATATAATTTTGGTGAAAGGAGAAAATGAAATGAATTTAGGCAATAAAATCTTACAATTAAGAAAGAAAAATGGACTTTCACAGGAGCAACTAGGGGAAAAAGTAGAAGTTACAAGACAAACTATTTCTAACTGGGAATTAGGAGAAACAGCGCCTAACCCAGAACAATTAAAAAAATTGTCAAAAACATTTAATGTTAGCATTGATGAAATTTTGGATAATGATTCAAAGGAGTTTTTAATGAACAAAGTAAGTAACACAGAGCAATTAGCAGGTATGATAATCAAAATATTAAAAGCTATAGGAATTGTATTTATTGGCTACATTATATTTATGATAGTCGCAGTTATAGGGATAGGAATATATACAGTATCCTCAGGAAATTCTAATGTGGAAGGTAGTGCTACTACTATATGTTCTATTGACAATAAAAAGTATCAAATAGAATTTGGTACAAACAATTATTTTAAATGTGATAATTGTTCTAAAGAAATGTCAGATGAAATAAAGAAAATTGTAGATTTTAATAATATTGATAGTTCAATGACAAATGTAGAAAATTATTTTAAAACAAAAAATGGAAGTTGTGAATAAATTACAATTTGAAAGTGAGATTATCAAGAAAAATTTGATAGTCTTTTTCTTTATATTCAAAAAGTTTTACTAAAAATTTTTATTCTATTGACTTAAATTTTTTATTATCTTATCATTTAATCAGAGCAAGATCTTACTCAAAAATTTAAGGAGGAAGATAGAAAAATATGTATCATGGAAGATTTAAGAGAAGTCATTATGAGGCAGGATTTAATTGGGGAAGATTATTATATAAAAATGGTAAAATAATTAGTTATAATCATACTTTTAAAATAACAGATGAAAGAAGAAAATTTGCTGAAGAGTGTTTACCTATATATGAAAAATATTATCCAGAGATTTTAGAAGAAATTAAAGGTTTAGCAAATGGACAAAACAGTTCTTATGAAGATTTTTATACTTTTTTATTAAGTATGTATTGCTTTGAATTTAATAATCATTGTACTTGTATAGCAGTTAAAGGTGAGGATAATATAATTTTTGGAAGAAATAGTGATTTTCTTGTATCACTAGAAAAACTATATATGAATTGTTTATATAATTTAGATAGTGTATATGCCTTTAATGCAAATACAACAGCTTTTATAGAAATGGAAGATGGAATCAACGAGTATGGTTTAGCAGTTGGATTAACTTTTATTTATCCTACTATTATAAAAGCAGGATTCAACGCAGGTATGTTAGTTAGATATTTATTAGAAAAATGCAAAACTATTGATGAAGCACTATCATTATTAAAAAATATTCCTATTGCATCACAACAAGCATTAACTCTTGCTGATAGAACTGGAAATATTGTAGTTGTTGAGTGTAATTGTGAAGAAATAGAAATAATAAGACCAAATAAAGATGGAAATTTTGTAACAACAGCAAATGAATTTAATTCTATGAAAATGAAAAAATATAATAATTATGAAGTAGATGATTGGAAAGCAGAAGAAAGATATTTAGTTGCTTACAACACTCTAAAAGAATACAAAAATGATTATTCATTTAATTTAGTTAGAGATATATTATCAGGAAAGTATGGATTTATGTGTCAGTATGATAGAAAGACTGATGCTGATACAGTATGGTCTGTTATTTATGATATTACAAACAATGACATTTACAGAGTTGAGGGAAATCCAAAGAGAAAAGAATTTAAAAAAGATACTAGATTAAAATTTAAAGTGTAATTCAAATTACAATTTATGCGAAAAATTGTAAAATTAACAAAAATCTATTCCATAAATACTTGAAACGTGGTATATTATTACTAGCAACAGAAGATTATATGTACTCTTTCGTTATTGGAAAAGAGTTGTAGATAACTACGACACTCGCTCCGTTGAGATTAAAACTCGCACACTAGAAATAGTAACGCGAGTTTTTTATTTTATATAAAATACTTTAGTTTTCTAATTTAAATATATAATTAAAAAATTTTTTATATTAATTTAATATAATAATAAATAATCTCTTATTTAAAAAAACAAATTAATTTGCTATAATAAAATAATAAGGAGGAAAAAATGCGAAAAAAAGTAGGAATAATAAGCTTAGTATTAATAATATTATTTACTAGTGCCTGTAGTAAGGATAATACAGAAGGGAAGGTCGAGGAAGTGTCTTATCAAGAAACAACTGAAAAAACAAATTATATAAAAATAGAAATGCAAAGTGGAGATTTAATGTTATTAGAACTATATCCTGATAAAGCTCCTATTACTGTTGCTAATTTTCAAAAGTTAGTTGAAAATAAATTTTATGATAACCTAACTTTTCATCGAATTGTTGAAAATTTTATGATCCAAGGTGGTGATCCTGAAGGAACTGGCAGAGGTGGTTCTGATGAAACAATAAAGGGTGAATTTTTAAACAATGGTGTAACTAATACAATATCTCATGAAAGAGGAGTTATATCAATGGCTAGAAATGGAGTCGATATGAATTCTGCATCAAGTCAATTCTTTATTTGTCATGCAGATGTTCCATCACTTGATGGTGATTATGCAGCATTTGGAAAATTAATCGCTGGATTTAACACATTAGACAAACTAGCAAAGACAGCTGTAAATGGCGAGACTCCTATTAATCCACCTAAAATTAAAAGCATTCGTTTTATTAATATTGAAAAATAAGTGTTACTATTAAGTAGCATTTTTTTATTAATATTGCCATAAAAATAATATAATTAGAATAATCTATAGAATAGCTAAAATAATAAAAACTTGTCAAAATAAGTATTTTATTATAAAATTAGATTAGGTGATTTTATGGGTCAAGTATATGATCATATAACTATTTATAAAAAAAAGTTCCCAGGCGGTGTAACTTGGTGGCGACTAAAGAAACATGCCAATGTTATTGAACAGCATCTAAACCCTGGAGAATACATTAAATATGCTTTTGCTGGTCAAAAAAATGATAAATTTTACGATTTTACTTCCACAGCGGTTATTGCAATTACAAATAAACGAATATTAATTGGTCAAAAGCGTGTTGTATGGGGTTATTTTTTAGGCAGTATTACTCCTGATTTATATAATGATATGCAAGTTTATCAAGGCCTAATTTGGGGGAAAATTATAATTGACACTGTAAAAGAAGAAGTTGTAATAACAAATTTAGCAAAAGATTCTTTACGTGAAATAGAAACAGAGATTACTGAATTCATGATGGAAGAAAAAAAGAAATATGCCCGAAATTTAGATTAAGAAGGGAAGTCTATGAAAAAACTAAAATTGTTCCAAATAATTTTAATAAGTTTATTTTTACTATTTTTTATCTTTCTTATTTCATCAAAAAATTATCAAAAGGAATATGAAGTTAATAGTATTAAAATAACTGAAGAATATAATAAAGATTATAAAAGCTATTATTTTACTTTTACTTATAAAGATATCACTTTAGATTATTTAATAAACTCAAAATATAAACAACAAAGAAATTTTGTTCAAGAAATAGCAATTGTAACTGACGAAAACAATTTTTGCCTAGTTCCTGAAAGCAAAGAATTAAATTTTATCCCTTTATGTTTTCAAGATAATAATATAGTTCATTACACATATACAAACAAAAAACTAAAGGACCAACTTCCAAATGAATTATTTAAAAGTAAAAATAAAATAGAATCTTTTAATGACTTAGACATTTATAATAAGGATTATACTTACCTAATATGGAATTATAATGGTTTTTATTATATAAATGAAAATGAAAACAAAAAAATAGATATATTTGAAAAAGAACAATACACAGTTAGTTTGATAGGCTATACTAAAGATTATTTAATAATTCCTGATTATGATTCTAACTACACATTTAGTAAAATATTTACTCTAAATTTTAAAAATGGCAATTTAAAAAAACATGAACTAAAAAGAAATATATACTTTGACAGCTATTTTTTAGGATACCAAAAAAACAAATTATACATAGTAGACAATAAAGAACAATTAATGTATGAATTTAATGCTCAAAATGGAAAATTAGAAAAGATAAAAAGCAAAATATTAAAAGAAGATAAATGGGAAAATGTAAATATTAAAACTCTAATTAATAAAAATGAAGAATTCGTTTACAAAACAAATTATGAATATCATCTTGAAGAAGGCAAATTATATCTAAACTATAAAGGCCAACAAATAAAAAATTTAATATCCAACAATATTAATCATATAGTAAGAATAAATGATAAAGACATATTTTATTTAAAAAAAGATTCTTTATATCATTTTAGCCCTGAAAAAGGTGAAGAATTATTATTAACTTACTTTGAATGGAATTTTAATTTTGAAAATATAATATATATTAATTAACAAAATTTAGACTTTTTCATATTCTATACTAGGAGTGATTAAGTTGGACGAAAATAATACATATTTTACATATTATACAATAGAAAAGGGCGATAACCTTTATGAAATATCTAAAAAGTATAATATTAATCCCAAATTATTAGCTGCAATCAATGGCATAAAAGATAATGAATATATTTATCCTGGTCAAGAATTGATAATTCCTAAAAGTGGCTATAGCTATTATATAACTGCTGAGGGTGATACTCTAAGCGGAGTAACAGAGGCTTTTAGAACAAGTACTGATAACATGCTTAGGTATAACAAAACTATATATTTATTACCAGATCAAATATTAGTTTACAAAAATCAAAGTCTTTAAAGACTTTTTTTAATACAAAAAACTTCAAAATACAAAAACTTATTACATAAATAATTAAATAATGGATTAAATGAATAAAAATGCCACAAAAATAAAAAATCTAAATTCTTCCTAAAAGATAATCTGCACTTATTTTATAATTAGAACAAATAGTATACAAAAAAGGCAATGCTATTAAAGTTCTACCCCTTTCATAATTAGCTATGACAGATTGATTAGTATTAAGAATTTTAGCTAGTTTATCTTGAGTTATTTTATTTGCTTTTCTAAATTCTTTTAATCTTTTAGCACAAATTAAAATATCAACAATATTATAACCACTTTCCAGTTCATATTTACTATCCAGTCCTAAGATATAATCAATTCTAATTTTAAAATAATCACAAAAATCAATTAAATGCTTTAAAGGTATAGTAGTATCCTCAGTTTCATAATGACTATAAGTAAAAACAGATAATCCCATAATACTTGCAATATCTTTTTGTAAAACATTATTAGCCATTCTTATTTCTTTCATTTTAGCTCCATAATTCATTGCACTCACCAAATTAATTCTCTCATAACTTATTATCAAAAAATTATCATTGCCGAAATAGAAATATTTTTCTTGACAAAAATAATAACAAATATTAAAATAAATATATAAAGTAGAAATTTCTAATTTATAAAGATTGGAAAGAAATGAAATGAAAATAGAAAAAATAAATAAAAATAAGGGAATATTTTTTTGTTATGCCTTAATACTGGGAGTAGGACTTCTTATAACAATCTATTCGATTTTTAGTTATGCTAAATATCAAGGTATTGAAGATATAGAATTAGTAAATGGAGAGATTAATTATAAATTACCAGATTTTAAAATGATGGCAATATATAAACAAGTTGGAAGCGAATATGAAGAAATATCCACAATGCCAGGTTTAGGCTATAAGATAAATGAGACTGAAAGTTATTGCACCACAAATAATGTCGAAAAAGATCAAAGTGCTATATTAAAAACCATTGATGGTCATCATACAATTAAAAACATATCCAAAAACTCAAAATGCTATTTATATTTTGATACATATTGTAAAAAAGAAGATACAGCATGTACTAAAATACTAGCTAATAAAGAAATTAAAGAGCGAGAAAGTATCAATGCTCCATTAACAGAAAATACTACAGGAAGTATATATGCTACATTAGATAATGAAGGAGTATCTTACTATTATGCAGGGTCAGTTGATAATAATTGGCTAGAGTTCGCAGGATATTATTGGCGCATCATTCGCATTAATGGTGATGGAACAATAAGAATAATATATAATGGACCAACAACAAACCAAACAGGCGAAACAACCCAAATAGGGGTAAGCGCTTTTAATGAAAATTATGATGACAATGCTTATGTAGGATATATGTATGGAACACCAAATAGTAATACCTATGAAGAAACCCATGCTAATATCAATGATAGTACAATAAAAAAAGTCTTAGATAAATGGTATCAAAATAGTCTCCAAGCTTATGCTGATAAAATAGACTTTAATGCTGGTTTTTGCAATGATCGTTCAACTATTCTATATGCAGAATATACTGCATTAGGATACGCGAAAATGCCAACATATTATGGTGCTTTTCTTAGATTAGTTATTAATAGAGAGCCTACTCTAGAATGCAAGTCGCATGATTTATTTACTTCTATAACAGCCAAAAAAGGGAATAAGAAATTAACTTATCCTATTGGTTTAATTACAGCAGATGAAGTAACGTACGCAGGAGGATACGATGGCCAAGAAAATAGTAACTATTTTTTATATACTAATATGGATTATATAACGATGACACCATCATTTTTTAGAGACATTTATTTTTATGCAGGAAATTTTCATGTATACAAAAATGGTGGGTTAGGTAGTGATTCAATTAATGCTAATATAGGAGTTAGACCAGTTATTAATTTAAAATCTAATATATCTTTAATTGGTAATGGTAGCAAGGAAAGCCCTTTTATTATAAGTGCCTACTAAAATCTTTAACTTGCCAAATATTAGTCTGTCCAGTTATAATAAAAAAGAAATGAGGATTATATATGATTAAAATCACAAAGAATTTAGTCGAGGCAGATTATGTTACTCATGCTGGTAATTTTCATGCAGATGATGTCTTTTCAACGGTTTTTTTAGAAAAGTTATTTGATGATATAACAGTTATAAGATTATCAGAATATCAAAATGATGGCACAAAAATTGCCTATGATATAGGCGGTGGCGAATTCGATCATCATCAAAAAGGTTTTGCTAAAACAAGAAGTGATGGCATCCATTATTGTGGTTTTGGACTTTTATGGCAAAGATATGGTCAAGAATATCTAAAAAAAATAAATGTTACCAACATTAAAGATACATATAAAGTTTTTGACTACCTTTTAGTACATGCTATAGACGCTATTGATAATGGTGAATTTAGCATTAGTAGTGCATTTAATGTTTATACTATATCCAGTTTAATTACGCTATTTCGTCCTAAAGAATCTAACTCTAATGAAGACGAATGTTTTATAGAAGCTACAAAGTTTGCTAGTATCATATTTGACTTAATTATGAATGATGCCATATCCAAAGTTCAGAATATTGAGAAGATAGAACATTTAATTCCTACTATTAAAGATAAAATACTTATTCTAGATGAATACATTCCATACGAATTTGCTTTATTTTATTTAAAAGTAGACAATCAAGTATCATTTATAATTTATCCTTCAAATAGAGGTGGATATGCCGCTCATACTTTATCAGACAAATATGGGGGATATACTCCTAAAATTCCTTTTTTAAAAGAATGGGCCGGATTAAGAAACGAAGAACTCCAAAAAAAGAGTGGAGTTAAAACTGCAAAATTTTGTCACAACAATTTATTTATTGCAACAGCTGAAACTAAAGAAGATGCACTATTATTAGCAACTAAAACAATAGATAAAATTGAGCATTTTTAAATAACATTAATAAATACCCTTCTAAAATCGATATAGTTTGCTAAAAGCAAACTTTTTTCTTGACAAAATCCAGTATCTAATATATATTTATATTGTATGAGGATATGATAAAAGAAAGCATATTTTTATAACAAATATTTATCTTAGTTATGAGAGCAGTATTATCTTAACTCCAGTTTTGCAAGGAGGGAATAATATGAAAACGGTCGATAAATATATAAAATTTAAAAGTTCGTATAAAGATTATGTAGTACTTATTAAATCCGGAAACTTTTATTATTCTTTTGATGATGATGCCTACATCCTGAAATACTTTTTTAATTATCAAATCAGGGACAACAAAGTCGGATTTCCCATCAATGCCAAAGCCAAAGTAAAAAGCGTATTAAATCGTCATAATGTAAATCTTTTAGAAATTATTGATGACTATGCTTATGTTTTAGAAACTAAAAATGAAAATGAATATGAAAGCAAATTAAAAGAAGCAAAAAGTAATATACTAATATCAAATATGTTAAGTAATTTAATGAATTCAATTGAAGTTAAAGTTAAAAAAGAAGAAGCTAACTATCGTTTAATTAAGGACTTTGTTGATGAACTCTAATTTTGCTTTATTAAATAACAGTAAAAAAACTATTGCCTATATTAACAAACAATTAATAAATTATCCTAAAAGTGAAGTTGTTTTAAAACAAAACATTGAACACAATATGTATGAAATAATAGAGCTAATTTTCTCTTACAGTATAAATGATGTTGAAAGAATAAAAGTAAAATATTTAAAAGATTTAATTATTAAACTATCAATGCTTGATTTTTATGTAGCAACCTCGTTTGAAAAAAGAATAATTAGTAAGAAAAAATTTGAATCAACATCAATGTACATTATTGAAATAAGAAAAATAGCTTATGGACTGATAAAAAATGTTATCAAAAGTTAAATATGAAGATTTAGTTGATATAGACAAAATAAGAGAAATGTATAAAGTTATAAGACTTAATACTAGAAATAGAGGTAAGCTTCATAAATTTGAATTATTTTATTCCAGTAACATTATTAGTATCTTAGCATCTTTAAAAAATAAAAAATATAAACATAGTAAATACAATGTATTTTTAGTTCATGAACCAAAGTATCGAATAATTATGAGTGAAATAATGAGCGATAAAGTAGTAAACCACTTAATATCTAAATATGTTTTACAACCCGGAATATATCCCCATCTAATTCCTCAAAACGTTGCTACTAGAGAAAATAAAGGTACTAAAGAAGGTATTAGATACGTTAAAATGTATATAAACAAGCTTAAATTAAATTACGATAAAGTTTATGCTTTAAAGTGTGATATTAAAAAATATTTTTACAGTATTGACCATGAATTAGTTCTAAATAAAGTAAAGCGTTTTATAAATGATCCTGATATATATAATATGATTAAAAATGTTGTGGATTCAACCGATGATGAATATGTAAATGATAGTATTACCAAAGTTGTCAAAAAAGAAATAGAACGAGTTAAAAATTTAAACATTCTAGATAAAGATTTAAAAATAGCTGAACTAAATCGTATTCCACGATATGAAAAAGGAAAAGGATTACCTATAGGCAATATGACCTCTCAATTACTAGCAGTCTATTTTCTAAATGATTTAGATCATTATATTAAAGAAAAACTCCATTGCAAGTACTACATAAGATATATGGATGATTTTGTAATATTTCATCATGATAAAGAACACTTAAAAGAATTACGAAAACAAATTGAAGAAAAACTATGTGAATTCAAGTTAGAACTAAATAAAAAAACAAACATTTTTGATTTAAAACATGGTTTTGGTTTTCTTGGTTACTTTTTCTTTCTTAAAGGTAAACGCTTAATTATTAAAATAAATCCCCAAACAAAAAGAAGAATCAAAAAAAAGATGCGTAAACTAAAGAAAGTCAATGCACCTAATTACGAACAAGTAAAAGCTAGTTATATGGGATATCTTAAAGTAGCCCACACTAAGAATTTACTAAAGAAAATGGATCTTTAATTAACGAGGATCTTTTTCTATATGGTAGAATAATAATAAAATATTAATAATTCCACAAACACCCACAATTGAATAGATAATTCTTGCAATCATTGATGAATCTTTAAATAAACTAGTAACTAAATTAAAATCGAAAAATCCAATTAAGCCCCAGTTAATAGCACCAATAATTGTAAAAATTAAAGCTATTTTTTGTAATGTTTCCATTTAATCACACCCTTTGCTATTATTTTTAACCAAAATTTTTAAATTATACATAAATAAATAATATACAATACACCCTTTAGTATTTACAAAATGCAAGTATTAGCTTTATAATAGCAATAAGGAGTTTTGTTATGTTAGATGTAAAAAGAATATTAAGTGAATATAAAAGGGTAGATGACTGGAAAAAAATAAATATTTTAATAGAAACCAATAAAGTTAACAAAGAAGAATTAATTGCCGAAGTACTTAAAAGTGGTAATTCGGACTTTATATTATGGACAGCTCTTTATGTAGAAGGCGCTCCTGTTGAAAATTTACGTGATGCTCTTATAGAGACAAGCGATTTAGATAATTTATTGAGCTTTGCTATAAATGCTACAGGAACATCCGTAAAACCTATAAGTGATGTTATAATTGCATCTAAAAAGCCTGAGTTAGCTTATTACTATGCTAGAGATGTTCATAAAAAAGGAGTGCCTTTAAAAAAGTTATGTTCTATAGTATGTAAATCATTAGAAGCAGATTTAATATTTTATTTTGCGCGTGATATAGTTTTCAAAAGAAATTATGATGACTGTACTAGTGCTGTAGAACTAAATAAATTCCAAATAGAAATGCTGAATAAATTATCATCAGCCATATTAAAAACCAAAAATACAACATATATTTCTTTATTTTCACGCTTTAATAGAGAAGGTGCAGAAGAATCTTTAAAGTCTATTTTAGAAAATATACGTACAGGAAATGGCACTATATCATCACTAATACTTTATGCAGAAAATAATCCTACCACTCCAATGGAAGAAATAGAAAGTACAATTGCCAAACGAGGAACAATCATTGATATGATTAATTTTGCCCAAAAATTTCCAACTGCACCTTTAGGCCACATAATTAAAGCTTTACAAAAAAATGGCACAATCCTAGATAAAATTGCTTTTATTGAGAGAGTTCCTAGTGCTCCTATTGATATATTATTTCAAAATCTTTTAGAATCATTTGCAGACTTTAATCAAATGCGCCACTATTTATCATACATGGCAACAGGCGATGCTCCAGGTAAAGACTTAGCAGCATCTACATTAAATGATTTACACATAGATCCTTATTTATATCTAAGTAATGAAGCGGATAAACAAACTTTTGCAAGACAATCTCATCCTACATCTAAAACAGCAAAAACACACTCTAATCCTTTACCAACCAAAAACAATCAACGAGCTATTTGGCGTAAACGACAAATATTATTAAATGTTTTACGACAAGTAGTTTTACAAAAAGAGCAAAATGAGGCTCAACTTAGTATGCCAACAACTAGTGAGCAAATATCTTTTGTAAGATTTAATATTACAGACATTAATTCAAGCCCACGAACAAAATAATATTTTGTTTTTTTAATGCTCAAATATAAATATTAAACAATTTAAAATAATGAATATTTTCTTTTTACAACAATATATTTTAATTAGAAAAGGAAGTGTTCTATGAAAAAACTAGCAGTACTAATAGTAAGTATAATGCTAATATTAACAGGATGTGGCAAGAAAAGCCCTGAAAATTTGATAGGAAAATTTGAAAGTAGTGTTAAAAACTCTAAATCTTATGTTTTAAAAGGTAATATGGAGATTTTAAGCAATGAGGAAACATTTACTTATAGTTTAGAAGCATCATATTTAAAAGATAATTTTTACAAAGTTAATTTAGTAAATCAAACCAATAATCATGAGCAAATAATACTAAAAAATACTAATGGAGTCTATGTTGTTACTCCAACATTAAATAAAAGCTTCAAATTTCAAAGTGAATGGCCTGAAAGCAGTAGTCAATCATATATATTATCATCATTATTAAAAGATATAAAAAATGATGACAAGAAAGAACTAGAAGAAATAGATAAAGGTTATACATTAAAAACAAAAGTTAATTATCCCAACAACTCTGAGCTAACATATCAAAAAATATATTTTGATAGTAATATGAATTTAGAAAAAGTTGAAGTATGCGATAAAGATAATACAGTTATTATTAAAGTGGTTTTTCAATCAATAAATCTAAAAGCTAATTTAAAAGAAGAAGATTTCGCCTTAGAAGATTTAATAGATGTTAATGAAAGTGAAAATGATAAATCAACAGATTCTAATAAAGAAAATAATAATAGCGAAAATAAAGATAATACTAACAATAATAAGAACAACTGCGATACTGAAGAATGTGATAAAAAAACTAGTAATATAATTGATAGTATTATTTATCCTTTATATATACCTAGTCAAACATATTTATCAAATAGTGAAAAAGTAGATACAGACGAAGGTAATCGTGTAATTCTAACATTTGCGGGTGAAAAAAACTTTGTTTTAATAGAAGAAGTAGCAAGCATGGCAAACGAATTCGAAATAATTCCTGTTTATGGTGATCCAGTAATGCTAAGCGATACCATAGCTGCTAAAAGTGCCAATTCCATGTATTGGACTAGTGATAATATTTCCTATTATTTAACAAGTAGTGATTTATCTACTGAAGAAATGGTAACAATTGCTGAAAGTCTAGGAAATACTAAAACTGTATCTGTCAGTACCAATAAATAAGTAAAGTAGAAAGATAGTTGCTTTCTTCTTTTTTTCTTGTTATAATTTAATAGGTGAGAAGAATGACAAATAACAATGGCAAAAGAATAAAAAAAGAGACTTATTTAAGTGAAGACCAGCAAGAAATAAAAAGATTTATCCTTTTATTAATCATTATAGTTATATTAATATTAGGAGTCTATTTCTTTACAAGACTATTTGTAACCAAAGATTTATTAAATAAAGATGCTGATAAAAACACTGTAATACCTGGTGGTATAGATTATAATGCAGCTTCTATTGGCTCAATGCTTAGTCGTCATGAAAAAGAATATTATGTTATTATGTATGACTCTAAAACAGCAGATGCAGTTTATTATGGTGGACTAGTAAGCACATATAAAAGAAATAAAGACGCTTTAAAAGTTTATTTAGTTGACTTAAATAATGAACTTAATAAAAAATATATTGATAAAGAGAATGTAAATGTTAATACTAATAATTTAGAAGAATTTAAAGTAGGAGTTGTAGCTTTATTAAAAGTAGAAAATGGCAAAATAACATCATCTTTTACTAAGGATGAAGATATCCAAAAAGAATTAGAATACAAAAAAGATACTGAAAAATAGTATCTTTTTTTCTTTTACTTTTTAAAATTTTATGGTATTATATTCATATACTAAATGTAGACAGGAAAGGTGATATGGTGAATAATAAATCTAGAGGATTTAATCTTATTTGGATATTATCAATTGTTGTAGTAACAAGTATTATATCAGCTTTAACAACTGGTGTGATTGTCTATAATAACAATAAAATAACCAATAAACTAACCTATGGAGATTTAGCAAAAGATGAAAATTTAAATCAATTCTTAGAAGTTTATGCTAATATAGTTACCGAATATTATCAAGATGTGAATAAAAAAGAACTATTAGAAAAAGCCATAGCAGGAATGATGGATTATTTAGGCGATGATTATTCCTCTTTTCTAAATAATACTGATACAGATAATTTATTCGACCAATTATCAGGCGAATATAAAGGTATTGGAGTATCTATTGATAATTCTACAAAAGCTATAACCAAAGTTTATAAAAATACACCTGCAAGTAAAGCTGGAATTCAGGTAGGAGATATCATAATAGGCTTTAATGAAATAGATACTTCAGCTATGAATGCTAGTGACATAGTGGATTTAATAAAGAAAAGTGATGACTACTTTACATTAAAATTAACTAGAGGCGATATAAATGTTACCGCCACTCTAAAAAATGAAAATATTATTTCACCTAATATAGATTATAAAATTATCGAAAATACTAACATAGGATATTTATATATTCAAACATTTTCAAATACATTAGATGTCCAAATAAGAGAAGCTTTAACAGAACTCGAAAACAGTGGCATAACATCTTTAATTATTGATGTACGTAATAATACAGGAGGATATTTAGATGCTGCTACCAAAGTGGCAAATATGTTTTTAACAAAAGGAAAAAGAATATATAGTCTTGATTATAAAGGAGAACTAACCCATTTTGATGATGAAACAGAAGAACATAGAGAATATAATATTGCAGTATTAGTTAATGAAAGTACTGCCTCAGCTTCTGAGATTTTAGCTGCAGCCCTAAAGGAAAGTTATGGAGCTCAAATTATAGGAGAAACAACTTTTGGCAAAGGTAAAGTACAACAAACAATGAAATTAGAAGGAGGAACAATGGTTAAATATACTTCCTCTTATTGGAATACGCCTAATGGAAATTGTATAGATGGTAAAGGAATTGTTCCTGATTACCTTTTAAGTAATGAAGTTTTAACGGATGAAAATGGAACAATAACTGAATTAATTGATAAACAATTAGAAAAAGCAATAGAAGTACTATCTCAATAATAACAAATTTACAGTTTGTTATTTTTTTATATTTTTGATATAATTAACTTAGTTATGAAAGTTAGGCGTGCGTTTATGATTAATAACATAAAAATAGGTGATAAATTACAAATACATTGCTACAAGCACAATGGTAAATTGCATCAATTATGCAATGAAGCTATTGTATTAGATATTGATGAAGATAAAATAGTAGTAGCAAACAATAAAGCAAAATTAACAGAGTCTGATGGTCGCAGCTATCATGCTAAAGAAGCGGCTATACTATTTTTTTATAAAAAACATTGGTTTAATATAATTGGCCAGCTTAAAGAATATGGCTTATTTTATTATTGCAACATAGCAACACCATATCTAATTGATGGTAATATTATAAAATATATTGATTATGATTTAGACTTAAGAGTTTTTCCAGATGGAGGTTTTAAAGTACTTGACTATAATGAATATAATTATCATCGCAAATTAATGCATTATTCAAGTGAAATTCAAATGATAATTAAAAATGAATTGAGCAGATTAATTGAAATGAAAAGAAATAATGAAGGACCTTTTCAACCTGGAATAATAAAAAAATATTATGATTTATATAAAAAAATGGAAAAGATACAATAAAAAAAGGAATTATTTGTATCTTTTTTTCATAATATATAAAGAAAGTAAAAAAAATAATTCATATAAAAATTAAGAAAAAATACAGAAAAAATAGGAAATATATAGGCAATTATTAATAAATTGAAAAAAATGTCGAAAATTTTTAAAAAAAGTGTTGACTTTGTTTATATGATTTGTTATATTACTTATGCACTTCGGAAAAAAGCTCATAAAAGCTTAAAAAAAGTGCAAAAAAAATTAAAAAAAGTTGTTGACAAAGCCTCGTAGAAATGATATATTAGTCATATGCGATGCAGAGAAAAGCAACGCTGAAATGATCTTTGAAAACTAAGTTAAAAAGTCAATTTTGAGTAGCTTAGATTAAACTTAAAAATTAAGATTAATGAATAAATCTTTTTATTGAGAGTTTGATCCTGGCTCAGGATGAACGCTGGCGGCATGCCTAAGACATGCAAGTCGAACGAGGTGGCCCATTGAAATCTGCGTGCTTGCACAAAGATGGATTTGGATTTTCCACCTAGTGGCAAACGGGTGAGTAACACGTGGGTTACCTACCTCTAAGTTGGGGATAACAACTGGAAACGGTTGATAATACCGAATGCGCTCTATGGAGTAAAGAAGCCTTTAAAGCTTCGCTTAGAGATGGGCCTGCGGCGTATTAGTTAGTTGGTGGGGTAACGGCCTACCAAGACGACGATGCGTAGCCGAACTGAGAGGTTAATCGGCCACACTGGGACTGAGACACGGCCCAGACTCCTACGGGAGACAGCAGTTAGGAATATTCGTCAATGGGGGAAACCCTGAACGAGCAATGCCGCGTGAGTGATGAAGGCCCTATGGGTTGTAAAACTCTGTTGTTGAGAAAGAATTGTAAGATTAGGAAATGAGTCTTACTTGACGGTACTCTTCAAGAAAGCCACGGCTAACTACGTGCCAGCAGCCGCGGTAATACGTAGGTGGCGAGCGTTATCC
>CAJUCD010000011.1 GCA_910585045.1 uncultured Bacilli bacterium
TAATGAGCGCTCAATTATATTAGAATTTTATCATTTATACTAAAATTATAATATCACCTATACTATTTGTCAAGAAAAATGTCGGATAATTTCAATATAGATTTTTTAATATTTAATATAATGAGACAATTAACCTGGTGATTATATGAATATATCTAAAATTAAAGACCTAAGAATTAAATCAAATCTAACACAAAAAGAACTATCTCTAAAAATAGGACTAAATAATACTTTATATAACAAATACGAAAATAATTATAATACTATTCCCCTTATCCACTTAAACACTATATGCAATTTTTTTAATGTCTCTATAGATTATATTTTTAGTAATAATAAAATAGAGAATTATCAAAACTCCTATCCTAAAATTGACAAAATAATTTGTGGAAAAAGACTAAAGGAATTTCGCAAAGAACAAAAACTAACCCAAACCAATCTAGCTATATTTTTAAACACTACACATTCTGTTATAGCTGATTATGAAAAAGGTAGATTCCTTATATCAACATCTTTTTTATATGCTATATGTAAAAAATTTAATATTTCTGCTGACTATTTATTAGGCAAAATTGACAAACCAAAATATCTATAAACAATTAATTATAAAAATCTATAATTTTTTAATATTTGATTTTATCTTCCTTTATTTTCTGTTATACTTATAAAGTAGGTGATTTCATGGAAGCAGTAGGAATAATATGTGAATATAATCCTTTTCACAAAGGGCATATATATCATATTGAAGAAACTAAAAAAATGTTCCCTGGTAGAACTCTCATATTAGTTTTAAATGGATATTTTTTAGAGCGAGGCGAAATAAGCATTTTATCTAAAGAAAACAAAACCAAATTAGCTTTAATCTATGGTGTCGATTTGATTGTTGAATTGCCATTCATCTTTGGCACTCAAAGTGCTGATATTTTTGCAGATGCTGCTATAAAGATCTTAAACTACCTAGGTTGCACTAATATAGTATTTGGTTCAGAATCTAATAATGTACAACTACTTGAACAAATAGCTCTTACTCAAAACACCCCAGAATATAACGCTAAAGTAAAAGAGTTCCTTGATACAGGTATTAACTATCCTACCGCTCTAGCTAAAGCTTTAAATATCAAAGAAAACATTTTTAAGCCTAATGATCTACTAGGAATATCATATATTAAAGCAATTAAAAAGAATAATTGTAATATAAAACCTTTTACTATTAAAAGAACTAGCGATTACCATAACACAAACGAAATAAAAGAAATCATAAGCGCTAGTAATATTCGTAACAAATTAAAATTAAAACAAGACATATCTTTATATACATCTAGAAAAGTAGTAAAACTAATTGAGGATATAACTTTAAATGACTTCTTCCCATTCATAAAATATAAAATTATAACTGACCCAGATTTAAGTAAATTTCTAACTGTTGATGAAGGTATAGAAAATAGATTAAAAGAAAAAATCAATGAAGCTAAAAACGTTGAAGATTTCATAAAAAGTATTAAGACTAAAAGATACACTTACAACAAAATCTGTCGAATGTTAATTCATATTTTAATTGGAGTCCCTAAAGATATAAATAAATTAGCCAGCATTGAATATGTTAAAATATTAGGCTTTAATAAAAAAGGGCGAGCTTATCTTCACGACTTAAAAGATTCTGAAATAGCTCTTTTCCCTATTCCTAACACTCTTACATATAAATATGAAATATTAGCAGCAAATATTTATAACTTAGTAAGTAAAAATAATATTATCAATTTTGATAAAAGCAATAAACCCATTTTTTTTGATTAGTTTATTGCTTTTATTTTATATTTTAAATTATTTTTGACATTTTGGACAATAATAAGTACTTCTTCCACCAATTTTAATATTATTAATGATAGTACCACATACTAAACAAGCTTCGCCTTCTCTTTTATGTACTTTTAGATTTTGTTGAAATCTACCAGTAACACCTAAACTTGAAGTATAACTCTTAATAGTTGTTCCACCCATTTTTATTGCTTCTCTTATTATCTCATCAGAACCTTTAACTATCAAATCACATTCTTCTTTTGATATATTTTTAGCTTCTTTTAAGGGATTTATTTTAGCATAAAACATTACTTCATTCACATAAATATTTCCTAGTCCACTAATAATTGTTTGGTCAAGTAAAACTGTTTTAATAGGCAATCTTTTATTTTTAAATTTATCTAGTAAATAACTACTTGTTAAATTTTTATCGCCTGGTTCAAAACCTTGTTTAGCTATACTTTCAGTAGTCTCCAAGTCTTCTTTTTTTACTAAATTCATTCGTCCAAATTTTCTTGTATCTTCATACCTTAAAGTAGTATTGTCTTCAAAATAAATAGTTACATGTTCATGTTTACCTTTTGCTTCATTAGCATCTTTAATAAAAAACTTGCCTTCCATTCTTAGATGAGATAATAAATACTTATTATTAGTTTCAAATATTAACCATTTACCTTTTCTTTTAATATCAATAAATTCATCATTAATCAAATCTTTAGCAAAAGTATTAATATCACTTTCAATCATATTTTTATAATGAACTTTTACATCAGTTATTTTTTTATTTAAAATTCTACCTTTTAAAGTATTTCTTACTGTTTCCACTTCAGCTATCTCTGGCATTAAAATCACTTACCTTCCTATATTTAAGCTACAAACTTCTTAGCATCTCTAGCCCTTGCCATTTCATCTAGCAATTGCACTAGTTCTCCTTTTATCACTTCATCTATTTCACCAGTAATAGACATCAGTAATTCCATATTTCCTGTAGCAGCAGCTTGTTTTAAATTCAAATAATAAATTCTATCTAATAAACTTTCAAATTTTTTAAACGCTCCATCCATAAATATCAAATCAAATTCTCTTACAAAAGCATCTTTCTCTTTCATAACTTGAGCATTCAAAACAGCTTCTTTTAAACCCAAATTAACTGGAATAATTCTAGCTATTTCCCTAACAAGATTATAACCACTTACATAATAATTAGGATTAACAATTTTCTTTGCAATATCATGCTCCAAAATAGAATTTAACCCTTCTTCTAAACCAATACCTTCTTTTTCAATTAAAGTTTCACAAACTTTCCCATTTTTATAGCTTAACTCATACACTGTTTTAATAAATCCTTCTCTAACAATTAATAAATTACCACTTATTTCATGGCTTTTATAATAGTTTTTAGCTAAATGTGCTAACTCATGAATTAAAGCTCCATTTATATAGTCCTCATTTTGTTTTAAATTACAAACTAAAACCTTTCTTCTTATTCCATTTAATATAAAAGTTTTACTATTTTCATCATATATTATATCACTTTTCGTAAAACAAATTCCAGTAGCTATTTTTAAAGACTTATCATCTATTTCTGTTTCATCCAAGTAACCTTCACTATTTAAGTATTCATAAATATTATCACAGTCAACCACCTCTGTATTTAAAAAAGCTTCATAAATAATTGCTTCTTTATCATCACCTAAATATTCAACTAACTCATCATAAATCTGTTTTAAAAAATTTGCTAATTCAGTATTATATCCATATTTTTCTACAATATTTAAAAAATCCATTTTTTATCCTCATAAAAAGCATTATTTTGCATCATATAAATCTTTTCCTGATACAATACCAACTTTTAATGGTACTGATAATAAAATAACATTTTCCATTACCTCTCTAACTATTTTCGTAACAACTTCTACTTCTTCATTTAAAGTATCAATTACTAATTCATCATGAATCTGTAAAACCATTTTACTTTTTATATTTTGTTTTTTAAATTCTTCAAAAACTAAAACCATTGCTTTTTTTATAATATCAGCACTAGTTCCTTGAATAGGTGTATTAAGCGCTATTCTCTCTCCACTACTTCTAACCATATAATTCCTATTATTTAATTCTTCAATAGTTCTTTTTCTATTAAATAAAGTTCTTACACACCCATTTTGATAAGCCTCTTTTATAATATTATCCATATAATTTTTAACACCCGGATAAAGTTCATAATATTTTTCTATAAATTTTGAAGCATCTCGCGCATTTATATTTAAGTTTTCTCCAAGTCCAAAACCACTAATTCCATAAACTATTCCAAATATAACAGCCTTAGCCGTACTTCTCATCAATTTTGTAACTTCACTTTCTACTACTCCATAAATATCTGCTGCAACTTTGGTATGAATATCTTGATCATTTCTAAAAGCTTCAATTAACTCTTTACTGCCTGAAATATGTGCTAAAATTCTTAGTTCAATTTGAGAATAATCAATACTTAAAAATATATCATTAGTAGGAATAAAAGCTTTTCTTACTTTTCTTCCTTCCTCACCTCTAATAGGAATATTTTGCAAATTTGGCTCTACACTTGAAAGTCTACCAGTTCTAGTTAATGTTTGTTTAAAAATAGTATGAATTTTCTCATCCGGAAATTTAGCATTTTCCAAACTAACTGTATAAGTAGACAATATCTTACTATAATTACGATATTCCAATATTAAATTAATAATTGGATGTCTATCAACTAATTTCTGCAATGTTGCAGCATCAGTTTTATAACCTTTTTGAGTTTTTTTACCCACAGCAATACCTAATTTACCAAAAATTATTTCTCCTAATTGTTTCGGACTTTGAATATTAAATTCTTCTCCTGCCAATTCATAAATTTCTTTAGTAATAACCTCTAATTTAGCTTCGGCTTCTTTTTTTATTTCATCTAAAACATTACTATCAATTCTAACACCTACACATTCCATATCTGCTAAAACATATGTAAGTGGCATCTCAATATCCCTAAACAATTCATACATTTCATCACTCTTTAAGGCTTTAACATAATCATCTCTTGTATCATATATAAATCGCGCTATTAAAACTACATCTTTTTTAATTTTTTCTAAATCATTAAACTCGCTTTTCTTCATATCTTCAAAGAAACTTACATTAATATGTTCAGGTTGCATTAAAAATGCAATATCATCTTTAGTATTTCCTTTAGTCAAATAGGCTGCTATCATTAAATCATAATTTACATTATTTAATTTCTGATTATTTCTTTGCATTACAACATCTAAAGCTTTAGCATTATAAGTATAAACAACTTTATTATTTAATATTGATACCAATTCTTTCAATAAGTCTTTAGCTACATAATAATTATGTTCCTTATCACTAATACCAATCCCTAAAATATTACCCTTATGATAATTCTCATCATCTAATAAAACAAAAATACTTACTTCATCACCTAAGATTAATTCTTCTATACTATTTATTTCTTTAAACTCTATATTATCTTTAACAACTTCTTTACGATTAAAATTTTTAAGAAGCGAATAAAACTCTAAAGTTTCATATATTTCGCCCAATTCACCTTCATCAGTACCAGTATACTTAATATCTTCAAAATCAATATTTAAAGGCACCTCTTTATATATTGTAGCTATTTCTTTACTCATAAAAGCATTTTCTTGATCAAGCTCTAATTTCTCTCGCATTTTACCTTTAATATTATTAATATTCTCATATATACCTTCTAATGAACCGTATTCTTGTAATAACTTCAATGCTGTTTTATCACCTATTCCTCGAACGCCTGGAATATTATCAGAAGCATCACCAGCTAGAGCTTTTAAATCAATAATTTTTATTGGCTCTATACCCCATTCTTCTTTAAATGACTCTGGATTATATTTAATATAACCTGATTGTTTTAATAATTTAACATCAACTACAGGACTAATAAGTTGTAATAAATCTCTATCACTAGACACAATAGTCGCATCATATTCTGGATCCATATCTGCCATTTTTGCTAAGGTTCCTATAATATCATCTGCTTCATATGGTTCTAATTCTAAATACTTAATTCCCATTGCTTTTAATATATCTCTTGCTATTGGCATTTGAGATTTTAATTCATCAGGAGTTGCATGTCTTCCTTCTTTATAAAAATCATATTTCTGTTTTCTAAAATTTTTCCCTATATCAAAAGCTACAGCAATATATTCTGGCTTTTCTTCATTTAATATTTTATTAATCATACTAACAAATCCATACAAAGCATTAGTAGGAAAACCTTTTGAATTACGCATAATATTACCACTATATGCTGTAGCATAATAGCTTCTAAACATTAAGTTATTTCCATCTACCAAGATTACTCTCTTCATTTTTATCACCTAAACTAATTATACACTAAAAACCATACAAAAAAAAGAAAGATTTTTTTCATATTAATCTTTCTACTACTTTAACTGTTGTAAAACTAAACTTCTTTGATATCTATTATTAATAATATCACTACTTCCTAAAACAATTGCATCGCCTAAATTTCTAATTTTTTTACCTAACAATTGTTCTAAATAAGACTTAAGTAAACTTATAAAATCTAATATTAGAAAACCTTCTCCTGATGACTCTAACATACCTTTAAGCTCACTATTATCTTTAACTATTTCCTCAAATATACCATCAACTAAAAAATACATAAACTCTAAATTTATAGGCATCATATTATGACTAAAAAGTTCACCAAAATTTCTTTCTCTTAAAGTAAAATCCTGTGGATCTGTTATATATACTCTATCTCCAAGCATAATATTATACATTACATCATAAGAATTAACATTACATTTTGAAATTTTAATTACTTCTTTAATTACCATTTTTAAAACTTCTTTAAGCCATTCTAAATCTATAGTTAAAGGATTTAATCTATATAAATTAATACCTTTTCTATATGGCGCTATATATCCAATAATTCGACCATTTAAAGAAATAACATTACTAGCAAAAAGATAACATGAATTAGGAAAATCTTTAAATTTTAAAATATTATCTTTAGTCAAATTAGAATCAATATAGTCTAAGTCCCCATCTTCATAGAAATGAAAAATTTTATAAACAAACTCTCTTTTTCCATCAACATAAACTGTTCCTTGTGAACCTGTACAATCAAGCATTATTAAACTTTTCAAAAACAAATCTAATTCATAATCACTTTTAAATTCCATAATACCCCTCTTTTTAGTGCAATTATGATAACATTACTAATAATAAAAGTCAAATAAAAAAGGCAATTAATACCTTTTTGTAGCTTTTCTTTGTTCTTCTAGCAAATCTCCAAAATATTGATAAAATTTAACTTTAAAAACTTGAAATGCAGAACTATCACTTAATAATCTTCTATTTACTTCAAATCTAAAAATATCATCAAGTAAATATCTTTCCCAAACTCTAGCAACAGCTTCTGGATGTACAAGTAAATATCCCCAATCTATTAATGGTTTTCCTGCCGTTCTTTCCAAATAAGTATAAATTCCATCTTTCATAATAATCACCGTGCATTTTATTTTAACTTATTAACTTTGTTTTGTCTAGTTTTTTAGGTCTAATCTTTCCTTTATTTTCTAATCTATCATTGACATTTGTTGCAAGAATAGAATAACACACTGAGACAATTGGTACACTAATAAGCATTCCTACAATTCCTGACACACTAGCGCCAATTGTAACAGCTACTAAAACCCATATTCCTGGTAAATTAACAGATTTACCCACTACTTTCGGATAAATTAAATTTCCTTCAAATTGCTGTAAAATCAAGATAAAAATAATAAATATTAAAGCTTTTAATGGACTTACCATAAATATTAAGAAAGCACCAAGTATTGTTCCTATAAATGCTCCAAAAACTGGAATAAGTGCTGTAAATCCTACCAAAACAGAAATAGTAGCCACATAAGGTATTCTAAGAATTAACATTCCTATTAAGCACAATACACCTATGATAAAAGCTTCTAAAAGTTGTCCACTTACAAAATTAGCAAACGTTTTATTAGATAATACTGCTATTTTCTTTATTTTATTTACTCTTTTTTCTGGCAAATAAGCAATTAATATTTTATTAAGCTGTTTAAGTAAACTTTCCTTATCTACTAATAAATATATTGCAAATATAATCGCAATTGTACTATTAACAATTCTTGTTACAACATTCGTAGCAATACCAACTACATTTTCAATTACAGTTCCACTATTCTCTTTTAAATACAATACGGCTTTATCACTAAATTCTTTAGTTTTTTCAATAATATTATTTTTAATATTTTCATTTATCCCAATCTTCTTTAAAAGTTCATCTACATTTTCTTCATACTCATTAATATTATCAATAAAAATATTAGTTGTATTTCTTACTTGAGGAACAATCAACACCCCTAAAAATGTCAAAAAACTTAATACTAAAGCAAGTGCTAAAACAATACTTAAATTATGCTTAACTCTCTCTTTAATTTTAACTTTACTAAACAGTCCTTTTTCAAGCTTAATTACAAATATATTTAAAACAAATGCAATTACTATTCCTAATATAAAAGGCATAAATAACTCAAATATTTTACTAAAAAATAACCAAATTGGCTTAATATAAATAAAAGCAAATATTAAACAAATAGCAAAAGTAATTAATTTTAAAATATCTTTACGTAACTCTTTATTTATCACATTATCACCTATAAATATTATATTATAAAATTAAACAAAATAAAAGATAATAAAATAATTATTTATTATCTACAATAGTTCCTATTTTTTCACCTTTAACTGCTTTAACTATATTTTCTGCTTCACGTGTCCCAAAAACATGAATAGGAAGATTATTATCTCGGCACATTGCTGTAGCAGTTGAATCCATCACTTTTAAATCTTGATTTAATACTTCTGTAAAAGTAATATGATCATATTTTATAGCATCCTTATTGATTAATGGGTCATCAGAATATACTGCATCAATAGACTTACCTAACAATAAAACATCAGCATTTATTTCTATTGCTCTTAAAACAGCTCCTGTATCAGTTGTAAAGTAAGGATGTCCTGTTCCACAAGCAAATATCACAACTTTTCCACTTTCTAAATGTTTAAGAGCTCTTTTTAAGATAAATGGTTCAGCTATTTCTCGCATTTCAATTGCTGTTTGCACACGAGTTTCTACCCCTGAAGACTCTAAAGCATCTTGTAATGCTAATGCATTTAAAGCAGTAGCTAATATACCCATATAATCAGCTGTTGCTCTATTCATTTCTTTTCCGTATCTGCCTCGCCAAAAGTTACCTGCACCAACTACTAAAGCAACTTCTACCCCCATATTTACAACTTCTTTTATTTGTTCCACTATTTTTTCCATCACTTGAGAATTTAATCCAAACTTATCAGTTCCCGCTAAAACTTCTCCACTTAATTTTAATAATATTCTTTTATATTTAACCTGTTCCATAATTCCTCCATTTATTAATATAATTTTAACACGAATTAAAAAAAAATCAAACAAAAAGAGCGACTTTAAAAATCACTCAGTATATATAATAATTGGGATAATCCCTCTTGCCCACAAATAAAGTTAAAAGTAATGCATTATGGGCAAGATTTATTTTAAAGTTAATCTGCAACTATATAAGGATTATCTTTTGTTCCATTTCCACTAGATATTGTTATATCTGATTTAAGATTTATTACTGGACGCACACCAGGGTCAGACCAATCGACATTATAACCTGTAAGATGTCCATATGAATCCACATGGAACGCGAGAACAAAATGGCTATCGCCCCAATTATAAGGAGACATCAACCAATAGTTTTGACCGTTATATAGATAATATAATATATTATTAGCATTTTTGCCGCCTGCAAATTCTACTTCATCCGCTGTAATAAGCCCTACTTTTAATATGTATGTATCGAGTGATGTGCAACTAAGCGTTGGGGCATAATCTATATACATTCTCTTAAATCCTGCATAAATAAAACCGTTATTTGATGCACTTGACCATGTTGAACCACTCTCTACATTTCTATCATTACAGTATTTACCATCTGCTATTTTGCTTGCATGACTTGCTAAATTTGAGTTATACCAATTTTCTAGTACTGTTTTAATCGTTGCATCTGTTCCTTCTGTTGTACTACTTGGTCTTTGCAACCCTTCTGTGTACTTCCATCCTACATATTCACTCTTGTTATAGCTTGAGTTATATGTTGTATTTGCTACTGCTAGGCTATCTGTTGTACTTGTTCCGTTACCATGACATGTTGTTCCATCATAGATTAATCTTATTGTTCCATCACCATTGATTCGAATTATTCGCCAACAATATCCTCCGAATTTTAAATAGTTTGTTGTAGAGGCTCCTCGCCAATAATATGATGTTCCTCCATACATTCCATCACTCACTTGTTGGATTCCTTCATCTGTTGTCGCTATCTTATCAAATTTTGTTTTGACTTCTGGATTTACTTCTATATTTCCAAGTACTGTATTTACTGTCTTTAATTTATTAAAATATAAATAACAGCTTGTTCCACTTTTGGTTAAATTACTTGTTATTAATTCATTATTTTCCATTCTTACTGTTGCATTATTACTACATGTACTCTTCTCACTTAATACATATCCACTTTGTGGTATATCTGTTGTTTCTGTATAGTTTCCTGTTTCATCTCCTATGTATACCGCTAATATATTTATATCTGGTGAGGCATTACTTTCTTCGACTGTTACTTCGCCATTAAATGTTGCATTTATATCTGCACTTTGATCCTCATCTAAGTTTGGATATTCTAGTATTACATAGTAATAATAACTTACACCATCATTCACTGCTGTTATAAACTCATCTTTAGCTAATATCTCTTTTGTACTATTCTTAACTATTGAGCCACTTGCTATTGATGTGCCAAGATTATCTATATTAGTAATTGTACATTCTTCATTTAATATTTGTACTCCATTTTGAACTGATGTCTTCTTCTCACAACTTGCACTTACATTCATTTCGGTACTTGTTTTATATACTGTATAATTAATTTGGCTTATTCCATTTGTTCCTTTCCAAACTAAATTATATGGTATTAACTCATTATTTCCTGTTGCTGTTACTTTGATACTTGATATTGTTTTATGGCCAGGTAAAATGTCTGGATCATTAAACTCTAGTTTCCCTTCTACTGTTAGAGTTGCTCCTTTTATTTTTGCTGTTGTTGCATTTCCTGTTGCTCCTTCACCACTTATTAGAAGCTGGCCGATATAATAAGCCAAAGATACACTTATTACTAATAATAGACAACTTACTATTACTATTAACTTTTTATTTTTTCTTTCCATTCTTTATCCTTCTTCCTCTACTTTGATTACATTATAATACTTTATATTTTGACTTTCATTAGTTTCGACAAAACTTATCAAAACATCTCTTTACTTTTATGTACGTCATTTGTAACATAAATAGGCGCATATATAACAAAATAAAAAGCACTACATTATGTTATATTTAATATACAATATTATTGAGTATATTTCAAGTAAATTATGTTATTTTACAGCAAAAAAATGAAATAAAAAAAAATAAAGACTATTTAATAATCTTCATTTATACTTTCAATAAATTCAATTTGTTCATCCACTACAGTTTTGAGTCTTCTTTTAAATACGCCTACTCTCCTTTTCAAAAGTTCAGCATCTTGTTCTATTTTATCAGCTTTAAGTAAAGCATCATTAACAATTCTAGAAGCATTTCTTCTTGCATCTTCAATTACGCCTTTAGCTTCATCTCTTGCAACTTTTTTAATTTGATTAGAAGCATCTTCTGCAACCATTATCGCTCTATTTAAAGTACCTTCCATATTTTTATACTTTTCCATATCTTGCTTTAATGATTGTATTTCTTCATCTTGCCTTTTTAATTTATTAAGCATATTCTCATATTCTGTTGTAACTTCATTTACAAAATTATTTACTTCTAGTTTATTATAACCATTTAGGCTAGTATTAAACCTTCTCAAAGACTCACCACCTTAAGTTTTTACCAATATATCTTACCAATCTTCTTCAACTTCAGTTTTATTTTTCTCGGCTTCGTCAGAAATTTTTCCTTGAACATTAACATTTTTAGGAGTACATAAATATATTCCTACTCCAATCTTTTGCATAGTTCCACCTATAGCATATACACAACCACTCAAAAAGTCAATAATTCTCTTAGCTTGATCAGAAGTTACCCTCTTTAAATTAACTACTACACTATTGCGATTTTTCAAATGATCTGCAATTTGCTGTGACTCTGAATATGCTCTTGGTTCTAATAGAATCATTTTATTTCCAGATTTATCTGCCTCTGCTAAAGCATCAGCCTCACTAACACTATAAAATTCATCTTCTGTTCCAGTTAATATATCATCGTCATCAGGATCCTTAAAAAGATTTTTTAATAGAGCCATAACTTTTTCCTCCTATTATAATAAGTTTTTTATTTCTAGCAAAAAATGAGAATTATAAATACTCCATAATTCTAACATCTTTAGCTAATTTTTCAATCAATGATTTAGGATCATATTTACTAAATATATCTACAAAATTACTATTATCCATTAAAAACATATCATGATAATTAATAAATATTTCCGATAAATTAGTAACTCCAATATTATTTAAATATTCTAAATTCTTTGATACTAGTTTTTTATGAGCTTCTAACTCTTTTATTAAAGTACTAGTCGAATTCTCTTTTAAAGCTTCAATGTCTTTTTTTTGAAATCCAAATTTCTCTAAGAATTTCATGCAGCTCTTCCCCTTCCAACACTTATTTCCATCTCCGGAATTGCATTTAAAATCATTTCAGCCTCAGGACTTCCAGGTACAACTCCTAATTCTTCCATTATATTATTTACCATACCCCTAGTTCCCAAAAATTGATACTCTTGTCTATCAATAGCTTCAGCCAAGCCTTTTGGAAGTGCACTAATAATACTAGCAAGTGTATTATTTGTAGCATTAGCTAAAACCAAATAATTTAATGTTTCAATAGTGTTATAATACAATTGTTGATCAAAAGCATCCATATTAGCAACAATATCATCTATTGATTGTTCAACAACTTGAGCATTAACATTTTGTGTTTCATTATTTAAAACAGTTGGTGTTGGAGCTTGAACTGAAACTGGCGCTACTTGAGCAACAGGTTCTACCATAACTTCTGTAACTACTGGTTGCACAACTGCTTTTTCCACTACTACTGGAGATTTATTACTTTTAATATAAGCATCTAATAATTCTCTATTATCTAAAGCTTTTATAAAAGTATTATCTGGATTCAAGAAAGGTAAACCAGCATTCTTACAATCTTCTAATCTATCTAAAAAGCTACTTTTAAATGTTCTAGGACTCATATTAGCACTATTTACAACATCTTTTAAACCTAGCGCCTCTATTCTTGATATACCTCTTTCAATCTCTGCTAAACCCTTAGCATCTACAGTCATAACTTTAGCAAAACTACCCTGGCTACTTTTTAAAACATAGCCATTATTTATAAATAAATCTTGTACTGCTCCTGGATTTGGAGCTATTGCTGAATCTGGCAAGAATTTCCCAGAATCAACACCTTCAGCTAAATCTAAACCAACATCTGGTCCTTTAGTATTTTTTGTAAATAATAATATCATTTTTTAATAAACCTCCCTAATATGCCATAAGTGGTACTTTCTTAGGATCTAAACCACTATTTTGTAATAAAATTATTGCTTTATCTAAACCTCTATAATCATACTTAGTAAGTACTGTTGGATTTAAATATATATCTAAAGCACTTTTACCAATACGTAATAATCTATCAACTTTAGCTTCTAATTCTTTATCATATAATAAATTTATATTATCAACAAAGACATCTAAGCTTAGTTCATTATTCTTAAATATAGATACATTACGGCGAATAACTTTTTCATTAAAATGCTCTAATATATCTTCTAAATCAGTTGTTGTATAATCTAAATAATCTAAACCAATCTCATTAAATAAATCAATCAAGTCTTCTTTATCAAAAACTTTTTCTTCTTTGGCAGTGTCTACTTCTTTTTTCTCTAATTGAACAGTATCTTCTTTTACAGTTTCTTTTTCTTCCTCTACTTCTACAGTTTCTACTCTATCATTAGGTTCTTGACTTTTAGCTTCTTTAATAACCTCACCGATAGATTTTTTAACTGTTTCTTTTAAGCGATTATCATATTCATATAACCCATCTTCTGGGAACATTAATATTTTAGCAGCTTCTCTTGTTTCTTCTTCACTAAAATCAAATTGTTCTAAAAGAGCCGTAATTGAATCTCTAGTAATATTAATATTTCCTGATAAAGCCAAATCAAAATACTCATTTAATTTCTCTTGATTAGCCATAGCAGTATCTTTTCTTATTCCTAATTCTTCAATTTTTGTAATAGCACTATTCATTTCTTCTTCAACTTTAACTAATTCTTCTTCACTTCTAGCTATTTCATCATTAACTTTTTCAATAGTTACAGGAAGCTTATCATTTAACTTCTCAGTTAAAGCCTCAGGATCAAAATTAATTTCTAAACGATCAATAACAGTCTCATAAGCCTTTTTATCAATACCATTTAAAACTTCAATTAATTTTTTACCTTGTTCATTTAATTCTTTGCTATCATTTTGAAGTTCTGCTATTTTATCTTGTAAAGCGCTTTTCTCCTCAGTAGTTCTATCACGAGTTGCTTCAGATGCTATTCTCTCGCTTTCCATTTCTTTTAAAACCACACTATCACTGCCACGTAGATTATATAGTTTATCAAGAAGTTTATTAACTTCCACTTGTGATGTCTTCATGAAATCCACTCCTTATTCTATAAATTATTATAGCAAAGGTAAATAGAAAAGTAAATACGAAAAATATTTTTTATCATAAAAAAAGAACTTCTTTGTTCCTTTTACTTTCTCCCACCTTCATCAAACCCATTTATACATCCAAATTGCCATTTAAAATCTAGATAAAGCTTTTTAATTATATCATTCAATGTTAACCCTTCTCTTAAATATTCTTCTACAGTTTTTAAAAAATCATTATAAATAACATTATCTTTCATTTTTAGTAACAAACATTTAAAATTTGAATCAATATTATTTCTCATATTAACAATCATAATAAAAAATAAATTAAAAATACTTTCACTGTAAAATTCTAAACCCCTTCCTAGTAAATTTTTAATAAGAACTAAAACATCAAACACAATACTTTCACTATATTGTTGCTCTAACAATAACAAATATAATTCTTCTAAACCATATCTATTTTGAACACCTTTTTTACAATCTTTTATTTTTAATACTGCAAATTCTAATGCTTCTACAAAAGAGAATTTTCTTAAAATATCCATATATTCTTCACAAATAACTTTATCTTGCTCACTCATAAACTTTCCTCGCTTAAGCTGCTATTATAGCATTAATAATATTAAATTAAAAGCATAACATAATTATTATTTTAGAATATAATACCATGTAATATATTAAGGAGGAATATATTTTGAAAAAGAAAATTATTACATTTTTAATTATTGTTATTTTATTAGCAATTGGTATCTTAACTTATCTTAAACTAACTAAAGAAGAAAATTCTAATAATTTAACTAAAGTGAAACTTGCTGAAGTAACTCATAGTGTTTTTTATGCCCCATTATATGTCGCAATTGAAAATGATTATTTTAAAGATGCTGGTATTGATTTAGAAGTAATTTTAACTCCAGGAGCTGACAAAGTTAGTGCTGCAGTTTTATCAAATAGTGTCGATATCGGTTTTGCTGGTACTGAATCAGCTATTTATGTTTATGAAGGTGGAGAAACAGATTATCTAGTAACTTTTGCTGGTTTAACTAAAAGAGATGGCCAATTCATCATTGGTAGAGATTGCAATAAAGAGTTTAAACTTGAAGATTTATATGGTAAAGAAATCCTTGTTGGGCGACCAGGTGGCATGCCTGCTCTAAATTTCTTAAATGCCATGAAAAATAATAATGTTGATTTAAATAAAATAAATATCAACTATGCTATAGATTTTGCTTCATTATCTGGATCATTTATTGGCGGTATAGGCGATTATGTTGATTTATTTGAGCCAACTGCTACTAGCGTTGTTAAATTAGGTAATGCTTGTATTGTCGAATCAATTGGTTCTTTATCTGGCGAAGTCCCTTACACTGCATTTTATGCTCGTAAAAGCTTTCTAAATAATAATCCAGAATTAATTGAAAAATTCACAGAAGCTATAAATAAAGGTTTAGAATTTGTAAAAAACAATGACAGCAAAACTATCGCTAATATAATATTACCATCATTCCCTGATAGTTCTTTAAATGATATTGAAACTATTATTAATAATTACAAAAAGTATGATTCATGGCTAGAAAATCCCTACATTACTGAAGAAAGCTTTAAAAATTTAGAAAATATTCTCTTAGATAATAAACTAATCAAAGATTACGTTCCTTACAATAAATTAATAAATAATTTTTATGAAAAATAAATTACTTACTATAAAAGATCTTCATAAAGTTTATTATTCTAAAAATGCCGAAATAGAAGCTATTAAAAATATTACCTTTGACTTATACGAAGGAGAATTTATCTCTATTGTTGGTCCCTCAGGATGCGGTAAATCTACATTTTTAAACATACTAACTAAAATGGACAATCTAACAAGTGGCGAAATAATTTTTTCTAACCCTAATCTCAAATTTGGATATATGCTCCAAAGTGACTCCCTTCTACCTTGGAAAACTGTTTTTGAAAATGCCATTTTAGGATTAGAAATTAAAAAAATTAAAAATAATACAAACCTAAACTATGTTCATAAACTATTAAACACTTATGGTCTAAAAGACTTTAAAGATAAATATCCTCATGAATTATCAGGAGGTATGCGCCAACGTGTTGCTTTAATTAGAACTCTTGCTTTAAAACCAGATATTTTAATACTTGATGAGCCTTTTAGCCGTCTTGATTATCAATCAGCTTTAAAAGTTAGCGATGATGTCTATAATATAATTAAAAAAGAAAAGAAAACTGCTATTATGGTTACTCATGATTTAGCATCAGCTATAAGCATTAGTGATCGTGTTATTGTTCTAAATAATCGCCCTAGCCTTGTTAAAAATATTTATGAAATAAAAAGAATTGAAAATCTTAGCCCTATCGAAAATAGAAAAGATAAAAATTTTGCTTACTATTATGATTTAATATGGAAGGATTTGAGTAACAATGAGTAAAGAACACATCAAATATTTAAAAAAACTTAAAAAAGAAAAATATCTCATTATCTTCTTTCAATTTCTTATTTTAGCTACTTTTATTATAAGTTGGGAATTTCTAAGTTCTAAAAAAATCATAAATCCTTTTATATTTTCATCACCTAGCAATATTATTAAAACTATCAATAGTTTATCTATAAACTACGATCTATTAAGTCATATTAATACCACTCTTTATGAAACTTTAATTGCATTTATTCTAGGCATTACTATTAGTTTTATAATAGCTATAATCTTATATGAATTTAAAATTTTAAATAAAATATTAGATCCCTATCTTACAATGTTAAATAGTTTACCTAAAGTCGCTTTAGGTCCACTAATAATTATTATTGCTGGAGCTAACACTAAATCTATTATTGTAATGGCTCTCTTAATTAATTTAATTGTAGGAATTATGAGCATATATAATGGCTTTAATAATATTGATCCAGACTTAATCAAACTATTTAAAACTTTTAATGCAAATAAATTAGATACTCTATTTAAACTAACTATACCCGCTTCTTATAAAACTATCATTTCAAGTTTAAAACTAAATATCTCAATGACTTTAATTGGTGTTATTATGGGAGAATTTCTTGTTAGTCAAAAAGGTTTAGGATATTTAATTATTTATGGTACTCAAGTCTTTAATTTAAATATGGTTATGGCTGGCATAGTTCTATTAGTTATTATTTCATTTGTTTTATATAAAATTATTACAAAGATTGAAAAAAAGCTTCTTAAAAATTAAGAAGTTTTTTTATATATCAAAAATAATTCTAAAGTTTCTTCAAAAGAAACTTCTAATTCATTATTTGCCCTCCATTATTATGTAGAACTTGACCTGTAACATAACTAGAATCATCACTAGCCAAATAAACAAAAGTTGGCGCCAATTCATAAGGCATAGCACCTCTAGCCATAGCGGCATCTGCTCCCAAAGAAGGAATTTTTTCTTTAACCCAACAAGCTGGTTGTAAAGGTGTCCAAAAAAATCCTGGAGCAATAGCATTAACTCGAATATTTTTTAATGCCAAATTTCTTGCTAAAGCTCTAGTAAAACCTACAATTGCTCCTTTTGTTGTCACATAATCTATTAACTGTGGTTCTCCATAAAAAGTTGTAATAGAACTTAAATTTATAATTGAAGCACCACTTTTTAAATATGGCAAAACTTCTTTAGTTAAATAAAACATCCCATAAACATTAACTTTCATTGTATAATCAAACTGTTCATCACTTATATTATCTAAACAATCTTGTTGATATTGTACACCAGCATTATTTACTAATATATCAATTTTACCAAATTTTTTTAAAGTTTCTTTTACAATTAGCTTTGAAAACTCTCTATCTGTTAAATCACCTGCTATAAATAAACATTCTCCACCCATATTCTCAATATAATCTTTTGTGTTTTTGGCATCTATATGTTCATTATAATAAGGAATAACCACTTTTGCTCCTTCTTTTACAAAAGCTATTGCAGCAGCTTTTCCAAGTCCACTATCACCACCTGTAATAATGGCAACTTTCCCTTTTAATTTATCGCTACCTTTATATTTTGGATTATCAAATACTGGTTTAGGATTCATTAAATACTCTCTACCAGGCTGAATTTCTTGTTCCTGTTCTGGAGCCATAATTTTATATTTTTTAATTTGATATCCTACGTCATCATCATACTTATACGCTTGATTACCAAAAGTATAATCAAATTTCATACATTACCTCCTACAATAATATATGAAATACCCATTTTTTAGTTAAAATCTACAACACATAAATCTGTTCGACCCAATTCTTCTCTAACTTTATTTGTTCTAGATACTATTCTATTAATAGAACAATACTTATTTTTAAAAAGTTCTTCATTACATAATAGCTCACGCATTTCCTCTAAAAACTTTTTATAAACATTATCTTCCAAAAACATTCTTTCTGGTTCCAAAATACTATATCTTTTAGTTAAACGTTTAAAAGTAAAATCTAAGAATTCCTCAATTGTCATATCTGGTGTTCTTTCTTGTCCTACAAAAAAACTTCTTATAAAGACAAGTTTTACACTAGTATTTTTATCTGCCGAAGAAATTAATTTACCATAAATACTTCGTGGATTATCTCGAAAAGAAGACCGATGGTCTAAAATAGCTTCTTTTATTATATTTCTTTCATCATTAGAGAAAAACTCTTTCATTTTTTCATCTTCCATAAATTTAGAAGCTGCAATTTGCTCATGAATTTCATGATTAATATACTTACCTAAATCATGAAAAGAAGCCATAGCAAAAATCATATTATCATCTAGTTTCAAATCTAAATTTTCATTTAGCATAAAAGCTCTTCTAATAACCTCTTTAATATGAAATATCCCATGCCCCAAATCATTTTTCAAATATTCAGGAAAAATATTTTCTTGAACATATTCTACTAATTTAGGATCAACTTTTTCTAAAAAATCTCTTAAACTTTTTTCCATACAACATACCTATTTTAAAGAAAAACTTACTTTACCTTTACCATATAAAGACTTAATATTTACTATTGCTCCATTTATAATTGTCATCTGTGGTGCCACATGACCAATATCAGCATTAACAATTATAGGAACGTTTAACTCGCTCAATGAATGCTTTATAGCATCTTTAAAACTAATATCATAATAACTAGATTCTAAAGCACTACGACCAAAAATAATTCCTTTAGTATATTTAAACCATCCATTATCCTTAAACTTCCATAAAGTTCTAATTAAACATTCACTTGTAAGTTCACAATTATCAAAATACCATATAATTCCATCATTTTTATAACGTTCTATAAATTCTTTCGTATTATCAAATCTTGTGCCAAATAATTCTGTTAAAATATCTATACATCCCCCAATAATTCTTCCTTCCATTTCTATTTTATCTTCACCATTTAAATTTTCCCACAAAACATCTTTATCTAAAACATAAGATTCATCCCCTGTAACATACTTTGTATGTCCACTTTCATATTTAATGAAGCTATTTTGTTCTACGATATTTCCTTTTAAAATTTCATGACTATTAATTAAAGATTCATGCCAAGGATTCATTCCATAAGCTGTAAAATTATGACTATATAATGTTGCAATATCTAAATTAGTTGTAATTATAAATAAAAGCCCTGTTGGATCTGAATAACCTTGCAACCATTTTACATTATTTTTTATTTTATCAAAATCTACAAATGATAGCATTTCTAAAAGAAAATCGCCACCACCCACACATATTATAGCACTTACTTCTTTATCACTATATAAGCTTTCTAATTCCTGAGCTTGAATTTTACTATCATTACTTTTACCCTTTATACTTTTTCTAACACTAGGTGTCTCTTTAACTAAAAAACCTAAACTTTTAAAATTATCTATAGCATAATTAAGTCTATTTATTTTTGGTATTTCACTTACACCATCAGAAGGTGCACAAACCCCTATTATATTGCCTTTACTAATAAAATTTGGATAAATCATTTTAACCTCCAATTATGATTATTTACAATTAAAAACTATTAATGGAACTAAAACCTCATCTTCTGTTAAACCAGCATGAGTAGATACAAATTGTTTATCATTTTCATCCCATCTAAAATACTTATTACTTTTTGCTATCGCCATATAATCTCCAAAAGATTCTCTAAATCTTATATGTTCTCTACCATCACCAAATAATTTCTTATCAATCACTTCTTCATGTGAAAATAACATAAAATATTCTTCAAAATATTTCTTAAATAATTTTAAAAACTCCTGCTTTTTATCTTCTTTAACATAAAAAGTACAAGCTCTTCCCTCAATTGCAATATCACGAACTAATAAATTTTTAATATCGGGATAATCACTAAGTGCAATCATATCAGAATTCATATGTCCATGGTCTGCTACAACTATTACAAGTGTATCTTGAAGATTTTCACATAATTCTTGAGTTTTATTATTTATATCTTGAAAAATATTTTTAACTTCTTCGTTGTCTGTTCCTAGATTATGCATTGTATGGTCAGGTTCTTCATAATAAGCATATACAAATTGTCTTCCAGAATTTAAACATATTCCTTTGATTTTATTATGCATATCACATAAATCATTATAAGAAATTCCTCCATAAAGTGAAACATAACTAACATTAACTTTCGGCTCTAATAATTCCAATATAGATGTATAAGGATAATATTTCTTTGCTAAATTATAAGATGCTGCTAATTCCTCTGTTCCTTTTTTTATATTTGTAAACATTGATGCAGTAATATCTTCTTCCTTATAGTACATATCCCAACCAAGCCAACCATGTTCACAAGGATTTAAACCTGACAATACACTTGTAGTAGATGCTACAGTTGTAGGAGGAAACACAGCATTAATATCCTTTATTTTATTTTTGATTAAAAAAGATTTTGAATCTAAATTCCTATTCATCAAATTAGAACCCATTCCATCATATAATATCAATACAACATTTTTATACTCTTTTTCATTTAAATAATCATCTAATTCCTTTAATGTTTCATGATAAGTTAAAACCCCAAAATATTTTAATATTGAATTAGTAACATTAGTTAAACAATTATTATAATTAGGAAACACTACTTTCATACTATCACCACTTAAATTATAACATCTAAAAAAAAGATAGTCTACACTATCTTAAGGTCTTAAACCTGAACCACCTTGTAAAGTTATTGTTTCACCACTTATATAAGAAGCTGCTGGACTAGCTAAAAACAAACATACTCCTCCAATATCAGTTTTAGCATCTCCAAATCTCCCCATTGGAATACCTTTAATAGTTGCTTCATAAACATCAGGATATTCTTCTTTCCAAGCTTTTAATTGTTCAGTCATAACTAAAGGACAAACTATATTCACATTAATATTATCAGGACCCCATTCTGTAGCCGCTACTCTTGTAAGCCCTCTAATACCCTCTTTTGATGCTGCATATGAAGATTGTCCAGGCTTGCCAAATAATCCTGCTCCACTAGCAAAATTAATAACTGACCCCTTACTTTCTTTTAAATAAGGATAACATTCTCTCATGTAATGAAACGTTCCATATAGCCCACTATAAATAGCTAAATCAAAATCTTCATCAGTATGTTCCACAAGCATTTTTCCTGACTTAGAAGCTTGAGCATTATTAATAAGAACATCAATAGAACCAAATTTTTCAATCGTTAAATTAACCACTTTTTTAACTTCATCTTCATTTCTACCATCAGCAATAACCGCAAGTACATCTACTTTGTATTTCTTTTCTAATTCTTTCTTAGCTTTATTTAAAGTATCAGTAGTTCTTCCAGTAATTACAATATTATAATTAGCTTCTGCAAACGCCTCACTAACTCCATAACCAATACCTTTTCCACCACCAGTAACTATTACTACTTTCCTTTTATCCATCAATATCACTTCTTTCTCTAAATTCATTATAACAAAAAAAAGATGTATCACACAACATCTTCTTATTTAAAATTTTATTAATTTTTCACTTAACATTTATTAACTTGATAAACTTCAACTTCTACAGGAGTTTCTTGACCAAATAAATCGATTAAAACATTAAGTCTATTATTTTCTAAATCTATATTGTCTACTTTACCAATCATACCTTTAAATGGTCCATCAACAATACTTACTTTATCTCCAATTGCAAGTTCTGACTCAATATTTACTCTACTCATACCCATATTAGCTAATATTTTATCTATTTCTTGAGGTAATAATGGAGTAGGTTTAGCTCCTTTTCCTGAAGAACCTATAAAACCTGTAACTCCTGGTGTATTACGTACAATATACCAAGCTTCATCACTCATAACCATTTCTACTATAACATAGCCTGGAAACATCTTTTTCTTCTTTTCTTTTTTTACTCCTTCTTTTACTTCTACTTCTGTAGTTTCAGGAATAATTATTCTATAAATATAATCTTGTAAGCCCATTGACTCTACTTTAGCTTCTAATTTTTCTTTAACTTTTGATTCATGTCCTGAATAAGTATTAACAACATACCATTCTTTTTCCATTAATTTGCTACCCCCCTAATAAATGACATAATTAAACTCATTAAAATAAAGAATAATACTAATAAAATAACAAAAATAATTGTTGCCATTGTATATTTAAAAACTTCCTTTTTACTAGGCCATTTTACTTTACTAAGTTCATTTTTTACACCTTCAAAATAAGATTCCTTAGGTGCTTTCTTCTCATCTTTTTTCTTCGCTAATTTCTTTTTTGTTTTCTCTTCTTCTAAATTTTTAGCCATAACTTTCACCTCAATATTTTTTGTAAATAAAAAACACTTTCGTGCTTCATCTATAATTTATCACAAAAGTGTTTAAATTGCAAGAATTTTTAACTAATAATTATTTAAAATCTACGCTTTTTGCCCATTCAAGGAATAATGGTTCATAAGTATCTTTATTCTTTTCATCACAAGCAAAGTTAAATAACCAGAATGCATCATCTGTTTTATACACACTAGCTAAATAAAAGAATTTCTTACCACTAGCTTCTTTCTCATAAGTAAAATAATGTACTCCATCTTTTTCTTTTAATTCATAATTAGCTTTATTATTTTCAATAACAGCTTTTCCATAATCTTCAATTGAAGTATTTTCATCAATATCAACAGCTGCTAAACTCTCAAAACTTTCCTTTAATCCTGACATTAAAGCTTTCTTACTTTCGTAATAAACTGTCATAGAAGCTAATTCTTTTTCAGTAAATCCTTTCTCCATTGTAATAGTAAAATGATCATTACTATATTCCTCTTTGGCTAATGAACAGCCACATACTAGTAATAATAAGCTTGCTACTAGTAAAATTGTTCTTTTCTTCATATCTAAAAACCTCAAACTTTCCACTTTAATTATAGTACAATTCCTAAAAAAAATCTATATCTTTTTTCACTTATCAAATAAATAACCTAAATAACCTCCTAATAATCCAAATAAAAGATTAAATAAATTAAAAGAGCTAAGTAAACTTTCCCCCAAAACAATAATTGATCCAGCCATAAAAGCAAAAACAAAAGAATATGTTTCATGTTTCTTGTATTTAAGTAAATAAGCCATAATATAACAAGTTACAATAATACCAAATATTAACCCTAAACTATATATAAAAAAATATAAACTAAAAGGGTTACCTAATACCGCTAATACAAACTGATATGATCCTAAAACCATAAATATTGCTGTGCCACTTATTCCTGGAACTATGGAAGTAAAAGCGTCTATAACTCCCAAAAAAGCTATATACAAATAATTAAAAAATGAACCTGTAAATATAAAAGTATCTTTATTCTCACCTTTCAATAAAAATAACATAACCACAAAAGCTAAAATAAAAATTCCTATATTTTTAAAATTTATTTTCAAGTTTTTAGCAAAAGGTATTACAGTACCCAAAATTAGCCCTAAAAATAAATACATAGTTTCGTTATAATAA
This sequence comes from uncultured Bacilli bacterium, assembly GCA_910585045.1. GTDB lineage: Bacteria > Bacillota_I > Bacilli_A > RF39 > UBA660 > Caccenecus. The sequence goes on from CAJUCD010000011.1 coordinate 24,631, forward strand.
TTATTAAGTAAAAACAAAATTAATTTACTAAATAAAATAATTGCCAAAAAAACACCTATGCCAAAATTAACCAAATATTTAAAATTATTTTTTGGACTACTAAAAAAGTTAGTTATAGCGATAATAGTTTTTTCATAAACTCCTAAAGTCATTGCAAGCATAGAACCACTTACTCCAGGAATAATTTTTCCAATCCCAACAATAAAACCTTTTATAATAAGAATTATATTCATTTAATCACCAATAAATTATATGAAAACACACTATTAATTTTATCTAAATATTAAAAAAGTGAATACAAACTATTTATATTCACTCTTTCTAATTCAATTATTTTTTCTTAGAAATATAAAGTATCATTCCTACTATAAATACACCTGTTAATGCAATAACTATAGGTACAACAACATTATTTTCTTCTTTTACAACTGGTATTTTTATATCTGGTTGTACTATCTCTAATTCTTTATATGATACTACATACTTTCCTAGTTTATTTGTAAGAATCTCTATATTATCTCCATTTCGTTCATAATCTATAAGTTTAATATTATTATCATCTGTTATTTCATATACCCCTAAAAATCTTTTTGTCTTTTTTAAAGCTATACTAATTTTCATAGGGCTTTGTGATGTAATATCTAACCTTGATGCATTTTGATCTAAAATATGTATATCATAATATTCACTATCTTTACCAAACTTACCTCTTAATTCACTTGATAATTCAAAATCAGGAGCAATAACACTATATCCATCTTGCATTATATTTTTTGGAATCTCAACTAATACATTTCTTATATTATATTTTTCATATTCCTTATTAATTGGATTAGTTACATCACCATTATTATCTGGATTATTATCACTATTTCCTGGATTACTTGGTTTATTATTGCCACCTGTACTTCCTGAATTACCTGGATTATTAGGATTGCTAGGTTTATTTGAATTACCAGGATCAGATGGATTACTTGGACCTGTTGGCTTGTCTGGTTTATTTGAATCATCTGGGTTTACTGGATTACTCGGATCAGATGGGTTACCAGGATTAGAAGGATCACTTGGCTCTGATGGATTATCTGGATTTACTGGATTATCAGGATCAGTTGGTTTTTCATCTGTTCCATCGTTATCATCCTCAAAATCTTTTATAACTGCAGTTAATTTTCCAACATTACCAGCCTTATCATAAAATATTATTTCATAAGTTCCATTTTTAGTAAATTCATATACTCCAATACCTTCTTTAAAAGTTATTTCTTCACTTGGATTTACTACTCTAACTATAACTTTATCATCAATTTTTTCATATTTTAATTCAGCTGTTGGAGCCACTTTATCTATACAATCGACTCTAGCAGTAATTTGACCTGTATTACCAGCTAAATCTCTAAATTCAAAAATAAATTCACCATTTTCTTTAAATGCATAAGTTCTACTACCATTATTATTTGTAACTATAGCTTCTTCATCAAAATCTATTGTTACTATTACATCTTGATTAGTTAATGTATCTTTACTATATGATAAAGTTGCTTTTGGAGCTTCATGATCTATCCAATCTACTTTAGCTGTTGCTGTACCTCTGTTTCCAGCAGTATCCACAAACTCAAATGTAAATTCACCATTTGAAAGAAATTCATAAGTAAATGGATTTATATTTGTAACATAATTTCCATCATCATCCCAAACATCACCATTCTCATCTGCTTTTAAGCCAGGAATCATAATTCCATCAACATTATAAATATTTCCCTCTTCATCAACAGTAAAAATACCATTATTTGTTACAGTAACTTTTTCATTTGGTTTCAATTTAGCAATTACAGAGCCATTAGTTGGTGAATTAGGAGTAAATTCAAATGTTGCAGTTGGTGCAGTTTTATCAATCCAATCTACTTTAGCTACTGATGAACCCTCCAAACCTGTTTCTTTATCTACAAATCTAAATGTAAATTCACCATTTTCTGTAAAGGTATGAGTATCTCCACCTTCACTTAATATTTCAAAGTTAGCTGAGCTTACATTTAGAAGTCTTGCTACTACACTACCATTAGTTGGTTCCGTAGTACTATACCCTACTCCGGCAGTTGGTCTTAAATTTTTTGTTAAGTCTTGGAAAATATTAAATGCTCTAGCTGCAAACCAATTTCCGTTAGTCCTATCTGCAACTATCTTAATATATTGTACTTCTTTTGGATTATCTACTTCAAATTTTTGAGTCAATTTGACAGCTTCCTCGTTAGTATTAGCTTGTGAAGAATAAGTTATACCTCTCCGTTGAGATAATATCTCCCAATTTTCTCCATCCATACTACCCCACACAGTTCCATCGTTTATTCTGCCATTTCCACCACCTGCAGGAACATATTCCACTGCTGAAACAAATCTCGGCTTATCCAATTTTATTGTTATAAATCTCTCTGTATCGCTTCCATTCCATGCGCTATGCCATCTAGTATTATAATTTCCATCAATTGCATAAAGAGCCGCTCCTCCATTACTTGTTGCTTCTGTAGATACATCTTCTATAGTTAAGTGTGATACAGATACATATTTTCTAGTATCAGGTTGATTATCTGGAGTAAAAGTATAAGTTACTGATTCAGTTGCCAATTGCGTTCCAGTTGATCCTCTTCTAACATATAAAGTTTTATTTCCAGTATTATCTGGTGAAGATATTCTATATGATGTCCAAGGATCACTTTCACTATCACGCCATTCATAAGTTAAATCTATACCTATAACTCTATTTTCTAAATCATTAGCAAATAAATTATTATTTAAAACTCCTTCTGTTATATCTATAGTATATCTATAATCAGTTAACCCCATAAATTTAAAAATTATGTCATTTTCAGCAGTAATTTTTGCTATTTCTTCCTTTGTTAGCTCAAATATATCATCATTTAAAAATTCTGTAAAAGTTGCTCCTCCATCTAAACTATATGCCCAAGCAAATTGATATATTGGATTTCTAACAATTTTACCCGCATTTTCGCCATCAAATGAGAATGACATAGGATCAGGTTGAGCTTTGTTTAATAATTGTCTTGCATGAGTTCTAACAGCATCTACTTGAATTGTTTCATTTGATGTTGCAGCAGATGCTTTTTCTAATGCATCTTTTTCTAGTCTATCTATATGCAATTTTTCACTACCATCTAAATAAGGTCTTATAACTTTTAGTAAGTCAAACATTGCAACTGGATGATAAGTATAAGCTTCAATTATTTTATTTGCTAAATTATACCAGTCAGTAGAAGTTATTGTTCCACCTTCATTATTAACACTCATCTTCTTATAAATATTTATTATATAATCATAAGAATCTAAATTTATATTATTAACTTCCAAAGATTTAAAATATGTTTCTAATTTTTTATTATCATCTGTAAAAGAATTAGCTGTTAAATTTAAATATAATGATTTTTGATAATCTTCATATCTATTTAAGTTAGCTTGTCCTAAATATAAATACCCAGTACTTGATGCTACTTTAGAACCACTAATATGTTTATCTGTAAAATATTTATTATTCCAGTTAAATATATAACGGAAAGGATTTCCTCCACCCCAAGTACTTCCAGCGCCACTCCAGTTACCATATCTTGGTGACCAATAACCATTGCCATTAGCATCTTCATAATATTGAATATATAATTCATGCCCTACTTGATAAGCTCCTGTTGCTGGAACTCCATTAACACGATACATACTTTGTCCAACACGAGAAGCATTCCAACATATACCACCATTAGCGAAAACCATCCAATATCTTGGTATTTTTTTACCATTTATTAAACCATAAGGAACATTATATTTACTTAAATAAAATTGTTGATCATATTTTTCTCTATTTTCTTCAGCATAATACTTATCTTGAGTATATACTGGAGATACATAACCTATCATATAAAAACTTACACTTTTCTTTTCGTAAGTAAAGCCATTAAGCCATACAAGATCGCCATTACTTGTTCCATCTTGCATTACCATGCGCATTAATTCTACATGATAATCTTTAAACCAATTATTATCAACAAATTCACCTTGCATATCATTATTCTTAACTATTTTTAATTTATTATTGTCAAATAAATTTTTCATTATTTCAAAACGTTCTAAATAATCATATGTAGGAGATGGAAAGCTAAATTCAAGTGGTGATATAATTTTATCAGTAGAATATCCTGCTGCTAAAGCTATCATCATTTTTTCATAAACATAACCATTGCTGGAATTTAATTCATTTTTGTATTTCTGATAAATATCAAAAATAACAGTTAAAAATTTTGTAGAATTTGAAATTTCACCAACTTCAATAACCTCTTCAATAATTCTATTATCACTAAGCATCCAATCAAATAACTCTACCATATCAGTGCTTAATTCTGCTTTATTTTGAATATTCCAAAAGCCTAATTTATTTACAAATTCTCTTTCTAATATTAATCTATAATTATTGCTATAATTATATTCTGCATCATGCTCTCTTAATATCTCATCATAATAATCAACAGGATGAAGTTTATCATAATATACACCATCATTAATATAATCCTTCGTTACTAATTTAGCACCAGCTATATTTCCATGATCAGAAGTATTGGCTCCAGCAGGATCAACATAAATTTTTAAATACTTATAACCTTCAATATTTAAATCAACATCAACAGCTGGAGTTGTATTGGTTAAAGTATCTGTCTTTAATAATGATGTCCAAGTTGTCCTATCATTAGAAACAAAAATTTCAAACCATATTGAACCTGTTGTTTTAGAAGCTTCAAGACCTAATTTAGCTGTAAATCTAGTATAATCAGTTGAAAAAGCAGATATATCATATACAACTTGACCTTTAGCATGAATACTTATACCCTTATTGTAAACTCGTTTTTCATCATCAACAATTACACTTATACTTCCACCGTCTTGATTTTTATCTATCTGAATTTCATGACCAGACCAACCATTATATGACAAACCACCTTCTGTAATAAAATTCAAATCAGATAAATAGACAAATTCTCTACTTTCATTTGTTTTAACAGCAATAGTTTCTAAGGATAAACTAGTACTAGAACTAGAACTTAAAAAAACTAATAAAATAAATATACAAAGAGCACAAATCGTAATGTTAATTATTTTTTTATTTTTTTTCAAACTACCCATAAATTTCATAAAAAACTAAACTCCTTCTTAAACACATCTTATTATAATTATTATATCCCAACATTGCATGCAAATCAATATATTATAATAAAGCTATCTAAAATATTTAATAAGTTCCATATATCCTAAAGCCCTAGATTGTACTTTATTTAAACATTCATACAATTCTACTAAGGATAATCTATCTAATACTTGTCTTAAAACATCTTCATTGATATTTCTTGCACTATAAAAAGCTTTAAGTATCATTGAAGCAGAATTATAAACTGCTACTAAATCATCTATAACAGCCTTTTTAGTTGAATCTAATAAACAATCCAAACTAATTTCTACACTTTCAAAATATCGCCAAAAAGAAATATCTTCCAAAGCTTTAGATTTATCAGAATACTTAGTAGCCACTCTTACTGCTTCTTCATGTATAAGTCTTAAAATATGCGAAAGATTTTTTAATTCCACACTAGATTCCCAATCAATTTCAGGAGATAAGGTAAAATTCGCAAAATCTATACCATTTTTTCCATATAAAGGAGAAATATCTCGCTCAAATCTTAACCTTATTTTTTCCACAACATCACTAACTAAATTTCTATAACGATTCTCTAAATAAGACTTATCTTCTAAAAATAAAGTAACACTATGTGAGAAAGGAATTACAAGACCATTATTTCCTATAAAACTAATAAGTTTTATATTATCTTTACAAGTTAAATAAGGATGCGCTGCAATATCATAACCTAATAATCTTTCATCTCCACTAACTAACAAAGCACTATTTGAATAAGAATCATCACTAAACATTGCATTGCCAGTTAAAATAGTACTATTAAAATTTTGAAGACCTTCATTATCTCTAAAACTAGATTTTACTGGACCAGTTATTCGATACTCTAATTCTTCACCCATAAACTTAATAAAATCTGGATTTATATGCAAATCTCCTCTAAATTCTTTCGAAACTTCTAATTTTCTTGCTTTTTCTATAATTCTTGTATATCTAATATAATTTTGAGCAGTCAATCCACATTTATAACCCATTAATAAAAACATCTCTAAAATTGCGAATAAAGGTAATTTTAATTTTGAAAAAGAGTTAAATTCCCAACTAAATATATCCCGAGCTATATCAGGATAAGTTTGATAAACTGCTTCAATTCTTGCTAAGACATCTAAAGCTATATCTAAAACTTTATCCCCTTCTTTAGCTTCTCTTTTAGAATTAACTATTCCAAATATTTTCATAGCCTCATTTAAAGATACATATATAAATTCCTCAATTTTTGCTCTAACATCCATTATGTTACTATAATCTATATTTTTAGCCATAATAGTCCTCCAAATTTTGCTTGTATTGTATCACTTATTTCTTAATTAATCAACAAAAAAAGAAGCTTAGCAGCATCTTCTTTCGTATACATTTTGAACTTCATTTTCTTCGCAACAAGAATATGTAGGTGTATAAGTATGACGATATACATGATGATTAATAATTCTTGTATTGCATGGCATAATATGTGGAACTTCATGGCAAATATATCTATGACAAACTGTTTCACGTGGACACTCATAAACAGGCGGACAAACAACTCCAGGCATAGATTCTCCCATCATTTCCATTGGTCTATTAGAGCAACATCCCATATTCATATTATCCATTTGCGGACAACAATTATCTCCACTAGATATTTGAGCATTAAAATACCCTTCTGCTTGCATAGCTTCAAAATCACGATTATTATTTATTTTCAATTTAATACACTTTCCTTTCTAGTGTATTTTATGAAAATACCCAATTTATGCCTAGGTTATTATCCCTGTTTTGTAAAAATAGTATTTAATATACCTAAAAAAACATTTATAAACAAACCATAATACAAAGTACTAACCAAAATTATAATTGCTAAAGAAGTCAAAACTTCGCTAGGAATTAAAATAATTAAAAACACTGGAAAAATCAAACCTAAAATTAAATTAACAATAATAATCAAATAAAAATATTTTTTGGCATTCATACTTAATTTATTTAAAATAAATCTTATTAAAAAATATAATAATATAGCAATAACACTTAAACTTACAAAATGCAAAACTAATTTCAAAACCTCATTATGAATTACCAAACTTCCTACTAAAACCATCAAAACTGTATAAAATAAAAATTCAAATATTGCTAAAATAATTGTTAAAAACTTATTCATCTTACCTCTTAAAATGGCAACTTCATATTCCCATTACTAATTTGCTTCATCATAGACTTCATAGAATCAAATTGCTTTAGTAATCTATTTACTTCTTCTACATTTCTGCCACTACCATTTGCAATTCGCTGTTTCCTACTTGCTTTAAGTACTTCTGGATGTCTTCTCTCATAAGGAGTCATAGAACTCACAATAGCTTCTACGTGAGCAATTTGTTTAGGATCAATATTAATATCACCTAAACCCATTTTCCTAGCTCCTGGCAGCATCTTCAAAATATTTTCTAAAGGACCCAATTTCTTAATTTGTCTCAAATTTGCCATAAAATCTTCTAAATCATAATTCCCTTTTTTCATTTTACTCATTTGAGCTTTAGCATCATCTTCACTTATAATATTTTCTACTTTTTCAGCAATACCTAATATATCTCCCATATCTAAAATACGATTAGCCATTACTTCTGGATAGAACTCTCTAAGCCCATCCATTTTTTCCGAATCTCCCACAAATTTTATTGGAATATTAGTTAAGTGTCTTACAGATAAAGCAACACCACCCTTAGTATTACCATCTAACTTAGTTAACACTGTACCAGTTAAATTTAAAGCCTCATTAAATCCCGTAATAACATTTATAGCATCTTGTCCCATCATTGCATCAATTACAAGCATAGTCTCATCAATTTTAAAATTACTACTAATATCTTTTAATTCTTGCATTAAAGCCTCATCAATTTGTAAACGTCCTGCTGTATCTATAATTATATAATCAAGATGTTCACTTCGAGCATACTCTAAAGCTTCTTTAATTATTAAAACTGGACTAACCTTACCTTTAGTAAATACAGGAATATTAAGACTTTTTCCAACTTCCACTAATTGTTCTATCGCTGCTGGTCTATAAATATCACATGCTACTAATAAAGGTTTTTTATTATGTTTTTTTCTCAAATAATTAGCTAATTTACCTGCAGTTGTTGTCTTACCACTACCTTGTAAACCACAAAGCATTAAAATTGTTTCGCCACTATTAACTTTTAATGGAACATAATCTCCTCCTAATAAAGAAACAAGTTCATCTTTAACAAGCTTAATAAATAATTCATCTGGTTTAATACTTTTACCAACATCTAACCCTAAAGCTTTTTCTCGAACTTTTGCTACAAATTCTTTTACCACTTGATAGTTAACATCTGCTTCTAATAAAGCTAATCTTATTTCTCTCATAGCTTCACTAATATTCGCCTCAGTAATAGTCCCCATCCCACGAATATTTTTTATTGCTTGACTTATCCTATCTCCCATATATTCAAACATTAATAATCATCTCCATTTCATATTCTACCATAAAAAAAATACTAGCACAATTAACTTAATGCTGTATTTCTAATCTTATCAATAAAGTTTTGCATAATTGTTAAATAATTTTCATTACTGGCAACATCACCATCTGTTAAAGTCTGCATTACATTAACATTAATTATATTTGCTTTATAATCTTTCTCTAACTCTGTTATCAATTCTGATTTTTCATCTGTATTACACAAATAAATATCTTTATATTTCTCATTTTTAAAATTACTTTTAACAGAAGTAGGATTAATATTATCACTATTTAAAACTATTACTTCAAACCCATAGTTCTCTAAAAACTTAAGCTTATTTGAAGAAACAACTAAAATACTATTACCATCAAAATTAGCACTATTAGCAATATTTCTTAAATCGGCATCCATATAAGACAATTCTTCTTCTAATTCTTTATATTTATTTTCTATTGTATCAATTACAGTCTTACTAGTTGTATACTCTATTAAATTATTTTTAATATTCTTAGCAAGCATTAAATAGTTATTAGGCGATAACCACAATTCTTCTATAGAATCTTCATAACTAAGCCCATAAGAAACATCAATTAATAAAATATTTTTATTATCGTTCAAAAACTCTCGAGCAAGTTCTTTTTCATTTGTAAGTCCATTATAAACAAATAAAGCTCCTTTATGATATGTTTCTTTCTGTTTATTTGTAAGCTCATATTTTGATACATCTGCTCCATTAGGATAAATACTTGCTACAGTTTTTTGTTCACCATATAAATATTCCGTTAAATATTGAATAGGATATATTGATGTATAAACATTATCATTACTTAACTTATCATCATTCAAACATCCTGATAAGAAAAATATAAAGCTAAACAACCCTAATACTTTTAACATTTTTTTCATTTAATTAATTCCACCTTTATTATTAATATTGTAATTTATTTTTTCTAATAAATCAACCCAAAAGAAAAAAGAAAGCTTTTTACTTTCTTAAAACTTCATTATCAAAATTATTTAAACTAACAATACTAGGTCTATAGCTTTCATCAATAAATTCTAATAATGGAAACTTACTAATTAATTTTGTATAATCAACATTAACATTATCACTATTATTTAATCTAACTGAAGTTAAATTACCATATGACTCTCTTAATTCATCTTTACTAATACCATATAGTGCCCCAATAAAATTAAAGAATATATTTTCTACTTCTACTATTTCTTCATTAACTTCAGTATCAAAAGTATAAGAATAAGTATCATTAGATAATTCATCATAAACACTATTATCTACAATAATACTTTTTACAAAACGATATAAAAACATAGTTTCTTCAAAACTTAAATCTCTAGTATTATATAAATAGTTCATTAAATCAGTTAATACACTTTTAAAAATATCTATTTTATAAGCATAACCAACATGATTTCTAAAATCTATTTCACTATCTGAACTAGTTGCAGCATAATAATTATTTTTATAATCATTATCTTCTTCTAAAACATCTATAGAATGAGCAATTTTATAAAAGCTCTCAACTTCACTTCTTGTATCAATTAGAAAAAAATCATGTATAGCTTGTAAATCCGAATTAAATATTGCACTATTTAAAGCTTCAATACCTCTATCAGGCTTAAAAAGTGCTAAAAGAATTAATAATGAAGCTGATTTATTATTATCATTTGTTTCTTTTTCAAACATTTGCTTATTTGATTTTAATAACGAATCATTATTACCACTTGTAATAGCCATAGATTCTAAAACCCCTAAAGAATTCGTATAAGTTATATTCTCATGCATCTGACCTGCTTCAGTCCTACATTTGCAAGCTTCTAAGCGACACATATTAATTCCATACATTAACCATCTTGTAAAAGCATTTTCTAAAGTTTTTCTTCTTATATCTGGGTCAACAATTATTTCAAAAGGTTTACTAAAAGCATCAAAATCAATTACTAATTTATTATCGCCTCTAACATATACCATAGCAACATCAGAATTTGGACTTCCATAAACTATTTGTAATTCTTTTAACAAACAAGCATCTTCCACACTAATATTTCCACTTTGTTTTAATGTTGTTAAAACTTCTTTTAAAGATGCTCTAACAATTTCATCAATCATTCTATCATCTTCTGCAACCTCAGCATCAGATTTAACAATTAAACTACCCTCATTAGTACTATTAAGAATTATAGAATCATATAAGGCTTCAATATCTAATAATGTATTAGTACATTCTTTAGTACTTTCTAAAGCTTCCATTACAAAATCTACTTCTTCATCAGTTAAATAAATATCATATAAATTATAAATTGGAATAATATCAGCCATATTAATTATAAAGTCTTTCAGTCTTTTTTCTAACTCCTCTTTAGCTTCCACTTGTTCTTCTAAACTACTTTCTGACTTAGTATCCTTATCATTACTTTTACAACCAGCTAAACAAGAAAATGGAATTACAAGAGCCAATATAAAAGCTAATTTTCTCTTTAAAAAATCCATAAAATCCCCTTCTTTTATTAATTGCCAGATATTATATAAAAAAAAGTAGAATTTGTCAAATTAAAACATACTTAACTTCTATTTTTCTCAATTTCAAAAAATTCTTTCAATCCTTCATTCTGAGCATTACTAGAATTCTTAAAATAATATTCTTGAGCTTCTTCTTTATCTAGTTTCCTTCTAAACGAAGTTATCTGATTATTCTCTAAAACTACAAATATCATTAAAAAAGCTCCATTTACTTTCTTTAAAACTATTCCTCTTGTACACAAAAAATCCACTGATGAATTATAAACATAATTATTAATATTTGTGACTAAATTATTTTCTAATACTATTTCCCCATCAGTACCAACATGAGCCGCTAACATTCTTTTTAAATAATCTACTCGTCTTTTTGCTTCTGCTAAATCTTCTAATGAATAACCATTTTCTATAGCATTATAAAAACTTGCTTCATCTTTGGTAAAAGTTACCCCCAAAAAAAGCTCAAAATCTCTTATATTAAATGGGGCTGTAAAAAGTCTTTCACTATTTAAATTATTATCTTCAAATTCCATTTCTTTCCTAATTTTACTTTCATTTAAAAACTCTATATTTTCCTGAAAATTAGCACGATACATTTGCACCTTTTCAATTGGTATTCCAAATAATTGACTAAACTTTTGATTACTTGCTAAAAAATCTAAACTAATTACATTTCCTAGTTCATCGGTATTATACACTAAAACATCATAATCTAAATAATAGTCATTACTATTTATTTTTTTAGTTATTTTTATTAAATTATGTTCATCTCTATCATATACAAAAGACTCATAATTAAAACATAAATTATCATCACAAAAATAACCCTCTAAAACTATTTTAGAGCCATTTATTTCTAAAGTATAACTATGATCTATTCCATCAACAAAAATTCTAAAACTATTAGTTCCCATTTTACTTTCAAAAGAAATATAACCAACATTTTTTAGTTTTTCTTCACTTTGATATCCATCACCTAAAAATATTTGAAATCTAGAAATAGCTAAAGTTTTAATTAACAATAGAAATTGTTGTTTTAAATTATTAAATATTCTATCATTAAAAAATTCTTTTTGATATCTAAAAATAATCTCTAAAACTTCTATCAATTATACTCACCTTCATTGGCTTTTTATTATAACACATTATTACTATAATGTAGCAAGTTTTTCCCATTCTTCCATAAGTTTTACCAATTCTGATTCTAACTCTAAAATTGTATTATTAATATCATTTACTTTCTTATAATCACTATAAACATCAGGTTCAAATAAATATTCTTTTAATTCTTTAATTTTATTTTCTTTATTATTAATATCTTTTTCCAATCTTTTAATATTTTTATTTTGCTCTTTATTTAAAGTTTTAACAATTTTTGGCTTTTCTGAAACTAAAATCACTTCATCTTCTTGATTAGCTTTTTTTAATTCTAAATATTCTTCATAATTCAAATTAAAATAATTAGTTTCTCTGTCACCAAATACCAATAGTGATTTAGCTATTTTACTCACAAAATAACGGTCATGTGATACAAATAAAACTGTCCCCTTATAATTTATAAGTAATTCTTCTAATTTCATTTTACTTAATATATCCAAATGATTTGTTGGCTCATCAAGAATCAAAAAATTTGGATTTTCGAATATTACTTTAGCAAGCTCTAGTCTTACCTTTTCACCACCCGATAACACAGAAATCTTTTTATCAACATCATCTTGATAAAACATAAAATTAGCCAAAAAAGAACGTATTTGTAAATCTGTAGCATCTTTAAAAGTTTCACTAAATTCTTCATAAATTGAATTATGAGGATTAAGGGTTTCTAACTGCTGATCAAAATATCCTAACATAACTTTTAAGCCTAGTTCATATTTACCAGCTAAAGAAGGAATCATCCCCATCAAAGTTTTTAATAAAGTAGACTTCCCAACTCCATTTTTTCCTATTATACCTAATCTATCACCTCTAAATAATTCAAAACTAACTTTATTTAAAATATTTAGATATCCAATCTCTAAATTATCAACTTTAAGAACTAACTTTCCACTTTCCCTAAATTCTTTATCTCGCCAATTAAAAGTTTTTAAATTAGCTTTTTCGGGTTTATCTAATTTTACCATTCTCTCAATTTGTTTCAACTTAGACATTGCCATAGAAGCTTTAGAAGGTTTATATCTAAATCTATCTGCAATTCGTTGCAATCTTTTAATCTCCATTTGTTGTGCTTCATAATCATTTAATGCTTTTTCATATCTTCTCTTTTTTTCTTTTTCATAAAAACTATAATTACCAATATAACTTTCTAATCTTCCATATTCTATTTCGTATATTTTATTTGTTACTTTATCTATAAACATCCTATCATGAGATACAAGTATTAAAGCTCCTTTATAATTTTTTAAATAATCTTCTAACCATTCTATAGCATCTATATCTAAATGATTTGTAGGTTCATCTAAAAATAATAAATCTGGCTTACTAAGTAACAGTTTTAATAAGGCTATTTTAGTTCTCTCTCCACCAGAAAAAGAGCTTAAAAGTTTAGTTTTATCTTCCTCACTAAAACCAAATTTTATTAAAGCAGTAGTATATTCTTTTTTATATTGATATCCTCCCAATATTTTATATTTATCTAATAATTCAGTATATTTATAACTAGCCTCACTATTAGAACCTAATTCCATTTCTTCTTCCAATTTTTTTAATTTAATCTCTATTTCAATTAAAGGCTTATAAACTAGCAAAATTTCATCTAATAAAGTATTACTGATATTTAAATTTTCTTGTCTCAAATATCCAATAGAATTAATTCCACTTTTAAAAATACTAAATTTTTCTTCAGCAACACCTTCACTTAACATATCATTACTAATTAATACTTTTAAAAGAGTTGTTTTGCCAGCACCATTTCGTCCAATAATTGCAATCTTATCTTTTTCTTTAATTTCAATATTTATTTCTTCCAAAATAGTTTTAGCATCAATAGTTACAGAACCATTAGTTACTTTATAATACATAATATCGCCTCTTAATTTTCACTCTAATCAATTCTAGCATAATTTCTTATTAAAAACAAAAAAAGTAGCATATAAAATAAGTATTTTTACTAAAAAAACATCTTTAAAAGATGCTAAATAATATTTTTTCTATATCTAAATATAAGTCTTATTACAAAAATAAATAAACTACCAATATATAAATCTCTTAAAACTTCTTCTCTACTAGAAAAATAATCATGCTTCAAAATAATTCTTTGTCTTAAACTAAGTAATTTTAATATTTTTAAATCTTTAAATTCTAACACTTTATATCTTTTTGTTACTTCACCACAATAAAATAATTTACAAGTTAAATTATTAGTAATACAGCCATTATTACTTTGATAAATGCACTTTCGACAACAACCATTAGTATATTTATTACACTGTTGTGAATAACATTTATTATTTAGAAAACCACACACATTAATACCTTTAAACTGTGAATCTAATATTTCACAAGCCTTATCATAAATAAAAGCTATTCTCTCTTTTCTATTTTTGATCTCTCTAGCTTCTTTTATAAATGCAACTTCATCTATAATCATTATAAACTATATAATTTCTTTACTTCTTTTAAAGATAACTCTCTATATTCTCCACTTTTTAAATTTTTAATATCTAAAAAAGCTAATCTAATTCTTGATAATCTAATCACAGGATGTTTTAAAGATTCAAATATTCTTTTAACTATATGATTGCGTCCCTCTATAATTGTAATCTCTATTAAAGACGTATTTTTAACTAAATCTTTATCTCTAATTTTAAAATTTACAATTTCTACTTTTCTATCATCAATATTAATTCCTCTTTTTAATCTATCAATATCATCTTTATTAAGTAAACCTTCAATCTTAGCAATATAAGTTTTCTTTATCTTATTACTTGGATGCATGAGTTTATTAGCAAGTTCTCCATCATTCGTTAAAATAATAAGTCCTGTAGTATCATAATCAAGTCTCCCAACAGGATATACTCTAATATCAGTATTTATACAATCCAGAACAGTTTTCCTATTTTTATCATCACTAACTGAAGTAATAACTTCTCTTGGCTTATTTAAAATATAATACACTTTTTTAGTATCCCTATTAATTGTAACTCCATCAACTTCTATAATATCATTACCACTTACTTTAACACCTAACTCTGTTACAACCTTACCATTTACTCTAACATTTCCCTTACTAATCATTTCTTCCGCTTTTCTTCTTGAAGTAACTCCAGAATTAGCAATAACTTTTTGTAATCTCTCCATTTATATCACTCCAAATAAAATATAACTTAAAAATAATATTAATAAAACTAAAACCACAATTCCATTTATTCGGTCTGTTTTATTAGCCTTGCCAGGAATTCCTAAAGCCATAGTAGCAAGATAACCACCAACTAATCCACCTATATGTGCAAAATTATCTATACCTTGAAACATAAAACCTATTGCTAAATTAAGAATTATTACTGGAATTATTTGAGTTTTCAAAACAGTTCCTAAATATAAACGATAATGATATCCAAAATATAACAATGAACCTAACAAACCAAAAATTGCTCCACTAGCTCCTGCCGAAACAGATTCATGAAACACTACAGATAATAAAGAACCTAATAAACCACTAATTAAAAATACAGCTAAATATTTGATTTTACCTAAAAAGCCTTCTAATTGTTTTCCTATAATATAAAGTGAATACATATTAACAACTAAATGAGCTAAACCAATATGTAAAAAAACTGATGTTACAAGACGCCAAACTTCTCCTTCTTGCACTAAAGCTCTATTATTAGCACCAAAATAAAGTAAAGTATAAACATCTTCACTACCATTTCCAATCAAATACATTAAAACAAAAGCAATAACACATATAATTATTAATAATGGTGTTACAAATAATTTTTTTGGTTCAAATATCTTTGTAAATGTTGCATTATCTTTAACTGTTTTAGCATTAATATCATTAGTAACATTAACAATTAAATCAATACCTTCTTTATCTTTAATAAGTTTATTTTTAATCTTAGGGAATACTTCTAAAATACTATTATCACTAGTTATTTCCTCAACATCATTAATTTTAATTGAAGCAATATTTTTACTACCTTCTAAATCTGCTACATTATCTGAAACATTAAGTAAAATATTCAAAGTATTAAGACTTAAAGATAATGTTTTTTTTCTTATCTGTTCCATTACTTTTGTTGTCTTAAACATATCAAATTTATATTGTTCTAAATTATGAATATAATTAGAATTAATTCTAATTATTCTATAAGGTCCCTCTAAATTCTCTAACCAAATTTCATCTTTAACCCCTTTTACTACAATCGGTGTATAGTTTTCCTCGGTTACAAAGTAATGTACTAAAGCCATTACTATTTCATCGTTTTTATTTATCACATTAAAATTCATCTTTTTCACCTCAAGAGATACTTTTATTTTATAACAAATCATATAATTAGTAAAGAGGTGATACTTTGAGTTTTCTATTTTATACAACTTTTATTTATTTAATTATAATAACATTTTATTATTTAATCTATAAAAACAATCTAGATTATGACCTTCTATTTACTATAATTTTAAATTTTATGCTTTTAATAATTCTTCCTTTATACTATTGTTATTTTCAAGATAATATTTACAGTCTAATAATAAGTTTAGGTCTCTTAATTAGTTCCTTTATTTTAAATCTTAAAATAAAAAAGATATTTCATCACAATAAAATACCTTTTATACTATATTTTTTAATTACCAGCTATATTCTAGGTTTTATAATTGGTACTACTCTATATTAAAACTAAATTGCAATACTATCTAAATAATCTTGAAATTCTTTGGGAAGTGGACAAACAAACTCCATTTCCTCTTTTGTTATCGGATGTTTAAAATTCATTTTATAAGAATGTAAAAATTGACCAAAATAAGTACTTTCTTTTTTATTATATACAGGGTCATTATGAACAGGATATCCTATATAAGCCATATGCACTCTTATTTGATGTGTTCTACCAGTATCTAATATACAACTAACTAAAGTATTATTTTCATATCTATTTAATACTTTCATGTGCGTAACAGCATTTTTACTATTATCAGGTGTTACAGCCATTTTCTCACGATTTTTTTTATCTCTCCCAATTGGAGCATCTATAGTAGCACTTCCTTGTTTAAATACACCATCTAATAAAGCCAAATATTCTCTTTTAACTCGTTTATTTTTAAAATCATCAGCTAATATTTCATGAACTTTATTAGTCTTTGCAACACAAATTAAACCACTCGTATCCTTATCAATTCTATGAACTATTCCTGGTCTAACATCACCATTAATGTCACTTAAACTATTTGTATAATAAAGTAAACCATTAACTAAAGTATTATCATAATTACCACTTCCAGGATGAACAACTAAACCACTAGGCTTATTTATAATCATTAAATAATCATCTTCATATACTATATCTAAGGACATTTTAACAGGAACTATATTAGTATCATTATCAATATCATCTTCTAAAACTTCAATAACATCATTAACTAAAACCTTATAAGAAGCTTTAATAACTTTCTCATTTACTGTCACTAGTCCTTTAGATATTAATTTCTGAACTTTTTCTCTAGAATAATCTGTATTATCACTTAAATATTTATCTATTCTAACATTTTCTTCATTACTTATTATTTTCACGTTTATCCTCTCCTTTAAAAATTGCTATAATGAGCAAGAAAACTCCCAAAACAATTGCAATATCAGCAATATTAAAAATCGGATAATCATACCCCAAAATTTTAAAATCTAAAAAATCTCTTACATATCCTAAAAAAAGCCTATCAGCTAAATTCGATAAAATCCCTCCACAAGTACAAGCAAAAGCAATATTATTTCGTAAATTATTCTTAAAACTAAACATAAATCTTATTAATATACCTAGAGCCAATATAGAAAAAATAATAAAAATATAACTATAATTATTAAATATACTCCATGCTCCCCCAGTATTATGTGCAACTGTCACACAAAAAAAATCTTTAATAACACAAAAACTTTCATGCAACTTAAAATATACTTCTATCAAACTTTTTGAAAGTTGATCAACTATTAATATAAATACTGCGATTATATAAGTTTTCTTATTCAAATTAATCACCTCTATAAGTGTATCAAATTGCACTCTTAAAGTCCATAAAAATTTATTTTAAACATTTACTAAAATAACATCTTCTCCTATTTTTACTATCTCCTTATATGTTATATTAAGTTCTGGTTCATTTTTAAAAAATCTTTTAAAAAAATGTTTAGGAACTACAACAAAATAATTAATTGTTCCCTCTGAATTAACTTCTGCATCCACAATTACTCCTAAATGTTTACCATCACTCATATTAATAACCATTTTTAATTGCAAATCACTTAAACGCATCAAACCACCTATTATAATACAATTCCAAAAATTAAAAAAAAGAACTTCAAAGTTCCATTTTTATTTACAAGTATATCCCTGTTTTTCCATAGCTTCCTTAAACATTTTTGAAGTAACTTTACTAGAATCAGCCGAAGCCATTTTACTTACTTCTTCTTTAGTTAGATCTACTGTAACAATTACTGTATCTTTCCCATTATCTGATACTTTAGGATTTAAATCTTTATATTTTGAATCTTTATAAGTATCTTCTAATTGCTTTTTATATGTGCTCAAATTATTAGTTTGTTCTTTTTCTAATTTCATCTCTATTTTTAAAGCAGCCGAATTAAACTTATCCTTTTTATCAAAATTTAAAGTATAATTTTGCTTAGTCTCAACTCCATTGAGCTCATTAGAAATTGAACATTCTAATTGCTTTTCCTTACCACAACCAGTAAGTAAAAAAACTAAACTTAAACTAACTAAAACTTTTCCCATTATACGCATAAAAGCATCTCCTATTCTTTATTAATTATATCATAAATAAATTAATATTAGAAGTCTTCTATTTTATAATCCTTTTTAAACTAAGAATAGCATTTTTTTCAATTCTTGACACTTGTGCTTGACTAATATTAAGAGATTCAGCAATTTCCATTTGTGTTTTCCCTACAATATATCGTGACACTAACACTTCTCTTTCTCTTTGCTTTATTTTATTTAAACCTCTCCTAAGAGAAATAAGCATATCTTTATCACTATTAAGATCTTTTTTATCTGCTATTTGGTCTTGTAAATAAATAGTATCGCCTCCATCGTTATAAATAGGTTCAAAAATACTCATAGGCTCTCTAAGGGAATCTAAAGCATTAGCTATTTTATATTCTTCTACTTGTAATTCTTTGGCAATCGCCTCATTAGAAGCTTCAACCCCATACTTATTAAAATAAGCCTCTTTAAAATTTAAAATTTGATAAGCTAAATCTTTAACGCTCCGACTAACTCTAATACTTGTATTATCTCTAATATATCTTTTTATTTCTCCTAAAATAAGAGGAACAGCATATGTCGATAGTTTTAAATTATAAGATAAATCAAAATTTTCTATAGATTTAATAAGACCTATTACTCCCACTTGAAATAAATCATCCATATTATAGTTTCCCTTATTAAAACTTCTTAAAATACTTAAAACAAGTTTCAAATTACCATTTATAAGTTCTTCTTTAGCGCTTAAATCACCATTTCTAAATCTTTCAAATAATCTTATTGTTTCACTACTTGTTAAAACTTTAAGCTCATTAGTATTAATACCTGTTATATCTACTTTAAATCTTGCCAAATTAAAACTCCTTTCTACTTATTTTTGCGTAGAAAAGAGTTTTTTTATTCATTTTTTAACTCCAAATTCACTTATAATTGTAAAGGGTTAAAATCTATTTCTAAATAAACATCTTTGTTAGTACTAAAAAGTTCATCTAAATCTTTCAAAACTTTTGTTAAATTAGCATCAAAACGATATTTAACTGTTATATTAAATCGATAAATATTTTTAAGACGAAAATTAACTGCTGTTGTAGGACCTAAAATTATACTTTTACTATCCAAATTAGTTTTTAAATAACGTCCTACTTTTGTAGCATTACTACTAGCTTTATCATAATCTTTACTACAAACTTTTATATTAACTATATAATAGTATGGTGGATATTTAAGTATTTTTCTAATATCCATTTCTTTATTATAAAAATCATCGTAATTATGATTTTTTACACATTTTAAAGTATCATTATCTGGATTAAAAGTCTGAATAATAACTTTTCCTGGTTTTAAACCTCGTCCTGCTCGTCCTGCTGCTTGATCTAATAAAGAGAAAGTTCTCTCACTACTCCTAAAATCAGGAATATTAAGAGTTGTATCAGCATTTATAATCCCCACTACTGTACAATTCGGAAAATCTAATCCTTTACTAATCATCTGAGTTCCAATTAAAATATTATATTCTTGATTTCTAAAAGCGGTAATTAACTTTTGATGAGCACCTTTATTAGCTGTCGTATCAGCATCCATTCTAAGCACTTTCGTATTATATTTTTCTTCTATGATACTTTCTAATTTCTCAGTTCCCATTCCTAAATAACTAAGCCCTTGTTCATGACATTTAGGACATATATCATCTTTTAACTTTGTATAACCGCAATAATGACATCTAAGACTATTAGAAGATTTATGATGAATAAGCGAAATTTCACAGTTAGGACACTTATATGTATAACCACAATTACTACATGTTATAATTGTTGAATAGCCTCTACGATTTAAAAGTAAAATAATTTGTTCATTATTATTTAAAGCTTGGATAATAGAATTATTTAATTCTTCACTAATAATAAAATTCCTTTTTTTCATCTCTTGAGCCATATCTACAATAATACATTCTGGCAAAACTTGTTTATTTACCCTATGCTCCATTTTAAGTAAACTATAAACTTCCTTTTTAGCCCTTGCCATCGTTTCTAACGCTGGAGTGGCGCTTCCAAGAACAACAGGACAATTATGATATTCGCTTCTTTTTAAAGCTATATCTCGTGCATGATATCTAGGATTATTTTCTTGCTTATAAGTTTCACTATGTTCTTCATCAATAATAATCATCCCTATATTTTCTAGTGGCGCAAAAACAGCACTTCTTGTCCCCACAACAATATGCACATCTTTATTTAAAATTTTTACATATTCATCATATTTTTCTGTTTTAGATAAACCACTATGTAAAATAGCAACATCATTTCCAAAATAACTATAAAAAATATTTATAATTTGCTCTGTTAAACTAATTTCTGGTACTAATAACAATGCTGTTTTTCCATGTTTTATTACTTCTTTTATTAATTTAATATATACTAAAGTCTTACCACTTCCAGTAACTCCATGAATTAAAAAAACTTCTTTAGAACCTATAGCATTTTTAATCGTATTAAACACATGATTTTGGTCATCACTAAGCTCTTTTTCTAAAATTTCTTTCTTACTATTATTTAATCTATATTTTTTCTTAGCTACTATTTTAACTAACCCATTTTTTTCTAATTCTCTTAATGCACCACTATCAAATTCTTTTTTATTAATTTCTTTTTGTTCTAACAATCTTTCTAAAATTTCAACCTTTTTCCCACGATGTGTATTTATATATTCTAAAATTACATTATCTTTACTATTTAAAACTACAAACTTCTCATACAAATTATAATCACTTTTCTGATTCTTAATTTTTAAAGCACTTGGAAGCATTGTTTGATAAGCTGTTATTAAATTACATAAAGTACTTTCTTTTAAATACTTACCTAAACTTAATAATTCCTTATTTAAAACTAAGAACTCATCTTCAATTCTTATAATTTCTTTCAATTCATAATCATCTTGATAAGAATCATTTATATCTAAAACTATTCCATGAACTACACTACTACCAAAAGGCACTAAAACCTTCATTCCTACTTTAAGCTTATCTTTCAAAATATCAGGAATAAGATATGTAAACATTTTATCTAAAGTTTTAACGGGATATTCTATTACACAATATGCAAACATTTTTAACCTCCTGTAGTTTTTATAAATACTTCTCTTTAAAATATCCCTTCTAGTATAGAACCTTTACTCCTAATTGTTCCACCTTCAATATCATAACAATCATTAATAATAAAGAATGCATTTTTATCTATCTCTAAAATTATTTCTTTAAACATATAATAATCACCAGTTGAAATAGCACACATAAGTAGCTCTTTATTATCCCTTTTATATCCTCCTTCAGCTTTTAATATTGTAACTCCTAAATGTAACTCATTAATTATAACATTTGAAACTTCTTCAACTTTTGATGTTTCAATAATAAATAACTTACTCTTTGATATTCCAATTAACATTTTATCCACTATCAAACTTGAAATATATAAAATAATAATAGCATAAACTACTTTATTTACCCCTAAAACTACTCCTGCAAATAAAATAATAATTATATTCATAATAAAAGTTGCTTTTCCCTCAGGCATATGCATATATTTAACCATTATATTCATAATTATATCTGATCCACCTGTATTAAAGCCCATTTTATAAACTAAAGCACTAGCAAAACCATATAAAATACTAGTAAACATAATCGTTGTAATAAAATCTTCAAAAACAAAATATTGTCCTAAAAAGTTACTAATTGGAACAGTTAGCGATACCATTAATGGATATAATATTGTTCCTACTATAGCGGGTCTTGTTTTTTTATAACCAAAAACAATAAAACTAACTATCAATAAAACAAAACTAGAACCATAAATAAAGAACTGGTTATTCCATCCCCAAAGTTTATTAAAAACTATCGCAAGACCACTCATTCCTCCAATTACTAAATTATTTTCTACTAAAAATAAATTATAATTAAGTCCTAGCAAAAAAACGCCAATTACCATTAAACCTAATCTAGTAGCCTTCTTTTTATCCATTACTTTTTTTAATACACTATTTATATCCATAAGTAGCCTACTTTCTAATTAAATTTTATATTTTATTCATATATTTGTCAACATAAATCACAGTTTTAAACATATATTTCTAAGAGAGGTGAATAAAATGAATGGAAATTTTTTTGGTAATCCCACTTTCCCTACCAACAATAATAATTCTAGCTTTATAGATAGTCCACCAGGTAATATGAATTATACTGAAAACAGCTTACCAATGGAACAAAGTTATATTGAAAACATCTTAAGATTAAATAAAGGAAAAAAAGTTAAAGCTTATTTTTCCTATCCTGATTCCAATGAATGGCGCGATAAAATATATGAAGGAATTATTGAAGAAGCAGGTCGTGACCACTTAATTATGAGTGACCCCAAAACTGGAAGATGGTTTTTACTTCGTATGATTTATTTAGATTATGTTGATTTTGATGAAAAAATAAATTATAGCCATGACTATTCTGAAAAAACGTTTTAATAAGCGTTTTTTTATCTATCTTTAGTTTCACCAATTTATTTAATTTTATTCTTTTACAAAATTTTAACAAGCCCCTTTAAAAATTTGTAATTTATTGATATACTTTAATAGGTGATAGTATGCTATTTATAACAATTTTTTTAATTATTATTATAATTTTATGTCTTGGAGGAATTTATTACATTATCTCTTTTAACAAGCTAAATGATTTAAAAACTAAAGTCATGGAAGCTGAGAGTATCATTGACGAAAATTTAAGAATAAAATATGACACTCTAATAAGAATTAGTAATAATATTAAAAAAAGTATTAAAACTGATAAAAATTATTTCAAAGAATACGAAAAATTAAGTAAAATGAACATTTCTAATTTTGATATGGATCGTAAACTTAATGAAGGATTTACTTTGATATTAAAAATGCGTGATGATTTTAATCTTAATAACGATGAAGACTTATTTAATGAAATTGAAAAAATTAAAAGATTAGATGAAAAATTATGTGCTGCCAAAAACTATTATAATAAAAATACTAGTAAGACTAATGCCATAATTAGACGCTTTCCAACTAATATTATTGCTAAAATTCATAAATTTAAAATCAAACTATTCTTTGATGGCAAAGATATGGATGATGAAATAATTGATGATTTCAAAATTTAAACACCATAAATAAAAATATGACATGAACCCCGTTTCTTGGACATAGAAACGAGGTTTTTATATGAGTAAATT
>CAJUCD010000012.1 GCA_910585045.1 uncultured Bacilli bacterium
AATTTTACACTTTCAACATTTCGATATTTAGCATAACTAAAAGCTAAAGCTCCTACTGATATTATACTTAATGTTGCAAGACCTCCAATTATCCATTTAGGATTGTTATTTTTTTTCAACACTTCAAATTGCATATTTTTCCATCCCTTCCGCAATTTTTTTATGATTCATTTCATTATTCAACAAAAAAATATGTCAAGTTTGGAACTTGCTTATTATTTGTTATATATAAAATGCATTACTTTGTATCATACATATAATATACAATATTATTGAGCGTTTTTCGAGACAAATGTTCTATTTTACGACATTTTATTTTTTAAAAAAACAAACTTTTAAGTTTGCTTTTAGATTGTGACAGTTTTATCATCAAGATAAACTTCAAATTGCATAATACTTTTTTCGCGGAAAACAAAGACATCGCCATTAGTATTATATACATAATAAATATTATTAAAACTATTAACTAACCTATAAGATGTTACATTAGCAGCGGCTATATTTTCTAAATTAGAATCTAAATAATTTAGAAATTTATTGTAGTCACTAAATCTTTTTTCTTTGTATGATTCATTTAGCATT
The DNA here is from genome assembly GCA_910585045.1 of uncultured Bacilli bacterium. Taxonomy (GTDB): domain Bacteria; phylum Bacillota_I; class Bacilli_A; order RF39; family UBA660; genus Caccenecus. Next base: position 583 of record CAJUCD010000012.1, read on the forward strand.
TCATAAGCTTCTTCTTTATCGTTTATAAGTTTGTCTAAGTAACGATAATAATAAGTAGAAACTATAGTATCATTGCTGATATTTTGAAATTTAAAAGTATTATGAGAGTTTTTAGCTATTTTATAATCAATAGTACTTTTTTTAGTGTTATTACGCATTTGATTTATTTCTTCTTCATTTTTTAGAGGAGTAATACTATATACATAATTTTCAGAGTCAAGTATTACTAAATGATATTTTTTTACTGTTTCACTTTTAGTGTTAGGATCTAAAGAAGTATCAGTTGTGACTTCACCATATACATAATAGACACTAATAAAATCATTATAATCATAACTATAAATTTTAGTGGCTGTATATGAGAAAGGATTATCTTTAGGGACTGTTTCTATTAATGCATTAGAAGCACTAATATTATTAGTTCCAGTATATTTTTTAGATAAAATATTATATACTGCTTCACTGTTTTGGTCAGCGATATGTTGAAGGTAATCATTTATATTTTTAGATACAGTGAAAAACTCTGAGGCATCCTTTAAAAGATTAAAAGTTACATTTAGTTCTGTTTCTGGACGATTAGGATCATCAGGATTAGTTGGTTTGCTAGGATCATTAGGTTTAGAGCTAGGATTATTAGGAGTGTTATTTTCACCTTGTAAAACTGTTTTATCTAATATTATTAAACCTAAAGCAAAGATAACAAATATAATTAGAATAGTTATAATGACTTTCTTTTGTTTTTTATTATTCATATTATTCTCCTTTTTAACCATTTAAAGTATATATGCCCTTATAGAATAAATCCCACTCTGCATCTCGTCGTCTTATTAAACCTTTAAGAACCTTACCTTTAGATGTTATGGGTTTAGACATATAATTAGTATATAAATCTTGGGTCATTTTATATTTAGTATAATTTTCACAAAAACTGCTTATATTACCAGTATTATATTTTCTAGATACTAAAGCTTCTATTTGTTGCGTATTTAAGTCAGGGGCACAAGAGCTTACGGTGTTTTTAACATTAGCAATATTTCCTTCAATTATTTCAGCTTCAATACTGTCGACTAAAGAACGGTCTATACGATCTCCTTCTTTTAAATTATTAATATCTATGCCTCGTGCTTTGAATCTGTCAGCATTATATATTAGAGTAACACCATAACCTACAGTTAAGACACCAGTAGAATCATCATAAATCATGTAAGTTGTATCAGTGGCACCAGGTCCTGATCCTTCCCAACTATGAAGAAAAGCAATAAAATCAGAGCCTACATTGCCATATCCTGTGCCTTGTGGTCTAGGATTGCTTGGTGAAACATAGTTTAGAGGATCAACTTTAACACCATTAACTTTAAAAACAAAGTGAAGATGCGGACCAGTAGAATTTCCTGTATTTCCAGATGCACCAATCATTTGACCTTTAGCTACAGTATCTCCTTCTTTAACTGTTGGTCTAGTTAAATGACCATAAGTAGTTTCAATACCATTGCCATGATCAATAACTACATAATTACCAAGACGACCACCACATTGGCGATCCCCTTCAACACAGCCACTTACAGTTTTAGTTACTGTACCACCAGCTGTAGCAATAATCGGAGTTTCTCTAACAACACCAATATCAATAGCTCCATGATTGGTACTAGCTCCAGGTAAATCTAATTTTCTGGGTCCAAAGAAAGAAGTGATATTAATAGATACTGGTTCTCCACTATATAAACCTTCTTCATCGACATCAGCACTACCTATCGGCCACCAATAAGTGCCATTATTAAATGTACCATGATAAGTAAATTCTTGATTCTTTTTATTTTCTTGTTGTTGTTGATAAAAAGCTGCTAGTAAAATTAATAATATCAAAACACCAATAATAACAGCGGCAGCTATTAAAACATAAGGATTTTTCTTAGCAAATTCAATAATTGCTTGTTTACCTTTTTTCTTTATTTCTTTTTTAGCAGCTTCCTTAGCCTTTTCTTTAGCTGCATCTTTTGCATTATCTAAAGCCGCATCTTTTGCATTTGATAAGCCACTTTCTGCTGTTTTTCCTAAGTTGCTATTACCATCTTGACTTTTGCCTTTCTTCTTGTTAGAATTACCAGTTTTTGTTTTTTTATTTTCGGTATTATTTATATTAGTATTTTCATTGTTTAAATCATCAGAATTGTCAAATTCTTCATTATTTTCAAAATCAAAGGAATCTTCCTCATCATTTTCATCTTCTAATAGTGATGGGTTCATTTTATGATTTTTTTTACCACCAGAATATAAATTCAAATCAATAACTCCATGTCCTGGTAACTTACTAAACTTATTTTTATATTTATTGCCAACAGCATTTCCAGGAAAAGATATAACATTAGGATGTTCTTGCTTAAAAAGCTGTTCTTCTGCACTTAGAGACTCAGCTTCTAATTTGATATTAATATCTAAAGCTTGCTCACTTGCTTGTTCCATATTTGGATTAAGATTTTTGGCAGCATTACCATCAAAAGCGCTATTTATTCCCACTTGCTGTTTGGTGCTTCCAATGCCCCCACCTTTAGTTACTCCTTTTACATGAGATGTGGGTGTAGCTATATCATTAGGAGTTGGAACATAACCAGGAATATTGGTTTCTTCTGTGGAATTAATAGATGCTACATCAGCTTTTTTAGATAAATCTTTATCAAAATCAAATGATTCAGGAGTAGAACTAGCTATACCGTTTTGGTAATCGGTACGATATTCAATATTCATATCAGTTGGTGTTGGAATGCCACTATTATGATTAATATTAGCTGTTGTTTTAAACTCAGTACTGGTGCTACCTGGTACCTCTACGCTAGCTGTTGCACTAACGTTTCCTGTTGTTTGTCTATTGTTTACAGTTTCGATAGTTTGGGTAGTTTTGACATTTTCAGTTGTTTCGGATATTTCAAAACTAGTTTCTTCACGACGTTCTAAAACGTTATTGTATTCTATATGGCCACTACTAGTAACATTTAAATTGCGGTAATCGGCACTTAAATAATTATTAAAACGTGATGATATTAGATGAGCTGCTGTAGCTTTTTTTACTAAAGTAGCTTCTAAAACACCTCTTAAAGATTCGTTTCCTCCATTTGCTTTAATAAATAACCTTATAAATTTGTCTAAAGGAGAATTATATCTTTTAGAGGCAGAATTACTAAAATAATCTCTAAACATTTCTTCTGGATCAACGCCAGTTTCTCTACATAAAGCTTGGTATTGCTCCATAAAAGAATTACCAAAATAGTTTAAATTATCGGCACTTACGTGGTAAAATTTAAGATTAGAGCGTAAATTATCAAAAGCTTTAGATGCCTCACTTTTAAATTCCTGTTTAGTTCGAATAGCTTCTACTACTTTTTTTCCTACATCTTTGTTAGGACACATTGATGCTACAACTCTTAAAGCCACTGCCTCAGGATTAGCACTTGGTGGAATAATTATTCTTTTAGTTTTATCGTGACTAGCTTCAGGTATATATTTATCTAAATCAACTGAGGGACTATCAGTATTTGTCGCAGCCCTATATTCTTCTTCGTTTTTACTTACAACTATACGACTTATGGCTTCTTTAATTTCTGGAACAGAAATAGAGCTACTTACTTCTTCTTCTTTTATTTCATCTAATATTTCAGCTATTTCGTCTAATTTAGAAGTAGTACTAGAATTTTCAGATTCATCTTTTTCTTCAGTTGAATATTCTAATGGTTCGCCTTCAGTTTTTACTACTACTTCACTTTCTGGTTCTTTGGGATAATTAGAATATTTATTATCACGAATATCACTATATATTTGAGAAGTTTCTAAAAAGACATTTTCTAATTCTCTTAAATCACTATTGTATAGATTGTTCTTACTTTTTGTGTAGGTTTCAATATCGGATAATTTGCTTTTTAACGAGTCAGGAAGATTTAAACCTTTCATCTGATTTAATAATCTACTGATTAATAATTGCTTTACTTTGTAACTAGTTTTTAAATCTCCATCATCAATTTCTAATTTGCCATCACTAGTATATTCATACTTTTCTTTTAAAATTGGTCTAAGTAAGCGGTCTAAATTTTCATCAACCTCAACTTTATAAGTTTGCCCTCGTATTGTTACATAAATATATTTTCTCATAATACCACCACGTATTTAAATATTCAAATTAGACTATTTTCTAAATTATATCATAAATAAATCGAAAAAAAAAGACGTTTAGGAAGACACAAATCATAAGTTTTGTCATAAATTATTAGTGAGAATACATGAAAGGGTGAATAATATGAATAATTGTGAAAATAATAAAGACGGCAATTGCATTAATGAAATATTAAGCGTAATACTAGTTCTTCAACAAAATGCCTGTCCTGAATCTTGCTTAGATGCTTGCGATAGACCAGTTTTAGGCGGTGGCCCTAATTGCTTAATATGTAATACGAGACCAGTGATGTTATATACATGTTGTGGTAATGGTACTCCATGGAGCATGCCAACAACAAAAGATACAACAGTTACTTGCGCAGGAGTTGAGTCAGCAGATTGTTCTAGAGTATTTAGAGTTGAGAAAATTGAAGGAAACTGCTGTACTTTCAGAGTTTTAGAAGATAATCCTGATACTACAAGCCTTAATCCTTATGTTGCTACTAATTCTTTCTTCACAATGGATTGCGGATGCTTATGTGCTATTAGATGTTTATCAGATACTTTTGTTGACTGCGTTTGCTAAAAATAAAAGAGCTTTTAAGCTCTTTTTATTTGAATTAATCACAGCCTTCGTCGCAAGTGCCACTAGTATAAATAGTATTAAATAAATCATTATATTTAGTTTTTAATTCTTGTTCTTGTTCTTTAGTTAAAGAACTATATTTAGTTTGATCCTCGTTTAAAGAAGTTGTACCATTATGAGTTCCTTCAACTTTGCCATTTTTAGCCGCAATAACAAAAGGCATATAAATTCTTTTTTCTTTTGTATCATATTTTTTACCATTACTATCCGTTAAAATATAATCTTTTAAATCATCTTTAAGGAATTCTAATAATGCATAATAATCTTCTGTTCCTTCTTTAGTTTTGACTAATTTGCCATTTTCAATTTTAAATTCATCTTTTTCATTATCTAAATTAAGATAATATATAGTTTTAATATTTCTTTCTTTAGCAACATCAAATAAAACTGGAACAGCATTACGACACCATGGACACCAATTAGCTCCTACATAAAGAATTGCAGTTTCATCCTTTAAAACTTCTAGTGCTTCTTTACAATTAACATACTTTATAGGGTTATCTTTAGATATAGTTACATTATTGTATTTAGCTCCATCACTTTCTCTTATAGTATCATTAAGAGATTCATATTCTTCCTTAAATTGTAGTGCTTCTTTAGAATAGTTTTCAGGTTCTTTTTCTTCTGGCTTTTTAAAAAAGTAAGCACTGCAAGCTATAATAAGAATTAAAATAGCACTTAAACTCATTATTATTAACTTTTTATCTTTCATGTTTTTCCTCCTATATTTAAAGTATAGCAGATTATTAAAAAAAATAAAAGAATGAGGGGCTATTTTCTTACTAAACTTTGCGTTTATAGGTTACAATTTTCATCTATTTCAAGTGGAATGTTATAAGTAATCATTTTATCATTAAGATTTAGAACACTTATTCTTAAATAAAGATTATTGCATTTATAATTTGTACAATTACAATCATAGTCATCAACGCTAAATAAGACATCTTTTAATAATTCAGATAGTGGAGCTTCTTTATTAATATTTTTAATATTACCCCAAACCCCTATTCTTTTTTCTAAACCATCATTAACTTCTAATAGTAAACATTCGATGCTTTTATATTTTTCCTCATCTTCTAAAGCATAATTTATTTCAGAAATATAAATTGATTTCTTATTTTTATTGTAAGCAATAACTCCTTTAATAGTAAAAGCATTATTATCAGATGCTAAGGTATAAAAATTAAAAGTATTTTTTTGAGAATTTATTAGAAATAGAGTTAGAGATAATATTGTTAAGATAATTATAAATATATAAAAATACTTTTTGAATTTTTGACTTTGATTTTTTTTGCCATCTAAAATATCATTAATATTCACTTTAAATATTTCACTAAGTTTTTTTAACATCTCAACATCAGGAATACCACGGCCATTTTCCCATTTGGATATAGCTTGATTGGTAACACTTAAAAGAGTTGCAAGTTCACTTTGAGTCATATGATGTTTTTTTCGCTGTTCGCTAATAAATTTACCAATTAGAGTGGGATTCATGTAAATACTTCCTTTCTGCTAGTAATTTAATTCTATCATTTTTCCCAAATAAAAACTAGTAATATTAAATTACTAATTTAGAGAAATATTATTTGCTATCTTTCCATTCATGGTATAGTATGTCTTTTAAGACTAGCATGCTATCTAAATTATTGTAGTCATATTCTTTTTGGAGACTGTTTAATAGTTCTCTTATTTGATAAGAATATTTTTTAATGTCTACTTTATTATGATATTCTATTAAGATGGGATATTTTTTACCCCAAGCATTAGTCCAGTTTATTTTTTCTTCTTTGGCAGGATTAGAATTTTTAATTGCTTCTTCTATTTCTTTTAAATAAACATCAAAATCTAAAAGTTCATCTAAAGATAAATTGTATAACTGTGCTAGTTGTTTTGATTCATAAATGTTAGGTATTGTCTCGTTTGTTTCCCATTTAGAAATTATTTGACGACTAATTCCTAATTTTTCAGCTACTTCTTCTTGAGAAAATCCTGCTTTTTTTCTTGCATTAAATAAATTGTTTCCTAAATTCATTTTTTCACCTCATCTTAATTTTATCAGGTAACCGTATTTTTTTCTATCAATTATTTTTGACAGTTATGCCCTGTTTCTTAACATTTTGTTAAAAATTTATTTATTCTTTCATTAGAATATTTATTATAATTAGTTATAAAATAAGAAAAAACTCTTGCTTTTGCTAATAAGTTTTGATATATTATTGTTGGTCATTGAAATGGCGATGTAGCTCAGCTGGCTAGAGCGACCGGTTCATACCCGGTAGGTCGGGGGTTCGATCCCCTCCGTCGCTACCATTTATAGATTACTAGATTTATCTAGTTTTTTTATGTTTACATTTAAAGAAAATGCTTGCTAATAAACAAGGAAACTTGCATAAAATAAAAAAGGAATGCCTAGTTTTAAAGCATTAGGTACTAATCCAAAATAATTTTGTCTAGTACCGACTTATACAGTTGGTACTATTTTTATTAATATGACTAACATCTTTTTTTCTCATAACTTAACCTCTTTCCACTTCTAAGAGTAAAGGAGAATAGTACCTAAACTAACTAAATATTCCTGAATTAATCATACCAAACAATTGTTCTTATGTAACAATTTATTATGAATTGAAGTGGTAAATTTGGTGATGAATAATCTTCACAGTGTCTAAAAATATTATATATTATTTTATTTAACTTCTTTACTATATATATTACTGCTTTTCTCTATAGAGCCATTATAAAAACTAGGAACTTCACCTTCTATCATCATGGAAGCTATTACTGCGTCATATTTGAATTCTATATCTTTAATATTAAAAGGTGTCATAATTTGATTATGGAATTCTAGATAAATAAATACTTCTACTAAAGCATTATTTAAACCATAATTTGTTACTTTAGTTTGAAGATTAGTTAAAACTGAACCAATAAAATTTACTTTAACAGGTATTTTAGGTCCTAAATTATAAAAATAATTACTTTTTAAAGTGCTTCCTAAAGGTATGGATAGAATTATACCATTGGCTTTATGAGTTAAACTATTATCTAAGTATGCTACATCTATTTCGCCATTTTCTAAGTCTTTAATAGAATCACTTAGAATTAAAGATATTTTATCAAGTAATTTATATGATTTATCTAAATTAAAATCAACATATAGGATTTCACCTTTTTCATTTTTATTTATGATTAATATATCTTTTAGAGTTTCACTATTTAAAATATTATTATTTATTTTGTTTGTGATAAAACTATAAGTTACACGATTTATTTCAGCATTGCTAATTTCAATTAAATTGCTATTTATATTTTTATTAAAATTATGAAATAAAAAAAATGTAAGTAAAACTACTAAAATAAAACTAAGAGTAATTAGTTTATTTAAAATATTTTTAGGATACTTACATTTGTTACTTTTAAATTTAGATTTCATATTAAAGTATATGCACTAAAATAAAGATAAATCTAAAAATTTATTTAAGAATATTACTAAACCTGCTATTAGAACTAAACTTACTAAAACAATAATTACATAAATAAAAGCTCGGTTAGATTTTACTTCCTTCTTCAAGTCATTAAAATCGTCAAAATCACTTTGAGTAAATGCTAAAGTATTAGTTAAATCTAAACTTTTTTGTTCTTCTTTAATTTTAGGAGTGATTTTTTCAGCTTCTTCTAAAGACATAATTGGTGAAGTTTCACCAATACTTTCAGATTCATGAGCGCCGCCCACAATTATGGTATTCTCGCTTCCCTTTAAATCAGTTAAAATGTCTAAAGGATCAAAATCGTCTGCTTTTTTCTTTGTATCTAATTCTCGCATAGTAATAGTATTTATTAATTCCATTAGTTCAGCATCATCTTTTTTTTGCTCACTAGAAAGTTCAATATTAGATATATTATTTGGTGGTAAATCTTCCTTAACATCAGGAATATCTAAACTATTTAATATGTCAAATTGAGTATCTCGTAATTTTTTAACGCGCTCTTTTTCATAGTCAACTTCTTTTTCGCTTCTTGCTTGTTCTAAGATTGCGTTAATATCATATTCTCTTGTTTCATCAAGACTTATATTTGACTCTGGAATTGTTTCTTCAACAACAATACTTCTTCTTTTAGGTTCTTTATTATATTTAGTATCTAGTATTCTTTTTATTTGTTCAACATCAATGTTTTTTGCATTATTATCTAATACAGTGACATTGGTTTCTAGTTTGTAATCAGGAACTTCTAAATTGCCAATGTTTTCATATAGATTTTCATTTTTATGTTGTCTTAAAAGAGTATTGGTATTTTCTTCATCATAATACTTTTCCATACGTGTCTTCATAGTACCACAATCCTTCAGCATAATCATATCATATTTTTCTAAACTTTAAAAGTCTTTATCTTTTCATTTTAAAAAAGTTTTGTTATAATAAATTGGTAAGGAGAAAAGTTATGAAAAAGATTAATGTAAAAAATGATGCTTGTATAGGTTGTGGTGCTTGTGTTGCAATTGATTCAGAGCATTTTGCTTTTAATGATGAAGGTTTATCTCATCCTATTTCACAAGAAAATTTAGAAAGTGAAGATTTAAGAAATGCTATCGATTCTTGTCCAACTAGTGCTATAATTTTAGAAGATTCAAGTGAAGAATGTTGTGAAGAAGAATGTGATTGCAATTGTGATAGTGAATGTGAATGCGAAAATTGTGAATGCACAGATGAAGATAACTGTGGATGCAAAGAATGTCATTGTGAAGAAGAATAGTTCTTCTTTTTTTTAGAAAAATTTAGGATCTGCTGCCATTCCTAATAGATTCTAACTTAACTTGTAAGTTAATTATGCATTTTTAATTCATGCTTTTATTCAGATACTATATATGGGTCATTAATAGTGCCTTTGCCTTTTGAAATTTTTATCTCGGAGCTAAGATTAATAACTGGTCTAATACCCCAAGAATTTTTTACATTATTACTTGATAGCACACTATTTTCAAACATAGCAGAAACATATGCCATAGCTATATTATTGACGTTATAATCAAATGATACGGGAGACACTGTCCAATAAGCTTGATTAGTATTTAACCAATGATTGGGATTTTTATATAGCCAAACTGCTCCTGTAATGGCTAATTCGTCAGCGGTAATAAGTCCAACTGGTATATTATAAATATCATCTTTATTAAAACATGAAAGTGTTGGTTCTTTTTTTATTTCATTGCGATATTTTGATCCATAGTGAGTAATTATATTTCCTATCCCACCTCCACTATTTACCATTGGAGCTAAAGAAGTAGAAACGTTATTTGTTCGATCTCCACAAAATCCTGCTCGATTATCTATATAAGTAGAATTTATTTTATTATTATTTATTAAATCTTCATACCATTTATTAATAGTTTCTATAATTGTAGAATTGTTTGTTTTTCCATGAGTATTGCCACTAGTATATTTAAGCCCAACGTACATATTATCTGAACGATTACTATTAAAAGAACTACTGCCTATTTGAGTACCTTCACTTTTTGGATTCGGTGAGACTGTTAAACTATTAGAAGTTCCAGCATAAATTACTCTTATAGAACCATTACTATTAGTTCTAATTATGCGCCACCAAATATATTTTTCATTATCTCTGCCATAAACTAACCAATTATTATTAATGTCTCCTCTATAATAATAAATAGGCTTATTTCCTTCAGAATAATCTGAGCCTTTATATTCAAAGATTCCCTCATCTGTTGTGGCTATTTTACTAAAGTCTGGGGTATAATTATTTACTTCAATACTTCCTAATACTGTATTTACTATTTCTGTATTCTTATCAAAATATAAATAACATTTATCATTCTTACTTATGTTTTCTATTACATGTTACTAATTCTATATCTTCAATTCCCTGATACTTAGCTGTTGTTAAATTAAATGCTAATACTCCTATTACACTTATTAATATCAAACCTCCTATTACTTCTTTTCTATGATTTTTACCTAACTTTTCTATTTTCATTATTTATCCTCTTTCCTGATTCTAAATAATGAGCGCTCAATTATATTAGAATTTTATCATTTATACTAAAATTATAATATCGCCTATACTATTTGCTAAGAAAAAGTTTCTATTTGTAAGACTAATCAGACTTAATAATATTACTAATTTATAATTTAAATGGTGATAATATGGATATTTCTAATAACTTAAAAGAGTTCTTCTATGAATTAAAATTACAAAATATAACAGCAACAGAAATTGCTATAAAACTTAATATATCTAAAAAAACTTTATCAAATTATATTAATGGCGATAGATATTTACCTCTTGAGCATTTAAACTCCTTATGTAATATGTTTTATGTAAGTGCGGATTATATACTAGGATTAACTGATAAAAAGCAATATCCTAATTATAAATATATCGAAAATTTAGATAAAATAACTATAGGTAAAAATCTTAAGAACTTTAGAAAAGAAATTAAAGTGTCTCAAGATTTTTTAGCAAATGAAATTGATTCTAATAAAGCTAGTATTAGTAAATATGAAAATGGAATTAATTTAATCCTAACTTTTAATTTATATCTTTTAGCTAAAAAATATAATGTAAGTGTTGATTATCTTTTGGGTAAAACTGATGAACCTAAATATTTATCATAATATTTAGGTTTTTTGCATTTTTTGTCGAAGCCTTTTTCTAGACATTATTAAAATTAGTTTTTATAATATATCTATAGCAATTTAGCTTTGATAAGGATAATAAATGAAAATAGAAGTTTTAGGTAATACTTTAGATAAAGAGCAATATAGAGCTGCAACATATACAGGTAATTCCATTATTATAGCAGGAGCAGGTTCTGGTAAAAGTCTTACAATGGTTGGTAAAATTAAATATCTAGTAAAAAATTTTGATGTTAAGATTGAAGATATATTATGTATTACTTTTACTAATAATGCTGCACAATCTTTAGAAACTAAAATTAAAAAAGAGCTTGGCTTGGATAATAAAGTTTATACTTTTCATAAACTGGCTTTGGAAATATTAGATGATCATAAAATAAATTATGAAATTGCTCCTCCTACTCTATTAGAATATTTAGTTGAAGAAATATTTTATAGTATTGATACTTTATATTTTAGAAAATTGTTTTTAACTAATAATTATATAAATACTAGAGAATTTAAAAATTATAAAAATACTATTAAAAGATTCATAACTTTGTATATAGGAAATTATTATGATATAAAATATTTTGATAAAATGATAAAGAATGCTAGGAAGCATGATAAAGAATTGTTATTTATTATAAAAAAAATCTATGAAATATATAAACTAGAAAAAGAATCCCAAGGATTAATTGATTTTGATGATATGATATATATAGCAACTAAAATAGTTAAAGATATGGGAATTAAGAAAAGTTATAAATATGTTATTATTGATGAATATCAAGATACTTCGCAAGTTAGAGAAGATTTGGTTAAAGAAATAGTTAAGAAAACTAAAGCAATGATTACAGTTGTTGGGGATGATTTTCAATCAATATATAGGTTTTCAGGATGTGATTTGAATAACTTTTTAGATTTTCATAAACACTTTAAAAAAGTAAAGAAATTATATTTAACTAATACTTATCGTAATAGTCAGGAATTAATTAATGTTGCAGGCTCTTTTGTTATGAAAAATAAACGACAAATTAAAAAAAATTTAAAATCTAAAAAAAGAATTAAAAAGCCAATTATTATTTTATATTATAAAAATTTAAAAAGCGATTTTAGAAAAGCTCTTAATTATATTAATCAAGATAATTTAATGATTTTAGGAAGAAATAATAGGGATATATTAGAAGTAATAGATAATAAATATATAGAAAATGATGTTTTAAAATTTGAAAATAAGCAAAATGTATATTATAAAACTATTCATAAAGCTAAGGGATTAGAAGAAGATAATATTTTAATTATTAATCTAACTAATGAGATTAATTCCCTACCCTCAAAAATAAAAGATGAACATATCTTAAAATATGTTATTAAACATAAAGATATTTACCCTTTTGAAGAAGAAAGACGATTATTTTATGTAGGGCTTACTAGAACAAAAAATTATTGTTATTTATTTGTACCAAAGAAAAATCCTTCTATATTTATAGAAGAATTGCTTAAAAACTATAAAAATTATATTTCTATAATTAATATATAGTTTTATTTAGATAATTATTTATTATTTTTTGGCTAGGTTCACATATATTCTTTGGTAAAGATTCTAGTGGATACCAATTATAATCAGTAAATTCTTTACTAGATTTTAGTTTAAATTCATCCCTATATTGGGCAGCTAAAAAACCAATAGTAGCAAAATGTGCATACTCATTAACATCATTTGCTAGAGATATTAGCTGTAAATCTTGAATATTTACTTCGAAATTAGTTTCGTCTTTTAATTTACGTTTTGCTGCTTCTTCAAAAGTTTCACCAAATATTACTTTGCCACTAGGTAGTGTATAGGTACCTTCTAAATGCATAGCACTATCTGCTAAGGCGGCATCACTGTTTCTAAGTAATAATAGTACTTCTTGCTTTTCATTTAAAACTATTATACCAACACCAATTCCTAGGGTCTTTGATTTTTCTACACAAGTTTCCATTATAATAAATCCTCAAATTGTTTTTCTTCTTTAGAAGTTATTTTTAAAATTTCATGATTTTTAATATTTTGATATATTAATTCTTCATATGGAATTAATTTTTCATATTCTTCACATTTATGCTTATCTGGATTGATAACAGGATGCTTAGGAACAAATATGGTACAACAATCTTCAAATGGCAAAATACTTGTTTCATAAGTTTCAATTGATTTAGCAATAGCAATAATATCTAATTTATCAAAACATGCTAGAGGTCTAATTACTGGAATATTTACTACACTATTAATAGCAGACATACTTGTTAGAGTCTGACTTGCTACTTGGCCAATAGACTCACCATTAACTAGGACTTTGCAATTTCTATTATAAGCGATTATGGCACTGATACGGTACATCATTCTACGCATAATTGTTATTAAATATTCATGAGGAATATTTTTATAAATGCTTTCTTGAATTTCTGTAAAGTTAATTATATGTAAGTTTATATCATTATTATATATTGCTAATTTACGAGCAAGACTGATTACTTTATCTTTAGCTTCATGGCTAGTATGAGGTGGACTTTCAAAATATATTGCTTCTAGTTTTACACCTCTTTTAGATGTTAAATAACCTGCTACTGGGGAATCAATACCGCCGCTCAACATAAGTAACCCTTTGCCAAGAGTTCCAACTGGATAGCCACCTAAACCTTTTATTTGTTCAAAATAAACTAAGGTATTGCTGTTACGATATTCAATATTTACTAGTACTTCAGGATTGTTAACATCCACTTTAAGATTAGGTATATTTTTGAGAATTTGAGCACCCATATTTTTGCTTAACTCAATACTTGTTAATGGTATTCTTTTATTACTTCTTTTGGATTCAACTTTAAAAGTTTTTAAACTGAATTCTTTTAGTAAATTAACAGTTTGATCGGCTATTTCTTTAAAATCAATAGATTCTATAATATAGCAAATATTAATTTCATGAATACCAAAAACTTTAGTAACACGAGAAATCACTGTTTCAAAATCTTCTTTTGTATGTATAAACATACGACCTTTATCATAGTCAACTTTAACATTTAAATCTTTTAAAACAAAAAGAATATTATCTCGTAATCTAGTTAAGAAATAATTAATATTATCCTTTTTAGTAGATAATTCTCCATATTTAATTAGTATAACTTTTTCCATATATATCACAACCTAATTATACTTAAAAACTAAATAAAAGTAAAGAAGATGATTACTTTTGAAGACCAATAGAAAACATTTAATCTTTTGAGACTAAATGTTTTTTATTTCTTAATATAAAAATCATCTTCTAAATATTTAAAACCCGCTTTTTCTATGGCTTTTAAACTACCAATGTTATCACTTTCAACTTGGACTTTGATGCCATTTAAAGAAAATGCTTGTAAAAGATAATCTGTTAGTTCCTGACTTATTTTAGAGCCATAACCCATTTTACGTTTATCTTTTCTGATTCCTAAATAAAGTAATAATTCATTATTTTTATTTAAATACATATATACGAAACCAATAATTTCAGAAATATCAAATATTAAGTAAGCATTAGGATTATTTAATGAAAAAGTACTTAACTCTTGATAAGAATGATCAAACATATAAGAAATATCTCCCATTCTTTCTTCTAATTCCCCTGATTCTTCAATCTCTTCTAGTTGACTTTTTAAAAATAAATTGTGCTCTTGATTATGATTATTATAAGGAGCGTATTCTAGACTGCCAATTTTAAATTTTTCCATTTTTAATTATCCTTATTGAAGACCACTTAGTCTTTTATATATTTGTTCGAATATTTCTATAAACTTATTTATCTCATCAGTAGTTGTTAAATGCGATAAACTGATACGTAAAGTTGATGAGGCACGTACACGATCATCATAAATAGCTAAAACACTTGTAGATAAATTACCACTAGAACAGGCTGTATTTGTACTAAGATATATTTCATATTCTTCTAAGGCATGAAGAAAAGTTTCGGCTTTTATATTTCTAAGACTTATATTTAAAATATGTGGTATGGAGTATTTAGTCTTATTTATCATTACACCTTCATATTTAGATAAAGCATCAACTAATTTCTGATTTATTCTTTCAATAAATCTTTCTCTTTTTTCTAAATCAGTTGTCGCAAGACGTATAGCTTTAGATAATGCCACTATTAAAGGTACAGCAGGAGTTCCAGGGTTTAACATATTAGTTGTTCCAGAACCATAAATAATAGGTGAAATATTTATATTGTTGTTTTTATATAGAATTCCTATTCCTTTAGGACCATATATTTTATGACCTGTAAATGTGGCTAAATCTACATCATGAAGATTAATACTAACTTTACCTACTCCTTGGGTCATATCTGAATGAAGTATAGTATTAGGATTTTCTTTTTTGATAATTTGACGAATCATTTTTAAAGGTTGTCTTACTCCTACTTCGCTATTTACAGCACAGATACTTACTAAAATAGTATCAGGACGAATTAATTTCTTTAAATCTTCAAAATCAATTAACCCTTCATTATCATTTTTTACATAACTAATCTCAAAGCCAATACTACTTAAATAATCACATATAGCATATATGCTAGGATGCTCAAGTTTAGAGACGATAATATGTTGACCTTTTTTATGATTTGCTAAAGCTGAACCAATTAAAGCTAAGTTATTGCCCATAGTAGAACCATAAGTATATGTTATCTCTGATTCTTGAATACTAAATATTTCTGCAATTTGTTTGGTTGCACTATTCATTAAGTTTTTAGTTTTGACACCCAGTTCATGAAGGGAATTGGGATTGCCAAAAAAATCTTTACATGTTTTATTGTATGTATCTAGTACTTCATAGCCCATTGGAGTTGTTGCACTATAATCTAAATATATCATCTATTATTCACCTATAATCTATTATACAAAATATTTTAGACATATTCTACCATAAAATAATAATTTTAAATTAAATGTTTCTTTATTTGTTACTCTTAGTTTACTTTTATAATTTATTTTTTTCTAATTTATAGTAAAAATATATATAAAAAGAAAGTTTTAATTGGCTAAACTTTCTTTTTTAGTTGTCTTTTTCATTTTAGGAGTCTTTTGAGGTTTATCTTTTTTTAATCCTAGTTTATAGCCTAGAAAAGTGCCTCCACTTATAAATAAAATAGAAACACATGAGATGATTATTATCATAATGTTACTATTTTTAGGTATTAATGTATAAACACTTTGATTACCCTCACTATCTTCAATAAGGATAGTATACACTCCCGAATTCTCAAATATAGTTACAGTATCTTCACTGTTTTTAGGTATTGCATCAAAAGTGAAATTTTTATCTTTTTTATATTGATAGACAAAAACATTTGGGTCAAATTTACCTACTAATTTACCATTTTTTAAATTTAATTCTTTTAAAACTAATTCTTTTTCAGGAATTGGTTCTACAGGCTTATCTACGGGAATATCATCAGAACCATCAGGATTTTTTTCTTTTGTTATTATAACTGTATATTCTTTAGTACTGCCATCTTCAGCACTAACTGTTAAAGTATATTTATTTTCACCAGCTTTAAGAGTCTCTGGACCGTCTAATTTTACAGAACCATATTCTTTATCGGCAGCAGCATAGATGAATTCCACACTTTCAATTTCATAAGAAACATTAGCTGTGTAAGCTGTAACATCTTTATTAAAGACAGGACTAATTGGAACATCTTTAATACTTAATGAAGCTAAATCATTATTAGTTGATAATACTTTATTGGGATCAGGTGCCCTTTTTACATTCAATGTATAAGTTTTAGTAGCACCATTTTCAGCAGTAACTGTGATTTTAATCGCATTGTTTTTACCTGCAGTTAATTTCTTTTGATTGCTGCCAATTGTAACTTTAGCTTTAGGGTCTTGAGCAGTAGCATTGATGTTTATAGCAGAAACTTCAAAAGGAACTTCCATACTATATGAAGTAGTTCCAGAATTAAACTTAGGACTTATGGTATAGCCACTAACACTTAAACTGGATAAATTATTATTAGTACTGCGGTCATCTTTTCGATTAACAGTTAGAGTATAAGCTTTTTTATCACCACTTGGAGCTGTTACAACTACATTTATAGTGTTTTTACCATAATTTAAATTTTTAGTTCCTGTACCACTTACTTTTGCTCCTGCATCTTCAGCACTAGCGTTTACTATAATTGAAGTGATATTTGAATCTACATCAATATTATAACTAGTAGTATTTTTATTAAAATTAATGGTTCCAGGAGATATAGTTAAATTTGATAGATTAGCATTTGTACTTGGAGGTGGGGTTATAGTTATAGACTTGGATGGTGAATTAATTGCTATGGGGGTACTATTGGCATCTGTAACTTTTATGTTCGTTAAACTGATGGTTGTAGTTCCTTCTTTTTTTGTTTGAAATGTAAATTTCATTAAATTTGAAGAATTAACTATGTTATCCCCAATAGCAAAACCTGCTATTAATTGGACATCACTTTTATATCTTATAGCAAATGGAGCCATATTTTGAGCATTAACAAATTCTAGATAATTAGAATCGAAATTTAATTTTCCATTAATTCCTGAGACTTGATCTTCTCCTAAATCTCCTATGGCTAAAATAACCTCTACCTTATTTCCTATTCTAACACTTGATGAACTATTAAAACTTAAATTTGCCGCTTTAACATTTAAAGAGGAAAAAAGAAATAAGCAGATAGTAATAGCTAGAAACTTAATCTTTTGTTTAAAAATCATCATAGCGATCACTCCGTCTTTTAGCCATTTCTTTTCTTTTTATTTCTTTTTTTAATTGATTTAACTCATCTTGTTTTAAAAGCATTTTTAATTTATCTGTATTTTTAGTTTCAATTCCCTCTCTTATAGCAGCAATAAGCTCATCTTTGGTTATTGTTTGGTCAAAATAATCAAAATTTCTAGTAATGTCTTCATAATCTTCATCTGTTAAATCTTCATATCTAGCTTCTTCAACTAATTGTTTAGGTTCTTTAGCAACTGTGCCAATTTGACTGCCTTGATTTAGAGTTCCACCTGGATAAACTACATCATCATCTGTGCCATTTCTTGAACCAAAATTAAATTCTGGCTTAAAGTCAATAACGGGAGTTGGTGCTACTGGTTGTTGAGGAACTTGATTGTTTTTGTCTTTTCTTTTACGAAGAATTAATAATAACAATAAAAGTGTTGCAACTAAACCTAAGCCTAGGAATAATAACATTAAGAAGTGTCCTATATTCATTCCCATTATAGCAGCTTCTGGTTTATTAACGTTTATTTGATAATATTTTGAAAAACCATTTTCGTCTGTTACTTTTATTAAAACTACATTATTTCCTACTTGGAAATTTTTATTACCTGTAATTTCAACTTTTGCACTATCACTTTCAGCTAGAGCTGTTAAGTCTAAGCTATCAGTATTAGAATTAACTTTAACATTATATTCTAAAATATCTTTAGCAAAACCTGGAGACAATTGGAAACCATTTGCACTTAGTATTTTAAGATTATTATTACTACTTAAAGCACTACGAGTAGCATTAATAGTATAAATACGAATACTTCCATCTTCTGCTGTAACTTTTACTTGAATATTATTATTTCCTACTTTTAATTCATCATTATTTAGGATTTCAACTTTAGCTTTATTATTAGAAGTTACATAGCTAATATCTAGTTTTTCCATATCATATGGAACTTTGACATTATAACTACTTATATCCTTGTCAAAGCTAGGACTTAGTGTAGCATCGTTAACTACTAAACTATTAAGATATGAATCATTTGATTTATTCTCTGTTTTTCCACTTGGGTCTTTACGATTAACATTGATAATATAGGTGTTTTTATTACCATTTTCCGCTGTAACAACAATTGTAACGTGATTCATACCATATTTCCAACCATTGTTTCCTTTTACTTCAACTTTTGCTTTAGAACTAGATGGCGTAGCATCAACGTTTAATCCACCTACTGCTTCACCAACATTAATTGTATATACATTGGTATTTTTATTAAATGTAGGATTTAGAGTGTATCCTCCAATATATAATTTACTTAATGTAGCGTCATCATCAAGTTTAGGTGTTTCTTCAGTTTTCTTTTCTTCACGTGATACATTAATATTATATACTTTTGTAGAACCATCTTCTGCTGTAACTATAACTTCAACTTTATTATTTCCTACTTGGAGATTATCTCCACCTTTAATTTCAACTTTTGCTTTAGTATCATTAGCTTCAGCTTTAACAGTAACTTTAGTTTGGTCATTTGGAACTGTTAAATTATATTCTGTTGTATCTTTATTAAAAGCTGGAGAAATATTATAACCACTTACTCCTAAGCTTTTTAAAGTATTGTCTGTTGATTTAGGTACCTCTGGAGCTTTTTCCCGGTAAATTATCACAACATAGTTTTTTTTGGTTCCATCTTCTGCTGTAACTGTAATTGTATATCTATGATCTCTATCTGGTTGTAAGTTTGTAACATTTAAACTTCTTTGAACAGTAGCTTTACTATCCTCAGGAGTTGCTGTTATAGTAGCACTTGTTACACTATTTGGAACATTTACACGATATTCTAAAGTATTCTTATCAAATGTTGGTGTTAAAGTATAACCTGTTACTCCTAAAGAACTTAAATTAGCATTACTAGATTTAGGAACTGGGTCATTAATTGTAATTGTCTTAGATCCAACGTTAAGATTTAATGGTGATGAATTACCATCAGTTAATTTATAACCTTTTAATTCTAGTTTAGTGCTTCCTTTTTTTAATGGCTTAAAAGTAAATTTTACAAGATTGGCAGAAGATGTTGTGATATTGTTTCCTACAGCAAATCCTGCTATTTTTTTTGCTGATTCAACATAACTAATGTTAAATGAAGCTAAGCTCTTACATTCAACAAATTCTAAATAATTTGAATCAAAAACTATTTCAGCATTAACTCCAGATATACCATTAGGAACTCCTGAAATATTGTTAACTACTAAGGTTATTTCTATATTACTACCAACAGTAGCAGAAGATGAGCCAGAAAAGCCCAAATCTGCTGTCCCCGCTGCTTTAGTAATTGGTAAATTTATAAATAACATAGCTACTATTAAAGCAATTTTAAATATTTTTTCTATTCTTTTCATCATAATTACCATCTTTCTAATTTCCGAATAGATTTCCTATTCCTAAATATTGATTAACTACTTTAACAGCATCTTCTATATCTAATATGCCATCTTTACTTGTATCTGCTGCTTTACGATAAGCACCATCTAACATATTTATTGTTAAGTAGTCATTAACTATTTTAACAGCATCTTCTATATCATGCATGCCATCTCCACTTGTATCACCTAAGATAACAATTGCTTTTTCATCTAAAACTTGGCCATTACGTTCAAGCTTTAAAATCATTCCTGTTCCAATAATCTCTGTTGTTACTTTAGTAGTTCCATCTGAAAGGTATAATACTAACTCATTTGCATCATTGTCAAAATCTGCTTTAAAAGTTGCATCATATTGAGTATTTGGCTTAACTGTTAAAACATAATCATCATCTATAGTATGAATGCTTGATGTAATCTTATCTAGACCAGCGCTTATCATATTGTATTTAATATTGTATGTTTTAGTAGTTGTGTCATCTTCACTTGTTACAATAACTTTGATAATACCCTCACCTAAAGTACTTGGTAATGATATAACGTTATTAGTAGTTTCAGCTTCACTATTTAACTGATACTTAATAGTTGCATTATTTCCACTTAAAGCATTAATTGTTAAGCTTGTGATATCAGTTGTAATATCGCCAATACTATAATCATAATCTGTGCTAGTAAATGGCTTATTAAATTGATGATTTACAACGCTTAATGAATCAAGTGTAGATATATTACTTGCAGCATATTTTACAGTAACCGAATAAGTATTTATGCTTCCATCTTCGGCTGTAACTATTATATCTATAGGATTATCAACAAGAGGCATTGTGTAAGCACCTGTTCCAACAACATTAGTAGCTGGATTTTTACTTGTAGATGTTGCGCTTAAAGTAAAGTTTGTTGTTCCTACTGGTAATGTTAAAGTATAATTATTTTCTGTTGGATCAAATGTTGGACTTATTGTTCCAGTATCACTTGTTAGAGAATCTAATGTATTAATTGTTGAAACTTCTCTTGTAATTAATACTTCATATTCTTTTGTTGTAGTTCCATCCTCTGCTGTTACTGTAAATTTATAAGTATTAGCACCAACAACTAGTTCTTTTTCATTATCTTTAGTAGTTATTGTTGCACCATTACTAAATGTTGCATTTATATCATTTGGACCAACTTTTAATGTTTCGCCATCTACTGTTAATTCATAACGGTTGTCAGTATTATTCCAAGTTGGTGTTTTACCTAAAACGATTAGAGAATCAATTGTAGTATCATTATTAGATGCCACATTTACTTTTATAGTGTATGTTTTAGTAGTACCATCATGAGCAGTTACTGTAAATGTGAAAGTTTCTGGACTAGTACTTATATTCTTTGTTCCTAGTTCATTAGCATCAATATTAGCATTAGTATCATTTGGAGTAGCATTTAATTCAAAACTAGTTGTACCAAATGGAAGATTTATTTCGTAATTATCTTTTGTACTAGTAAATCCTGCAATTGTTGTGCCATCAATTGTTAAATTGCTTAGTGATGTATCATTACTCTTGTTTCGTGTAACAACAATAATATAATCTTTTATGCTATTATCCTCAGCAGTTACAGTTACTGTAATTGTATTAGTACCATAATTTAAATTATGAGTTCCATCGCCAGTTATACTTGCATTTGTATCTTCTGCAACAGCTGTAACTTCAATACTTGCTACAGTACTATCAACACTAACAGTATAATTAGTTGTATTTTTATTAAATACTGGATCTAAAGTGCCTGAACTAATACTTAAGCTAGCAAGATTATTATTAGTTGATGCTAATTTATTTAAAGTTATTGTATATGTATTAGTAAAGCTTGTATCTTCTGCTTGAACTTCAAATTGAATTTCAGTAATATTTGTAATATCAATATTATCTAATGATGTTGGAGTTTTTAGAGTAGCTCCTGCTACAAATGTTGGTGTTAAACTGACATTTGTTATTCCTGATGGAATATCAAGTGTATACCCAAATTCACTATCTTTTGTTAATGTTGTGCCATTATTTGAAGTTAAATTAGTTATTTTAGCATCATTTAATTTTCGACGAATATTTATTGTATATTTATTAGAGGTAATACCATCTTGAGCTGTTACATTAATTTCAAAAGTGTTATCACCTGGATTTAAATTTTTAATTCCGTCACCTGTTACAGTAGCTCCTGATTCCCCTATTGCTTCTATTTCAATGCTTGTTTTATTATAATCTACAGCATCTAAATTATATAATGTTTTAGAAGAACTGAAATCTGGAATTTGAACACCATCAACTTTTAAATCTGTTAAGGAAGCACTAGTATTAATTGTTCTAGTAATATCAATAGTATATGTAGTACTAGAATCATCTTCAGCGATTACTTTTATTTCTATATTATTTGTTCCTGGGTCAAGATTTATTTCACTATTTTCAGTAATATTTTTTGTCTTACTATCCTTAGTAATAGTAATACTCTTAGCGTGAATATTATTAGCTATAGCTTCAATATTTACTTTTTCTACTTCAGTTGGAACTGTTAAAGTATAGTCTTTAATGTTGCTACTAAAGTTTGGGGTTAAAGGATATGTAGTTGAACCATTTTTAACATTTAAACTTTGAAGTGTACTATCAGCATCTAAATTTTGAACAAAATTAATAGTATATATTTTAATATCGCCATCTTCTGGGGTTACAGTTAATTCTGCTTTAGTATCAGTTGGAATATTATAATCGCCTGTTCCTAATATTGTAGCACCGTGATTTGATGAGGCTGCAACATTTATTGTAGTTACTGTACGATCATAATTATATGTGTAAGTAGTTTTTGCTGGGTCAAAAGCAGGACTTAATGTTCCCATTGGATTACTTGTAACATCTAAAGTTGCTAAATCAGCATTATTTGATTTACGTTTGATATTAATTGTATGTGTTATAGTTTTAGTGCCATCTTGACTTGTAACTACAACTTTAATTTCATTAGCACCTTCTGTTAAAGAAACATTATTACCAGTTATTGTTGTACCATTATTACTTATCGTTACATTTGCTTCACTATTTTCAGTAGTATAATTAACAGTCACAGAATTTTTAGCATTTAGAACATCATCCAAAGTATAAGTTCCATCTGCATTGCCATTAAAGCCATCTAGAGTATTTCCATCAACAGTTAGCGATGTTAGATTAGCATTAGTACTCTTTTCTCTTGTAACATTTATAGTATATGTTGCACTTGCAGCAGTTGTATCTTCTGGTTTTACAGTTATGGTATGAGATGTTGGAGTATCAAAACCAATATTGTTAATTGTACCATTATAAGTATTTGTTCCATCATTTATAGTAGCAGCATCACTATTAGATACAGCACTAACATTTAAACTAGTTACATCATGAGGGATAACAATAGTATATGTTTTGGTTGTTGCATTGAAATTAGTTATATACTCATTATTTGAACTATCCATAGCACTTAAAGATTTTAGGGTATTATCAGTAGATGTTTTTCTTTGGAAATTAATAGTATAAGTATCTGTGCTATGTCCATCTTCAGCTGTAATAACTATATCTATACTAGTAGTATTTTTAGGGTCAATATTAGCAGTTGCTGTATGCTTACTGGCAGTATTACTTCCTATTGCAATGTTAGCTTCATTATGAGTTGAAGTCGCATTAATTGTTACGCTATTTACACTTTCATCATAAATGTATGTATATGTTTTAGTTCCTGTTGCAAAAGGCCCCATAGTTCCTTGTGGACTACTAGTTGCAGTCAAATTGCTTAAAGTGGCTACACTACTATTTTTCTTAATATTAATAGTATGTCTTATAGTTTTGGTGTTATCTTGACTAGTTACAGAAACAACTATAACATTATTTCCTTCACTTAAATTAACTGTATTTCCATTTATATTAGTTCCATTATTGGTTATAGTTACATTTGCTTCGTTATTTTCTTTAGTATAATTAATTTCTACACTAGCTTTTGTACTATCAACAGCATTTAAAGTATAAGTTCCATTTTTGGTACCATCAAAATCAGTTAAAGAAGTATTATCAACTTTTAAATCACTTAAATTTGCATTAGCACTTTTGGTTCTAGTAACATTTATAGTGTAAGTTCCGTTTGTAGCACTAGTATCTTCAGGAGTAACAGTTAAAGTATGAACATTATTACTAAATCCTAAATTTGCAATTGTTCCAGTATAACTATTGCCATTATTATTTATTGAAGCTGAATCACTAGTAGATGTTGCAGTTACATCTAAACTTGTTATATCATTAGCAACAGTTATATTATATGTTTTAGTTGTGCTATTAAAGTTAGTTATATATTCTTTACCAGTGCTGTCTTTTATACTCAAAGTTTTTAAAGTATTAACAGTAGATTTTTTCTTTTCAAAATTAATACGATAAGAATCAGTAGTTGTTCCATCTTCTGCTGTAATAGTTACATCAATATAGTTAGTAGTTTTAGGATCAATACTATTATTAGTTGCACTTCCTTTAGTAGCTACAGCATCACCGATTTTAACCATAGCCTCAGCATGGGTTGCTGTTGCATTAATAGTAACATTACCTACTGTTTCATCATAAATATATTTATAAGTTTTAGTTGCTGTTGCAAATGAACCCATAGTTCCTTGCGGACTACTAGTCACTGTTAAATTGCTTAATGTTGCAACATTTGATTTTCTTTTAACTTTTATAGTATATGTTTTAGTTACAGTACCATCTTCACTTGTTACATCAATAGTAAATGTATTATCACCAACATTTAAGCTTTTAGTTCCTAGATTTGTATTATCAACTGTAGCGTTACTATCAGTTGGAGTGGCAGCAATAACTATAGAACTACTACTTACTGGATCAAGCGTAAAGGTTAGGTTGGTATCACTATCGCTAGTAAAACCTGGAACACTATTTCCATCAACAGTTAAAGTCTTTAATGTTGCAACATTATTTTGACGAGTAACAGTAATAGTATATATCTCTACACTAGCATCTGGGTCTTCTGGTATAACTGTAAATTCTAGAGAATTAGCACCAACATTTAAGGTTTTATTTCCAAGTTCACCAGGAGCAATAACAGCTTTACCCTCAGCAGTTGGTATAGCTTGTAAATCAACATTTGTAACACTATATGGGACAGTTAAAGTATATGAAGTAGTTGTACTACCTGCAACAAAGGCAGGATTTAATGTATAATTAGTACTTCCATTCATAATTGTTAAAGTTTTTAAAGTTGTATCAGTTGAAAGTTTAATTTCAGGTATAATGTCATTATTTTTTATATAAACTTCTTTACTATCAGGAGTTGATCCTAAAGTAGCAAATACGCCTGTCACAGCATTACCATTGCCATCATTTACTGATCCAACAAAAGGTTCATCAACAGTATAATATTTAAATGAAGGAAAGTTATCTGAAGTAATATCTTGTTTTACTTTAAAAAATATAAAAGTAGTTGGCCCTTCAATTGGCGTATCTAATATGGAACCACCATTATCTCCAAAAGTTATATTCGCTACACCATCAGAGGCATTCGAACCATTGTCAATCCAGTTATAATTAGGATATATTCCTCCTTCGCTAACTTTTCTATCATCAATTATCGCTTTAGGATCGGTTTCATACCATTCAAACACATCTGTATCATATGAATAGTACATAGAAAAGCTTGATGCTTTTCCGGTTCCGATGGTTTTTAAAGTGGTGGCTATTGCGACATAATCTCCTGTTTTCAAAGTAGTTAGATCTGTTATTTGTTCTACTTCTCCGTCTTGCAATGCCATCATCCATTGGCTTAATCTTCTATATTCACCAGGAACATACGTATAAAAAGCAAAACCAGCTTCATAGTCATATTCCTCTGCTTTTGCATCTATTGGAGCCACACAAAAAAACATCCCAATAAGTATAAATATTAGCTTTCTTAAATTAAATTTATTCTTCATAACTATACACCTTACTCTACTTTCTCTCTATTCTATCATAGATTATAGCATATTTATATTTTTTAATCTATACCTTTTTGACAAAATTCGACATTAAGATTTAAGAATTTATTTATTTAAAAAAAGAACTAATAAAATATTAATTCTTATCTAGTGCATTATACATATTCATTAATTTAATTTGGTCAGTCAAGTTAATATTTCCATCTCCCGTTACATCTGCAACAGATCTTTCTTTTTCATTAAAACTTACTGCTCTACCTACATAATTAATAATTAATTGAACATCACCATAATCAATTTTTCCATTTCCATTAATATCTCCCATTAAAGAATAAGGTTCTGCTAAATTGGCTCTAATTTTAAAATAGATAGAAGAAACGGAGGTACTTACACCAGCTCTCCCATAGTTAGAAAAAGCTTCTGCTTTATTGTAACTAAAAGTTAAAATTGTATTATCAACTACATTCTCTTTAATTTTAAAATATAAAAATGCTATACTACCTGACTTGCTAATCTTATGATTAGTTTTTATATTATACAAATATCCACTTACTCTAGGAATATTTCCCATATAATAATTTTTTTCTCCAGCAAAATTATTATCCCATGGATTACTTGCATCAGTATCCAATTGATATATTCCACCATTATCTTCTGTTCTTAAATCCACTTCTCCATAAGATATACCATTAGAATTTAAAACTGGCTCTAAAACATATTTATCCCAATTAAGTCTAGCTTCAATCCCACTTGCGGTAGAATTTTTACTATTAATATATAAACTTACTGCAATTGTATCTCCAGCATTTAAAGTACTACCTTTTTCTAATTCTTTAATATTACCATTTTTATAATCATTTAAAAATGTATTAACATTATTAGTCTTATAAACTTTAATATCAAAATTATAATCTTCTGCTTTAGCTATACTTATGCCTAATAACATTGTTATAACAAATATTGCTATATAATTTAAACTTTTTTTCATAAATATCTCCTAATTATTCTTAAATAATTTTTCTATTATTAATAAAGTATCACTTAATGTTACTCTGCCATCATTATTCATATCGGCAGCATCTTTTTCTTCAGCATTCATAGATAAATTTACCATATAAAAGGCCATAGATAACATCACATCCCCAAAATCAATTTTGCCATTACCATTAGCATCTCCTAAAGAATAAGCTAAACTTTTAGTACCATTAATTTTAAAGTTTGATGAAGTAGTACTAATATCTAATAAATTTCTTCCAAAATCACCATAACTCTCAACTCTGTTAAAACTAAACATTAAATTAGAATTATCTTGAACATTATCCTTTATCTTATAAAATAACCAATACATAGCGACATTTTTATCAAAATTTTCTTTATTTGAAATATTATAAATATTAGCAATTGTATAAGGACTTCTGTCAGAAGAAATTAATACTACCCAATTGTTCGAATAAATTCCACCTTTTATAATAGAACGAGTGTCATAAATATACGACTCCAATGTATCTACATTGTATACTTGTTCCAACAAACTATCATCCCAATTTAGTCTTATATCAAATATAGAACCAGTAGGATTCTTCACATCAATATACACTCCAACAGCTATTGTATCCCCTGCATTTAAAGTACCTCCTGATTTTACTTCTTGAAACTCCCCATTATTAAATCTTGTTATAAAGTTATCATCTACTACATCAACTTTATAAATCTTAGTACTAAAATTATAGTCTTCTGCCTTTACTACATTAACCCCTATTACAAATATTACAATAACCATTGTAATATAACTTAAGAATCTTTTTCTCATATACTCACCCTTTCCAATTCTTAAGTCTATTATATAATTTATTAAAAATATTTAATATATGAGAAAAATCTACGTGCTTATTAATTGTTGATAACTTCATAAGTAAGAGGTATTAAGTCATTACTTCTAACAAAATTAGCTACATAATCATCTTGTTCTTTTGATATTATTATTCCTATTGTTTTATTTTGCGTTGATTTCTTTATATTTTCATCAACAAGTTTCATATACATTTCTACTTGAGCTTTATCTTCTACTTTTAGTCTTCTAGTTTTTAGTTCTATCACTACATAAGAATTTAATTCAATATTAAAAAGTAATATATCTATATAATAATTATTGATTTTATATTGATTACCTATAAACGCAAAACCTCTTCCTAATTGAGTTAAAACAAAAGTAATTTCTGATAATATTGTAAGCTCTAAATCTTTTTCACTTTTAATTATTTTATTTTTATCTACTTTTATTATTATTGTATTTTTTATATCTTCTAAAATTGTATATTCTTTTTTAGAGATTATTAGCTCTACATTTATAGGTTTATTAATTAATCTTTCATAGGAATTTGATTTTATTTTCTCTTGTAATTGTCTAACAGACAAATTTTGTTCTACCGAAAGATTAAAATAATAATTTCTGCGATTAATGTCTTTAATTGGCAAAACAATTTTAATTATAGACCATGAAACGCGCCACAGTGTGGCGCACTTTGGAATTTCTAAATAAAACTGGCGAAACTTGCGTAAGTTTGTTGCATCATACCCTTTCCCATACTTTTTTGTAAATTGAATACTCCATTTTTTAATTAATTCCTCTCCTCGTTTAGCGTGTATCTTTCCTCCTTGAGCTTCTACAATAAGTTTTCCTATATTCCAATAATTATTTAAAGTATCATAATTCTCTTCTAATATTCTTCTCTTTTTATTTATTTCATTTCTTTTAATATAACTTTCTATTTCATTATAATATTCGTTTTCTTTCATACTTTTATTTTACTTTCTAACTATTTCATAAATTAAAGGTATTAAATCATTATTTCTAACAAAATTAACTACATAATCATCTTGTTCTTTTGAAATAATTATTCCTATTGTTTTGTTTTGTGTTGACTTTTTAATATTTTCATCAACAAGTTTCATATACATTTCTACTTGAGCTTTATCTTCTACTTTTAGTTTTCTAGTTTTTAGTTCTACCACTACATAAGAATTTAATTCGATATTAAAAAGTAATATATCAATATAATAATTATTAATTTTATATTGACTTCCAATAAAACAAAAACCTTTTCCAAGCTGTGTTAATATAAATTCTATCTTTGAAAGTATTGTAAGTTCTAAATCTTTTTCACTTTTAATTATTTTATTTTTATCAACTTTTATTATTATTGGGTTTTTCATATCATTCAAAACTGAATACTCTTTTCTATTTTGAACTATTTCTATATTATCCATTTTGTTTATTAATCTTTCATAACTATTTGATTTTATTTCTTCTAATAATTGTCTTTTGGATAAATTTCTTTCAATACACAAATTAATATAATAGTTTCTTTTATTTTCATCTTTTATGGGAATTAAATACCTAAAATGTGTCCAGGATATATTGCGGCCCGCTGGGCCACACTTCGGAAGGATTAAGTAAAATTGTCTAAAGCGTCTTAAATTAGTCGCATCATACCCCTTACCATAATTTTTAGTAAATTGAATACTCCATTTTTTTATTAATTCTTCTCCTCGTTTAGCGTGTATCTTTCCCCCTTGAGCTTCTACAATAAGTTTTCCTATATTCCAATAATTATTTAAAGTATCATAGTTTTCTTCTATTATTCTTCTTTTTTTACTTATCTCATTCTTTTTTATAAAAGATTCTATTTCATTATAATATTCATTTTCTTTCATATAAAATATTCCTTTCACAAATGCAAGATATCATATAATAGATAAGTTTTCAAAAACGGATTACTTAAAATCTTTCTAGCTAAATACTTAAAATCTGCTATGCTAAGTAGAAAAAAACTGTTAAGCAGAAATAACAAAATCTGTAAAATTTAAATTTTTAAAATAAATTATTTCTTACTTAAATCAATAAAGGTGAATTTTAAAATTATTCACTAAAAAAGAAGCAATTTCTTGCTTCCTTAACTTGTTGGTTTAGTATTTATATCACTTATTGTTCTTCCAACATAATTTATGATCTTTACTTGATCGGTTATGTTTACCTTGCCATCAAATGTTAGGTCTCCTGCTAACATTTGGTATTTATCAAATGTTGTTGTTCTTCCAACAAAGTTTATCATTTTTACTTGGTCGGTGATATTTACTTTTCCATCTTTGGTTAAATCTCCTCGTACTATTACTCGTAATGTATCATATATATATCCATTTTTCTCTAGCTTTAATACTAGTGCTGTTGCTGTTAATTCTGTATCACTAACTTCATCTGTTTCTAGATATACTTTTAAGTCTTCAGGACTATTCTCAAAGTTGTTTTTGAAATCACTTATTATTGTACTTGGTTGGATTCCTATTACATAGTCTTCTTCTTCATTTCGTACTATTTCATACTTATTACTTCTTAGACTATGTTCCGCGCTGTCTCTTGTTATATTTAAAGTATAAGTTTCAGTTGTATATCCATCTTTAGCAATAACTTCTATCACATAGATATTTATCATTCCTTCATGGATAGTTAAGTCTCCCATTAGATTTACTGTTGCTTCTGGGTCTTTTGGTATTGCTTTTATTTCACTTTCTAGTAATTCTTTTTTGGATATTGATACACTTAGATTATAACTATATGTATCTGGATCAAATTCAACCAGATATCCTTCTATTTCTAGACTTTCTAGTCTTGCTTCACTTTTAGAAGGTCTTGTAATATTTATGATATATTCTCTAGTTGAGCCATCTTCTGCAGTTACTGTAATAACTCTTATGCTTGCACTTTCTGGCACTCCTTTTATTTCATGTCCTGAAACTGTTGCTTTATTATTTTCAACTTTTGCCTCAAAAGATAAAGTACTATCTTCATCAGTTAGTTCTAAAGTATAGCTTAAAGTTTCTTTATTAAATTCTGGATTTAATTCGCCAACACTTGGATTTAATTTTAAAAGATAATTATTATTAGATTTAGGATTATTAATTTTTAATTTATAAGTATTAACATTACCATCTTCACTTGTTACAATTACTTCCAAATTATTTTCTCCTGATTGTAGAAGTACAATTCCATCGCCAATAACACTAGATAAACTATCTTCTTTCTTCACAACTATATCTACAAAATCATAAGGACTATTCAAATTAATTTCATATTCTAAAATATCTTTTTGGAAACTAAGTTCTTGAAGTTCTTTATTTGTTCCTGCATAAACTTCGATATTTAATAGATTATTATTACTAGACATTTTTCTATTAACATTTAATGTATAAGTTCTTGTAACTCCTACGCTTGATCTAACTTTAACTTGGATTTTATTTAATCCTTTTTCTAAAGTATATGGATTATCATTCCCTATTTTACTAGTTATTACCGCTGAAGAATCCATTGTAGAAGCATATACACGGATAACGTCAACATCACTTTCTACTGAAATATTATATTCCAATGTATTAGGATTAAAATTTGGATCTAAAATACCAACATCTGTACTTAATGTTTTTAAGAAATTATTTGTAGACATACTTCTATTTACATATAAAATATATTCTTGTTCTGTATTATCACTTGCTGTTACTTTAATATGGACTTCATTCATACCTACAACAAAGTTTTCATTGCCTGTAACTGTGATTGTTGCATTTTCATCTTCTGGTACATATGTTAAGTTTAATGAAGTAACTTCATTATCAACTGTAATAAAATATTCAAATATCTCTTTATTAAATTCTGGATCTAGAGAATAATTTAGAGCTTCTAAGTTAATAA
The DNA here is from genome assembly GCA_910585045.1 of uncultured Bacilli bacterium. Lineage (GTDB taxonomy): Bacteria > Bacillota_I > Bacilli_A > RF39 > UBA660 > Caccenecus. Next base: position 32,893 of record CAJUCD010000012.1, read on the forward strand.
GAAGTGGACTAATAATACTTTCTCTAATAATTTTTATTTCATAAATATTAGTTTTGCCAGACTCACTTGTTACTAATATTTCTATAGTATTTTCTCCTACATTTAAATTATATGTATCAAATCCTTTTACACTAGCAGTAGCATCTTCCAAAGTACCCAATATTTCAATACTAGTTATTTCATTAGGAACAACTACCTCATATTGATTAATTAACTTATCAAAATTTGGATTTAAATAACCATCACTCATACTTAGACTTGCCAAATAATTATTATCACTAGCCTCTTTAGTAACTAAGATAGTATAAGTTTTAGTAGTTCCTGCTTCACTTGTTACTACTATATCAAAATAATTTTCGCCTGTTTTTAGATTATGTCTTCCTGTTCCTGTTACAGTAGATGCATTATCTTCTGGAGTCGCTTCGATAACAATACTATTTAAGCTATTATCTACATCAACTGCATAAAATATTACTCCTTTATGGAATACTGGTGTAAGTTCATAGTCAACTACTTTTAGGCTAGATAAATTATTATTTTTACTAGCTTCTTTATTTACATTTAATATATAATCTTTAGTTGTTTCACCATCTGGGGCTGTTACTCTTATAGTTACTATATTTTCTCCTGTAACAAAATCTTTATTTCCAATTATTTCATATGTTGCTTCTTCTTCACTTGTTTTTATTGTTGTAAATTCTAAAAGCTCTTTACTAGTATTTAAAGAATATGTATCTGTATTACTATTAAATTTTGGACTTAAAGTATGACCTTTTACTACTAAACTAGCAAGAGTGGCATCATTAGATTTCTTTCTTGTTACTACTATTTGATAATCTTTTTGAACTCCAGATTCTCCTATTACAAAAACTGCAATTCCATTTTTACCAACTTTTAAATTATAAGTTCCCTCACCAATTACTTGGACATTTTCATTAAATGCTTTGGCATTTATTGTTATATCAGTTATATCATTTTCTACAGTTAATTCATAATTTAGTGTATCAGGATTGAATATTGGTGTTAATTCACCACGATTTGTTATTAATTCTTCTAATGCTAAATTATCTGTAGTTGTCTGTTGTTTAGTAACACTTAAAGTATAAGTTTTTTTATCAATACCATTCTCTGCGGTTACTATTACTTCAACAAATTGTGGTTCATCTATTACAAAATTACTTATATCATAAGTATAGTTACCATTAGTATCTTTTAATCCACCTATAACTTCACATGTAGCATTCTTATCTTCGGTTATAGCTTCTATATGTAATGTATTAACATTATTTGGAACTTTCACATCATATAAAATTATTGTTTCATTAAAATGTGGATTTAATCCGCCTTCTTCGACATATAAGAAACTTAAATCGTCATTATCAGATTTATCACGAACTACTCTTATAATATAATCTTTTCTATTACCTGCTTCACTTACAACTGTTAAAGTTATATCATTATTACCTGTTTTTAAATTATAAGTACCATTTCCTTGAACTCTAGAAGTACTAGCACTTACTATTCCTATTATATCTATTGTATTAACTTCATATTGAACATTTATTAAATAATCATAACCAAGTGAAGTATCCTCTATTTTTGTAACATCACTACCTCGGTTATTTTCTATGTTTTTTAAAGATAAATCATTATTCAATTCTTTGGTAATAATAATTTTATAAACTCTATCATTACCATCTTCACTTGTAACAGTTATTTCTATTTCATTATCACCAGCAGCTATATAATGTTTACCAATACCTCTAACACTTGAAACTTGTTCTTCTAAAACTGCTACAACATCAACATTTGTAACACTTCCATCAACAGTTACATGATATTCATTTTTTGTTTTATCAAATTCTGGATCCAAAGCAAGTTCAGTAGTTCCATTCATAACTTTTAAAGAACTAAGATAATTATTATCACTCATTGTTTTATAAGCTTTAATCTTATAAACCTTATATTCTTTATTCTCTGCAGTAACTGTAATTATTATTTCATTAACTATTTTATCTAAATTATAATTCCCTCTTATTGTATAAGTTGCATTACTATCTTCTGGTTCTGCGATAACATTTAAACTACTAACTTCTCTATCTATATTAATTTCGTATTCAAAAGTTTCTTTATTAAAATTAATATTTAAAGGATGACCCGTAACTTCTAAACTTTTTAAGTATGCATTATTAGATTTTTCACGATTAATAACTAATTTATAAATATTAACATCACCATTTAAAGCTGTGATAATAACATCGATTTCATTTACACCTGTTTTTAGTACTTGAACTCCATTACCAGTTATAGAAGCGGTATTATCTTCTAAGGTTGTTAATATATTAACTTCGCTTACACTATTTAAAACATTAAGTGCGTAATTATTTAAATATGGACTAAAAGTAGGTTCTAATGTTAATTCTTCAGTTCCATTCATAACTTTTAAATCTGTTAGTAAAGTACTTCTATTAACTTCTTTATATGCATGAATAATATAAGTTCTTGTATCGCCATTTTGAGCTGTTACAGTTATAATACAATCATTCATGCCAGGTTGTAAATCAGTATTACCTTTTATAGAAACTTTCACATTAGGATTTTTATCTTCTGGTATAGCTTCTACTTCATATTTATCGACTGTTTTCGGAACTGTCACATAATACTCATAAGTATATTTTTGAAATTCTAAATCCACAACTGGGTCTGTTATCTTCAGACTTTCTAATAAATTATTCCCTGTTATATCTCTATCAATATTATAAGTAAAAACTTTACTTTGTTTATCTTCACTAATCATTTCAATTAAGAAAGTATTAATACCAGGTTCTAAATTAACTTTAAAACCCTCAAGTGGATTATCCAAATTATCTTTATATATTTTTACATCTTGATAAGGTGTTAATTTATTTACAACAAAGGTTATATTATCTGTATCATATGGATATTTAATATCATAGTTGGTTATATCTTTATCAAAAGTATAGTTACAATAGATATCATTTAAATCACATAAATAATCATAAATATTATTTATATCAATAGATTTAGGATTTGGATTACTAGATGGCTCGCGATTAATTGTAAGAGTGTAAACTCTAACGCTTCCATCTGTTGCCGTAACACTTATCTCATGTATTGTTTTCCCTGGTGGAAGTGGAATGTCTTCTATTCCTGTTACTAAAGCTTCTTTATCTTTAGGTACAGCATCTACTTTTAAAGTTAAATGTGTTTCATCTAAATTAATTTCATAGTCTTCTTTTGTTGTCTCAAAAGGAATAGCAACATCACCTGCATCTAAAGTAATACTATCTAAGAAATTATTATCACTTAAAACTGATAAAAGCGTTATTTTAGCAGCACCATTACCTTCATTACCAACGCCTGTACTATAGTATCCACCACTCGGACTAGGCATTGGTGTAATAGCATCAGCCTTTGTACTCCATTTATAGCCACGACCATCAATCATTAAAGTATCAGTAAAATATTTACCACTATAATGATAACTATCTTCTATCATTGAATAACTATTTACTTTTGGCTTTCCATCTTCATTTATAGCAATAGCACCAGCATGGCCTGAAATAAATGACGAACCACCACCGCCGCCCCAAGCACCAGTGTTGGCTCCAGAGCCACCGCCGCCACCATAGTAGCCGCCGCCGCCTCCGCCACCGAAGCCATTAACTTTAGACCTACCACCATTTCCGCCGTAGCCAAAGCCACCAGATGTTGCCGCTACTGTACCACTCCAAGTAGAAGCCCTAGAACCGCCTGATATTTGTGTACCACCATAACCACCATAACCAGCATAGCCACTATTATAATTTTGGTATCCCAAAAGACCTCCT
>CAJUCD010000013.1 GCA_910585045.1 uncultured Bacilli bacterium
TAATTTACTCATATAAAAACCTCGTTTCTATGTCCAAGAAACGGGGTTCATGTCAATTTGGTGCTTTATTTCTATAACTTAAAGTCGTCAATAAAATCAGCGATAGATAAGGCCTTATTAACTTTAGGTTCTTCTGTTTTTTCTTCTTTTTTAGGCATCTCATTATCTTCAATCTTTTCCTTTAACGTTACTTTAGCAGCAGTGTCTAATTTATATTTGCTAATATTAGAACCTGTAGATGCCAAATCCATAATAGCAATATCACTATTTTTTAAAATATTAATATCACTATCGACTTTTGTTAAAACTAAATCACGAGCAGAAGTTCCAAAAGCTGTAATAACTTTATAAGTTACTGTTTTAGTCTTTTTAAGAATAGTACTACCCTTTTTTGCTCGACTATGTGTTTCTAAATCACTTATTTTAACTCTTTTAGCTGTTTTATTATCTGTAAAAAGGGTTACATATTCAGTTTTATCATCATAACTAATTGTAGTTATTAATTGGTCCTCTTTTAAAGAAATACCTTTTACACCACTAGCTTTAGTGCCAACAATTGGTAGTTCTTCAGATTTATAATTTAAGTAATAGCCATTTGCAGTAATAAAGAGAATATTATCTGTAGCAAGATTAACACTTACTAATTCATCATTTGCTTTTAATTTTAAAGCAGTCATTGGTTTATTACATCTTTGAACTTCAAAATCGCTCATAAGAGTTCTTTTAGCCATTCCTTCTTTAGAAGCTAAAACTAAAGTTTTATTCTTGTTATATATGTAAGATGTTAAAACTTTCTCACCATCTTGTAACATTATAATATTGTTAACATGTTTACCTAATTCTTTCCATTTCATGTCTGGTATTTTATAAACGGGAATAAATAGATAGTTACCAAGATTAGTGAAAACCATTAAAGTATCTAGTGTAGTACATTCATATAATCCTGTAACAAAGTCTCCTGGTTTTAAAGTAGTATCCTCAGTACTAGCAGCATAACTTTTACTACTGACTCTTTTTAAATAGCCTTCATTAGTAACTACGACTACAACATTTTCTTTAGGAATCATTTCTTTTATATCTAACTTAATTTCTTGAATATTTTCTTCAATTTTTGTAAGTCTTGGAGTAGCATATTCTTTTTTAATTAATTTAAGTTCTTTTTTCATAACATATTTTAAAACTTCTTCATCACTTAAAATAGCTTTTAAACCTTCAATTAGTTTAGCGAGCTTTTCCATTTTTTCTTCTAATTCAACAACATCAGTATTAGTTAATTTATATAATTGTAAAGTAACAATAGCTTCTGCTTGTTCCATAGTAAAATCAAATTCTTTTACTAAATTATTTTTAGCATCACTTTTATTTTTACTAGCTCTAATTACTTTGATTACTTCATCTAAAATAGAAATACATTTAATTAAACCTTCAACAATATGCATTGCTTTTTCATTGGCTGCTAAATCAAATTTAGTACGATTTAAAATGACTTCGCGGTTATGAGCAATATAAGCATCTAAAATTTCTAAAATGCCTAATGTTTTTGGAACACGATTAACGATAGCAACCATATTGTAATTGTAAGATATTTGTAAATCAGTATTTTTAAATAAATAATTTAAAACTAAATCTGCATTGGCACCAGCTTTTAAATCTATAGCAATTCTTAATCCTTCCCTATCAGATTCATCACGCACTTCTGCCATACCATCAATTTTTTTATCTATTCTAATACCATCAATTTTATTAACAAGTAGAGCTTTGTTGACATCATAAGGAATTTCTGTAATAATGATTTTTTCTTTGCCTTTTTCTTTTACAATGTCATATTTTGACTTAACTATTACGCGCCCTTTTCCTGTTTTAAAAGCATCACGTATGCCATCAATACCACAAGCTATACCTCCAGTTGGGAAATCAGGGCCTTTAACTATTTCTAAAATTGTATCTAATTTACAGTTTGGAGATTCTATTCTTTTAATCGTGGCATCAATTATTTCACCTAAATTATGAGGAGGAATATTGGTAGCATAACCTGCACTAATACCCATTGTACCATTTACTAAAAGATTAGGAAATTTAGCTGGTAATACTGTTGGCTCTAATAGACGGTCATCAAAGTTAGGAGCAAAATTAACAGTGTTTTTTTCTAAGTCTGCAAGAAGTTCATTACTAATTTTAGCTAGACGAGCTTCGGTATAACGGTAAGCTGCGGCGCCATCACCATCCATAGAGCCATTATTACCTTTCATATCAACTAGAATAGAATTTTGTTTCCACCACTGGCTCATACGTACCATTGCATCATATACTGAAGAATCACCATGAGGATGATATTTTCCAAGTACATCACCAACAGTGGCAGCACACTTAACATATTTTTTATCATAAGTGTAACCTGCTTTATACATAGCAAAAAGAATTCTTCTTTGAACTGGTTTTAGACCATCTCTAACGTCTGGAATAGCTCGGTCTTGAATTATTTCTTTAGCATAAGCGCCAAATCTGAGACCCATTATTTCTTCTAAAGCATAATCTTCAATTCTTTTTAATATATCTTGCATCTTACTCACCTTTTAATATTTTATCATAAAAAGATAGGTAAAGAAACCGCCTTTACACTTTTTAGCGTCAAACTAAAACTATAATATTTTATTTATTTGTAAATGCTTTTATATATGTATGACATTTATATTAGTTAATCTTTTTAAAACTTTCTAATAGTTATAAAATTAGACAAAAGAAAAAGTCTCATATTTTACTCTGAAACTTCATTGTTATCTATTAATAATTCTTCTAAATAAATTTCTTCTTTAAATATTTCTCTATAGTTTTCTTCTAAAAATTCTAAACCAATATTTTTTAAATAATTATATTCTTCTTCACTTTCTAAATATATATCGCATATACCTTCATGCGAAACAGAATACAACCAGCAAATACCATTTTTAAAAAAAGCTATATCCTCGGGATATTTAGGGTTGAGCCAATTATATAAATCACAGTTTGATAATAAATATTTTTTTAGTGCATCACTGGATTTATAAAAATATACTTTAAATAAATTATTAAATTTTTCATTAGAATAAGTATTATTATCATTAATATTTTTAGAAAATACCCAACTAGGCCTTTTAGCTTGCGATATAAAGTCATTTTTAAACCTGTTTTCTAATTCTGCCATATTTTTTCTTAAAATTGTTATGTCATTATCATTAAAGCCTATTTCTTTTGAAACAAACATTACAACATTACATTTATTAAAAGCATGTTTAATAAGTTCTTCATAAACAGCATCTTTAATGCTATTATTTATTACTATCATTTGTAGTCCTCCATATTATACTGTCTACAGACTTCTAGTTTATTCTTTTACTTCTTCACATACATAGTCTGTTAAAGAACATTTGGCAATAATATCTTTACTTATTTCCATAGTATGAAGGTATGTGATAAAATATATATAATTTTCTTCTACTTTATCAATATAATAAAAATCTACAGAATTTACAACTGTGGAAATTTTAGAGGTATCAAAATGTAATTTTTTTTTAGTTGTATTTTCTTCATCTAATGTAAATTCTGTTACAAGGTTCGTGCATCTTAATGTATACAATTTGTTTTCATAAAATCGTGTTTTTTGTTTATCTTTATATTCAGTAGTGGCATAGCAACTTCTCATTTCTTCAAGTAATATATATTCTTCTTCATTATTATTAATTTTATAGAATAGTCCTTCATAAAAGTCTGAAAGTACTGCAAAAGCATAAGTATAATTTTTCTTTTTATTAAAATCTACAAAAGAATACTTTACCATTTCGTTTTTATCACTTAAATCATAATGTTCAAAATCGGCGAATCTATCATTTTTTGTGTTGCAGCCACACATACTAAAAATAACTATTATTAAAATCATTGTTTTTTTCATGGAATCACCTAAATACATTATAGCATATATATTAAAAACTAGAAACCAAATTGTTTCTAGTTTTGACAAGTTTTTAATCATACAAATCTTTAAACCCAAGCTCTATTTTGAATATCATTTCCAAATTCTATTCCTGAAGGAATAAATTTTCCAAACTTTTCAAAATTATTATTGCCTGTTTTATCTATCTCGTGAACATAAACTCTCCAGCCATATTTAGCTCCAATTGAATTGACATCGTTGCCTAAAATTTTAATTTTACTTCCTGATTTTATTATCCCTTCATATTCTCCTGCACCTTCTTTGAAATAAGGCATGTCATGCTTAATTTCAAAGATTTGATCTTGATCTGATAACACAATTTCAAATTTATTTAAATCAAAATTATAATGTGCACAAGTGAATAAATCATGTCCTTTTAATTGTTGACTTTCATTTCCTTCTTTTTGATTTTTACCAAAATTAAGAAAACAAGGATTTTCTGTTATATAGCCAATTTTAACATTTTTTCCATCATGAAACATAACTTTATGAACATTATCTTGATCTGGATTTTCTACTGCATATCTAATATAGAAGTCATTTGGTTTTATTTCACCTATAATTTCTCCTGATGTTTTGTAATAAGATGTAATTTGGGCTTCTGGCGGTAAATAATACGATTTTCTTGAGTAAACTGGTACTGAAGTTTTTGTCATATTAATCAAAATTGATTTTAAAGAATCATTAATATTAGTAGAATCAACTTTTGTGCTTGTTCCTTCTATCAAATCTAAATTTATGATAGAATATTCTGTTCCAATACCATCATTTTGACCTGAATATCCATCTTTGTCTATTGATAGACTTTTTGTTTTATCTTGAGAGTAAATTGTAGCACCTGAGAATTGATCGAAAGCCCAATTTTTTGGAATTGGGTATCCCAAATTACCACTGTATCCTGTAGCCATATCCGCTACAAAGCTACTACAAGCATAGCCAGCACTACATACTCTTGTACAAATATTTCGAGGTCCATAGACACCTATTCGATATTTGCCGCCACTTAAAGTCATAAATTCTGAATGCAACTTCTTGAAATATGGCAAAATATAGTTAGTAACTTGAATATCAACTGGATCACAGTCAACCGCAAAATAAATAATTGATCCGAATTCCAAATGTAATCTTTCAGCATTATTAAAAGCTGAATTAGCATCTTTTGAAGCATTTTCTGTAGTAAAGTATGAAACTTTATTCGCTGCGCCTTGATGGATTGGAAAAACTCTAATACCATTTTTAAATAACAATTGTAATTCTTCAGTAGATAGACCTTTTGGTACTCCACCAGCGGCTGTTCCTGATAAATATCTGCCTATATATTTGATACCATTATCTTTTAAAACTTTAATGTTATCTTCTGTAATAATAGTAGCAGTATCACAAGCAATAGCTGTTCTACTAGTGTCTCCAGTGCTAACGAGCAATGAAGCCCATGTAGCTGCATCTAAAATACCTGTTTTTGGAATAGCATATAGACTTTGAAAATCGTTAATTAACTCGACTAAAGAATTATTATATTCACCTGATATAGTGAAACCATTAGGTTCTGCAAAGCCATTAACGTATAAAGCCATACGGGCTAAAATAGTAAATTTTAATATTTCATCATTGGTATAATTTCGACCATTATAGTTTTTTTCCTTTTGAGTATAAGGAATAGTTGGACAGGTTTTTTTAGTTGTTGGTCCGAAATACCCATTGGCTGTTCCAACAGGAAGACCTTCTTCTGCTTGAAGTCCATACATTAAAGCTTTACTAGTTCCAGCTTGAAATATACCATCACAAGGTTTTAAACCTATATATTTCTCGTAGTTACAATTTAAATATTGTTGTATACTACGGATGTTCCTAGTGTGAGCATCTGTTTTATATGTAACAAAATAATCCATTGATAATAATGCTTTCATAATATTTAAATCGACTTCACCTGAAGCAGTTGATCTTCCTGCATCTTTCTGAAGCTTTTTTATTGCATCTTCAACTTTAGAGTCAAAGGAATCATCAATAATAAATTTCCCTGTAAGCCCATCTTTTATAGCATAATGACCTGTATCGTAGCCTTTACACCATAAAGCTCCTTGAACTATTCCAAAAAGATTATCATTAACTCCATCTTCCCTTTTAATAGCTCCATGTTTTTTAAATGCTGTTTCTGTTCCTGGACCAAAATTTGCAACAGTTGGTGATATGCCAAGTTCTATTTGTAAAGCTTTTATTAAAGCACCAATAGTGCCCATTCCGAGCATACCATCTTCATCTATGATACTATAGTCACCTTGAGCAACATATCTTTCGTAGGTTTTATTCAACCATGATTGGGTTGCCATAATCATTTGATCTCCTTTATTATTCATTTTTTATCCTCCTTTCTAGTATGTTTTTTATTGAACATACACTTTATAATATGTAGCATTTTAAACTGTAGTTAGTTAATATGCACAGTTTTTTATACTTTTAAATAAATTTTATTTATAAACATAAGTTATTCCTGGTGAACCAGAATATTTATTTGCTATAGTTGCAGAACTATAATTTATAACATTTCCTAGTCCAGCACTATTAAACGAATAATTTTTAGCTTCATTTAATGTTAATGGTGAATTGGTATGTTGATAAGTAGCTACTAGAGAGCCACCTTTTTTATATGTTCCCCATATAAACATTTGCATTGAGTAAGGTTCATTACCTTTAGGTGATAATCCCATAGCAATACCAATACCATTACTAGCTTTAGTAAAAGCATTACCATTGATGCTTGAATCTTTCCAAACATAACATATAGGATTAGCGGTATCATAATTAACATATTGTAAGCCTTGAGCGTCTAAAATATTAAAGTTTGAATATCTAAATGCTAGAATATCATATGATTTTACTGATGGGACAGTTAACCAATTTACGTAAAGTGTACTTGTTAAATACGGTGAACTACTACTATTTTCTAATTCTACTTTTAAAGCTGATGTTTGCCAACAAAGATTATTGTTAGAGCAATCATTGTGAGATTCAATAGCATATTTCTCATTATACTCTTTTTCGCTAACTACAAACGATTCAGATTTAATTATTTTACCATTCTGAATTAAATCTTTATTAACATATATTTGTGTTGTTCTATCAAAGCCATGTGTATGTTTAAATACATAAGTGTTATATATAAATTGGTCCATATACTTAAAACTATCTGGATTCATAACATCTTTAAATTCATTAACTATTTCTTCATCAATTAATACACCTTTTTCATTAACATAACTACTAGCGCTAACATTAAGTATTAAGCCACACCATAAAAATAATGATATAGCCATTAAACTAAATACTTTTTTCATATTTTTATCATTCCTTTCTTTTTTAAATAAAAATTAATTTGAATTTCGAAATTCATTATATCTTATGATGCTACCCACTGGAAAAGCGCTAGAATTTTTAAATATTTTTTAAAAAAAAGTTGTATAACACAACTTTTTAACGTTTTAATATTCGTAATGAATTTAGAATTGTAATGAGAGTTACACCAGTATCAGCAAAAACAGCAAGGGCCATATTAGCATAACCTATAGTGGCTAAACCTAAAATAATTAATTTTGTAGCTATAGCAAAAATAAGATTTAACATTATGATTTTATTAGTTTTATGAGCGATCTTTAAAACATCTAAAATACCTTTTAAATTGTCATTCATTAAGACAATATCACTAGCTTCTATAGCACTGTTCGTTCCAATTTCACCCATAGAAATACCAACATCAGCTTTAACTAAAGATGGCGTATCATTTATACCATCTCCTACGAATATTACTTTGTGATTATTCATAATACTTTCTAATTTTTGATATTTAGCATCGGGTAATAATTCACAACTATATTCATCTAGACCTACTTTATCTGCAACTATTTTGGCAAATGATTTATTATCGCCTGTAAGCATTATAGTATGTATTTTTTTAGCTTTAAGTTCTTCTATTACTTCTTTAGCATTTTCTTTAACGTTATCATTAAATAATACTGCTCCAATTAACTTATCGTTAATACTTAAAAATATATTTGCTTTTTTAGTAGTACCAACAAACTTAGCAGAACCAACTTTTATAGCATCATTATTTAAAGTAAAACTTAAACCTTGACCATCTATCTCTTGATAATTTTTGACTTTACTTATATCTAATTCTTCTGTAATTTCATTTAAAATCACTTTAGCAATAGGATGGTCAGAAAACTTTTCGCCAAATCCTATTATTCTAATAATGTCTTCTTTAGAATATTTAGAATCATAAGATATAATTTTTTCTAATTTAAAACTTCCTGTGGTTAAAGTACCTGTTTTATCAAAAATAATTGTGTCACATTTATTAATAATATCTAGAAAGTTACTTCCTTTTATAAGAGCACTATTTCTAGATGAGGCTCCAATACCTGCAAAATAGCTTAATGGTACAGAGATAGCTATTGCACAAGGACATGATATAACTAAGAAAGTTAAAGCACGATAAATACTATCTTCATAAGTTATATTAAATATTAAAGGGAGAAAAGCTCCGATAAATATGGCTACTATTAGAACAATTGGTGTATAGTACCTAGCTAGCTCTGATACTCTAGTTTCAGTTTTAGATTTATTATTGGTAGCATTCATAGTTAATTCAAATATTTTATAGGCTTTACTATTATAATAAGTATCAGTTATCTTAACTTCTATAATATCTCCTTTATTAATAGAACCTGATAAAACAGAAGTATTAATTGTTGCTTTTTGAAGAACTGATTCACCAGTTAAATTGGAAGTATCAAGCATAGTATTGCCACTCATGACAAGACCATCTGCAGGAACACTTTCACCTTTTTTTACAATTACTATATCATTTACTTTTAATTTTTCAACAGGAATTTCTTTTATATAATCTCCTTCTTTTAAATAAGCTTTATTAACTTTTAAATCTAGGAGACTTTTAATTTCAGTACGACTTTTATTCACAGCTTTATCTTCTAGTATTTTACCTATTACATAAAGTAAGACTACCATAATTCCTTCTAAATCATTTCCTATTAAATAAGCTCCTATAGCAGATATTGTAATTAAAAGATTTTCGTCAATAGTATGAGACTTAAATATTTTTTTTAAAGCTTTAATAGCTGTTTTATATAATAATAGAATATAGCTTAAAATAAGTAAAATCTCTTTTAAAATGTTATTTTTAAAAACAAAAGATAAACTTAATAATATAAGAGCTATTACTAGTCTTAATAATTCATAATCTTTGTTTTTATGGGTGTTTATAACTTCATTTATGATAATGTCTGGTTCAATATTTTGTATTATTTTAGAAACTTCATTATAAACATTTGAGATATCAGTTTTAAATGTTAGAGTAAGTAAATTAAAGTTTACAACTGCATCTTTAAATCTTTTGTCTTCATTTATTTTGTTTTCAATCTTTTTGGCACAGTTGGCACAATCTAGATTTTGGAGATAAAATTTATAATTCTTCAACATGTTCACGTCCTATCTCAAATAATTTTATTACATGGGTATCTTTTAGACTATAATAAACTACTTTTCCTTCTTTTCTTGATTTAACAAGTTTAGCTTGTTTTAATATTCTTAATTGGTGCGAAATAGAAGATTGAGTACAATTAGTAATATAGGCTAAATCACAGACACATAGTTCGCTTAGTTTTAAAGCATATATTATTTTCATACGTGTACTATCTCCAAATATTTTAAAAACTTCCGCTATATCAAATAAAAGTTCATCGCTTAACATCTTCTTTTTGACCTTTTTGGCTAATGAAGCATGTAAAATACAATCATTATTGTTCATTTTAATTTTCCTTTCTCATATGAATATCTGTTCATATATTAATATTATATTCTAAAATATTTTTTCTGTCAATTAAAAAAACTATGAAATATAGCTTTTAGATTTTAACGTGAAACTTTTGTTAGAAGAAAGATAATTGGTTATCATCAACTTCTCTTTTCTTCCGAACTCTTTTTATAGTTGGAGATGGAATAGATTTTAACTGGATATATAATTGTGATAAAAAGAAATTATTATTTTGAGGGTTAAATATAATAGGTTCTAATAACATAGTTAATTCTTTATAACGTAATTTACCTCTTGGTTTAGCAAGCTCCATATTAATGTTTTTATAATATAATTCTTTAATAAAAAAGAAACTGTCAATAAATGATTCATCAGAACTGTCTAAAGAAGTTTGAAAATAATCTAAACCAAAGGAAATACTTTCATAGAAACTATTAGTTTTTAAAGGACCATTTAAGTGATTAATATTTATGTTTGATTTTAAAAGAAATAGGATTTGGTCAAGAATGTATAATTCATATACACTTTTTAAAAATCTATAGAAAATACTTATAACAGAATAAATAATTTTAAGATTTGGATCTTTACTATTACTAATTCTATTATCTATATCACATAATTCTCTTATTACATAAGAAATATCATAATTTTGTAAAATAATACGAGCAATATCTATACACATTAAAAGGCGGTTTTTTTTAGACCAGTTATTAATATTACTCTGTTTATTTAGAATTTCTGCAATAATTTTTTCAGTATCATTTAAAGCAAAACTAATATTATCTAAATTATTTTGCACATATTCTAAGGTTCTTTTTTCAATATCAACCATAAACTATCACCCATAATTAAATTTTAGCTTATTTTTTAAAACTTTACAATAAAAAAAGATGATTTAAGCTGCACGATAATCATCTTCCATAGTAAATACAATATTTTCTTCAATCCACTCTTTACGAGGCTCTACTTTATCCCCCATTAATACATTGACTCTTTTTTCTGCTAAAGCAGCATCATAAATATTTACTCTTATTAAGCTTCTAGTATCAGGATTCATTGTGGTATCCCATAATTCTTCAGCATTCATTTCGCCAAGACCTTTATTGCGAGAGATATCTGGTTTTCCAGCATTCTCTGAAACAATTTGAAATCTTTCTTCATCGGAATAAGCATAAAAATGTTTTTTACCATAATCGATTTTATATAATGGTGGACGAGCTATATAAAGTTTACCAGCCTCAATTAAAGGGCGCATGAAACGATAAAAAAATGTTAAAAGAAGAATCTGTATATGAGAACCATCAACATCAGCATCGGTCATAATTATAACTTTGTCATAGTTTGAATCTTTTGCGTCAAACTCAGCACCTAAACCTGCTCCAATAGTATGAATAATAGTATTAATTTCTTCATTTTTTAAAATATCGGAAATATTGGCTTTTTCAGCATTTATAACTTTACCTCTAAGAGGAAGAATAGCTTGAAATTTACGATTTCGCCCACCTTTAGCAGAACCGCCTGCTGAATCTCCCTCGACTAAAAATAGTTCATTAATATTAGGATTTTTACTAGTGGCAGGAGCTAATTTACCAGATAGGTTCTTTTCAATTTTGTTTTTACCTTTGCCATTTCTAGCTTCTTCGCGAGCTTTTCGGGCAGCTTCACGAGCTAATTTACTACGACTTGCTTTATCAATAATATTTAATGCTATTTCTTTGTTTTCTTCTAAAAAGAATTTTAAATTTTCATAAGTTATAGCTTCTGTAACACTTCGGGCCTCAGGTGTACCTAGTTTACCCTTGGTTTGTCCTTCAAACTGTAATAGATTTTCAGGAATTTTTAAATTAATAACAGCACTTAAACCTTCTCTTACATCACTACCATCAAAAGAAGCATCTTTGCCTTTTAAAATATTATTGCTTTTAACATAATCATTAAAAGCTTTGGTAATTCCTGTTTTAAAACCAACTTCATGAGAACCACCATCAATTGTTTTAACATTATTAACAAATGAGATGATATTTTCATTATAAGTATCTGTATATTGCATAGCAACATCTACTTCAATTCCACTTTTAGAACTAGCAAAATTAATAACTTTATGTAAGACTTTTTTATCTTCATTTATATATTCAACAAAATTAACTAAACCATTTTCATAATGGAATTTAGCTTCTTTATTACTATCTTCGTCGGTTACTTCAATGGTAACATTAGGAATCAAAAAGGCACTTTCTTGCATTCTTTCAACAATAGTCGTATAAGAAAAATTGCAATTTTTAAAAATTTCATAATCTGGTAAGAAAGTTACAATGGTTCCTGTTTTATTAGTAGTACCAATTTTCTTTAAGGGGCTTTCTACTTTGCCTCCATCTTTAAAGCGAATATTATTAATCTCACCTTCACGGTAAATTACAACATCCATTTTTTTAGATAAAGCATTAACAACAGAACCACCAACACCATGTAGTCCACCAGAAACTTTATAATTCCCTTCTTCAAATTTACCACCTGCGTGTAAAACCGTATATATAACCTCAGGTGTACTTTTGCCAGATTCATGCATACCAATAGGAACTCCACGCCCATTGTCAGCGATAGTTATACTGCCATCTTTATGAATAACTATTTTAATATGATTACCATAACCATTTATAATCTCATCAATGGAATTATCAACTATTTCCCAAATTAAATGATGAAGTCCACGTTTATCAGTACTTCCAATATACATTCCAGGACGTTTTCTAACTGCTTCTAGTCCTTCAAGAATCTTTATTGATGATGCGTCATATTTGTTTGCCATTGTTTATTCACCCTATTTCTTATTATAACAAACTAATTAAAAAATGTAAAATAACTTAACATTATTTTACATTTATTCTTCTTTTTTAGACCTTTCTAAATGTAAGCTACTTATAGCTGCAGAACTAAAATGAAATATTTCTGCTTTATTGCCACTTAGAAGAAAATCTCCATAAAGAGTACAATAATCCACCATATTATTATCTTTGTAGAAATCAAGAATTCTTTTTCTTTCTTCTGGTGGATAGTCATAATTTCGGAAAAAGTCTAAAGTATATTTACTGCCACATTCTATTAATAAAATGGTATCTTCACGTTTAAATCTATAAGATGAATTGTTAAATAAAACATCTAATATTATATCTATTCTACCTACAGGAAAGAATCTGGCATTTTGACAAAGCTTTGACATAACTTCATCTAAAACAGAAGCATCCTTTTTTAAAAGAGTATTTAAAGTATATAATAAATCTTTATCACTTACACATGATAAAAGCGTTATAATAGTATCGCTATCACATGCTAGTAAACTATTAATAATTTCATGATTTAGGGTATCATCTATAAAACTTAAACAAGCACATAAAAATTTGTAATTTTTTTGGTGAAGAAGTTTTTTTAAGATAATCCTATTTATTTCAGGAGTATATTTAGGATTTATGGAAATATTATAAGCATAATATCTATACCCTGTATATTTTTGTTTTCGTTTTATATCAATTAGTTTGTTATCTTCTTTAGGATATTCTTCTTCAGTATTAGCAAACTCAATTAAAAGGTCCAGCGCTGAATTACGTTCTTTAGGAGATTTTTTACTATTTATATAATCTGCTATCCAGTCTGCAATAGAAAAAACACTAGCATCTGTTCCAATACAATATGCCTTAAATTCTTCTAAAGCATACATATCACTATTTATCATTGCACTTCCTAGACCCAACCTGTCAGATTCCCTAGTTATTTTATTTTCGCAACGAATTATAGTTTCAATATTACCAGAACTAACAATAATTTGTTTTGCTGCTTCTATATTTATAGCACTAGATGTATTTATAAGATTTATAATCTGATCTAAATTATGAAGTCTTCTGGTACATTTAGTAATAAATTTAGGTAAATTGCTAGTGGCTATTTTTAATAGAAAGCCAAATCTTTTTAAAAAAGAATAAATATCAGATTCAGGCATAGTATTAAAAAATTTAGAATTTACTAAAAGTTCATCAAGTTCTGCAGCAGTAAAAGCTTTCTTATTTAAAGCTATATTTAAATAATCAATAATATCATTATTATTAACATAAGGTTTATTTAAGTATAGTTTGATAAAGTCTCTTATTTCAGAAACTTCTAATTTCATTAAACTTTGGCTTGTAAAAAAGATATTTAATCCTTTGGTGCCAATTGTTTTTAAATATGTATTAATTAAATTCATTTTTATCACCCAATTAAGTATATCATAGATTTTCTAAAAAATTAATAAAAATAAATAGCTTGCATTAATAATACTTTTTCTTTATAATTAAAACGAGGTAGGTATTATGAAAAAAGAGACAAAAATTATTATTTTAGGAATTACTTTTACTATTGTGGCAGTATTTCTTGTAGTATTCTTAATGTATTTTGTAAGTAATAGTAAGAAGAATACTATATATAAAGAATCTAATAACAATGTTAATGAAAATACTGGTTATAATGAAGATGAAGCTCAAAATATTGTTACAGTATATTTATTTAAGGCAGATGGATGTGGGCATTGTAAAAAAGCTCAAGAATTCTTTTTAAAAGTTTTAAATGAATATGATTATGTTAAAGTAATAAGCTATGAAGTAAATACAACTTTAGGAAATAATTCTTTGATGCAAAAAGTTGGTAAGAAGTTTAACTTAGAAAAAGTTACTGGTGTACCATTAATAGTTATAGGCGATAATTTTTATATCAATGGTTATAGTAGTGCTAGAGATGAAAGTATTAAAGAAGCTATTGAGAAAGCTCATAAAGATAATAATTATAAAGATTTAGTAGAAGCAACAAGACTGGAAAATTTAGATTTAGATCTTAAAGAAATAGAATTAAAAAACAGCTAAATATTTTTAGTTGTTTTTGTTTATTTTATTTAAAATCTCTTTTAATCTAGCTTCTAATTCTTCAGTGGTACCATTATTGAAAGCAAAATAATCTGCATAGGCAATTGGTCCTCCTTTTGCCATATTTTCAATTTCGCCTAAATCTCTTTTTTTGGCTTCATCATTATTAAATGGTCGAATATCTCTTTTAGATAATCTATTATAACGGATATTTTTATCAGCAATAATAGATATAATTGTTATATTACTGTTAAATTCTTCTTTTAATACTTTTAGTTCATCCCAAGAATATAAGCCATCTATTATAACATTGTCTTTTTCTAGATAACTTTTTATTTTAGGGAGTGATAAAATAGCATAAGCAGCCATTCCAAGTTTCTCTCTTAAACCTTCACGCATCTTTTTTTCATTATCAGGTGTTATTTCTATATTTTCTTCACGCAATTTGTCTAATGTTATACCACCAAAATAAACTTTTTTATATCCTAAATTTTCGAAGAAATCAACGGCAACAGATTTACCAACTCCACACATACCAACTATAGCAATAACTTTATTCATATATATCCTACTTTCTTTTATTTTCTGCAATCATTTCTATATCAAGAGATAATTGCTTTATTCTTTCTATTATTCTACGAGCTTTTACTTTATCCATAGAAGTCTTAGTTAAAGATAAATGATATTCTAACTCTTCAATGGTTAAATTGGAAGTAAAAAATGTAGTTAAATGATTATTCATACGAGATTGTAAAATAGTGCCTAAGACTTCATCTCGACCCCAATCGCTTACTGTTTCAGCACCAATATCATCTATTAGTAATATTGGAATAGTACAATAACTGTCTATTCTTTCTTGATATGTAGACCAATCATCTTTTAATGTTCTTAATATTTCAGGAAAGTAAAGAGCTAAATAATTGACTTTTTTATTTATTTTAAGTTCGTTTAATAAAGCATAAATTAAATATGTTTTGCCACTTCCGAATGAACCATGAAGAAAAAGACCCTTTAAATCTTTAATGCCATCATATTCATCATAAAAAGCTTTTAACCATTTAATTACTTTAACACGATTCTTATCAGTGATATCTATATCTTTAAAACGAGCATTTTCTAATTCTTTGCTAGATGTACTTCTAAGTTCTAATAAGCGGTCATTTTCTTTTTTGTATTTGCAAGGCACATAGACTAAATCTAAAATATTGTCTTCTATTTTGGGATATAAATAATGACCCGTTACTTTATTTTGACAACTATATAATCCTTTGCATTTAGCACAATTTTTTAGTTCGTTGGTTGAATCCATTAATTTAGAATTATTTAACATACCCATTTGTTCTGTTATGTGAAACTTAGTTACTAAATCTTTAAATGTTGAATCTTTTAAATTGGCTTGATAATCTTTTTTTAAATCGGTTGTAATATTATTATTACTTATATTTTTAATACTTTCCATTTAATCACCTAAAAATCTTTCAATAAATCTTCTAATTCTTTGGCTTCTTCCTCTGTTATACTTTCTTTTTCAATGTTTTGATTAAACCAAACAGGAACTTTTGCTTCTTTATTAGTTGTTTTAACTTTAGAACTTTGCTTACTCATTTTTTTATGTTCTTTTTCGGCAAGTTCCATAGCTTCACGAGCTGTTTTAACCCCTGCTCTTTTCCACTGGCCAGCAATAGTTTCAACATAACTTAGAGTTAATTTATTATCATGTTTTTTTAAAACATAATCAATTAAGACATTAACAACTGCAGGATTTAACTCTAAATCAATTAATAGTAATTCTAGAAGTTTTAAATCTCTAGCAGTAGGATTTACACCTTTATATTTATTTCTTAAAAAATCATAAGGACTGGTATTTTCAAAAACCCCAATAATTCGTCCTTTTTTAGAATTATCACCTAAAGGCGTTCTTAAATATTCTGGTTGAGCGCGATATATTAAAGTAGGTAGAGTTCCATTATTAAATTGATAATATTTACGAGCATTTTTTCTTAAAAGCTCTTTATCAATAGCACCTTTTTCATTGATGCTAGAACGGATTAATTCTGTTATTTTTAAAGAATCTAAATCATAAATATAAGAAAGATTAATAATTAATTCCCGTAGCTTTTTGTTAAAAGCTTTTTCATTTATAATACCTCGTGGCATACTGCTAATAATTAAATCAAAATCTATGTCACTTTTAATATTTAGAGGTAAGGTTTCGCGTTCACGAGCTTCAATTATTGGCGCATTAGTAGAAGCAAAAGTTTCATTAAGAGTTTTAGTTATGTCTTCATAATCTTTTAAATCTATATTTACTTTTTTGTATATTTTCTTTAAATCATTATACTCTATCTCGCCAATATTATTATATAACACAATATTTAATATAGGATTATTAAAGAATTCACTAGCACTTAATGGAGAATATAGTTCATATACATAAGAATTAATATCCCCTTCTTTAAAGTAAGTTTTTATAAGTCCAACTGCTTCTAGAGCTTCTCTAGCATGTTTGATACTTTCTAAATCACTTTTTAAAATACTCATTAAATGATGATGGGTAAAATCTTTACTCATTAATTCTAATTTGTCTAAATCACTCCATAAGGTTAAATATAAAGATACAGCGCTAAAACCAATTATAGGTTCATAAAGATTAATCAGATTTTTTTTGTCAATTTCAGTTAAGATAGTTCTATTTATAACAACATATGAATCAGCTGGTAAAAGAGTAATTAGCTTCATTAGAACACCTCAACTTTTAGATAATTATACACTTCATGTTATATTATAGAATATTATTTTCGTTTTAACAAGTAATTTAGAGTTTATCTTTTATTTCTTTTACTTTATTGATTTGCTCCCAAGGGAGATTTTTTTTGCCAAAGTGAGAATATAAAGTCGTATCTGTATATTTAACATTTTTTAAATTAAGTTCTTTAATAATGTTTTTAGGACTAAAATCAAAAATAGTATTAATTATCTCTAAAATTTTGGTTTCTGGAATAGTGTTAGTTTTAAACGTATCAATACTAATACCTATAGGTGAAGAAAGTCCTATAGCATAAGAAACACTTATTTCACATTTAGTAGCAAGACCTGCGGCAATAATGTTTTTCGCTACATACCTAGCATAATAGGCACCACTACGATCGACTTTAGTATAATCTTTACCACTAAAAGCTCCTCCTCCATGATGTGCTAACCCTCCATATGTATCAACACATATTTTGCGACCAGTAAGACCACTATCGCTGATAGGTCCACAAATAGTAAATTTTCCAGTAGGATTGATAATAATTTTTGTATCATTAGTTAAATAATCTTTTAAAACTGGTTTAATTACTTCTCTTATTAGCTCTTCTTTTAACTTGTGAAGGTTTTTATTTTCTTCATGAGATGCAGAAATAACTATAGTATGAGCAGTTACTTTAGAAGATTCATAATTTAATGTAACTTGTGTTTTTCCATCAGGCTTTAAACCTTTAATAATATTAGATTTGCGAACATATTCTAAACGGCTTGCTAAAGCACATGCAATAGTATGTGTTAAAGGCATATAATTTTCTGTTTCATTAGTAGCATAACCGTACATAATTCCTTGGTCGCCTGCACCAATATTATGCTGATTAACTCCTAAAGCAATATCATTAGATTGATTATTTAGGTGAACTAAAATTGGTACTTTATGACCATTAAATCCTGAATCATTATTATAACCAATATCACAAATTACATTTCGAACTAACTCTTCAATATCAATTGTAGCCCTACTTGTAATCTCTCCCATTATTAAAACTAAATCATTAGCAATTGCAACTTCGCAAGCTACTTTCGAATTCTCGTCTTGTTTTAGATAAGCATCTAAAATACTGTCAGAGATTAAATCACACATCTTATCGGGATGTCCACTGGTAACAGCTTCACTTGTAAATAATTTTTGCATTTTATCATTCCTCCTATTTTTTACCTTAAAAGAAAAAACATTTAAAGATAATCTCTTTAAATGTTAATGATTATCCTCATCTTTCGGTATTACCGTAGGATTTAGCACCTAACTAAATAGGTTGCTGGACTTCATAGGGCCTATTCCCTCCATCACTCTTAATAAGGTAAATTTTAAAAATTATTTATATATTTAGTATATCTTAATTGCAGTTGATTGTAAATATTAAAACTTTATTGTTTCATCAATATAAGATTTTAAATCTTCAATTTTTATTGTTACTTGTTCCATTGTATCACGAAGTCTTACAGTAACTGTATTATTATTAATTGTTTCATCATCAACAGTAATACATAATGGTGTACCTACAGCATCACTTCTTCTATATCTTTTTCCTATCGAACCTGTAGTATCTATAGAACACATAAAATCTTTACATAATGTTGCATATAAATCATTAGCTTTTTCGCCATGAACTTTTTTAATTAATGGTAAAATGGTTACTTTCATAGGTGAAAGAGCAGGATGTAGTTTTAAAACTTGTCTTTCTTCGCCATTCTCTAGAGTTTCTACTTGGTATGCATCAGTTAAAATAGCAAATAATAAACGATCTAGACCAACACTTGGTTCAATTACATATGGTAAATACTTTTCATTAGTATCAGGATCTAAATAACGTAAATCTGTTTTAGAATGATTAGTATGAACTGATAAGTCATAATCTGTACGATCAGCAATACCCCAAAGTTCACCCCAGCCCATTGGGAAACGATATTCAATATCAGTAGTAGCTTTACTGTAGAAAGATAGTTCTTCTTTAGAATGATCTCTATAACGTAGATTTTCTTTATTTAAACCTAAAGTTTTTAAGAAATCTAAGCAGAAATTTTTCCAATAGCCAAACCATTCTAGGTCTTCACCTGGTTTACAGAAAAATTCTAGTTCCATTTGTTCAAATTCCCTAGTTCGGAAAATAAAGTTTCCAGGTGTTATCTCATTTCGGAAACTTTTACCTGTTTGGCAAATTCCAAAAGGAACTTTTAGACGCATACTTCTTTGTACATTTAAGAAATTAACAAAAATACCTTGAGCTGTTTCTCCTCGTAAGTAAACTTTAGATTTAGAATCTTCTGTTACACCCATGTGAGTCTCAAATAATAAATTAAATTTTCTTATAGCTGTAAAATCTCTTTTACCGCATTTTGGACAAACTATTTCATGAGCAGTAATATAATTTTCTAATTCTTCATTACTCCAGCCATCGCCTGTTTCTTCGCCTTTAGTATGTTCTTCTATAAGCTTATCAGCACGATGTCTTGCCTTACAAGCTTTGCAATCTACTAATGGGTCATTAAAATTTGTAACGTGACCACTTGCAACCCATGTTTCAGGATTCATTAAAATGGCACTATCTAAGCCATAATTATAAGGATTTTCTTGGACAAATTTTTTCCACCAAGCACGTCTTAAATTTTCTTTTAATTCCCTTCCTAAAGGTCCATAATCCCATGTATTAGCAAGACCTCCATATATTTCACTTCCTTGGAATATATATCCATATTGTTTACAAAAATTAACCATTTCTTCTTGTGTAACTGTTTGCATTTTTTATCTCTCCTTTGCTTTTATTCTATTTATTTTAGCTATTAGTCTAGCCATATAATTTAACAAACTATTTTGATGAGGATTATCTCTATTTTGTAACATTATAGCATAGGCGCTTAATAAGAGTGATTCTGGCACTACTTCTAGTTGTTCTTCAATCTTTCTTTGTTTGACTCCTAAGCTCTCCCAAATAGCAAATAAATTATTCATTTGATCTTTTGGTGTTAGAATTTGCCCTTCAGTTGCTATAGTTAAATCTAGTGTTTTAGCTGATAAGATTTTTCTTTCAGTTTCTGCCATTTGATATTCTATAAACATTATATCATTTACTTTATGTAATATTTCTTCAATTGTCATTGTACCCTCCTAAACAAAAAAACTCTAAAAGAAATATGTAGGGACGCTTATATAGCGCGGTTCCACCCTACTTATTTCTCTTAGAGAAATCACTCTTTTTTATATAGCTCGAGATTCGCCACATCTGTCTTTGCTTGTATAAACTGATTATATAATATATTATATGTTTTAGCAAGTATTTTTTTCCTATTTTGCTAAAATAAGTTTTTGAACTTCTGGCTCATCCAACATAGCTTTTGTAAAAAATTGTTCTTCTTGGTGAGATTTGCCACTCCATTTTTCATATTTAGAGCAGAGATTACTTCGAGCCATTAATTCATATTGGCAAGCTTTATTACCCCAACTTGGGCTAGCTTGATGAATAGTTAAACGATCAATTATACTAATTAACTCTAGAGCTTTTTCACGCCCCTCAATTTGACTAAAATAACTAATTACGGCAGGTAAATCACAATCAAAATAATTTCCCCTCAAAGTACTTGGATCATCATAAAATGCTTCAATTAAAGGAATTAATGCTACTGTTTTAGAATAAGCTGGTTGATCACATTTGCATAAACTCTCAGTATATCCTTCATTTAGACCACAACCAATATTTTTCTTAGTAACAAAGTTCTCTTGCAAAAAACCCATAACTCCATTACCACCTACACTTGTCATGCAAGTTGCAGCATGATATGATTCGTGTATTTTAGTAATAAGATTGTCTTTAATAATTGTCATTTGATTATTACAACCATTATATAATCCTTCTATACCTCGAAGACTAAATAAATGTCTTTTAAGTTTAAGCGTTTGTAAATTGTATTTTAAAATCATAAGTTCTTCTTTAGTACAATCTTGCTCTAAAGCTTGTAGTGGTTCCCTAAGTATAGGAATAACAGGTGTTTCTAAATTTTCCGCTATTTCTCTAATTGTAGCTTTTCTTCTAGCTATTTGTTCACTAGTTAAAAAGACATCTGTGCTTAGACTATGTAAATCTTTAGTTCTATCGTAAAGATTTAAAATGTTACGATGATTTAGGAGGCAGAAACCTGCAACACCATATATTGGTAAAAACTCCATATAACCAACCCCTTGATTAGTTGGTTATTATAACATAATTTTTCTAAAAATGCAAAAATTCTCTTTTACCGAGACCATTTAATGCTTTCTGCTATTTTTGTGATAACTTCATTGATATCTTCTAAAACTTCTTTGACATCATTATGAACCATATCACTATTTTGAAGAAAATCAAGTTCTGTTTGGCATTTTTTTATAGTTCTATTATCACATAATATAAAACTACATAAACATTTAAGTGCCGTAATAACAGCTTTTGCTGTTGATTCATTACTTACACCTAAAAAATCTTCGACAATATTTTCTAATGAAGCTAGACCAGAAGTAGCAGGATAAATTAAAACTGCCTCATCTAAATAGCTATAACTAGGTAAATACCTGTTACGATATTGATTAGAATATAGCTCTATTTCTTTATCTTGAACTTTATCAAGCATGTTAGTTTCTAAATTAGGGCGCATATAAATAATGCCATATTTGTATCTTATTAAATAATCGCGAATTCCTTCATATTTAGGGTTTTTTAGTAATGCTTCAATTATTAATAACTCTAACTGAGCTTGGTCATATTTTAAAGCACTAATATAATCAAAATTAGAATCACCAACCATGCCTTCTAATGAATTTCGCAAGCGAAAAAGTTCAAATGGCCCAGCGCCTAATAATAAAGGTTCTTCTTTTTCTTCTATTATTTGTTCTACATACCAGTATAGTTGGTCAAGTAAATTTAAAGCGATAACATCTTCAAAAAAAGAAGCAATTTGAGAACTTGCATTACTTATGGCTTCCAATGTTTCTTGATATTCATGACCAGTAGTATTATAAACAGACTCTAAATCTGCTAATTCTAAATAATAAACTTCTAATTCTTCATATAATGTTAATAATCTTTCAAATATTTTAGCAAGCATTTTACCACCTCTTATAAAAGTTTATTTTAACATAAATATAAAAAGAAAGCATTAACTTTCTTTTAACTTCGAGGTTTTCCTGCATTTATTTCTGCTATTCTTAAAGCATCATCAATATTATAAGCCCCATTAAAATCAATTAATTGGTGATATAATTCTGGATTACTTATGTTTGCTAAAATACTTGTCATATACTCTGGATAATTAGCTTTTATATATAATAAGTATTCTAAAATTCCACTTTTAGTTATTTCAAATACTATTCTATTCTCAATATTTTTTGGAACTAAGCCAATAAGTTTTAATAAGTCTCCATAATATTTACGGATGCGTAACATACGAACTTCAAGACTAATATTATTATCATTTTTTATTTCATTTAATTCTTTCTCAGTAAGAAATATAATATTAAAATCAAAATCAGTTGAAACACAATTGTTTTTAGCCGCTATATGTTTTTCTTGTTTACTAAACCCACAATAAGGATAACCTTTTAAACCTGTAGCAACAAAACTTGGACGATTATAATTTTGTTTAGAATTAATTATAGCTTTAGCCATTAAGTTAGAAGTGTTAGAGCTTTTTGAAAATTGGCCATCAGAATAAAATAAATATTTTTTGTAATAATTCATTATTTCTGGTGTTAGAAGACCACGGTACATAACATAGATAAAAAATTCTATTGTTTCAGCATCAAATGGATCTTTACTATACATAGTTGAAAATATGTCATTTGTATTTAAGCCTGCATTAGCCATTTGTTGTTCATAATTATTAGCAAATATATCAAGTAATTTGCTATCCAAATTAGCTACTGCAATTGGGCCTAAAGTGCACATTAAATCAATAATACTTTCGGGAATTTTTTCTAGTAAAAACTCTCTTAGCCCTTTATGAGATAATTCACAATGTTCTATAAAATATGCTTTATTTCCAAGATAACAATACATTACTACAGTGAAAAATTCTTCATCTTCTAGCTTAGCTGATTCTTCTAAAATATGATGCCAATCTAATTTGTTTGTGTAAAACTTTTTTACTAAAGGTAAAATATTTTCTTTTTCAACAATAGAAGATAAATGATAAGCTTCAAAAATATTTAAACTATTTATTTTATCGGCGATATTATAAGATGGACATCTCATTTTATGACCAACTTCATTAGATAGCAATTTATTTTCAGGATTATTAATATTCTTAGTCGCTTCATAATAATAGTCTAATATTTCTTTTTTGATTATTGGGTCAGTAATTAGGTTAAGTAAAAGTAAAAATGTTGGCTTCCAACCAGGAAAATAATCTATTATACTATTTAAAATGTTTCTTATATATGAAAAACTTTTAGAAGCAATAAACCTTTCAAAAAAGGATTTTTGGGCTATATATTTTGCTTCTTTAAAGTATTCTAAAAGTATCTTTTCCTCATCAGCTTCATGAGAACTTAATTCATATTCTAAAAATCCAATTTGATATTTAGATGGTAAATTTTCAAAATTTGTATCTAAATAAGAGTTTTTCCCAGAGCTAAACATATAATTAATTAAAAATTCTTGACCATATGTAGCATGATTAACGCTATAATCGGCTAAAAAATCAGGTTTTATACTTTCCCTGTAAGCCATTACTGCTAAATCAAAATCTTTAGCATATAACTTATCTATCGAAATAAAAATATTTCTATAATATATTAAAGCTTCATAATGCTCATTTACTATAAGAGCTTCTGCTAAATATTTAACGTCTTGGAACCCTTGAGCTACAAGATTTTTTATTTCGTCCTCTGGAAATCTCCATTTTTTCGATTCAACACATAATAATAAAGCAGCTACATATTCCTTAACATTATGTTTCCAACTTTGATAAACGTAAGTGAGACTAGTGTAATCTTTAGTATCTTTTTTTATTTCATCAGATGGTTCGTGATACTCTTTTTGGAATTCACTTTCATAAAAATATGTTGAAGTTAAAGCATCAGAAATATCTTTTTTAGTTACAGATTTTTTAGTTAAACCTAAAGTTATTAAAATTAAAATTTCTTGAAAATGCTCACGAATCAGATTAACATCTAATGCATATTTTCTTAATTCTTCTTTAAGTTCTAGTGAGACTTGATTATCTTCTAATATTGTAGCAATATCTTCAATGATAAAGCTTATGATACTATTAATATTTATTCTATCATCAAGCATCTTTACTTTTAATTTATATTTGAAAATTTGATATCTAAATTTAGCAACTAATGCCGTAATAATATTAGAATTAGATGCTGTTTTTAGAATGCCATGATACATTTTTAATGTGTCTTCAAATTCAGTAGCAACTTCATTGTAATTAGAATCGTTAGCTTTAGTAGCAATACTTTCTAAATTCTCTTTAATTGTTTTAATTTGATTATTGGCAATTTCTTTAGCTCCGCCTTCTTTCATGTAAAATTCAAATAAAGCTGCAATTGTGGCTTTATCATTAGCTAATTCATCTGGCGAAATAGTCCCTAGTTTATTTTCATAAGAAATTATTTTAAGATTAAGATCTCTAATAAGGCCACTTAAAACACGAAAGAATTCATCATTTACTTCCCGTAGCCCACTTGTATTAATAATACTAGCTGTATCTTCAATACTTTTTTTAAAACTTGCAATATTATACATGTAAAACCCCTCTTTGTTTCAAAAGTTATTGTTTGGTATTATAACATATTCATCCTTCCATTGTCAATTTTAGATTTTTAATTAATTTTAGCAAAAAAAGAAAGTGATTATTCTTCACTTTCTTCATCTATTTCTTCAATTTCTGGAGTGCTTTCTTCATCATCTAAAGATTCAAATTCTTCGATAGGAGTTATTGTTTCTTCTTGATTATCAATAACTGTATCTTCTCCATCTTCTAATAATTTATCTTCTAAAAATTCTGAAGCGTCATCTTCCATGAACTCTTTTTCAAGTAAGATATCAATATCATTATATTCTTTAGCACCTGTTCCAGCTGGAATAAGTTTACCAATAATAACATTTTCTTTTAAACCTCTTAAATGGTCAACTTTTCCTTTAATTGCAGCATCAGTTAAAACTCTTGTTGTTTCTTGGAAAGATGCAGCAGATAAGTAACTGTCAGTTTCTAATGATGATTTAGTAATACCAAGCATAATTGGACGGCCTGTTGCAGGAATACCACCACGTAAGATTACTGGTCTATTTCCTTCTGTAAAGTCATGTAACGAAACAGTTAAGCCTTCAACAAATTCAGTATCGCCACCATCAACGATTCTTACTTTATTAATCATACGTTTAACAATAATTTCAACGTGTTTATCATTAATATCAACACCTTGTAATTTGTAAACAGATTGAATTTCTTTTAAGATATATTCCTCAGCAGTAAGAGGATCTGTAACTGCAAGCAATTCTTTTGGAGCGATTGAACCTTCAGTAAGCTTTTGACCTGCTACAACTATATCTCCTTCTTCAACACGTAATTTTGTATTGTAGTTAGTGATATGTTCACGAACACCTGCTTCATTTTCAACCACAACTTTATGTTTGCCACCTTGATCTTCAATATGGATAACTTTACCATTAATCTCAGATACTGTTGCTTTATATTTTGGAGTACGAGCTTCAAATAGTTCTTCAACACGAGGAAGACCTTGAGTGATATCATCACCACCTGCAACACCACCTGTATGGAATGTACGCATAGTAAGCTGAGTACCTGGTTCTCCAATTGATTGAGCTGCCATAATACCTACAGCTTCACCAGTTTCTACAAGGTTTCCAGTAGCTAAGTTACGTCCATAACATTTTTGACAAACACCATTACGGCTCTTACATGTTAAGACACTTCTAATTTCAACTTTTTTAACACCTGCTTTAATAATTTTAGCAGCAATGTTTTCAGTTATCATTTCATCTTTTTCTACAATTACTTCTTTAGTTTCTGGATGTAAAACTTTTTTAGCAGTATATCTTCCTAAAATACGTTCACCTAGTGATTCAATTATAGCGCCATCTTTATCGTTTACTAAATCGTAAACTTCAACACCAGCGATAGCTCCACAATCAAATTCTCTAACAATTATATCTTGAGCAACATCAACTAAACGTCTTGTTAAGTATCCTGAGTCTGCTGTACGTAACGCAGTATCAGCTGAACCTTTTCTAGAACCGTGAGTTGATAAGAAGAATTCAGATACATCTAACCCTTCGATAAAACATGATGTAATTGGAATTTCAACAGTAGAACCATCTGGTTTAGCCATCAAACCACGCATACCAGCAAGTTGAGTAAAGTTAGAAATAGAACCACGAGCATTTGAGTTCATCATCATGAATATTGGGTTATCAAAATCATTAGCAGATATTTGTTGTAATTCTTTTTTAACTTCATCATTAGCTTCTGTCCAAATTTCAATAACACTATTATAACGTTCTTCATCAGTAATTAAACCACGTTTAAATTGCTTATTTACTTTCTCAACTTTAGCTTTAGCATTTTCAATGATTTCACCTTTTTTAGAACTACGAACAATGTCTGATACTGAAACAGTAATACCTGCCACAGTAGAATATTTAAATCCTAAATCTTTTAATTTATCAAGCATAATTGATGTTTCAGTAGTTTTATATCTTTTAAATACTTGAGCAATTAACCATTCTAATGTTTTCTTAACAAATGGTTTTGGTTTTTCAATATTTGAAACAGCTTCAGGAATATTTTGACCCATTTCTATAAAATATTTATTTGGAGTAATACCTTCAATGTTTTCTTTAGTTCCTTCGTTTACATAAGGGAAGGAATCTGGAAGTATTTCATTAAAGATTATTTTACCAACTGTTGTAACTAAATATTTGTCTAATTGTTCTTCTGTAAATAATTTGTATTTAAATGATTTTACTGGAATAACAATTCTAGTATGTAAAGTAATTTCACGACGTTCATAAGCCATTAAAGCTTCATTAGCATTTTTATATACCTTACCTTCATTTGGCTCACCATCTTTTTCAATAGTTAGGTAACAGTTACCTAAAACCATATCTTGAGATGGAGTAACAATTGGTTTACCATCTTTAGGATTTAAGATGTTGCTAGCTGATAACATTAATATACGAGCTTCAGCTTTAGCTTCTTCAGATAATGGTATATGAACTGCCATTTGGTCACCGTCGAAGTCAGCATTAAATCCTGTACAAACAAGTGGGTGCAAGCGAATAGCTTTACCACCAACTAATTTTGGTTCGAATGCTTGAATACCAAGTCTATGTAGAGTTGGAGCACGGTTTAATAGTACTGGATGTTCAGTTATAACATCTTCAACAATGTCCCAAACACATTCATCTCGTGAATCAATTAATTTTTTAGCTCCTTTAATGTTATGAGCTAAACCTCTTTCAACTAAACCATGAATTACATGTGGTTTAAATAATTCAAGAGCCATTTCTTTTGGAATACCACATTGGTACATTTTTAAGTTTGGACCAACTACGATAACAGAACGACCTGAATAGTCAACACGTTTACCTAATAAGTTTTGACGGAAACGACCTTGTTTACCTTTTAACATGCTAGATAAACTTTTAAGAGGGCGATTACCAGCAGCAGTAATACTACGACCACGACGTCCATTATCAAATAACGAATCTACTGCTTCTTGAAGCATACGTTTCTCATTTTGAACGATTATAGTTGGTGCGCCTAATTCTAATAATTTTCTTAAACGATTATTACGATTAATAATACGACGATATAAATCATTTAAGTCACTAGTAGCAAAACGACCACCATCAAGTTGAATCATTGGACGTAATTCTGGTGGAATAACTGGTAAAACATCAAGAATCATCCATTCAGGTCTATTGCCTGATTCTTGGAAAGCTACAAGACAATCTAATCTTTTTACTAAACGAATTCTCTTTTGACCAGTAGCATTTTCAAGTTCAGCACGTAAGTCCTCTACTTCTTTATCTAAATCAACTTGGCTTAATAATTCTTTTATAGCCTCAGCACCCATACCTACTTTGAAAGTATTACCATATTTTTCATAATAAGCACGATACTCTTTATCAGATAATGTTTGTTTCTTTTCTAATGGAGCATTACCTGGTTCTATAACTACATAACTTACAAAATATAATACTTCTTCTAGATCTCTTGGACTCATATCTAGAACTAAGCCCATTTTTGATGGTACACCTTTAAAAAACCAGATGTGAGAACATGGAGCAGCTAGTTCAATATGCCCCATTCTCTCACGACGAACACGTGATTTTGTAACTTCAACGCCACAACGATCACAAACAACATTTTTATATCTTAGTCTTTTATATTTACCACAAGAACATTCATAATCTTTGGTAGGTCCAAAAATACGTTCACAGAATAAGCCTCCACGTTCAGGTTTTAAAGTACGATAATTGATAGTTTCAGGCTTTTCTACTTCACCATAAGACCAACTACGAATTTTCTCTGGTGATGCTATACCTATTTTAATACCTTTAAAATTATTAACATCTATCATGATCTACACCTCACCCTCAAAGTCTTCTTCTTCAATTTCTTCTAAATCTATATCATCAGCTTCTTCATCGCCTTCATAATCTTCTTCAGGCATTTCAATGCTTTCATTTTTGATTTCGATTTCACCATCACGAATACTTGCTTCAGCATCTATTTCTTCAATTTTTAAATTGTCTTCTTTTTCTTCTTCTTCCTCTAATTCTTTAAATTCAATGATATTATCTTCATTATCTATGATTTGCATATCTAAACCTAAAGCTTGGAATTCTTTAATTAATACTCTAAATGATTCTGGTACACCAGCTTGATTTACTGTTTTACCTTTTACTAGAGCTTCATAAACTTTAACACGTCCTATTATATCATCAGCTTTTACTGTTAAGATTTCTTGTAAAACATGAGCAGCACCATAAGCATATAATGCCCAAACTTCCATTTCACCAAAACGTTGACCACCAAATTGAGCTTTACCTCCTAATGGTTGTTGAGTTACTAATGAATAAGGTCCAGTAGCACGAGCATGTAATTTATCATCAACCATGTGATGTAATTTTAACATGTACATAACACCTACAGAAATTCTTTGATCAAATGGCTCGCCAGTTCTACCATTATAAAGAACAGTTTTACCATCTTTTTCCATACCAGCACTAGCCATTTCTTCTTGAATATCTTCCCAAGTGGCACTGTCAAATACTGGTGTAGCATAATGACATCCTTGAAGTTTTCCAGCCATTCCTAAGTGTAACTCTAAAATCTGACCGATGTTCATACGAGAAGGAACTCCAAGAGGATTTAGCATAACGTCTACTGGTTTACCATTTGGCATGTATGGCATATCTTCTTCTGGTAAAACAAGAGAAATAACACCTTTATTACCATGACGACCAGACATTTTGTCACCAACTTGGATTTTACGTTTTTGAATAATATATACACGAATAACTTTTGATACACCAGCTGGTAATTCATCACTATTTTCTTTAGTGTAAACTTTAACATCATGAACAATACCTGCTGCTCCATGTTCAACACGAAGTGATGTATCTCTTACTTCACGAGTTTTTTCACCAAAGATAGCATGTAAAAGTTTTTCTTCACTAGTAAGTTCTTGAACACCTTTAGGAGTAACTTTTCCAACTAAGATATCGCCTTCTTTAACCTCAGTACCAATTCTTACGATTCCGTTAGAATCTAAGTTTTTACGAGCTTCTTCGCCGACATTTGGAATATCTCTAGTAATTTCTTCTGGTCCAAGTTTAGTATCACGACAATCAATATCATAATGGTCAATATGTAAACTAGTATAAACATCATCTTTAACTAATTTTTCATTTAAGATTACTGCATCTTCATAATTGTAACCATTGAATGTCATGAATGCAACAGTCATATTTTTTCCTAAAGCAAGTTCGCCTTTTTCAGTAGAAGGACCATCAGCGATTACCTCACCACGATGAACTTTCTCGCCTTTTTTAACTAAAGGATGATGATTTAGTGCAGTAGATGCATTAGTTCTTTCAAAATCAGCTAAATAATAAGTATCTTTGCCTTTAGCATTTTTAACAATAATCTTTTTACCATCTGCATACTCTACAACACCATCTGCTTTACAAACGACAGTTGAACCAGAATCACGAGCAGCGATATTTTCAACACCTGTTCCAACAATTGGTGCTTCACTAGTAAGTAGAGGCACTGCTTGACGTTGCATGTTGGCACCCATTAGGGTACGGTTAGCATCGTCATATTCAAGGAATGGAATACAAGATGTAGTAATTGCAACAATTTGACTAGGCGCTACGTCAACATAGTTAACATTTTCTTTCTTAACCATAACGTTATCGCCATTTAAACGACATAAAATCTCATCATTTGCAATATTATTATCTTTATCTAATTTAACTGTTGCTTGAGAAATGTAATAATCATGTTCTTCATCAGCAGTCATATATACTATTTCATCAGTAACTTTACCATCTTTAACTTTACGATATGGAGTCATAATGAAACCATATTCATTTATTTTAGCGTATCCTGCTAAAGATGTTATAAGACCGATATTTTGACCTTCTGGAGATTCGATTGGACAAATACGACCATAGTGTGAAGCATTAACGTCACGAACATCCATACCAGCACGATCTCTTGATAAACCTCCAGGTCCAAGAGAAGATAAACGTCTCTTATCTGTAAGCTCAGCGATTGGATTAATTTGATCCATGAATTTTGATAATTGTGAAGAACCAAAGAATTCTTTTAAAGCTGCTGTAACTGGTCTAATATTGATTAATGTTTTAGGTGTTACAGAGTCAAGTTCTTGAGTGGTCATACGTTCACGAATAACACGTTCCATTCTTGACATACCAGTTCTAAAAATGTTTTGAATTAATTCCCCTACTTGACGTACACGACGATTTCCTAAGTTATCTATTTCATCTGTGTTACCAATATTATCATGTAAATTTAGATAATATGATACAGAGGCATAAATATCTGGAATAGTAAGACGTCTAACATCTGTACTTTGGTCATTACCAATAATTTTTATTACACGCTCTGGATTTTCTTTATCGTATACTAAAACTTCTTGAATTTTATCATATTCATCAAGTTCTTCATTAATAATTGTTTTCTTTAAATTATAACCATTTGCAAATATTGGTTTTAGTGTATCTAGTATTTCTTTAGTTACAACAGTACCTTTTTTAGCTACTATTTCTTTACCATCTTTAATATCTTCAGCTAAAGTACAACCAAGTAAACGATCTAAAACATTTAATTTTTTATTAAATTTATAGCGTCCTACTTTAGCTAGGTCGTAACGGAAACGATCAAAGAATCTAGTTACTAATTGGTTTTTGCTTGAATCTAATGTAGCTGGTTCGCCTGGTCTTAATTTTTCATAAATTTCAATTAAAGCTTCATCAGTATTTCTAGTACTATCTTTATCAATAGTATTAGTTATGTAGTCATTTTCACCAAACACTTCATATATTTCTTCATCACTAGACAAACCTAGTGCACGTAAAAATGTAGTTATTGGAACTTTTCTTGTACGATCAATTCTAACATACATTATATTACGAGCATCTACTTCATATTCTAACCATGTACCTTTATTAGGTATAACTTCACCAGTAATTATACGACGACCATTTTTATCTATTTCACGTTTAAAATAAATAGATGGACTTCTAACTAATTGTGAGACAATAACACGCTCAGCACCATTAATAATAAATGTTCCGGCATCTGTCATTAAAGGCATATCGCCTAAGAATATTTCTTGCTCTTTTACTTCACCTGTTTCGTGAATAAATACTCTTGCTTGAACCTTTAATGGAGCAGCGTAGTTTACCATACGCTCTTTTGCTTCTTTAATAGAATATCTAGGTACGTCAAAAGAATACTCACCAAATTCTAGCGAAATATTACCTGTAAAAGACTCAACTGGGAATAAGTCTTCAAATACCTCTTTAATTCCTTCTTCTAGAAATTCTTGATAACTCTTTTTTTGAATCTCTAGTAAATCTTGCAACTCCATAGTATTGCGTGACCTAGAGAAGGTTCTTCTTTCTCTATGGTCTCCAAATTTTTCAACTTTATAAGCCACGATTTCACCCCAATATCTAATAATTTTTAGTGCTCATTTAAAGAAAAAAACAAATACGTCACCAATTTAAAATTTTAGCAGTATATTCTTCTGATGTCAATTCTTTTTTGCACAAATTACATAAAAACCTTTATTTTTCTCTTTAATTTCTGTTTTAAAATTCTTTTCTATATCTTTTATAATACTTTTAGCACCTTGGTCTTTTCGAATAACAAACCAAAGCTCACCATCTTTATTCAAATGTTCCGAGGCACCATTAAGTATTTCTAAAACTACTTTTTTACCTGCCCGAATTGGTGGGTTTGTGATAATTAAATCATACTTTTCTGTAATATTTTCATATATGTTACTTTCTTTAAAAGAGACATTAACTTTATTTAATTTAGCATTTTCAAAAGCAAGTTTTAAAGCTCGCTTATTTATATCAATACCAACGCCTGAAATATTTAATACCTTGGCTAAGATAATACTAATAAAACCATAGCCACAGCCAACATCTAAAAAGTTTTTAATTGGTGATTTGTTTTTTAAATAGGTATTAATAAGATTAATACTTCCTGTATCTATTTTATTTTTAGAAAAAACGCCATTGTCACTTATAAATTCAAAACAAGAAGAATCATAGTTATATTTTATGACCCTTCTTTCACTTTTTATATTCTCGTTATTTGTAAAATAGTGATTCAAATCCATACGCCCTTTTTTTAGTTACTCTTAGTATAACAAATTTAGAAAATTAGTCAAGTAATTTATTTATCTTTATTAATCTTAATTAGATAATGAAAGAAAAAGATCCTTTCTTTTTTTAGAAATGGATCTTTTTACCTATTTACAAACTTCACAAGCTGCTTCTACTGATTGTTTTGCAGCATTATAACTTAACATAAATGTTGCTACAAAAGTTAACACTTTTAGATTACTTATAAAACAATTATGTCCATCTGCTAGTTCAATACTATATATATCTATTCCTTCACTATGTGATTCTATAACTACTTCTTCTACTTTATAGTTAATTCCATCTACTCCTAATATTTCTGCACCTTTCTTTAACATACTCGCTGGCATATAACCTGCCCCTGCTACATAGAATTTATGATTTACTGTACATCTTATCTTTTCACCATTTTCTAAACGAATGGCACAAACTTCTAATACTTGTGAGATTTCTATCTTTTTAATCTCTGTACATATTATTTTATCTTGTTTCTCATCATAAGAATATACTTTATCTCCTACTTTTAAGTCTTTTACTTTTTTCTTTAATTTTTTCTTCTTTTTTTCATCATATACTAATATTATATTTTCTTCAGTTAAACAAGGTCCGACATAATAAAAGCTTTTTTCATTACCTGTTATTGTATAATAAGTATAAGGAGTAGTACTGCTCGGCGTATAAGGAAAATGCATGATATATCCTGGATCACTAGTACTAGCACTACAAGTAGTTGTGCTACAAATATAAAGAGACGTACAACTTTGACTTCTAATAAGCGATCCAATTGGAAAAGACCAACTACTAACAT
Source organism: uncultured Bacilli bacterium (assembly GCA_910585045.1). Lineage (GTDB taxonomy): Bacteria > Bacillota_I > Bacilli_A > RF39 > UBA660 > Caccenecus. Next base: position 34,211 of record CAJUCD010000013.1, read on the forward strand.
TAAAATCAAATGATTTCCAGGTTTTACCATTATCAGTACTATAATAATAACTAGACCAAGAAGAAATATCCTGTCCTCCTAAAGCAATTGTTACATCATTAGCAGTAGTAGTTACAGTTTTTGATGAAGTATCTGATTGATTTCCTGCCGCATCTTTTACATATGCTTTTACTGTATGACTTGATCCTGCTGTTAATCCTGTAAATTTATGGGTATTTCCTGTTCCTT
>CAJUCD010000014.1 GCA_910585045.1 uncultured Bacilli bacterium
CACTTTAGTTTCATAATTCCCTAATGTAGTTTCAAAATGTTCTATAAATACCCTTGCCATATCGTTTTTATAAAAGCGATCAGCTGTCATAGTCCAAAATACTAAGTTATTATTCAAATAATAATTACTTTCCTGGCTGCCAAAAGCTCCAGCATAAACTATTTCATCTGCTGTTATAAGCCCTATTGGATAAGTTAATTTCTTATTTCCTTTAATTGATGTTTTACTAGTAAATAAATCATGATTTTTATTTGGACAATATAAAGTTGGTTCAAAAATATCTTTATAAGAATCTTCATAACCAAATTTAGAAAAACCATTATATGCAGTATAATTTAAACCATAACCTTTTTTAGTATCCATACTCCAAGATAAATTATCCTCATTATTTTTAATTGACCTATCATTACAAAATCCTGCATTCACATCTATTTTATTTACAAAGTTAGAATTATTCGCAATATTAGTTTCATACCAGTTGTCTACTACTGTTTTTATTGTACTGTCATTTATATTAGCATGCGTTTCTTCATATGTACTACTTCCTGGTGTTCCATACATATATCCTACATAAGCATTGTCATTTGCAAGATTATTAAATGCACTTACTCCTATTTGTGTAGTTTCACCTGTTTGATCTGTTGTTGGTCCATTATATATTATTCTTATTGTGCCATCACCATTGATTCGCACTATTCGCCAATAATACCCTGCAAATCTTACCCAGTTATTATCAACAACCCCTGCAAAATATTGACTTAAGCCATCATCATCTAAGGCTTCATAATAAACATCATTACCATCAGTTGTTAATGGTCCATTTATTTCTGGACGATTAGTAAGAGTTTTATTAGCTAAAATTTTCGTTTTAGCTAAAGAATCAAAATATAAATAACAATTTGTATTATTACTGCTTAAATTATTTATTTTTAAACTATTTGTGTTTATATTCCAATTTGGTTGAGCATTATTTGTACATACACTTCTATCTTCATTTAACATATATCCACTTTCTGGGATAGTATTTGTTTTTTCATAGTTTCCATCTTCTTGTTTTATATATATTGCTAAAATATTGTTAGTTTGTAATAAATCTTCTTTTTTATTTAATAAAAAAATTCCCAGTCCGAGTAGTATTATTAAGCTGATTGTTATTAATATCTTTTTCATATAATCCCTCTTTCTATTTAATTAGTCTAATACTTTTTAATGTATTTTTCATTAGCTTCGACAAATGTTGTCAAAACTTCTCTTATCAAACATAAATAAGTTCATATAAACTAATACAAAAAGTAATACTTTATGCTATATCTAATATACAATATTATTGAGTATATTTCAAGTTTTTTGTGATTATTTTTAACAAGATATTAACTATTAATATTTCTTGTGGAAAAATAGATACAAAGAGAGTGAATATAATGGATAATAACTTAACAATAATTGAAGAAAGATTAAAATATTTAAGAGAGCAAAAAGAGTTTACTCAAAGCGAATTTGCTAAATTACTAGGTGTATCTAGAAGTTTAATTTGCGTTTGGGAAAATGGGTATGCCAATATATCTTTAAGGCAAATGATTAAAATATGTGCAGCTTGTAAAGTTCCTCTTGATTATTTGCTAGGAATAATAGATGAGTATAATATTAAAGAATATAATTTTATTAATAAATTAGATTTAAAATATGTAGGAGATAAAATTAGAGAAATAAGAAAAAAAGAGCATTTAACTCAGGATAGGTTTGCTCAAAAAATTGATACTAAAAGAAGTAGTATTAGTTATTATGAAATAGGAAAAATGATGATTTCAACTGCAGATTTAAAACAAATTTGTGAAACTTTTGGAGTTAGCTCTGATTATATTGTTGGTAATATTGCAGTTTTAGTTCTAAGAGAAAAAGTGACAAAGATTAAACCTAAAGATTTTAAAGAAATAATTACAAATTAAAAAAAATGGATAAGAAGTTCCATTTTTATTTTATAATTGATTCTAAAGCAAGAGTTATCATATTGTTTAATTTGGTTTCCCTATCCTCTGGTGTTAAAACAACCTTAGAGAATTTAGAGTCTACAACTGTCATTATTGTTGTAGAAAGACAACCTAATGAATTAGCAACATGTGTTAGACCAAAAGCTTCCATTTCCTCACCAAGTATTTCATAACCTCTTGGAATTCTATCTAAAACTCTATTATAATCAATATAAGGTCCAAAAACATCCATAGTTGTTGTCATACCATATAATACTCTTAAATTTAATTCATCAGCTGTATTTAAGATTACTTGATTAAGCTCAGGATTAGCTTCAACAACATTACCTACATAATTATTATAAGTATAAGCAAAATTAGATTCAGAATATATTTTTTTAGTTAAAATAATATCTCCAATATCTGCTTTAGGACTGACTGCTCCACAAGTTCCAATTCTAATAATTTTGTTAACACCAAAATAATGAATTAATTCAAAAACATAAATGCTGGCACTAGGCATTCCCATGCCATGAGCCATAACAGTTACTTTTTGCCCTTTGTATTCACCAGTATAGCCAAACATATTGCGAATGCTTGTAACAAGTTTAGCATTAGTTAAAAAATTCTCTGCTATATATTTAGCTCTTAATGGATCTCCTGGCATTAAAACAATATTTGCTATATCACTTTTATTTTCAACCTTAATATGTATAGGTTCTTCGCCAATAAACATATTAATCACCTCTACTTTAATATTAACATATTTTTATGAAACTATTAAGATTAATTTTATTCTTCTTTACATTTTGTTACTTTCGTAACCTTTCTTCAATTCTTATTAATTCATTATATTTAGCTATACGTTCCCCTCTTGCTACAGAGCCAGCTTTAATAAATGGCATAGATAAACCAACAGCAAAATCTGCAATGTAAGTATCTTCTGTTTCGCCACTACGATGAGACATTATTAATTTATAATTATGACGTTTTGCATATAGAACTGTTTTAATCATTTCAGTTACTGTACCTATTTGATTAGCTTTAATTATAATGGCATTACCTGCAGCTAGTTTGCAACCTTTTTCTAAACACCTCATATTAGTGGCAAAATAATCATCGCCAACAATCATAACTTTCTCACCAATTAATTTAGTTAAAACTGCTAAAGATTCAAAATCATTTTCTTCAAATGGATCTTCAATACTAATAATTGGATATTTATTTACAAGAGTTATATAATACTTTATTAACTCATCACTAGTTAACCAACCATTATCTAAATGATATTGTTTAGTATTTTTATTATACAAATGACTAGCTGCTACATCAAGAGCAATAAAAACATCTTTTCCCGCAATATAGCCTGCTTTTTTTATAGCTTCCATAATTAAATCAAGTGCTAAAGTATTATATTCTAAATTTGGAGCAAAACCACCTTCATCTCCTAAAGCTGTATTTAATTTTTGACTTTTTAAGATTTTTTTTAATGTGTGAAATATTTCACTGGCAGCTCGAATGCGCTCTTTAAAATTTTTAACTACGGGAACAATCATAAACTCTTGAATATCAATATTATTATCAGCATGAGCGCCACCATTTATAACGTTTATTAAAGGTATAGGAATACTAACTTTACCATTACTAAGATATGTATACAACTCTTTATTTTCTAATTTAGCAGCGGCTTTTATAGAAGCTAGAGAAACTGCTAACATTGCATTAGCACCTAACTTACTTTTATTATTAGTACCATCAAGTCCTATTAGTAATTTATCTATTGCTACTTGTTCTAATTCCATACCTACTAAATTATTTTTGATAATTGTATTTACATTATTAACTGCTTTTAAAACGCCTAATCCTAAATAACGGTAATCATTATCACGAAGTTCTAAAGCTTCTTTGGCTCCAGTTGAGGCGCCACTTGGAACAGATGCAGTAGCAGTTATACCATTATCTAAATAAATTTCTACTTCTACAGTAGGATATCCCCTACTATCTAATATTTCGCGTCCAATTAAATTTGTAATTTTAGCCATATACTTCACCTGTTTCTAATAAAGAGTATACCAAAAAACAATACTAATTATCAATAAAAATACTATTTAATTTATTTTTAAACAAAAATTTACAGTTTTTTTATTTTAGTTTATAGTGGACTTACTATCTTCTATTTGATACAATTTATTTATGGTGAATTTAATGGATAATATAAATTATATAAATATTAGTAGAAATGTTTTAGATGATAATATAAAAAGTCTAAAAAATAAATTTAAGTATGATTATTATATTTTAGATGTTTCTAATAATGCTTTCGGTCATGGAATGTTTATAATGAAGAATTTAGAGATAGATTATCTCTATACAAATAGTTTAAAAGATGTTTATAATATTCGGAAGTATGATAAAGATATACCCGTTATTTTAAATGATAAAGTTAATGAAGATAATATTTTAGATGCTATTAATAATAATATAATTTTAATTATTCAAAGAGTTCAGGATTTGAAAGAAATAAATGAATTTGACTTATTTGATAATATAAACATAATATTAAATATAGATGTAGATAATAATTATGGAATTGGTAATAGAGAAGAAATTAAAGATGCTATTGATATTATTACCAATAATAAGCGAATTAATTTAATGGGAATAAAAGCAGATATTAGTGAAGATAAATATAAAGAATTTATATATCTTATTAATCATTTGTTAAAGTTTGATATAAAGCTTTTTATACTTAATAATGAAATAAATAAGCATAAATATCAATATTCAAACGCTATTATTTTTAAAACAGCTATTTATGGAATTAATAATATTAAAAATAGATTTTTTAGAAAGGATGAAAAAGATACAAATCAAATATTTAATTTATATTCAAGAATAGTTAAAATTAAAAATATTAGTAAAGGAAAGAAAAATAAATATATAGCAATTATTCCTTTTGAAAATAATTTTGGTATTTTAAATTTAATAAATAAAGTGTATATAAAAAATAAATTATATTCAGTTTTAAATATAGAAGATAATTATATGATTATAGAAATAGATGATAGTATTAATGAAGATTCAGTAGTAGAAATAACTGGTATTAATAATCCATTAGAAAATTATGTTACTCATAATATTTTAGGTTGTGTAATTTTATTAAATAATAATTTACCTATTTTATATGATAATAAAGATAAACAAGATATTTATTCTTAAACAAAAAAGCAACTTTTGATAAGTTGCTTATATTTTACTCGAAATCTCGAGTTGTTATTAAAATGGTGGCTCGCTTGGGATTCGAACCCAAGACCCTTTGATTAAAAGTCAAATGCTCTACCGACTGAGCTAGCGAACCAAGATGGCTGCCTCGGCTGGATTCGGACCAGCGGAATGTCAGAGTCAAAGTCTGATGCCTTACCACTTGGCTACGAGGCAATATTAAAGTGGTGGGGAGACATGGATTTGAACCATGGAACCCGAAGGAACAGATTTACAGTCTGCCGCGTTTGGCCACTTCGCTATCTCCCCATAAGAAATGGTGCCGACAGAGGGAGTCGAACCCCCAACCTACTGATTACAAGTCAGTTGCGCTGCCAGTTACGCTATGTCGGCAAAAAATAAAAATGGTGGGCGCTATAGGACTCGAACCTATGACCCCCTGCTTGTAAGGCAGGTGCTCTAACCAACTGAGCTAAGCGCCCATTTCCCACTTGACATAAATTAATATAACATTAATACTTTAACTTGTCAATAACTTTTTCATGTTTTAATGTTTAAAAATTTATATTTTTGTGTGTATTTTTTTATTAATCTTTAGCGATTAATTCGTTTATAGCATTGCATATAGCTAGCTTACCATAATTATATGTAACGCCTCCTTGTTGATAAGCAATAAATGGCGGTCTTATCGGTCCGTCACATGATAATTCGATACTTGATCCTTGAGTAAAAGCACCACTAGCCATAATAACTTCATCTTCATATCCTGGTGTGCTTGTTGGTATTGGCATACTTCCAGAATCTATTGGAGAATTTTTTTGAATTAGTTGAACATATTTTATTAATAAATCTTTATTTTCAAAAATTATATTTTGAACAATATCTGCTCTAGCACTTTGATATGATGGTTCTACTTTAAATCCTAATTTTTCCATTAAGTAACTAGTTAAAACAGCTGTTTTTAGTGCTGAAGCTACAACAGATGGAGCGAAATATAAACCTTGCAAAATACTTTTATTAGACCCTAAACTTGGTCCAACATCAATTCCTTCTCCTGGAAGATTTAGTCTTTCTGCACATAAATTTATAAGATCTTCTTTTCCTACTATATAAGCACCGTTATTAGCAATAGAACCTCCTAAATTTTTAATTAATGAACCAACAATTATATCCGCTCCTACTTCAAGTGGTGAAGTTTTTTCAATAAATTCACAATAACAATTATCAATCATTATTATTACTTCTTTATCAATTTCACGAATAGCTTTTATAACCTCTTCTAAATCTTTTATTTTTATGCTTTCTCTAGTAGAATAGCCTTTACTTCTTTGAATTTCAATTAATTTAATTTTGTGTTCTTTTAGTTTTTCTTTAATACTAGAAATATCAAATTTATTATTAATTAAATCTATTTGTTCATAATTAATATGGAAACTTTTTAAAGAACTAGGATTATCTTTAATACCTATTACTTCATGTAATGTATCGTACGGAAGCCCACTTATTGATAACATAGTATCTCCTGGCCTTAAAAGACCAAATAAGCATGTACTTAAAGCATGTGAACCGCTTATAAATTGGTTACGAACAAGAGCCTTTTCCCCTTTTAAAACTTTAGCAAAAACTCTTTCAATAGCTTCTCTCCCACAGTCATTATAACCATATCCAGTAGTCATATTAAAATGAGTTTCATTTATATTCTCGCTTTGAAAAGCAGATAATACTAAATTACTAAAATAATATTCATTTTGTTCTATTTGGCGAAATATAGATTCACAATCTTTTTCGGCTTTTAAAACTAAATTCTCAATAGTCATGTTATAACCTCTACTTTCAATTTATTTAATTATTTAAAAAGCTATTTTAATCCTCCATCAACACGTAAGATACTATCAACAATATAACTTGCTTCTTTACTTGCTAAAAAGAAAACTACATTAGCTATTTCTTCTGGTTCAGCAAAACGGTTAAGAATAATTTTGCTTTTTTCTTTTTCAATATAATGTGGTTCCATTTCTAAAACATTAGAAGTATTAATCCAACCAGATGCTATAGCGTTAACTCTAATATCTGGCCCATAAATTTTAGCAAAATTATGAGTTAGAGATATTAATCCCGCTTTTGAAGCATCATAATCTAAAGAATAAGCTTCTGGAGTATCAATTGCATTAGTAGAAGATATATTAATAATACTTCCTTTTGCCATTATATCTTTAGCATACTTACAGGTTAAGAATGGTCCTATTAAATTAACATCTAATATTTGTTTAAAGTTTGCAACTGTTTTATCTTCAAGCTCTGAGTCAATAGAAATGGCTGCATTGTTAACTAAAACATCTAGTTTTCCTTGTTCTTCTTTAATTATTTGCATCATTTTTATGACATCTTCTTCCTTAGATATATCGCCATACAGAAAATGAGCTTTAGGATCTTTAGCATATTTTTTTGCTAATTCTTTTAAAGAAGTACTTTTATAGTTTATATAAGCAATATCTCCTGATTCTAAAAACTTTTTAGCAATACTACTTCCTAATCCTCGTGAAGCCCCTGTTACTAAAACTACTCTATTCATATTTTAACCTCGCGTTGGTCCTATATTATAATCGTTATCTAAATTTTTGTCTACTAAATTATTATTAGTTAAAGCAACATTTAGAGCCTCTCCTTCACAATCATAACTTATAAGAGTAGTTCCTAATTCATCATAAATCATATATCTTAAAACATTCCAAATATAATTTGGATCGCCATAAACATAATCTGGATTATTTTTTCGAACTTTATAATAATCAGATATAAAGTTTACCCATGAAAAATCATTTAAGTTTTCTTGATAATAATCTTTTTCTTGTTCTGGAGTAATATAATCATTATTAAAAACATTTGAGAAAGCATATAAACCTTTGTTATAAGCATCTAGAGCGATAAAAATATTTTTATATCTATTAATGCATCTACGGAAATAAGCACATCCTATTTGGAAATTATCTTCTAAATTAGTAGAAACTAAAACTTTATAACCTTCTTCTTCATACTTCTTACGCTCTTCTTCATAATCTACTACATAAAATTCATCATATTCACCTGTTAGAGTGCCATTTTCATAAACTGGCACATTAAAATATTCTCCATTCATCTCACCTTTTTGAATTTGCATTGGTCCTATTCCGCCATTTGCTCTTACACCAGCATCTAGATTGCCATCTTCTTGACAAAGCAAGCTATAAGTTAACTCTCGTGGCAGATTATATCTTTTAATAAATGGCTCTATAAAAGGTGCACAATCTTCTATAACTCGTTCTAGTTTTTCATAATCGCCTTTGGTTGCTACGCAATAACTAGCTACAGCATTAACATTCAAATCATTTTCTGGTAAAGCCTCATACTCTGAAGGAATAAGTTCTTTACTATCTTCGGTAGTCATATTAGGAGTATCATTTGAAATTTCTAAAGAAGGTTCTTCAACTATTACGTTTGGAATAATGCTTGGTTTTTCTAAAACACTATCTTCAATTGGAATTTCAGGAGTAAACAATTCCTCTGTTTTATTTGCTTCTTTCATATTGGGTAAAATAGCATATAAAATAGCAGAAGTAGCTAAAGCTCCTGAAAGAATTAATGTACCTATTTCTTTGCGCCTATTAATTGTAGGAGTAAAACCTTTAGGAAGTCTAGCTACATATTTCTTAAAATTGGCATCTGTGCGCATTTTTTCACGTAAAACATTTATTATTTTACTTTTAATTTGTTCAAGATAAGAATCTTTTTCATCACCCATAGAATTGAAAGCATTACTATCAAAAGTAACTGTATTATTGTTAAATAAACTACTAATATATTGTCCATTTAATTCAGCACCAAGGATATTAGATGATAATAATCCTGATAGTACAGCCATTGCTGCTTTAGAATCTAATAACTCATGATAATTATCATTAACAAGATATACTTGTCTTTTTTCATCAACGTAATATTTAGGCATATAATTCACCTAGCTTTCTTTCAATTTCTTTATCGATCATATCATATTCTTTACTAGATAAATTACTATTAATTATTAAATTATTATTTACTGTTTCATAAGAAGCAGCTAGTAAATCTTTATCAAATAAATAGACTATATAATTTTTACTAAAGAAATAATCAAAATGAGTAAATAAAATTTCAGCTTTATATTTATTACCTTCTATATCTGTTAAAATCACATTGTCCATACTATCACCTATTTTAATTATATAGTAAAAATTTAATTAAGGCAAATATTAATGTATATAAAAAGTCAACTTTTTTGGTTGACTTATTTTTTAGTAACTATTAGTTTCATAGCGGTTTTATCTTCGCCATTTATAACCACATCATTGAAGGCTGGTATTACAACTAAATTATCGCCACTAGGTGCTACAAAGCCTCGTGCTATAGCAATTCCTTTAATAGCTTGATTTAGAGAGCCAGCGCCTATAGTTTGAATCTCTACACTACCCTTTTCACGAAAAATATTCGCTATTGCTCCTGCTACTTTGCTAGGATTGGATTTGCTTGATACTTTTAATATTTCCATATATTTAATTCCTCGACTTTCTAATTAAATATATGTATTTTTAAGTTAAAATATTATTCTTTTTCTAATTTAATATCGTTAAAAGCTCCTAAGTCATAAACTTTATATCCCATATCACTTAAAGTCTTAAAAGCAATAGAACTTCGATTACCACTTCTACAATAAACAAAAATATTAATATTCTTAGATATATTTATTTTTTCTGCTATTTCATCATAAGGAATATTAATAGCATCTTTGATATGGCCAGTGTTATATTCTTCTTTTGTTCTAACATCAATTATAACAAATTTGTTTTCAAGCATAGCACTCTCTAATATTGGATCACTAGAATATACATAGTCTTTTGTGCTTGTTTTCTCTGTATTATTGCTACAACTACATAATAATATACAAACTAATATAATAATAATTTTTTTCATTATTTTTGCTCCCATCTAGCATAGATACCACATGGTAATATTAATTTTTGATTAAACATTGGTAATCCTAATTCATCACTACTAATTATGCCATCATGTTTTTTAGAAATATATAAATATAATAAATTTTCTAAAACAGTTTTAGATAAACCAGTAGTATAAGAATTTATAATAAATAATACTGGATTTTCACTAAGTAATTCACTAGTATCTTTTATTAAATCATTTAAATCAGATTCAATACTCCAAACTTCATTTTTATTACCGCGACCAAAAGATGGAGGGTCCATTATTATAATATCGTATTTGTTACCTCGCCTAATCTCTCTTTTAACAAATTTTCGAACATCATCAACTAAAAAACGAATGGGCTTATCTTCTAAGTTATTTAATTTAACATTTTCTTTAGCCCAATCTACCATGCCTCGTGATGAGTCAACATGAACAACAGAGGCTCCTGCACTTAAAGCTGCAATGGATGCAGCACCAGTATATGCAAAAAGATTTAAAACTTTTAATGGTCTAGAGGATTTTTTTATAGCTTCTCTAATAATATTCCAATTATAAGCTTGTTCAGGAAATAAGCCAGTATGCTTAAATCCCATTAATTTTAAGTTAAATTTTAAATCATGATAATTTATAGTCCAAGAACTAGGTATATTCTTTTTAGTAGTCCATGCTCCACCACCTGTATTACTTCTAGTGTATTTAGCATCATAATTATTCCATAAATCAGTTCCTTTATAATCCCAAATTATTTGAGGGTCAGGTCTTATTAAGGTAATGTCACCCCATTTTTCTAGTTTTTCACCACTAGCCATATCTAATATTTGATAGTCTTTAAAGTCATTTACTACTTTCATGATAAATTCTCCTTTTTATAAAATCTATTTTTATTATAAAATAATCTAATAAAAAAAGCAAACTTTAAGTTTACTTAGTTATAGCTTCAGCAATAGCAACAGATACAGCTACAGTAGCTCCAACCATTGGGTTATTGCCCATTCCAATAAGACCCATCATTTCTACATGCGCAGGAACTGATGAAGAGCCAGCAAATTGAGCATCTGAATGCATTCTACCCATAGTATCAGTCATACCATAAGATGCTGGACCAGCAGCCATATTATCAGGATGCAGAGTTCTTCCGGTGCCGCCACCTGAAGCAACTGAGAAATATTTTTTGCCTAATTCAAGACATTCTTTTTTATAAGTTCCAGCAACAGGGTGTTGAAATCTTGTTGGGTTAGTAGAGTTTCCAGTTATTGAAACATCAACATTTTCATGATGCATTATTGCAACACCTTCACGAACTTCATTAGCTCCATAACATTTTACTTTTGCTCTTTCGCCAGTAGAATAAGGAGTTTCACTAACAATTTCTAACTTACCTGTATAAAAATCAAATTTAGTTTCAACATAAGTAAAACCATTGATACGTGATATAATTTGAGCAGCATCTTTTCCTAGACCATTTAATATTACTCTTAACGGTTTTTTTCTTGCTTTATTAGCACTGCTAGCAATACCAATAGCACCTTCAGCAGCAGCAAAGCTTTCATGTCCTGCTAAAAATGCAAAACAATCTGTTTCTTCTTTTAAAAGCATTGCTCCTAAATTACCGTGACCAAGACCAACTTTACGGTCATCAGCTACAGAACCTGGAATGCAAAATGCTTGTAATCCTTCACCTAGACAACTTGCTACTTCAGCAGCTGTTTTTACACCTCTTTTTATAGCAATAGCAGCACCTGTTATATATGCCCAACAAGCATTATCGAAACATATTGGTTGAATACCTTTTACAATACCAGCAACATCTACTTGAATATCATCACATATTTTTTTTGCTTCTTCTAAATTGGCAATGCCTTCCTTATTTAAAACTTTTTCTATTTGGTTAATTCTTCTTTCGTAACCCTCAAATAAAGCCATTTTCATTTCTCCTTTCTTCTATTCTTCTCTTGGATCGATAACTTTTACAGCTTCATCAAATCTTCCATATTTTCCTGAGGCTTTTTCAATTGCTTCCATTGGTTCAATACCTTTTTTGATATTTTCCATCATTTTGCCTAAATTAACATATTTATAGCCTATAATTTCATCTTTTTCATTTAAACCAATTTCGACAATATAGCCCTCAGCTAACTCCAGGTATCTAGGTCCTTTAGCTTTAGTAGAATAAATTGTTCCTACTTGACTGCGAGATCCTTTGCCTAAATCTTCTAATCCTGCTCCTATTTCAAGGCCGCCTTCAGAGAATGCAGATTGACTACGACCATAAACTATTTGTAAAAATAGCTCTCTCATAGCAGTATTAATAGCATCACATACTAAATCAGTATTTAGTGCTTCTAATAAAGTTTTACCAGGTAAAATTTCACCAGCCATTGCAGCAGAATGAGTCATACCTGAACATCCTAAAGTTTCAACTAATGCTTCTTCAATAATACCATCTTTGATATTTAATGTAAGTTTACAAGCACCTTGTTGGGGAGCACACCATCCTATTCCGTGTGTTAATCCTGAGATATCTTTAATCTCTTTGGCATTAACCCATTTTCCTTCTTCAGGTATAGGTGAATTTTCATGACTTACTCCTCTAGCAACACAATGCATATTATTTACTTTTTCTGAATATTTCATTTTTATACTCCTTTCAAACATATCATATTATAACAAATTATATGAATTTTTAATAGTATTAATTAAAATAAAAAAAGATATTCTTAATAAGAATATCTTAAATTTTATTTAAAACATTAGATGATTTTTTTAATTTAATAAATACTAACATTATTAATAAGATAATACCACTAACAATTAAATGTTGTTTATAGCCAGTTTTTGGGTTTTCTACATTATTACTTGAAGAATTTGAATTATTGTTGTTAGGTGGAGTAACATTATTGCTGTTACTATTATTATTTTTACCAAAATTAAGTTTATTAATATCTAGTTTCATTGTATCAATTCCAGACATAGACATGTGACTAGAATCATCATTGTATTCTAGTTTATATGTTGTAAATTCGACACCATTATTAGCCATAGAAACTTGTTCTTCATCAAAATCTTGAAGTCCCGCTGTTATTTCTTCAATGCTGTAGCCTTTTAAACCTAATATAATATAAAATAATTTAAATATGGCAGCACTGTCAGCTAAATTATGATTTATATCATAATTATTTAAATCTTTAGAACCAGCATAAGTATAAGTTATAAAATTATTTTGATATATAAAGGTTGTAGTATATGTTTTATCTTCTAATTGGTACTTAACTTCAATTTTATTAGCACTTGTATTTATGGTAGCATTTTTTTCAAATTCATCAAATAACTGGCTCAAACTTGCATCAATGTCACTATAATTAAATTTTTCTTTATATTTTAAAGCTATATCATTAAAAGTTATATCTTTGGCACTAACTAAGTTTATGTTAACTAAGAAAATAAATAAAAATAATATAATTAATTTTTTCATACTATCACACTTTCTACTTTAATTTTATATTATCATATTTTAAAATATAAAACAAGATTAAAAATTTAAATAAAAAAGTAGATACAATATTGTATCTACAAAGATGCATATTAGTTTAATGCGTCTTTAAGTTTGCTTCCAGCTTTGAATGAAGCTACAGTTTTAGCAGGAATTTTGATAGCTTCTTTTGTTAATGGGTTGATTCCTTCACGAGCAGCACGTTTTTTAGCACTGAAAGTTCCAAAACCAACTAAAGCTACTTTTCCTTCTTTTTTAAGTCCTGTTTCGATTCCTTTTAAAAGTGCATCTAATACACGACCAACTTCAGCTTTAGAAACAGATGTTTCAGCAGCAGCAAATTCTATTAATTCAGTTCTTGACATTGTAATATACCTCCCTTTCAAAAACCTTAAATTTATAAGGTACTTACCTTACATAATAAGGTTATCAGAAAGTACCCATAAAATCAAGGTCTTTTCGCATTTTTTCTTTATTTTTTGCTATTTTAAATAAAAAAGAAAACTATATATTATAGTTTCCGTTATTATTATCTTCTTTAACATTTGGCAAATCAATTCTTTTTGGCAATTCCAAATCTTCTGGAGCTTCTGATGCTGGTTTAGTTAAATATACTGAACTAAATTGATTCATTGTTGGGCGCTCTTCTGGAGTAATAGTTACTGGTGTTTCAATAGGAGCTACTCTAGTTGTATTTCTCTCTAATTCATCTAATTCTTTAGATATAGATTTAGCAATAGCATCAAAATCTATATTAGGAACACTAACACCTTCAGGTTCAGTTTTTTCTACTGGTTTGTAATATGTGTCATTTATTATTGGTTCTTCAATTATTGGCTTTGGCTCATTTATTATCGGTGTAACTATTGGTGTTACATTTTCTTTAATAATCGGCTCAATAACTGGTGTTTGTCTTAGGGGAGTTGGTTCCTCTGGAAGTGTAATTCTTATTGGTTCCATAACCTTTGGAGTTTCTGTTCTTGGTGGGATATCAAAACGCACAGGTTCTACTGTTACTGGTTCGTTTATTACACTTTGAATTGGTGTTACAATTGGTTCACTAGCAATAGGGTTTATTGGTTCTATTACTGGAGTTGGTGTTACTGGAACAGTATTTATAGTCGAATTGCTAATAATCGGTGCTATAGGCTCAGGTATTGGAACTACTGGTTCATTTATAATTGGTGTTACTGTGCTTGGCTCATTAATTGGCATTACTGGAGTAACAGGAATTTCATTAACATGATTAGTATTTACCACCGGTTTAACATCATTATTCATATTTATAGGTGCTACTGGAACACTATAATCAATAGGTGCTACTGGTGTTACAGGTGCAATTGGCGTTGGTTCTAAAGTTTGTCCTGTACTAATTGGGTTAACAGGCATTTCTAAAGGTGTCACTGGAGTAACCTCTTTAAATGCATTTTCTGTATTGTTTTCTAAACTGTTAATTGTATTACCTATAGTATTATTCTTCAGTTCATTTGTAGCTTCTAATTTTCTTCTTTTTTCGTCTTTTTTACCAAAAAATAAAACAATTAAAAATGTTACTACTAAAAATGAAATAACTGCAAATAAACCTATACCAAAATAGTTGCTTTCATATAATTTATTAAGGAATTCCATCCTTGACACCACCTTTTATTCTATTAATTAGTCTACCATATATATATTCTAAAATCAAGGAAAAAATGCAAATTTTATTTTTTACATTTTATTGACGATTTTACCTAGCATTTATTAATTTTATAAAACAATATACGGATTATTTATGGTACCATTCCCATTTGAAATAGAAATATTTGCAATAAGATTTATAACTGGTCGTATGCCGTAACCTATGTTAGCTCCAGAATAATCATTAATATACCCTTTAATATCAACCGCAAGTACTGCTGCTGCATCATAACCATCTGGTGTCATTGTCCAATAGGACTCGCCATTACATAAATAATAATGCTCATTTAAAGCTATCTGACCTCCAGCATATGCTACCTCATCTCCAGTAATTAACCCCACTTTTAGATTATATTCATCATTTAATGAACAGCGAAAAGAAGGCATATTCTTTTGAATACGAGCTACAGAAGCGTGATTAAATCTTGACGAGTTAGATGTCCACTTTGATCCTCTCTCAATATCTCTGTAATTACAATACTTAGTTAAAGCAATTTTTTCTTCATAACTGCCATTATTATTTTGATACATTGCCATCATTTTAAAGTCTGGTAGTTTATAATTAACTTCACCTTTTACTAATTCTATATCTTCAATTCCCTGATACTTAGCTTTTGTTAAATTAACTGCTAATATTCCTATTACACTTATTACTATCAAACCTCCTATTACTTCTTTTCTATGATTTTTACCTAACTTTTCTATTTTCATTATTTATCCTCGAGGCAGTTATAGCAAATATGAGATTGAAAATGCTATTATGCCCACTAAGCATTTAAATGCATTATGTAATTATTTTAATATTTCTTTTGATTACCTTTTTGGTTTTACAAATAATAAAAGTTATGAAAATAGTTATAAAAAGATATGCAAAACTAAAACTATGCTAAGATTAAAAGAACTTAGAAAAGAATATAAGATTTCGCAAAGTGATTTAGCAGAATCAATTGGTTCAGCTAAAACTACTATTTCTGGATATGAACGTGGAGCAAGAATAATTGCTACTCCATTTCTTTATGATATTTGTAAAAAATATAAAATAAGTGCGGATTATCTTTTAGGAAAAACAGATATTAAAGATATTTTATAAATAAAAAAATAAAGCTTATAGCTTTATCTTACATAAATTTATTCATTTGGTTCATTACTTGAGTAACTTGTTTTTTACTTGGCTTTCTACCCATTGAAGTCATCATAACTTCAATCATTTTTTCATTTATAGGTGGATTTTTTTTAAGATATTTTTGCATAAGAACTCTTGCAACTAAAAATCCGATAATTAAACCTACGACTAAGCCAATTAAGCACCATAGTATTTGTCCCCACATAAGTACACGCTCCCTTACATAATTATATTACTATAAAAGTATTATTTTTACAAGCAAACAAGCTCATTTAGCCAAAAATAGTCCTTATTTTTAAAATCACAAACAAATAAGTTAGGATTTTCTTTTAAATCATCAAAAAATGATGGTTTTAAAATGTTGCTTTCTAGTAATAAAAAGGCTCTATTAACAACTAACATAGAATCTTCAGGAAGATATTTATTTTGGATACGATGTACATTGTGAAATTTGGAATAAAAATCATTGTTTTTAGATTCATTAAATATTAAATTATTTATTCGACTTTTATCAAAAGGGCTGGCTATTTGTTTAAATAAGTCGCATGCTACACTAACTTCAGCAGCATCAAAGTTTCTTATATCTTCCATAGCTTTAAATAAATGATATGGATTGTTTTTCATTAGATTATAAAAACTTTTGTTAATATTAAATATATAAAATTTTCGCATAATTAATCACCTATTAGTATAATAGCATTAAATATACGCGTATTTTGTCGAATTATGAAAAACTACTTATTTTTTATACACCAGTTTTTAGATGATGACGTCGTAAGTATATTTTTCTTAAAAAATCAACTGGAAATACTGTTGCTGCTAATAGAAGTACTATAAAGAATTCTTTTGATGTTAAACCATATGTCCGAAATAAGTCTCCCCCATGATATATTAAATAGACTTGAACAGTTAAAATAAAAGCAATAATTATAATAAATACTTTGTTCTTTTTTAAATTAGCAAAAATATTAATTCTTTCACTACGAGCATTAAAAGAATTAAAAACTCCAATAAATATAAATAAAGCAAAATATGCTGTCATTAAATATTTATAATTTTCTCCAACTCGGATATACTCTCTTACGATAGGAAGTTTTAAAAATAAAATACAAACAATAGCAGAATATAACCCTGTAAATAAAACCTCGCCAATCATATAAGAATTGATGATAGGTTCATCTTTACTTTTAGGTGGTTCATACATATAACTATTTAAAGCTGGTTCAAACGAAAAGGCTAGCCCTGCAAATGTATCCATAATCATATTTAACCAAAGCATTTGAATAATAGTAATTGGTGTATTTATCCCAATAAAAGGACCTATTATTGATAAAATTAAAGCACACATATTGACTGTTAATTGATATATTATAAATTTTCTAATACTTTTAAAGATTGTGCGACCATAAAGAATTGCTTTACTAATAGATAAGATATTATCATCTAATATTACAATATCACTTGCTTCTTTGGCTACTTCTGTACCACTGCCCATTGCAAAACCTACATTTGCTTTTTTTAGTGCTGGAGCATCATTAACCCCATCGCCAGTCATTCCGACAATTAAATCCATTTCTTCTATAATTCTAACTAAACGAGATTTATCACTTGGTAGGGCTCTTGCTACGACTTTTAAATTGCTGATTTTTCTTTTTAATTCATCATCACTCATCTCGTTTAGTTCGCTACTTGTTAAGACTAAATCATCTTTTTCTAATAGACCAGCATCGCTAGCTATAGCACAAGCTGTATCTTTAGCATCGCCTGTAATCATAATCATATTAATACCAGCACTTCTAATTAAATTTACTCCTTCTTTAGTTTCAACGCGTAATTCATCTTTGATAGCAACTATACCAATTAAAGTTAGATTATCTAAATTATTAGTTTTACTATAGCCAATTAATAAAACTCTTATTCCCTTTTTTGTAAGGCTCATAATAGTACTTTCAAGACTTTTTTTATTTAGTAATACTTTTTCTTCGCCATTTTTATTTAAAAAATAGTTTAAATTGGGAATTAACTTTTCTGGAGCTCCTTTTATATAAGTTAAACCATTACTTAATGTAACACTACTATATTTTTCTTTACTATTAAAGGGAACTTTTTTAATAATTCTTATATTATTAGAACTACTTACTTTAATAAATTTAAGACATGCCCTATCAGTTAAATTACCGCCAATAGGAATACCATTACTATCAAAAGTGCTTTCATTATTGTAATACATGCTTTCATAAAATTTTTCATAAAACTTATAATTATTTTTAATTTCACTTAAAGTTTTGTAATGATAATTGTCTCCAGTAATAATTTCTGTAACTTCTAATTTTCCTTTAGTAAGTGTTCCTGTCTTATCGGTTAATAAAACATTAATACTACCAGCCGTTTCGATGCCTACTAATTTTCTTACTAAAACATTATTTTTTAACATTTTTTTCATGTTACTTGATAAAACTAAAGTAATCATCATAGGTAAACCTTCAGGAACAGCGACTACAATAATTGTAACGCTTAATGTTAAAGCATATATTAAATGGTCAAACATTAATCTAAAGTTAGTTAAAGTTTTTATAATAAGATTAGGATCAAAATTATTATCAATTATGATTACCGAAAATAAATATGATATTGTAACTAATGCTGCTCCAAAATAACCAATTTTACTTATAAATTTTGCTAATCCTGAAAGACGAAGTTTTAATGGTGAAGTTGGAGATTTTTCTGCTACTTCATGAGCTAAGGCGCCATAAAGAGTCTTATCCCCTACTGCAGTTACTCGCATTAAAGCTTCACCATTATAAATAACAGTGCCACGATATATTTTATTGTTATCTTGGATATTATTGACATTTAATGGTGGATATTTTTTGGCTTCTTTAGTCTCACCGTTTAGGCTTGATTCATCAACGCTTACTTCCCCTTGATAAATAAAACCATCAGCTGGAATTTTGTCACCACTTCCGAGGATAACTAAATCATTTACTACAACTTCATCAATATTAATCTCCATAACTTTATTATCGCGGCGTACTTTAACAAGAATTTTTGATGATTCTTCTTGTAAACGTCTAAATGCTGCTTCACTGCCATATTCTGATATTGTAGATATAAACGAGGCAAGAAAGATGGCAATTAAAATTCCTAAAGTTTCAAAATAATCAAAATCTTTAAAAAGAAAAATTACTTTAATAGCTAATGCTACTAGTAATATTTTAATTATTGGGTCACCAAGAGACTCTAATAATAGCTTAAAAAAACTATTAGTTTTGACGTTGCTAATACTGTTTGTGCCATATTTTTTTCTATTATCTTCTACTTCTTTTTTTGTTAATCCATGCATTGCTTGTCCTCCTAAATCAAGTATATGCATAAAAAAAAAAATGTAGCACTTAAAGTTGCTACATTAAGCTAAAGCTTTTTCATTAACGCTTTTAGAAACAGTGTTTAAAAGACGTGACTTTGCTGCATTAAAAGTTCTTATATTAATAGGGATATTTTTGGTTACTAAATAATTTAATATTAACTCTACTTCATTAATTGTTAATTCTTTATCTGGTGAAGATTCATAAAAATCTATGATTTCTAAAGGATTTAAAATAGGAGCTTTGTTGGAGTTTAGAAAATCGCCTAAGACTATACAATCACTTTCTTTTAATGATGCTATGTGTCTAGTTAGATAATTTAACGGAATACCAATTAAAATGTAATAATCAATTATGTCAAAAGGTCTATTTTGACCATCTTCATATACTCCTTTAGTGATTAATCTGATAAGATTATTAAGATTTAACCCATCAGCATTATTACGATTTTTTATTAAAAATAATAATAATTTGTGAAGTCTAGGATCATATCTTTGTAATATTTGAAGATAAACTAATAAATCATCTGGAGCAACCTCCTTTAAAAAATTATTATTATCAGAATGAATTACACTAATAATAAAACGCTTGACACAAAAAATTGTTTCTTTATATTGACCTTTTCTAGATGTATTTAATGGAACTATATCTACATACATTTTTTTCCAAGTAATAAATAAATTTATTCTTTCTTCAAGATACTTTTTTGTTTTTGCGCCTTTCTCTATACCATATTTATCAACATAATTAGTTATAAAATCTGGTAATGCTTTATATTTTAAAACATCTAAATCTATATTCTCTTTATTTACATATTCTAAAATTGTCATGTAAGAACATTTGTTTAAAATTAAATCATATAAAACATAATACTTACTAGTTTTTTTAGAATCAGAAACTTTAGAGGCAGGACGCTTGTTTAAATTATTTAGTAATTTATTATATTCTTCTTCTTGATTGTTTTTATAAAAATATTCTTTTAATAAAGCTAAAAACACTTCAAAAGAAATAGCAAAAGATGTAGCTATACCTTTCAATTCTGATTCAGTCCAATTAGTTTTAGAACAGGCATTAATAAGTTTTTGATAAAAGTTGTCAATGTCACCATATTTTAAAGAAAAATAATTTATTAAACTAGTAGAATCTTTACAAGTAATGGTATAAAAAGATATAAAGTGAGGAGCATCTGCTAGAGTTAGACCCCTACTTTTTAAAAATGGATTTATACTTTGCTCTTTGCCTCTAATAATATAGTTAAAAATTTTGCTACCTAAATTTCTTTTTACAAAATCAAAGTCCTTTTTTTCAGCATCTGTAGCAGTTTTTTCATAGTATGAAACAGCTTCTAAATACTCTTCTCTTGTGCATCTATTACCAATTATAAATTTATTAAAACTATTTATTTCTGACATAAAAACACCTTTTTCTTTAATGTTTGTTATTATAGCATACACCCCATCCATTGTCAAATTTGAAGTTTTGACTTTTTCATATTTTTATGCTACTATAAATGACGTTTTTGGAGGAGTTTTATGAATGCTATAGCAGAACAAAGACTTAGAATATTTAATGATGCTAAAAGCGTACTTTGGGAAAGAGAAAAACTTAAAGCTTTGGCAGAAAAGTATGGCTATTCATTAAAAAGATTTAATGATATTTGCCGAGCATATGCAGAAAATACTTTAGGCTTTAGTAGAGGAGATTATGGAAATTTTAAAAGATGCTATAGACATTTTGTACTTTTTCATTTAAATACTTATGAAGTATATATTTATTATGATAAATTTGCTTCATCTCAAGAAAAAGAGGAATTTCATCAAAAAGTAAAAGCTTTCTTTGGAAAAATTATTCAAGAATTTAAGGCTCCTAATTTTGATAAACAAATTTGGCTTCAAGAAAATAACTTAACTGATTGTGATTTATATAAAGTAGTTAGCATTTTTGGTAATTTGGAGCCAGCAGTTGTAAATGTAGTTTATAATACATTTAAATTTTATTATGATTATGCAGAAAGTGTAAATTTTGAAAAAACTGCTATTTTAGCAAAAGCTAATGAATTAGGTATAACATATCAAGCATTTATTTCGTTAATTAATGCTTATGGCTGGCATATTTTAAAAATGAAAGATGATTTTATAAACAAAAGACGTAGTCCTAGAGGAAGATACGTTGATGTTTTAGATAAAATTCGTGTTTCTGATAACCCAGATGAAATTCATAAACTATTTATACTTAATAATATAAAAAAAGGACATATTATAGAATATGTTTATATTCACAATAAAGATTTAAGCAGACAGCAGCAACTACAATTAGAAAAACAATTATTGCAAAAATACGCAATATATTTGGAGATGGCAAAAAAGCAAAATAACAAAAAAACTAATACTCTAGATCGTTTTGTGAAAGAATATTTTAACAGCAATAAAACTTTATATGATTTTTGTGAAGATAATGATATTAAAAGAGAATCTTTTTTAAAGCTTTTATCAAAAATGCCAGATTCTGATTTTAAATCTCTAGTAAGAGAAAGAATAAGGAAAGAACCACCTGTTAGCATCGAATATAAAAATGAAGATGATTTTAGAATGCTTGCTTTATATATTAGAAGTGGAATAACAGTTGATAATGAAACAAGAGAGTTTGACTTAATAGACTTTTTTATGCTTTTTCCAAATTTAAATCCACTAATTAATTTTCATAAAATGGATATTGATCCTCTAGATAAAACAAATATCTCTCTTTTACTGGACCCAATGAAGTTTGCTTCATATATTAATAAAACTAGTATTATGAAAGGTTCTATTACTATTGGTGGTGTTACACTTAAAGAAAAGGAATTAAGCTTAATTATAAGATTTTTAGAAGATAATAATGTACCTTTATATGATAGAGTTTTTATGATCGCATGTAAAAGATATATAAATCATACATTAGATGTTTCTTATTTACAAGCAGAACTGGTTTAGGTTACAATTAAAATGGTGATTAAATGTTTAAATATTCATTAGATAACAAAAGGTATCATACCCTTAACTATTTTTATCGTTCTAAATTTGATAGTAAAGTATTTAAAGTTAGCTTAAATGCTGGTTTTTCTTGTCCTAATTTCAGAAATGGTAAAGGTTGTATATTTTGCAAAGATGGCAGTGGAAATATTTATAAAGATATACCTTTAAAAGAGCAATTTGAAATTGTTAAAATTCCTTTAGAAAAGAAATGGCCTAATTCAAAATATATTGCTTATTTTCAGGCTAATACAAATACATATGCTAGTGTTAATGTTTTAAAGGAAAAATATGAATCTGTACTTAGTAAGCCTAATGTCGTAGGATTAGCAATTGCAACTAGAAGTGATGCGCTAAGTACTGAAATTCTTGATTATTTAAGTGTCCTTAATGAAAGAACTTTTTTAACAGTTGAGATAGGATTGCAATCAATGCATAAAGAATCTTTGGAATTTATTAAAAGAGGTCATGATTTAGATAATTTTTATAAAGCAATTAAAGAACTTAAAAAACGTAATATTTTTGTAGTTGTACATATTATAAATGGAATTCCTGGTGAAACTAAAGAAATGATGGTGGATACGGTTAAATATCTTAATAGTTTAGGAATTGATGGTATTAAAATACATATGCTTTATATTAGTAAAGGTACAGAGTTAGAAGAAATTTATTTAAATAACCCTTTTCATATTTTAACTAAAGATGAATATATTGATATAGTTTGTGAACAATTAGAATATTTAGATGAAAAGATTGTTGTAGAAAGAATTACAGGTGACCCTATAAAAGAGGAACTTACAGAACCTACATGGCTATTAAAAAAGTTTTGTGTATTAAATGATATAGATAAAGAAATGAAAAAAAGAGATATTTATCAAGGAGATAAAGTTAATTACTCCTAATAATATCTCTTATTTTATGTTTTATACGTTGAATTGTGTTATCAACTTGTTTGGGATTACGATTAGTTAATTCTGCTATTGTAATATAATCAAATTCATTTATAATAAATTTAAATATTTCATATTCGCTATCGGAAAGACTTTTCTTTATCTTAGAAATAAGTTCTTCATAGTTTTCTTCATTAGTTAAATTTAATAAAGGATCATTTTTTTGTTCATCACTAATATAATCTTTAAGAGTAGAACCTTCTTCATCATAGTCGTAATCAAGCGAAAAAGTGTTGTTTAGAAGTTTGGCTTTCTCTCCACTGTATTTGCGAATTATTTTTTTTAAACGACGGTCTATACATAGTGTAATAAAAGTTGATAATTTAGCGTTTTTGTCATCTCGATAAGAATTTAGAGCATCACTAAAAGCATAAAAAGCTTCTTGTTCTAGTTCTGATAAATCAATTCCTAAGGAAAAAGAGGCTTTGTTATATTTACGTAACATTATTTCAACAATATATTTATATTTATCGTAAATGATATTGCGAGCATCTTCATTATTTTCAAGAGCAAGACTTATTATTTCTTCTTCACTATATTCCATTTTTTCCTCTGTTCATCCCATAAATTAGAATAGCAGCTGAAACAGAAGCATTAAGGGAATTTATTTGACCATACATTGGAATACTAATAATTTCATCACTAGATTCTCTGATAATACGACTCACTCCATCTCCTTCTGCTCCAATAACTAATACTTTTTTGCTAGCATAGTCTACTTCACGATAATCTTTACCATCCATATCTGCTGCATAAACAAAAAATAAGTTTTTTTGAAGCTTTTTTAGAGCATCATTTAAATTAGAAACTAAAATTATTTTAACATTATTAATTGCTCCAGCACTTGTTTTCATAACAGTATCATTTACACGTACACTTCGCTCTTTAGGAATAATAATAGATTTTATACCAGCACATTCACAAGTTCTAATTATTGCTCCTAAGTTATGAGGGTCTTCTAAATGGTCTAATAAAACAACGAAGTCATCTTGATAAGCATCTTCTAATTTGTAATACTCATAATCATCAACATCTAATATAATTCCTTGATGACGTTCTTTAGTCATTTTATTAAGTCGAAATTCTGGAACTATTTCGTAACGTATTTTATTTTCTTTTATATATGTTAAGACTGTATTGTCTTTAAAATTTTCTTTTATATAAACTTTATGAATTTTATTTATTGGTGTTTCTTTTAGAACATTTTTTCCGCATATTAACAATTTTATCACCTATCCGCTAGTATATCAAAAATGCTTACATTTGTAAAGTTTTGGTAATTATCACTAAATTTAGTCTTTAAGTAGGTCTTTAAATTCTTGACCTCGGTCTTCAAATTTAGCATATTGGTCCCAAGAAGCTCCGCCTGGACTTAGTAATACCGTATCACCTGAGGTTGTATTTAATAAAATAACAGCCATAGCTTCTTTTAAAGTTTCATAAGATTCACAAGGAATATTATTTAAATTTGCATATTCTACTATTCTATTTCTTACTTCACCAATAGCATATATCTTTTTTACTTTAGGTAAATAAGGATTAAGTTCATTAAAGTCTTGACTGCGTTCCATTCCGCCTAAAATTAAATGAATATTGCCATCAAAACTTTTTAAAGCTGTTACGGTAGAAGTTGGATTGGTAGATTTAGAGTCATTATAATATTTAACACCATTTTTAGTTGTAACATATTCTAAACGGTGTTCTACTCCTTTAAATTCTTTTAAAACTTCATAAGCATATTTAAAATCAATATTTAAAGTTTCCATTACTAACATCATTGCTAAAATATTTTCATAATTATGAATACCTCTTAAAACTATATCTTCAATATTAAGAATAGGTTTATTATTTAGATAAATATTATTATTTTTAATATAATTAGTATCATTATTGAAGTATTTTTTAGTTGATAGAATGTCATTAGTTAAAGATAGAGAATCATAGTTAGATTTGTTAATTATAGCAATGTCTGTATTAGTATGATGATTAAATATTTTGTGTTTAACATTTTTATAAGATTCATAAGAACCATGATAGTCTAAATGGGTTGGACAAAGGTTAGTTAATACACTTATATCTGTTTTAAAGTCTTTAAAATCAATTAATTGATGATCAGATATTTCTAATAATAATATATCTCCTTCATTTATATCACATACTATTTTAGATAAAGGTGTTCCTATATTACCTGCTAGTTTAACTTTTTTGCCAGCACGTTTTAAAACTTCATAAATTAGAGTTGTTGTAGTTGTTTTACCATTAGAACCAGTAACTCCGATTATTTTAACAGGCTTATTAATATAATGGAAAGCTACTTCCATTTCATTTACCACAGGAATATTTAAATTTTTGGCTTTTACAACACAGGCATTATAAGGAAAAACTGCAGGATTTTTTATTAAAATATCGTAAGACTCATCAAATAAACTTTCTGGTTCATTTGTTTCGATAAATTTTATGCCTAAACGTTCAAGTTCTTTTAACTCATTTTCGCCTTGTTTTTTGCTATCACATATAGTTATATCATTTTTACCACTTAAAAGTTTAGCTACTTCATAACCACTTCTTGCCATTCCTAATACAAATATTTTTTTATTTTCGATCATAATAATTACCACCTAACTCAATTATATTCTATTTTAGGGAAAAAAGCTACTTATCTTGTGACTTTATTCTCGAAATCATTAATATAGCTATTAATTAATTCTTCAATTTCTGATAAAGTAAAAGTATATTCCCTTGAATTAATATCTAATATATTATAATATGCTAAAACGCTTTCTAACTTTATTTCATTGTGGGAATAATCACTATTTAAAGTGATAGGAAAATATTTTTGGTCAAATTTAAAACAGTAAGCTTCTTGATTCCCGCTCTCATAAGCTATAGTACTATAAAAACTACAATCATGAATAGAGGCTCTATATAAAGAATTTCCATCTTTTAAATTAATGTAATATACAGGTTTTACTTCTAGACCATTACTAGTTATTGATAAATTACTAAATTGATGATGTTGTTTTGATAAATATTTAATATTAAGAATTGTGGCTAAGTTAATTTTCTCTATCCATTCTTCATCTTTTAAATAATCATCTAAATATATTCCATCTTTATCTTGTAGCTCACAATTAGGTCCATAAATTATTTCATTATTTTTTACTAATTGTAAAACTATTTTGCCAGTTGAATCGGTTCCTACTACAACCATTAAATCATATAAATAATCAGCGGCAATAAAATCTTCATTATAATAAATTGGAATACTTTGATATAAATGGGGACTAACTATTTGATTATCCTCATCTATTTTTGTCCAAAATTCTGGAGTTCCAATAATTGTAGGATATTTTATCATAGCTTTTAAAAGCTTAATATGATTAAAGCTTCTAGTATAATATTGGCGAGTTGTGATACTACTTTCAAAATTTTCACCAGTAGCAGTTTTACTAGTATATCTTAATATATAGTTCGTACTGCCATAGCTAATTGTTAAAGAATTATATGGTATAGGAGGATTGTTTTCTGTTACTAAAAACTGATAAATATCACTAAATTTATGATATTCATTAATTAATACTGTAGAATCAATTAAATCAGTGTATCCTTGTTCTTTTAAATAAAGGTTATATTGTTCAAAATAAGAAAATAATATATCTTCATTGTTATTTAATAGTTCAGCAAAATTTAAAAATGGCTCATATAAATTTCGAGCGTTTTCTAAACTAAGTTTACATATACTAAATAATTCATCTAGAATCTCTGTAGGAACTATCTCAACAGAAATTTCATCATCAATTAAACTATCTAATCTTGTATCAATTAAAGTAAATAAATAATTTATATTTACAGAAGGAAATTTAGCTTGTAATTTATTTTTATAATTATTAATACTGGTTTTATAATAAGTACTCTTATCTAAAGGTACATAGTTTTGAAGAAATTTTAAAAAAGCTCGTGCTTCTAAATATGTGCCTGTATTTTCATCTGAAACGTTATTTTCAGTTATAGCCTCAACTATAAAATGCCCGAGTTTGGCATAACGATAATATTTTACTCCATCCTTTTTAGTATAAAAACTGTAAATAGCATGATATAATTCATGTTTTATAACTCTTTTTGTGGCTCCAGGATGAGTCCAAATAGCTTTAGATTCTGAACTAAATATACCATCAACTCTACCATATTTTCTTTGTAATTCTTCTAAAGAGACTACATTGTAGTTTAAAGCTCGCATATTCTCATAAAAAATTCTTAAGTCAATGTCTGGTACTTCTGAGGTAATTTCTTCTAAAACTTCTAAAGCTAGTATTTTAACTTCATCAGGCATACTATAATTTTGTTTTATAGCTGCAATTACTTCTTCTTTGGATATTGTAGTGTAGCCTAAAATGGCATCTAATTCTGAAATATTTTCAATATACACTGTAGTTTTTTTGTTAGCAGATTGATTATTTAATTCTGTATTATTTTCTTCAGCTTTGCTTTCAATCACTAATTCATTATTGTCCAAATTAACTCTAGCCTTGCATCCAGTCAAAGGAAATAAAAGGCCTGCGGATAAAACTATAGATAGAAATCCAGCTTTATATCTTACTCCTTCTTTAAATGAGAAAAAAGAAGGACTTCTATCTATGTAAAGATTATCATTATTATAAAAATTATTTAAATAAAAAAAATCTTCATATGTAGGATATATAAAATTATTATCTTTTAGTTCTAAAAATGTTTTACGATTATTATCTGCTAAAAAGATAGTAAAGATTTTATTATTGTAAGTAATATTAAATAGTCTTTGATAAATCTTTTTCATGTTTTCACCAAATGTATATTATATAAAATAATTTAAAAAAAAGCAATTAGCTTGCTTTGATTTTTTTCACATAATAGTTAACATTTTTGTGCCAATTAGGATTTGTAGCATATTTCTTGTTTATAAGTTCAGGAGTATTTAACCCTTTTTTATAATAATTTTTAGATAAATTATTTATAAATGCTTCAATTCCTAATTCTAAGGAATTAAATTTGGCATAAGAGCCACATCCGCCTTTACCTTTCATTCCACCTACATTATTACAACTCTTAACAAGTTTACTACAATTACTTTGACAGCCAGTTTCAACTAAAATAATGGAAGCTGCAACAATAGGATCTACTTCTTTTTCCAAAGCAATACTGGCAACTTTTTGTCCATAACCACTTAAACTTGAAGAAAACATAGTGTCTATTTTGATTCCTAATTCATTTAATGTTAAATCTTCATACACTACTTCTTCAAAATAAATATTTTCTGGAATTATACTATTATAAGCTAATTTATTTTCAACTATATTAGTTATTAAAACTTTCTGTTCATTCTTTTTTATATAAATATTGGTAAAACTAGTAATGATTAAAACAACTAACATCATTTTAATAAAATAAATTTTCATACTTCCTCCTTAATAAGCGAAGCGAGATATATTCTACCATAATTTTTATTTATTGTCAAATTTACTACGTACAAACGTTTATATACGTTCAATATCTTCAATACTATTTATATTAATTTTTTCACCATTTATAGTTAATAGGTTGTTGCTTGTTTTACCCACTATAATAGTCTCTATTTCTTCATTATTTATAATGATTCGAACTTTACTTTTATATACATGATTTTTAGATGCAAATATTTCATTAATTTTTTCTGGAATGTTTACTTTAAGTTTTTTTCTGGTTTCATTGTTGCTACTATAAAAATATTCTTTATTGTTATTTAATGGTTTGTTTATAGGATTTGCGTATACTTTAGGTAAATTTTTTTCCATTTAAGACACCTCTTGTAATATTTTATGATAATTGTAATAATTTGAGTCATAATAATAGTATGAAAAAGAAAAAATTAATTGATAATGTTTTAATATTTGCTCCAATTATAGTTTTATTAGTAATATCTTTATTAAATATGTATAAAGTAGGTATTATCCATAGTATGTATAAAAATTATTTTCTAAAACAGACTATTTGGTTTACTTTAGGATTTATTATAATGGGAATTGTTCTATTGATTAAACCCAAACTGTTATTTAAGTATAGTAAGTATTTTTATTTAGGAAATATTCTTTTGCTAATTTTGGTGTTATTTGTAGGCAAAACTATTAATGGTTCACGAGCTTGGTTTAGTTTTGGTTTCATTTCTTTTCAGCCTAGCGAACTGATGAAATATACTTTATTGCTCTACTTGTGCGAAGTATTAAGTAAACATAAAGCTAAAAATTTTAAAGAAGAATTAATTTTTTTATCAAAAGCATTTTTTATTACACTTATTCCTTCTTTATTTGTTTTTTTAGAGCCAGATACAGGCGCTATAATTATCTATTTTATTATAATGCTTGGAATAATACTAGTTTTTAGAATAAATAAAAAATGGTATGTTATCTTTGGTATATGCATTCTATTATTTTTAGCTTTATTTGGCTATTTATATTATTTTAATAAAGATTTATTAATTAAAATTTTAGGCACTTCCTTTTTTTATAGAGTGGATAGAATTTTAACTTTTGTTAATAAAGATTCATTTCAATTAGATAGAGCGCTTATTTCTATTGGAACTTCAGGTATTTTAAGTAGTGGGAATCATGTTTATATACCTGAGGCTCCAACAGATTTTATTATTGCTCTTACTATTAGTAATTTTGGAATAATAAGTTTTATATTTATTATTTTAGCTCTTTTAATTTTAGATGTTTTTTTCTTATATAAATTGTTTAAAAATAATAATTTAAAATATAAAATGTTTTTAGCTGGTTTTTTGATGATGTTTATTTTTGCACAAGTTCAGAATATTGGAATGAATTTAGGAATTTTACCTATTATTGGTCTTCCTATGCCTTTTCTTAGTTATGGTGGAACAAATATAATTGTTTATTTTATCTTTTTAGGTACTTTATTAGGTATAATGAAAAAAAGTTGATTTTCTAAAACTTTTTCTTGACAATATAGCATCTTTATGTTAGTATACTATCTCGAACATTTAGTTTGTTTGAATATTCTTTTCCATTCTTTGATATACTTCCTTTACTTAACTAATATCAAATTCTACTAATTCAAGCAAAATATAAATGTTTTTAACGGAAATAAAAGCCTTTTTGAGGCTTTTTCTTTTTTTATGAAATAGTAAAAGGATTATTTTTACTTCCATCACCATTTAGGATTAGATTAGATTTTAGATTGATTACAGGGCGTACACCAATTTCACCATGTATGTAACTATTATTAACATTACCATCACTATATATTGCAAAGTTAAAGGAATGATCGCCTTTATAAAAAGATGGTGACATAGTCCAATATGCATTACTTGTATATAGCCAGAAACCAGAGCTAATGGTTCCAGCAAAACCTCCTGCAAATAGTACTTCATCTAAAGTGACTAATCCTATTGGATAGGTTAGATTTTTATTACCTTTATTAGCATTTAGATAAGTAAATAAATCATTGTCATTGCATTTAAGATATGGATATTGCTCAATACCAAATTCATTGTTAGTTATTACTTTATGAGCTGATATATAAGAACTTGTTTCTTTTTTATACCCTAAATTATTAAATTCATCAGAGAGTGGTTTATATGGTAATTTTCGATCATTGCAAAAACCAGCATTAAAGTCTATTTTATCAGCATAAACTTGGAGACTATTTTGATACCATTTATCTAAGACTTTTTTTATTGTACTATCATT
>CAJUCD010000015.1 GCA_910585045.1 uncultured Bacilli bacterium
TAGTAGCCGCCGCCGCCTCCGCCACCGAAGCCATTAACTTTAGACCTACCACCATAACCAGCATAGCCACTATTATAATTTTGGTATCCCAAAAGACCTCCTGCCTGGCCAGAAGAAACAGTACCATATTCACCACTACCACCTGCAACCATTATTCTTGATTTTAAACTATCAACATTATTCCAATCGCCATCGACAAGTCTAACATCAGTCGCACCACTTCCAGATTGAGAACCAGAACCATTATAATTTCCTGAAGCTCCACCGCCATTATAACCACCAGAGCAAGCTTTATCAGGACATTCTTTTCCTTGTTCTCCAACTTGGAAATACAATTTTTCTCCAGCTAGGAGTTTAATCTTTCCTTTAGTATAAGCTCCACCGACACTGGTTTGCCCAGCTCCCCATAATTCTATTTCATAGTAACCTGAAACTGGTACAATATATTCTTGCACGCTGCCTGTAAACCCCATTCCTATTTCTTCTTTAGTATTTTCTTTTTTCTTAACTTTAATATTATAGATAGTATCATCTACACCATCTAAATGAGATGTTATAGTAATTATATTTTCTTGTTCCCCTAAATACTTATTACCTAAAATTGTCACAATAGTATCTGGAAAATAAGTTTCTGTTGCAAAATTAAGAGTAAAAACACTATTAAATATTTCCACTTCATAATTATACTTATTAGAAGTAAAATTAAGTGGAACTGAAGTAGAAATTAATTTTAGCTCCGAAGTTTTCTTTCTTTTAAAATTAAACGTATAGAATTGATTTTGTGTATTATCTTCACTTTTCGCTAAAAGAGTAAGAGTTTTTTCATTAGTATCAAATTTAAAATTACCTTCACCAGAAACAGTTTGTCCAGTAATATGACGTATAGCTTCTAAATTAATATTATCAATTCCTGTATCAAGTTCTATATCATATTCATAAACATTTGATTTAAAATCTTCATAAACAATTCCATTTATTTTTATACCATCTAAAAATTTATAACTACTAGTAGGTCTATTAACATTGATAACATAATTTATTATTGTACCATCATAATTTACTACTGAAATAGTATAACTACTATCACCGCTTGGTACTAAAAAAGTTCCTGTACCTAAAATATTAGACCATTCTTCAATAGCTTCTGCTGTTATAGTAATCTCTTCTTCTTTAGTTGATAACTGTAAATTATATTCATAAACTCCACTTTCAAAGTTTGGTGTTAAAGTTCCAGCACTAATTTCTAAATTAGAAAGTCCTGTTGCGTCATGGCTAGCAGCATATTTAATTTTAGCATAGCCATTACTTTCATTACCATGACCTTGAGGAAAATTACCTCCATTCGGATTAGGCATGGCTAACGAACTACCAACACTAGTGGTCCATTTATAACCTCGCCCATCAATCATTAAAGTATCAGTAAAATATTTACCACTATAATGATAAGAATCTTCTATTTTTGTATAATTATTAACTTTTGGCGTACCATCTTCATTTATAGCAATAGCTCCTGCATGACCTGAAATAAATGACGAACCGCCTCCGCCACCCCAAGCGCCGCTTGTAGCACCAGAACCGCCTCCGCCGCCATAGTAGCCGCCTCCGCCGCCTCCGCCAAATCCGTTGCTGCCTGAACGACTTCCGTTACCGCCGAAACCAAATCCCCCTGAAGTAGGAGTTCCTGCTCCGCTCCAAGTTGAAGCTTTAGAACCACCTGATATTTGTGTACCGCCATAACCACCATAGCCTACATAGCCACTATTATAATTTTGGTATCCAATAAGACCTCCTGCATTACCAGAAGAAGTTCCACTTGATCCTCCACCGCCTGCAACCATTATTCTTGATTTTAAAGATTCTAAATTGTTCCATTCTCCACTTACAAGTCTAACATCGGTAGCTCCACTACCACTTGTATTTCCTGCCCCTCTATAATAGCCAGAATTACCTCCACCATTATAGCCGCCTTCACCACATGGCGTTACGCTACACCAATCTCCCTGCTCTCCTATATAAAAATATAGTTTTTCTCCAGCTTTTAAATTAATTATCCCTTTTGTATAAGCGCCTCCTGCATTTTCAGGCCCAGCGCCCCATAATTCTATCTCGTAGTTGCCATCTTCAGGAATTATATATTCATGTGAACCAACACTAGAAAAATCTTTTTTCACAATTCTATTAACATTAAATACATAATCTTGATATAAATTACTACTAGTATCTTTAACTCTAATTATTATTTTATTTAAACCTAAGTGCAAATTAGTTGAACCAATTATTTCATATTCTGTATTATTTTCTAATTCAACTAAAGGAGTCAAATTTTTTATTGTTCCATCTACTTCTAAATCATAAGAAAATACATTTTTATAAAATTCTAAATCTAATTCTTGAAAACTAATATTTTTTAAAAAAGGTAATTTTCTTAAAACATTTAGAGTATAAATAGCTAAATTGCCATCACTATCTATTAAAGAAATATAATGTTTAGTATCAACTTGCAGCGTTTGATTACCTATCCCTATAATATAATAGTTTTCTAGCTTAACACTATAATCAATATTTAAGTTTACAGAATCACTATCTATAAAAATATTATATTCATATTTTTCTGAATCAAATCCATTTTCTATTGTTGCATTTTCTATATCTAAAGATTCCAAAACAGGCATAGCATATACACTACAGCCAAATATTATAAATGATAGAAATGTAAATAAAAAATAATTTATTTTCTTCATAATTTCACTTCCAAATTCTACTACTCCACTATTATCACAATTATAGCATACTATTTACCTTTATTCTACATATCTCTTTATTTTTTCGACAAAAAAAGAGCAATTTTTTGCTCTCTTAGTTTGTTGGTTTGTTATTTAAATCACTTATGGTTCTTCCGACATAATTTATAATCTTAACCTGGTCAGTTATATTAACGTTTCCATCAAATGTTAAATCTGCAGCTAGCATTTGATATTTATCAAATGTTGTTGTTCTTCCTACATAATTTATCATCTTTACTTGGTCTGTTATATTAACCTTTCCATCTTTCGTTAAGTCTCCTCTTACTATTACTCGAAGAGTGTCATATACATAGCCATTCTTCTCTAACTTCAAGATTAATGCTGTTGCTGTTAATTCTGTATCAGCTACTTCATTTGTTTCCAAATAAACTTTTAAATCTTCTGGTTCATTCTCAAAGTTATTTTTAAAATCACTTATTATTGTACTTGGGTTTATTCCTATTACATAGTCTTCATTTGTATTATCTTCAAACCTTACTATTTCATACTTATTACTTCTAAGTGTATATTCTTCACTATCACGAGTAATATTCAAGGTATATGTTTGCGTAGTATATCCATCTTTAGCAATAACTTCTATTACATAGATATTTATCATTCCTTCATGGATAGTTAAGTCTCCCATCATATTTACTGTTGCATTTTCATCTTTTGGAATCGCAGTTATTTCACTTTCAAGTAACACTTTCTTACTATTAGAAACCTGAATATTATAAGTGAATGTATCTGGATTAAATTCAAATGGATAGCCTGCTATTTCTAAAGTATCAAGTCTTGCTTCTGACTTAGATGGCCTAGTAACATTTATTGTATAATCTCTAGTTGTTCCATCTTCTGCAGTTATAGTTATAATTCTTACACTTGCACCTTCATCTACAGGCTTTATTTCATGACCTGAAACTGTTGCTTTATTACTTTCGAGTGTTACATCAAAAGATAAACTTGAAACATCTTCTAATTCTAAATTATAAATATCAGTATCTTTATTAAATTCTGGACTTAGAGTTCCACTACTTGGAATCAAACTAGAAAGATAATTATTACTAGAAACTTCTTTAGTTATCTTAAGTGTATAAGTATTAATAGCCCCACTTTCAGCAGTTACAACTATATCAAAAGTGTTTAAACCTTGCTTCAATTCTTTAATACCAAGTCCCGTAATAGTGGAATTTTCATCTTCCAAAACTGCTCTAATATTTACAAAATCATGAATACTACTAGCGTATATTTCATAATTATTAATTAATTTATCAAATTCAGGTACTAGTTCTAAACTTACATTCTGATCTTTAACAGTTAAAGATTTTAAGAAATTATTTGTTGAAGGTTTTCTTATTACATTAAGTTTATAAGTTCTTGTAATGCCTATTGAAGATTTTACTTTAATTAATATTTCATTATTACCAATACTTAAATTATGAGTACCTATTCCACTTGTTATTTTAGCACTAATATCTTCAGTTGTTGCGCTAATATTAATAGTTTCGATTTCTCTTGCAACTTCAATAGTATATCCCAAAGTTTTAGGATTAAAAATTGGATTTAAAGAACCTTCACTAGTAGTTAAACTTGCTAAATAATTATTGGTTGACATAGCTCTATTAACATAAATAATATATTCATTAATTGTTACATTATCACTTGCTGTTACTTGTATTTTCACTTCATTCATACCTACATTAAAGTTTTCATTACCAGTTACTACTGCATTTGCTTTTTGATCTTCTAAAATATAACTTAAATCAAATGTTGTAACTTCACTATCAACATTTAAGTAATATTCAAATATTTCTTTATTAAATGTTGGATCTAACTGATATCCTTTAGCTTCCAAATTAGATAAGTAAGCACTAACAATTTCTTCTCTAGTAACTTTAACATTATAAGTTTTAACGACACCTGATTCACTAGTTACAATAATTGGAATAAGATTATCTCCAAATTCTAGATTATAATTACCAAAACTATTAGTAATGGCATTTTGATCTTCTAAAGAACCATTAATTGTAATATTAGAGATATCCCAAGGAACAATAACTTCATAGTCTAAAGTATCTTTATTAAAAATTGGGTTTAAAGAACCATCACTTACATTTAAACTTGCTAAATTATTATTATCACTAGCTTCTTTAGTAACAAGAATAGTATAAACTTTCTTAGTACCAAACTCACTAGTAACTTCTACATTAAAATAATTTTCTCCTGTAATAATTTTATGAAGACCATCTCCACTTATAGTAGTATTTTTATCTTCTGCTTTAGCATCAATAACAATACTATTAACATCATTAGAAACTTCAACTGCATAAAACGTAACAATTTTATGAAAATTAGGTGTTAAATTATAACCTACTACTTCTAAGCTAGCCAAATTATTATTTTTACTACCTTCTTTGGTAACTTTTAAAACATAATCTTCTGTTGTTTCTTTATCTGGGGCTGTTACTCTAATAGTTACTATATTTTCACCTGTTGTAAAATTTTCATTTCCAATTATTTCATATGTTGCTTCACTCTCTGTTGGTTTAATTGTTGTAAAATCTAATTTTTCAGCAGTTGTTTTTAATGTATATTCTTTAATATCTTTATTAAATGTTGGACTAAGAACATGACCTTTTACAACTAAACTAGCCAAACTAGCATCACTTGAAGCTTTTCTTGTAACAACTATTTGGTAAGATTTTTCAATATTAGTTTCTTTACTAATAACAAAAATTTCAATCAAATTTTTTCCAACTTTTAAATTTTTAGTACCAAGACCAACAACATCTACATTAGTCTTATCCATTGCTTCTCCAGTTATGGTAATATCAGTAATATTATTTTCTACTTCAAGTTCATAGTTATTAACATCAGAATTAAATATTGGTGTTAACTCCCCACGATTTGTTTCTAACTTTAATAGTGCTAAATTTTCTGTACTAGCTTCTTGTTTAACTACTGATATTGTATAAATTTTAATATTACCATTTTCGGCTGTAACAACTACATCTATATCCATAGGTGTATTAGTATTTAAGCTACTAATATTTACTTCAAAAATATTATTATTTAAAGTAGCATTTGTAATGTCTACATTAGCATTTTTATCTTCTGGTATAGCTTCTATATGAAGAGTATTAGTATTATTAGGAACTTTAACTTCATAATAAATTATTGTTTCATAAAAGTCTGGTTTTATTCCACCTTCATGAACATACAAGAAACTTAAATCATCATTATCTGATTTATCTCTTACAACTCTAATTATATAATCTTTAACAGTAATGTTATCCTCAGCTGTAACTCTTAAAGTTATATCATTATTTCCAGTTTTTAATGAATAGGTTCCATTACCTGTTACTTTAGAAGTAAGAGCATTTGCAATTCCTTCTATATCAATAGAATTAACTTCATATTGAACATTAATTAAATAATCATAATTTTTTGTTTCATCATCATTTTTAATAACTTCACTAAAACGATTATTCTTAACTTCTTTTAAAGTAACATCATTATTCAATGATTTATTAACAGTTATTGTATAAGTTCTAATATTACCTAATTCGCTCGTAACAACTAAATTAATGGTATTTTCTCCTTTAATTAAAGCATAAATTCCATTACCAGTCATGGTTGCAGCTGAATCTTCTAATATTCCCTTAAAGGCGATTTTATCAACTGAACCATCTACATTAATTGTATAATTAAGATTTTCTTTATTAAATTCTTCATTTAAATTAGCTCCAGTAACTTCAATTCCACTAAGATAATTGTTATCACTAATTTCTTTATTTACTGTTATTGTATAAACTTGATAAGATTTATCTTCAGCAATACTAGTAATTACAATAGTGTTAGTATTATTATTTAAATTATTATTACCTCTAATAGTATAAGTAGCTTTATCACTTTCTGGAGTAACATTTACTTTTAAACTAGTAACATCTTTAGGAATTGTAACTGTATATTCTTTAATATCTTTATCAAAGGATTTATCTAAATTATAACCTTCTACCTCGATATTTAAAAGATTACTATTATTATTTCTATCTTTGAAAATATCAATATTGTAAGTTTCAATATCGCCTGCTACACTTGTAACTACAATTTCAAAATGATTTTTACCACTATTTAATGTGTAAGTTCCATTACCCATTAATGTTCCTTCTTCTGCTGTAGCATTTATTATAATATTATTAACTGAAGAATCTACTTTTATTGTATAATCTAAAATTGTTTTATTAAAAGAAGGAGTAAGTTCTAAAATGTTATTATTATCACTATTTAAAACTTCTAAACTACTAAGGAATGTATTGCTACTTTGTTCTCTAAATACATGAATAATATAAGTTCTACTAGTATTGTTAGGGGCTGTAACAGTAACAAGACAATCATTCATTCCTACTTTTAAATTCTTATCATTATACACATTTACTAAAGAATTGGGATTAGCAGTTTCATAATTTAAAGTAATGGAATCATTTGTGTAAGGAACAGTTATAGTATATTCATAAACATATGGACTAAAATTAATATCTATTCCTAATGGATTAGTTACTTCTAATTTAGTTAAGGAGTTATTTCCATTATCATCTCTTGATATATTATAAGTGTAAACTGTACTTGCTTTTTCATCTTCACTAATAATTTCTACTTCAAAAGTATTAATACCACTTGTAAGTTCAAAAGTTGAATCAACTACTTCCTCTTTATTAGAACCAATTACTTTACGATAAATAACTTTTTGCCATTTACTTTTTAGAGTTGTTTTTAAAGTAATATTCTCTGTTTGAAAAGGAACAATTACATTATAATTTGTAATATTTTCCTTAAAAGTATAATCACATATGCCATTAGTTACGCTGCATAAATAATCATGTGAAGTTTTTAAAACTATATTTTTAGGTGTAGCATCACTTAAAGGCTCTCTTGTTACATTTAGTATGTATTTTTTAGTAGCTCCTTCATTACTAACAATAATTTCATGTTTTGTAGTTCCTGGTGCAAACTCAGTAATACCAATACCAGTTATAGTTGCTTTAGCATCTTTAGCTATGGCTTCTATTTTAAGTTCTACCTCACCTTTTGGAATAGAGATATTATATTCTAAAGTCCAAGGCTCGAAATCAATTTTTATATTTCCATCATTTAAAATAATATTGTCTAAGAAAGTATCACCCATTATGACTTCTTTAGCTGTTATTTTAGCATGACCATTTCCACTATTTCCAAGCATTGTATTATTTCCATCATAAGTTGGCATATTAGCATTACCAGCGATGGTTTTTGGGTTATCTCCATTACATGAAAGTAGTCCGTTTATGTAGCTTGAACCACCTCCGCCACCAGCACAGTAACCACCTCCGCCGCCGTAGTAGCCGCCTCCGCCGCCACCACCGCTTGAAACGTCGTTAGTTGCTTGACCACCATAGCCTAATCCGCCATAATTTAGTTTTTGAGGACCAATGCCAGCAGCTGTTTGAGTTCCAGATGTACCAACATATCCGCTACTTAAAGGACCAGCTGATCCGTTTCCGCCAGAAAGTCCGCCACCATAGCCACCATAGCTATTCCCGCCGTTAAAATACATTCCAGCTCCACCGCCGCCACCTGCGACGATAATTCTTGATTTTAAACTATCAAGGTTATTCCAAACGCCTTTGATCAAACGTATATCGGTAGCTCCACCACCAGAACCAATCGCACGTCCGCCGCTTCCAACTTTGCCAATGCCGCCGCCATTATAACCTCCTGAGATAGTACCAGATGAACCAGTTTTACCTATACCACCTACATAGATATAAACTTTATCTCCACCTTCAAAGTAATAATATCCACTAGAATATCCACCTTTACCACCGAGTGAACTATCAGATGCTTTACCACCTTCGGCTCCCCATACTTCTAATAAATAAGTACCAGTATATGGTGCAATCCATTCTTGATAATCACCTGTATACATAAAATCAGTACTTTCGTTAATATTTACATCATCAGTTCTTTCAATATTAAGCGTATAAGTAGTTGATGGAACACCATCTAAATCAACAGTTATAATAACACTTTTATCATTTTCACCAATATATCTTGGTTCAGTCATAGTTATTTTTGCATCATTAAACCAAGCTATAGCATCTATATCTAAAGTTCTTTCTCCTTTGGACATTTGTACTGTATAATTTGTTAAACTAGAATTAAAAGTTTCTTTTAATGTACCACCTTTTTTAATATTTAGAGATTTTAATTGGCTTGTTCTTTTACGATGAAAATTGAAAGTGTAAACTTCATTAGCTATATTTTCTTCAGCAAAAACAATAATTGTTTCAGATAAATCTTCAGCTGTAAAATCATAAATTGTATTTGTTGGCACACTTTGTCCTGGATAGAGCTTTATAAGTTCTAAATTAATTTTAGATACCTCTGTTGGTACTTCAATATCATAAGTTGTAACATTTTCTTCTATTTCATACAATTTACCATTTACTTTAAAACCTTTTAACTTAGTAGATGGACTAGCAAGTCTTGTTACGTTAATATTATAAATAGTAATTGACCCATCAATATTTGTAAAAGATATTTCATAAGTTGTTTGTCCTGCTTTAACTTCATAAGTGCCAATCCCCATAAGTAAGCCTTCACCTTTCACAGTTTCACCACTTATAGTAAGAATATTTTCATCAGCAGAAAGTGTTAAATCATAATCATATTCTAAAGGATTAAATGAAGGACTTAGCGTACCTTTATCAACTTCAATAGTTTTTACTATATCTAAATCGTCGGGATTAAAATAAGATATTTTTACATAGCCATCGCCTGAATTTCCTGTCATAGTTCCAGTACCATCATAAGTTGGAACTTCTTTATCTCCAGCGATTGTAACCGCTATATCTTCCCCGCAATTGCTAACTTTTCCAATATAACCAGAACCGCCTCCACCGCCGCCGCAAGAAGCACCGCCGCCACCGTAGTAGCCGCCGCCTCCTCCGCCGCCAGAAGAAGTTTCAGCAGCACCTGCGCCACCAGTACCAAGGGAACCACTATTAGCACCGCCGCCGCCTGCAGTTTGTGTACCAGGATAAGAGAGATAAGAAGAACCCCAAATAGTTCGACCTCCTACACCAGAAATGCCACCACCAACTCCGCCACCTATATCACTAGAATTCGTGTTAGAGTAAGATGAACCAGCACCGCCACCGCCACCTGCAACAATAATTCTCGAATTTAAACTCTCGACATTGTTCCAATTGCCATTAATTAAGCGAATATCTGTAGCGCCGCCGCCTGTTCCAGCGTAAGTGCCGCCGCTACCTACTTTACCAGCACCTCCACCATTAAATACACCAGTATTATCGGAACTACTTGTAACAAGACGACCTTTAGCACCGACATAAACATATACCTTTTCATCTTTTTTTAGGTAATAATATCCTTTAGAATATCCACCTTTTCC
This sequence comes from uncultured Bacilli bacterium, assembly GCA_910585045.1. Classification (GTDB taxonomy): domain Bacteria; phylum Bacillota_I; class Bacilli_A; order RF39; family UBA660; genus Caccenecus. The sequence continues at coordinate 10,237 of CAJUCD010000015.1, forward strand.
TCCTAAGCTAGAATTATAAGTTGTAGCTCCTTCGGCTCCCCATAATTCTAATTTGTAAAGCCCTGTATAAGGAGCAATAAATTCTTGATAATCACCTGTATATGTAAAAGTTGTTGATAAAGATGAACTGCTTGTTTCTAAATCTCTATATACTTCAAAATAATAAGTTGTACTTTCAATACCATCTTTAAAAGCTTCTATTGAAACAATATTTTTTCCAACTTTTAAATTATTATTTTCTATTCTAAAACTTACTCCATCTTCAGTTTCCACAATGGGATTAAAAACTTTAACACTGTTGGAAACTTTAAGAGAGTAGTTAAAGATATTAGGGTTAAATTCAATATCAAAACCATCATAAGTAACATTTTTAAGTTTAGCTTTTCCTAGATTAGGCATAATTTTAAAAACATGAATATTCCCAACGTTATCCATTAAAACTACTTCATGTAATTTATTATTTTTTAAAGTTATTTCTTCAAGTCCACTACTCCAAATATAGTCAAAGTTCTTAACACTTAGATTAGTAATATATGTTTCACTTGGAATAGTAACGTAAAAATAATTCATATCACTAAAATCTGTAGTAAACTCTAAATTATCAGCTTCAAACATTATTTGCAAATCTAAAGATATTTTAGCAAAACCATTGCCAGAATTACCTTTCATAGTATCAGTGTTGTCATATGTTGGTATATCTTTTGTACCGTCAAGTGTGATAGGTAATACATCTTCAAAATTTGTAACTCCGCCTATATAACCAGAACCTCCGCCTCCGCCTGCGCAGTATGAACCGCCTCCGCCGTAGTAGCCGCCTCCACCGCCACCAGCAGATGAAGAAGCACGAAGTCCAGCGCCACCATAGCCTAATCCGCCAGTAGTAATTCCACCTTGTGTGCTTGTTCCAGGTTTAGTTTGAGAAGCGCCTGTTCCTACTGGATTACTAGAATAAACTGTTTCACCATTAGCGCCTGATAAGCCACCACCAGCTCCACCGCTATAATTACCAGCGTTTGTATTATGAAACCAACCGCCGCCTCCGCCGCCACCTGCGACAATAATTCTTGATTTTAAACTATCTGAATTATTCCAAAGCCCATTAATAAGACGTATATCAGTTGCACCGCCACCAGAACCAGCATGTTTACCTGCAGTTCCAGTTTGGGCTGCACCGCCACCATTATAGCCGCCATTTGGATCAACTCCAGTAGTTCCTTTACCACCAACATAAATATATATTTTATCGCCAGCTGTTAATTTATAATATCCACTAGAATATCCGCCTTTGCCACCAGGAGATGAAGAATTACCAAATCCACCTTCGGCTCCCCATACTTCTAGTTTATATAAACCTGTAAAAGGAGCAATAAATTCTTGATAATCACCTGTATATGAAAAAGTATATTCTTTACTTATAGCCTTAGTATTTAAGCTAAAAGTAAAGAATGCTAGTAATGTATATATAATTGAAAACAATATTTTTTTCATAGTTCCACCTACTATTCCACTATTATTCCAATTATAGCACATCTAAAATAACTATTCTACATTTTTAGACAAAAAAAGAAGCAAGTTTTTGCTCCTTAATTAGTTGGTTTGGTATTTATATCACTGATTGTTCTTCCGACATAATTTATGATCTTTACTTGATCGGTTATGTTTACCTTGCCATCAAATGTTAGGTCTCCTGCTAACATTTGGTATTTATCAAATGTTGTTGTTCTTCCAACAAAGTTTATCATTTTTACTTGGTCGGTGATATTTACTTTTCCATCTTTGGTTAAATCTCCTCGTACTATTACTCGTAATGTATCATATATATATCCATTTTTCTCTAGTTTTAATACTAGTGCTGTTGCTGTTAATTCTGTATCGCTTATTTCGCTTGTTTCTAGATATACTTTTAAGTCTTCAGGATTATTCTCAAAGTTGTTTTTAAAATCACTTATTATTGTACTTGGTTGGATTCCTATTACATAGTCTTCTTCTGAGTTATCTTCAAACCTTACTATTTCATACTTATTGCTTCTTAGACTATGTTCTTCACTATCTCTTGTTATATTTAAAGTATAAGTTTCAGTTGTATATCCATCTTTAGCAATAACTTCTATCACATAGATATTTATCATTCCTTCATGGATAGTTAAGTCTCCCATTAGATTTACTGTTGCTTCTGGGTCTTTTGGTATTGCTTTTATTTCACTTTCTAGTAATTCTTTTTTGGATATTGATACACTTAGATTATAACTATATGTATCTGGATCAAATTCAACCAGATATCCTTCTATTTCTAGACTTTCTAGTCTTGCTTCACCTTTAGAAGGTCTTGTAATATTTATGATATATTCTCTTGTACTTCCATCTTCTGCAGTTACTGTAATAACTCTTATGCTTGCACCTTCTTCGACTGGTTTTATTTCATGACCTTGAACTTTTGAAGAATTTATTTCTGGAATAGCGTCAAAAGATAGATTTGAAATATCATCAACTTCCAAAGTATAATTCATAACATTTTTCTCAAAATCTGGTAAAAGCGCTCCGCTACTAGGATCTAAAGATTTCAAATAATTATTAGAAGATAATGGATTATCAATATTTAAAGTATAAGTATTAACATCTCCATTTTGAGCTGTAACTACAACATCAAATGTATTTAAGCCTTTAGATAAATTTTTAACTCCATCTCCAACAACAACTTGATTCTCATCATCTTTAATAACACTAATAATTGCATATTCAAGTGTTGAAGTTAAATTATAATTATATGTATTAATATTAGGATCAAAAATTATATCTGGAACTAACTCTTCATTTAAAGTATTTTTAACCATTATGCCTCTAAGTTTATTATTTTTAGATTCTTCACGTGTAATATTAATTGTATATACTCTTGTAATGCCAACACTGGATCTAACTTTAACTTGAATTGTATTTAATCCAGTAGCAAGAGAATGTTTACCTACCCCTGTAGTTATTTTAGAAGTATTATCCTCAGTAGTAGCAAAAACTTCAATTTCGTCTATATTACTTGGAACAACAGCATAATAGTTATTTACTTCTTTATTAAATAGCGGACTTAAAACACCATTACTTAAAAATAAAGTATCCAAATAATTATTTGTACTCATCTGTCTATTAACATAAATAACATAATCGTTTTCTAAAGCTTCATCATTAGTTATGACTCTAGAAACATTAATATGAACTTCATTCATTCCTATATTAAAGTTTTCGTTTCCTAAAATTGTTACAACTGCTTGATCATCTTCTGTTACATAATTTAGATTTAAAGAAGTTATTTCATTAGGAACATTTATAAAATATTCTAATATTCCTTTATGAAATTCTGGTTCTAAAAGAAAATCTTCAACATTTAAACTTGCTAAAAAGGCACTTTTAATAGGTTCTCTTATTACATTTACATTATAAATATTGGTTTTACCAGACTCACTTGTTACAATAATTTCTAAATTATTATTACCTACTTTTAATTTATAAGCACCAAATCCTGTAACACTTGCTCCAGCATCTTCTTTAGTACCATAAATTTCTATTTCTTCAATTTCATTTGGAACTACCACTTGATAATCATTAACTAATTTATCAAATGTTTTATCTAAATATCCTTCACTAACATTTAAACTTGCCAAATAATTATTATCACTAGCATCTCTAGTAACTAAAATTGAATATGTTTTTGTGGTTCCTATCTCACTAGTTACTTCTACGTCAAAATAATTTTCCCCAGTTGAAATAGTATGTAAACCTGTTCCACTAATAATTGCTGATTTATCTTCTGCCTTAGCTTTTATCATAATACTATTAACATTATTTGGAACATCTACAACATAGAAAGTAACTCCTTTATGAAATACTGGAATTAAAATATAGCCTTCTACTTCCAGGCTTTCTAGATTATTATTATTACTAGCAGCTTTATGAGCATTTAAAATATATTCTTTAGTTGTTTCATTATCTGGCGCTGTTACAATTATTTTAACTTCATTCATACCTGTTATAAAATTCTCATTTCCTACAATTTCATATGTTGCTTCCGTTTCACTTGGTTTAATATTCGTAAATTCTAAAAATTCTTTACTAGTATTTAATGAATAAGTTGTTATATCTTTGTTAAAAATAGGATTTAAAATATGACCTTTTACTACTAAACTAGCAAGTGATGCGTCATTAGATTTTTTTCTGGTTACAACTATTTGATAATCTCTTTGTATTCCTGATTCTCCAATTACAAATATACTAATTAAATTCTTACCAACATTTAAATCTCTAGTACCTAAACCTTCAATTTTTACATTATCACTAAAAGCATTTCCTATAATTTCAATATCAGTTATATCATAAGGAACTTCTATTTCGTAACTTAAAATATCTGGGTTAAATGTTGGTACCAACTCTCCTCTATTAGTAGTTAAATTTTCCAAACTCAAATTTTCTGTTGAAATATCCTGTCTTGTAACATTAATTGTATATACTTTTTTATGTTTATTATTTGGTGATGTAACTACAACTGTAAACTCTTTGGAAATCCCAACTTCTAAAACTCCATCATTGCCATTAATAACAACTTGAGCGTCTTTATCTTTAGGAATAGCTTCTATATGAAGTTTATTTAAATTATCAATTTCATTAGGGACTTTAACTTCATAATAAATAGTTGTTTCATTAAAGTTAGGAATTAATCCCCCCTCTTTAATATATAAGAAACTTAAATCAATATTATCAGATTTATCTCTTACTACTCTAATTATATAATCTTTATAAGTATTATTTTCTGCTGTAACTCTAAGAGTTATATCATTATTACCAAGATTCAAATTATAAGTACCATTTCCACTTACCACTGAAGTATTAGAGTTTGGAATACCTTTTATTTCAATACTATTCACAGCATATTGAACATTTATTAAATAATCATAATTTTTAGTTACATCATCATTTTTAATAACTTCACTACCACGATTATTTAAAACTCCAAAAAGAGTTATATCATTATCTAGAGCTTTTATTACATTTATTGTATAAGTTTTTATATCTCCAGACTCACTAGTAACAACAATATTAATTTCATTATCCCCAGTTTTTAAATAATAAACTCCATTGCCTGCTACTACAGCCATTTTATCTTCACTAGTAGCATTAAATTCTATTTTTCTAATATTACCTGCAACATTTAGGGTATAAGCTAATTTATCTTTATCAAAATCTGGCATTAATAAAAACTCTTCATCAATTCTATAATTTAAACTAGCTAAATTATTATTATCTGATATATTTTTATAAACATATATTTTATAAACTATAGTTCTTTTATCCTCTGCGATACCTGTAACAACAATTTCATTTACAGCTTTATTTAAATTATTATTTCCTCTCACTGTATAAGTAGCTTTTTCATCTTCCATTACAACATTAACATTTACACTATCTTCACCATCGTTTAAATTTATAAAATATTCATATGTATCTTTATTATATATAGGATTTAAAGTATAACCATCAATTGTAATATTTGAAATATTGGCATTACTACTCATATCTTTATAAATAGTAAGATTATATATATTTATATCGTATTCTCCCTCACTATTTAATGTCTTAGATTTTACTTCTATTGGGAAATTGTTAATTCCTGATTTCAAGTTTTTAATTCCTGTTCCACTTACAATTGTACCTGATATATCTCTAGCAACAGCATTTATATTAATGCTTGTGACCTCACTACCTACACTAATACTATAATCATTAATACGATTATCAAATATTGGTGTTAAAGGAAGATTTTCTGAGCCACTAGTTACATTTAAAGTATTTAATAATACGTCTTTTTCAAGTTCTTTGTATACATGTAAAATATAAGTTTTAGTATCACCATTTTCCGCTGTAACTGTGATAATAATATTATTCATACCTTGTTTAATATCACTAATATTTGTTTTATAAGGTTCGTTAGTTAAAACTATATTTTGAATTTCTACTTTTGTATTTTCTGTTCGTTCGGGAATTACTTCGATATCAAATGAAAAGCCAGTTGGTAATGTTAAATAATATTCATATTTAAATGGTTCAAAATCATCTATTGCAATATCTGGGTTAGTAATAATTATATTTTCTAAATTATTATTACCCTTTATATCTTTTTTTAGATTATAAGTGTAAACTACATTAGTACTTCCATCTTCACTTATAACCTCAATATATATAGTTGTAATTTCGTTATCCAATTTAAATATTCCATCTGATTCAATTGGGGTATTATTAGAATTATTTATAAAATCATATTCTGTATAATAATTTAAAGTTTGCCATTTACTTTTCAAAACAGGAACTATTTCTACTTCCTTAATTGCATAAGGAAATTCTATATTATATTCTGTAGTTGTTTTTGTAAAATTATATTGGCAATAATTTGCATTCGTATTGCATAAATAATTAGGTAAACGTTTTATATCTATATCCAAAGGATAAGGATCATTATCAGCTTCGCGACTTACATTAATTACATATGTTCTCGTTGTTCCATCTTGGGCTGTAACTATTATATCAATGGTGCTATCACCAGGCATTACTTCTATTTCGCCTGTACCTATTATTGAGGCTAATAAGTCTTTAGGAATTGCTTCTACATTTATTTTAGTTTGTTCTTTAGAAAGTTCTATATTATATTCTTGAATCCAAGGTTCAAAAGTTGGATTTAAAGTAATAGTATCTATTCCATTTTTGATAACTAAAGTATCTAAATAGTTATCATTAGGAACCATATCAGCAGTCTTAATACGAGCATATCCATCAGTATTATTACCAGTCCCATTAGAAAAGTATCCACCGTTTGGTTTAGGCATAAGTGATTGATTACCTTTTTCAGTAGTCCATTCATAACCTTTACCATCAATCATTAAAGTATCTTTAAAGACATATCCACTATAATGATTACTATTACCTGTATGAATAATATTATTTTCTGTTGAAGTCTCAGCAATAGCATCACTTCCATTATGACCAGAAATAAATGATGAGCCACCACTGGCACCCGTAACAAATCCAGCGCCGCCACCAGCATAATAGCCATTACCACCACCTGTTCCACCATAAGCATAACCAAATCGACCTTTTCTAGATAGTTTATCACCAGTACCACCAGATGTTTGGGTAGCGCCTTTAATTCCACCGCCGCCATTATAGCCGATTAAACCACCACCAGCTCCAGGAACTCCCGTTGTAGCAGAACCTCCGCCAGCTGCGACCATTATACGTGATTTTAAACCGTTAAAGTCATTCCAAGGGCCGTCAACAAGCCTAATATCTGTAGCGCCTCCACCAGAATACCCACCTGAATCACCAGTACCAGCGTTAAATCCTTTAGCGTTAGATTCTTTAACAGTTTTTTGACCGACATAAACATAAAGTTTGGTTCCTTCTTCTAAATAAATTGTACCTTTAGTATAACTACCATAAGCTGCTCCTGTTCCTATCGCTCCCCATAATTCTATATCATAGTTAGAACTTATTGGAGCAATAAAAGTTTCTTCTCTGCCACTATAAGGAAAATCAAATTTTTCAATTACTTCTTGTTTTAATAATTTTAAATTAATTGTGTAAATACTATCTGGTAATCCTTCTAAACTAGAAGTAATAGTAATAACTTTGCTATTCTCACCAATATATTTATCACCAGTAATTTCTATATTTACTCCTTCATAATATGGGTTAACAATTAAATTAACATCATGGACTAAATTGCTAATTTCTAGTTCATAAATAAATTTATTTGGTTCAAAGCGAATAGTCTTACCAAGTTTTTGAAAATATACATCTTTTAATAAAGTAGTTTTTTCTTTGGTAAAATTAATTCTATAAAGCTTATTATTTTGACCGTCTTCTGAAACTACTAAAAGCTCCACTAAAGTTTCATTATTAACTAATACTTGAACTCCATCACCAGTAATTGTTTGATTTTCGTTATTTTTTATTCCTTCAACATATACAACTCCAACTTGATAAGGTAGTGTTATATTATATTCAAAAGTATTTTCTTTAAAATCTTCAAGCATAACACCATTAATTTTAATTCCTTTTAAGAAAGGAGCAGTGCTTGCCATTCTTGTTAAAGAAATAGTATATATTTTAGCTTCTCCATTGGAAGCGGTTACTACTATATCATAATCAGTAGTTCCCACAGGAACATTAAAATTGCCTATACCTATTACTGAGGCATCATTATCTTCTTGCAAAGCATCAATAACTATATTAGTTTCATCTTCTTGTAATGTAAAACTATAATCCAATTTTGTAGGTGAAAAATCGATAGTGATATCATTTCCATCTATGTCTTTTAAAGGTTCATTATCCCCATTAGTTAAAACAATTGATTGTAAATTATTATTACCATTTAAATCTCCTAAAGAAGATATCTTAGCATAACCATTATCATTATTACCAACCATTGTACCTGTTCCATCAAAGGTTGGCATATTAGTTTTTGTACCTATTTTATTAGTCCAAGAATACCCTTTTCCATCTATCATTACTGTATCTATAAATTTTAAACCACTATAATGAATACTAGTACCTGTATGAACTATATTAGTTTCAGTTGAAGACTCATTAATCGCATCACATCCATCATGGCCTGAAATAAACGATGATCCTCCGCCACTGCCTGTTGTGAATCCAGCGCCGCCGCCTGCATAATAACCATTACCGCCGCCTGTTCCGCCATAAGAATAGCCAAATCTACCATTTCTATCAGCAGAACTTCCTTTACCTCCTACAGTTTGAGTACCACCTTTAGCAGTATTACTTCCACCATTATATCCAGTTAATCCACCTGCTGCTCCAGGAGTCCCGCCATTTGCAGTTCCGCCACCCGCTGCAACCATTATTCGTGATTTTAAGCCATTAAAGTCATTCCAAGCGCCACCGACAAGTCTAATATCAGTAGCACCACCTCCAGGATAACCAGCAGAAGTTCCAGTTCCAGCGTTAAATCCTGTTGTATTGCCAACTTTACTAGATTTTTGGCCAACATATATATATAAGGTAGTGTCTTTTTCTAAATAAATTGATCCTTTAGTATATCCACCATAAGCAGCTCCTGTTCCTACTGCGCCCCATAATTCTATTTCGTAATAACCATCTGAGGGAACTACATAAGTTTGAACAGCACCTGTATAAGAAAATGTTTGAGCCACTTTATCTAATTTATTTCGTACAACATTAAATGTATAAACAATTTCTTTAGTTCCTTGCTTTATTTTAACAAGAACTTTATTATTACCAACTTTTAGACTATTAGCATTTATTACTTCATAATCCACTCCACTTGGTGTAATTATTTCTGGTGTTAATGAAGTATCACTATAATTAACTTCAAATTCATAATTTAATAACTTATAATCAAATTCAAATTCAACTTCTTTAAAGCCAATTGTGACAGGTATAAGTTTTTCATAAACATTTAAAATAATTATATCTAAATTGCCTTCACTATCTAAAGCTGTTATATAATGTTCAGTATTAGCTTTTAAAGTTACATTACCTATTCCTGTTACATAATCATAATCTTTTAAGAAATCAATTTTAATTGTTGTATTTACTTCTTTGTCATTAATATAGACATTATATAAATGCTCATTAATACCATCAGTACTATCTGAAACTTCAGCATCATCAATAATAATACTTTCTACAATTCTAGTATTTAATAAAGTTATTTTTGCATAACCATTTCCTGTATTTCCTACCATTGTCCCAGTGCCATCATGATTGGGCATTCCAATACTTTCTTTATCCATTGAAGTTGTCCAATTATGACCATCACCATCTATCATTATCGTATCAAAAAAACTATGTCCACTATAATGAATACTATTTCCAGTATGAACTATATTTGTTTTAGTTGAGCTTTCTTTAATAGCGTTACATCCTTCGTGACCAGAAATGAATGACGAACCACCAGATGCTCCATTTGCGCAAGCTGCTCCACCAGCACCATAATATCCTGAACCACCTGAACATCCACCTCCGCCATAACCGAAGCCACCATTAACATACATATTGTTATAAGATATTCCGCCTTTGGTTTGAGTTCCAGGATTGTTTATTCCGCCAGCTTTTCCTATTAATCCACCACCAGCTCCTGATTTTCCGCCATTTCCAGAGCCACCAGATCCTGCGACCATAATACGTGTTTTTAAGCTTTCAAAATCATTCCAAGCACCACTAATAAGTCTAATATCAGTAGCGCCACCACCTGGTAGTCCACCAGCGCTAGAAAAACTACCATTAAAAGATTCGCTGCTTGTAGCGTTACTTCTACTTTGTCCTACATATACATATAATTCTAAACCTCGTTCTAAATAAATAGAACCTGCTGTATAACTACCATTACCTCCAACAACGCCACCTTGAGCTCCCCAAAGTTCAATACGATAAACACCAGTTGATGGCACTACCCATTTTTGATAATCTCCAGTATAGTTAAAAGAATAAATTTCTTCCGCAGAACTAATTAAAGAAGCAAAGAAAAATGAAATAACAAAAACTGACAATAATTTCAAGAATTTATTCATAATATCACTTCCTACTGTTCCACTATTATTTTAATTATAGCACATCTAAAATAACTATTCTACATTTTTAGACAAAAAAAGAAGCAAGTTTTTGCTCCTTAATTAGTTGGTTTGGTATTTATATCACTGATTGTTCTTCCGACATAATTTATGATCTTTACTTGATCGGTTATGTTTACCTTGCCATCAAATGTTA
>CAJUCD010000016.1 GCA_910585045.1 uncultured Bacilli bacterium
ACAGGTTACAATCCTTAAATAATTAAACTGTCCAACTTTTGGGGTTCAGTTCAAATACGGTGTTTTTTACAATTTTACAAAGTTAGAGTTTTATGCTATAATACTTACCAAGTTGGTGAAAAAATGGATTTTACAATTTTAATAAATAAAGAAAACTTATTAGCTTCATCATTTGTACCTACTGATTTAATCACTACTGATGATAATGAAAACAATTTTCATAATTATGCTGACCCTAATGGAAAACCAATGATTTCAGAGTATATTTATCCTTTCTTTTTAAAGATGCAAGAAGAAGCTTCTTTAAATGGCATTTATATTATAGTTGATAGTGGCTATAGATCCTATCAATATCAACAAGTAATTTGGGATAATTCTGTTGCTAAAAGAGGCATAGAAGAAACAAAAAAATTAGTAGCACCACCTGGTTCTAGCGAACATCAAAGTGGTTTAGCTTTCGATATTGCATATATGCGAAATGGGGTATACTCTGATAATGTTAAGTCTGATGATATTGAAATAAAATGGCTTATTAATAATGCTCATAGATTTGGTTTTATTTTAAGATATCCTAAAGGAAAAGAAAATATAACAGGTTATAAATTTGAACCCTGGCATTATCGTTTTGTAGGATTAGAGCTAGCTGCTTTATTACACCAAGAGGAGATTACACTAGAAGAATATTATGAAAGAATAAAAAGTGAAAATAATGCTTATGGAAACAAGCCAAATTGTTTAGAATAGCAAATTTAATGGGAGAAAAATATGAATAATTATTTAAATGATTTTTTAGAAAGATATGTTGATAGTTTATATTATAATCAAAATTTTGGAGCAGGACCAAATCAAACTGACTTGTATGCTAAAGCTGATTACTACGAATTTTTAAAACCAGTTTTAGAAGTTATAAAAGCTAATCCAGATGCTACACCAGAAGAACTTCGTAAAATTTTATTTGATCGTTCTGGCGTAACAGAAGCAATTCAAGATTTAGTATATAAAAAAGCTATGACACCTGGTTTAATATTAAGCTATGGTACTCCACTTTACCATGAAACAATTATTGCTGGTAATAAAAAAGAAGTATCATTAGAAAATAATGGGAGCATAATATATACTCCTGAAAAAATGACAGAAGAAACTATTTTTGATTTAGCAAGTGTTACAAAAATATTTACTAGTATCAGTATTTTAAAGTTAGTTGAAGAAGGTATTTTAGATTTAAATGCTAGTATTACAAGTTATGCTCCTGAATTTACTAATTTAAATGGTGTTACTGTTTTTGATTTATTATCTTTTCGTGTTCCTTTAATGACTAATGGTCGCCTTGATGCAAAAGATAGTCGTGCTGAGGCTGAGGAAATACTTTTTGATATTAGAGTTAATGAAAATTTTAATAAAGATATGAACTCTTATACTGATATGGGGGCTATGGTTTTAAAATATGTCATTGAACGTGTTACAAATATGAATTATTATGATTTCTTAAATAGTGAAGTTTTAGAACCTATGGGTATGAGTAGCACTTATGCAGCTATACCTGAAAACAAAATTGGTCTTGTTGCAAGTACTAATTTAGATAGCAAATTATATAAGGATGGACGTCATATTATTACTACTGAAGCTAAAGAGGGAATAGCATATGATGCTAAAGCACGTATTATGGGACAACCTTATGGCAATTTATCTGGTCATGCTGGTTTGTTTTCTACGCCTCATGATATGTCTAATTTAGCAACAGGGTTAATAAATGGTGAAGTACTATCTAGCGCAAGTATTGCGGAAATTGGTAAAAATAGAACAGGACATCTTAAATCTGATGGAACTAATTATGTTCAACACTTAGGTTACCTTTGTTATTCTAAATATCCTAAGCAAAGTGATTCTGAGGTTTGGCTAGGACTAAGCGGGCAAACTTTTGCCTCACCTGGATGGTTAGGTAACCAACTTACAGTAGATCCTGTTAATGGTTTATATACCTTTATGGCTGCTAATCGTTCGCATAATCGTGTTACATATGTTGACCCAAGCGTTAGACCAGAAGTTGAAGTTAAAGAAAATGACAAAACGATGATTGCTTTACCAAACGGAGAATTAAAAATTGATGCTTCTAGATTTGCTTGGCATAAAGATCCTATAAAAATACCAGCTTCAAAATTAGTATTACAATATAAAATGTTAGATGATATTTTAAGTATAAGTCGTGAAGTAGAAGAATCTAAAACTATGAATATTTAAGTCTAGTATTTACTAGATTTTTTAATTTCATAAATATTTTTTAAAAACATATATTTTAGTGGTGATTATTATGGATAAAAAAGAATCATTTAAAAATTTTGCTAAAAATCATCCTGAACTAATCGGAAGTATTAAAAATGGTGAAGCTTCTTGGCAAAAACTTTATGAAATTTATGATATATATGGCGAAGATGATCGTGCTTGGAAAACTTATTTTAATCAAACTACAACATCAAGTTCTAGTTTAGGAAGTATTACAAACATTGTTAAAAATATTGATATGGATTCTGTCCAAAAACATATTAATACCGCCCAAAAAGCTTTAGGCCTAGTTCAAGAACTAACTAGTAAAACAGGTGAGGCAGTTGGCAATATTAAAGGTCCAGCTATTCCAAGACCAATTAATAAATTCTTTGAGGATTAACTATGCAAGTAGAAACAATATTAGAGTTAAAAAAAGATCCTAAAATGTGGGATTTACTAAAACAAAATTCTTATTGGTTAAAAGAGCTTAATCGCGATTCGCTAAATGTAAAAAAATTTAAAGAGGACATGAAAATCAAATATAAATTAAGAACAACAGATAAAATAAGTGATGCTATTGATAATATAGATTTAATAAGTAACGTTTTAAGTGCTTTAAAATAATTGCTTATTTCATTATCTTCTGTTATACTACCTCTAAGGAGTGTAATTATGCAAGATAATTTATTAAATTTAAAAGATACAGCACCTGTTACTGGCTTTATATGTGACCAATGGATTGAAAGAAGGGCAACAATCGAAGGCTTAAAAAGAGGCGAGTTTGAAACTTTAATGCCCATATTAAAAAGTCTAGTAGTCATAACACCAGAAGAAAAAGCTGAAATACTTGATGCCTGGATCAAAAGTGGTATGCCAAATAATACAAAACTATATAGTGAAGCCATAACTTTTGATGACTATCAAAGAATTGAAATTACTGATGCAGTACAATTAGCAAAAAACCAAGGTCGAAATTAATCTACAATATTGTAGATTTTTTCTTTAGGTATGTTATAATTATAAAGAGGAGAAAGTTATGGAAAATTTTATACCAGATATATACCAAAAAAATATTTACGACATAGATTATCATAAATTAAAAAAAAGGGGAATTAAATGTTTATTATTTGACTTAGATAATACTTTAGTACCTGTTAAAACAGATACTCCAACTAAGAAAGTAAAGGAATTATTTCACTTTTTAGAAACAGATTTTAAAGTAATAATTATATCAAATAGTAATCGTAAAAGACTAATTCCTTTTAAAGAAGGATTAAATGTTGATGTTGCAGCATCTGCTCATAAACCTTTTAAAAAGAAATATTTAAAAATAATGGCAACTTATAAATTTAAAGAACATGAGATTGCCGCTATTGGTGACCAATTACTAACAGATATTTATGGAGCTAATAAAATTGGTATTACCTCAATTTTAATTAGTCCTATAGGTGAATATGAAAAATTTGGAACTAAGATTAATCGTTTTTTCGAAAAGTTTCTTTATCGCAGATTAAAAAGAAAAAATATTTTAATAAAAGGTGAGTTTTATGATTAAAAAATGTATTGGATGTGGCACAGTTCTTGAATATGAAAATAAAGAAGCAAGTGGTTATACTCCAAATATCAAAAATGACTACTGTATGCGTTGCTTTCGTCTTAAAAATTATGGCGAAATAAAGCCCAACGAAACAGTTGATGAAGAAAGAATTTTAACTAAAGTTAATAAAAGTAGGGGATTAGTTTTCTTTTTAATTGATTATTTAAATTTAAATAAATACACTTTAGATATTTTTAAGAAAATCACTCTTAGAAAAGTTTTAGTAATTAGCAAAAGTGATATTTTAAGACGTGATATGAAGTTTTCTAAAATCAAATCTTGGTTAAATCAAGTTTATGACATTAATGAAGATATAATATTTATGAGTAATAAAAATAATTATTATAATCTAAATATTTTTAAAACTCTTACTAAGTATAATATAAAAACTTGTTATGTAATGGGTATAACTAATTCTGGCAAATCAACATTTATAAATAGTATCTTAAAAAAGAATAATATTAATAAAGAAATAGTTACAAGTAATAAACCTAATACTACTTTAGATTTTATTAAAATTCGTATAGATGATTATATAATATATGATACTCCTGGTTTTAATTATTCAAATGTAAATTATAAGCTTCTAAATAATGAAATAAAGCCTATAACATTTAATATTACTAAAGAAACAACTATAATTATTAATAATAATTTTGAATTCTTTTTTACAGAACCTAATAGTATAACCATCTATACTACAGATAACTCTGTTAAAAGAATATATAAAAACAATAAGAAACTTACTTTACCAATTATAGTTCCTAACAATAGTGATTTAATTATCCCTGGAATTGGCTTTATTAATGTTAAAAATACCTGCCAAGTATTATCAAATATAGAAATACCTGAAATAAGACCAAATATAAGTGGAGAAAATTATGGGTAAAATTCATGTTATGAGTGAGAATCTTGCTAACAAGATTGCTGCTGGTGAAGTTGTCGAAAAATGTTCTAGTATTGTAAAAGAATTAGTTGAAAATAGTATTGATGCTTCTTCTAATAACATTATTATTCATTTAATAAAAGGCGGATTAGAATCTATCAATGTTATAGATGATGGGTGTGGTATGGATAGTTCTGATGCTAAATTAGCTTTCGGAAGACATGCAACTAGTAAATTAATTCGTGATGATGATTTATTTTTCATTGATACTATGGGATTTCGAGGTGAAGCGCTACCATCTATTGCTAGTGTCGCAGAAGTTATTTTAAAAACTAGTGATGGAATTTCATCTAGCTATATTCATATTAAAGGTGGCGAATTAATAGAAGAATCTAGTTGTGAATTACGAAAAGGTACAGATATTACTGTCACTAATTTATTTTATAATACACCAGCTCGCCTTAAATATTTAAAAAGTGAAAACACAGAAAACTATAATTGTGTTAATTTAATAGAAAAGCTTGCTCTAGCCTATCCTAGTATTAAATTTACTTTAACTAATAATGGCAAAGTTATTTTAAAAACAAGTGGTAGTGCTAATCTTTTAAAAACTATTCATGAAATATATGGTTTAAATATCAGTAATAAAATGCTCGAATTCCAAGCAAGTAATAATGACTTTGATATATATGGATTTATCTGCAAACCTGAAATATTAAAATCAAATCGGAATGATATTAATACCTTTGTAAATGATCGTGTAATTAAAAATATGGATATAAACCGCGCTATAAATGATGCTTATTATACTTATAAACCTGAAGGAAAATACCCAGTAGTTATTTTAAAAATAAATGCCGATCCTACTTTAGTAGATGTTAATATTCATCCTACAAAACAAGATATAAAACTTAGTAAAATGAATGATTTATATGATTTAATTTATACTACCCTTAAAGATACATTATATAGCAACTTACTTATTCCAAGTGCTTTAAAAAATGAAACTGTGAATATTATCAAAGATGATGTTATTAAAAATATCGTTTCAAACATGGTAAAAAAGAGTGAAGAAAAGCCTATTCAAACCGAATTGGATTTTAAAATTGAAAGCAATCCTGAAACTAATAGTCCTGAACTTAAAAGTAGTCCCGAAATAATAATTAACAAAGAGTTAAAATCTTTAGTTTTAAATCCTATTGGTTTAGCTCACGGTACATATATAATCGCTGAAAATGAAGCCGGAATTTATTTAATTGATCAACATGCCGCTCAGGAGCGCATTAATTATGAACGTTACATGAAAGCTCTAAGAAATAGAACTGTTACAACTACTAATTTATTAATTCCCATTACTGTTGAATTATCAACTAGTGAATACTTAATATTAAAAGATAATTTAAAAGTTCTTACAGATATGGGCTTTATTGCTGAAGAATTCGGAGTTAACACAATCAAAATACTTGGTCATCCAACCTGGATTTTAGAAGGAAAAGAAGAGGAATCAGTTCGCAAAATAATTGATTTAGTAATTATTAATAAAGATAAATTTGACCCAATTAAATTTAACGAAAATATTGCTATAACTCTAGCTTGTAAAATGAGTATTAAAGCCAACATGCATATTTCTATGGAAGCAATAAGAGAACTCTTAAATGAACTTGTTTTATGTGATAATCCTTATAACTGTCCTCATGGTCGTCCTACAATTATTAAATTTAGCATTTATGATTTAGAGCGGATGTTTAAAAGAGTAATGAATTAATCTTGTTAAAATAGTCTTAATAATTTATAATATAATAAAAGGGAAAAGACATTAAAAGGGAAGTATTACTTCATAGAATAAAATCTCTTAAACTAGTAAAATAGTAATGGAGAGTGAATAATAAGATGACAACATTTAAAAGAGATTTTAGTTTTAATCAGGATATAATAGGGGTGGTAGCTAGAAATGTCAGAAAATATCGTAAAATGGCTGGTATAACTCAAGAACAACTAGCTATTGATATCGGTGTCTCCAATGATTTTTTACGAAGATTTGAAACAACGTTTGGAAAAGAGGGCATGTCTCTAAATACTCTTTATAAAATTTCTATCGTTTTAAATATACCAATGGATAAATTTTTTATCGAATAAATACTTTATATTTTAGGAATAAAATAGTACAATATATATTGAGGTGTACCAATGGAAAACAAATATGAATTTAATAAAAGTATGTATAAAACTGTTGCCAATAATATCAAGAAATATCGTGAGCAAAAAGGTTTAACTACAAAAGAACTTAGTAACTACACAGAAATTAAAGAAGAATATTTAAATTTATTAGAAACCAAGCCTGATAATTGTACTATATCAATTTATGATTTATATAAAATTAGTGTTATTTTAGAAACTAGTATCGAAAAATTCTTTATTGAGATATCTTAATTGATATCTTTTTTCATTGCCAAATCAAATTAATTATGGTAAATTAAATAAAAACGAAAGGGTTAAAATAATGATAAAGACACAAAAAAGAGGAAGTTTAATTATTATATCTGGAACTACATGTGCTGGTAAGGGCACAGTTATAAAAGAATTACTTACTAGAGATAAAAACCTATATTTATCAATCTCTTATACTTCAAGACCTATGCGAGGTAAAGAACAAAATGGTAAAGATTATTATTTTGTAACACCAGAAGAATTTGAAGCTAAAATAAAAAATAATGAATTTTTAGAATATGCTCAAGTGCAATATGGTTGCTATTATGGAACTCCTAAAAAAGAGATAGAAACTAAATTAAATGCTGGTCTAGATGTTATTTTAGAAATAGACGTCTTAGGAGCTAAACAAATAAAAGAACAATTTCCTGAAACAATTTTAATATTTATTATGGCTCCTTCAATGGAAATTGTTAAAGAACGTATTAAAGCCCGTAATACTGAAGATGCTGATCAAATAATTAAAAGATTTAGAAGGGCTTATCAAGAAATAAATGAAATAAATAAATATAATTATGTAGTTATAAATGATAATTTAGAAGATGCTGTAAAAAAAGTAGAATCCATTTTAATCTCTGAAAAATGTCGTGTTGATCGCATTGAAGAAATTGAGATGGAAAATGAAGAAGAAATAATCCATGAATTTTTAATGCAAAAAGATAATAATCTTTAGTATATTTACTAGAGATTTTTTTTGTTACAAAAATTTTATAAATAGAATATAGTCTAATCGAATAATATTTAAATAGGAAGTGAAATAATGTTTCTAAATATTTTAAATATTATTAAAGATATGCTTTTCTTTACAGGAAGTTATTCTAATGGAGTTTTCCCAGAACCTTTAAGTTTTACAGAAGAAGAACAGGCTATAGCCGCTATGCTAAACGGTGATAAAGAAGCACGTAATAAACTAATTGAACATAATTTAAGATTAGTTGCTCATATTGTTAAAAAATTTGATAATGGTGTCTCAGATACTGATGATTTAATCAGTATTGGTACTATTGGTCTTATAAAGGGTATTGATTCCTACAAAAGTAGTAAAGCAACCAGAATTACAACCTATGCAGCTCGTTGTATTGAAAATGAAATCCTAATGCATTTTCGTAGCAATAAGAAAAATGGTCTTACTATTAGTTTAAATGATTCAATTGGTTATGATAAAGATGGTAATGAAGTAAATTTAATAGATGTAGTAAAAGATGATTCTATGGATATTGCAGATTCACTCCATATTAAAGATAATATTCATCTTTTAAAAGAATACTTTAAAATATTAAATCCTCGTGAAAAAGAAATACTAATAAAAAGATATGGTTTATCAAATAACGATGAAGAAACTCAAAAAGAAATTGCTAAAAAACTTCATATATCAAGAAGTTATGTCTCACGTATTGAAAAAAGAGCATTAACTAAAGTTTTAAGAGAATTTTTAAAGAATAATAAAGACTTATAAAAAAACCTCAGTTTAAAGCTGAGGATTATTTATATTATCTAATAAAGTATCATCAAATGTTGGAATTGCCAACTGACTAGATTGTTCATCCATTAAATTATTTGCTCTGGTAGCTAAAGCATTCATTGCTAAATCTTCTAAAAAGCATTCTTGAGTACTTATTAAAAAAGCTTCTTCTAAATAACCAAGTTCTATTAATAATTTCACTAATAAAGCTTGAATACTAGGTATCTCTTTAAAACAAGGACGAATACCTATTTTTATTGCATCATTTAATCTGCCTAATTTTATTAAAGCTTCCATTTGTCTTTTTTGCACACTTGGATTCTCATAATAAGTTCTAGCTCCACAAAGTCTAACTACTTCTTGATAGTATTCTCTCATTAGTAACAAATCTAATTCTTGAACAAAAATATCATTTGTATTTTCTTCTGTTAAAGCTTCAACTTCCTCTGCTACATCTAAAGTAGCACCATCTAATAATTCACGATAATATAGAATATCAAAAGTTCCATTATTAATAAATTTCTTAAGAGAACTTAAAATACTTAGCATTCCTTTATTATTAGTATTTTTCGATTTTGCGATATTTAATAATTCAAATATTTGACATTTTGGTGTTCCCATTGCTTGATAACAAGCCACTAATAAAATTATTTTCTGATAATTAGGAATTTCTAATTGCCTTAACTTTTCAGGACTTATTTTGCCAGTTTTAATTTTAATTAAAATAGTATTATATGATTTTGTCATTTTATTCCTCTTTCTGTAGTTAATATTTTATATTATAGCTTTCAAAATGTAAACTAAATATTTACTTTTTTCCTAAATTTAGATACAATAAATAAAGAAAAGAGGAATAAATATGACTAATAAAGAACTTGCAGATTTAATATTTCCAAACATAACTAAAACGCCTGAGGATTATGAACAAACTTATCCTAATAGAAACTTAAAAGAAGGTGCTAAAGTAGTACGTTTTGCTCCAAGTCCTACAGGATTTATGCATATTGGTAACATGATGAGCGCTGTCATTAATTATGTTTTAGCTAAGGGTAGCGAAGGAGTATTTTATGTACGAAACGAAGATACAGACCAAGCGCGTACTGTTGAAGGAGCTGTTGATTTTATTCATCATACTCTAAAATATTATAATATTTATCCTGATGAATACGAGTATAATAATGAAATAGTAGGTAACTATGGACCATATATTCAAAGTGAGAGAATAGAAATATACCATACTTTTATAAAACATTTAATTAGTATTGGACGAGCTTATCCTTGTTTTTTAACTCCTGACGAAATAAATGAAATTAGAGAATATCAAACTAAAAGCAAAAAAAGAATAGGTATATACGGCAAATATGCTAAATATCGTGATTTAAGTCCTGAGGATGCAGCGACTAAAATTAATAATGGCGAAAAATTTGTAGTTCGCTTTAAATCAACTGGCGATTATAATAAAAAATTTATTTTTGAAGATTTAACTAAAGGAAAAATTGAATTTCCTGAAAATGATTTAGATGTTCCTATCATGAAAAGCGGGGATTTATTACCTACTTATCATTTTGCTCATTTAGTAGATGATCACTTAATGCATACAACTCATGTTGTTCGCGGAGATGAATGGATGAGTAGTGTTCCACTTCATTTTGAGCTATTTAAAGCTTTTGGCTATAAAATGCCTAAATACATTCATACTTCTTTAATATTAAAAAAAGATGCTGAAACAGGTACTGTTCGTAAAATTAGTAAAAGAAAAGATCCTGAGGCTTTAATGTTCTTTTATGAAGAAAAGGGCTATCCAACTATCGCAGTTATAGATGCAGTTTTAACAATTGCTAATTCCAATTTTGAGGAATGGCGCACTAGTCATCCTGATACACCTTTTTATGAATTTCCATTTAGTCCTAAAAAAATGAGTTCTAATGGCGCTTTATTTGACTTAGATAAACTTGATAATATTTCTAAAAATTATCTATCTAAGATGACATCTACTGATTTATATGAAGCTTATTTAAAATGGGCTGAAAAATATGATGAACATGTCTTTAATTTAATCAGTGAAAATAAAGATAAAACTATTGCCTTTTTAAACATTGAAAGAGAAACAAAAAAACCTCGTAAAGATTATGAAAATTATGCTTCCATATTTTCAAAGATTTGGTATATATTTGATAGTGAATGGGATAAAGAATTAAATTATGAATTTGGGAAAATTTATGATAAAGATGAGATAATTAATATAATGACAGAATATCTAAATAATGTTTATGATGAAAATGATACTCAAGATGAATGGTTTAATAAAATAAAAAATCTATGCGAAAAAATGGGTTATGCTAGTGATATGAAAAATTATAAAGAACATCCTGATAATTACAAAGGTAATGTTGCTGATTTTACTACTGCTATAAGAGTAGTTTTAACTACTAGTAGTATGACTCCTAATCTTTATGATATCATGAATATCTTAGGTAAAGATAAAATGCTTAATAGATTAGAAATTTTAAAGGCGAAATATTAATTCATCTAATTCTAAAAATTTATTATGACTTAAGTATTAATAAAGATAAAGATTAGGAGAATATATGCTAAAAAAAGTTAGAAATAGTAATGCAAGAGAAAATAAAGAATTATGGTTTAATAACAAAGAGCTAACTATATCATTAACAGGCAAAGATAGTCATAAAGCTATAATAGATAGTAGTCAAGGTAGTTTTTCAATTGGAGTTAAAGGCAGAACTAATGGACATATTGATGCTTGGGTAAATGAAAATGATGTAATTAATTGGGATGCTTTTAATGAATTTTATACTCCATACTGCTATTATGAATGTAAAGATAGGTATCCTTTTGGTGATTGGCCAAGATTTTTAATTTATTATGGTAATGATACAGGTTTCATAAATTGGTCTATTAAAAGAGTAATAGAAGATTTTTATTGGTTTCCAACTAAAAATATGGATTTAGATTTGACAGAAGCTAATATCTATCGATTACATATTGGAATACAAGATAATAAAATGAAATTGACTTTAGGAAAAAACATTTATTGGCTTCAATTAGAAGGGAATCTTTATAATTATAAGATTAAAAAATGTCTTAAAGTTACTAGATTACAATTCAGTCCAGCTTATGATGAAAAAGTAAATAGTTATATATTACCAGAATTTAAAGAATTAAAAACTGCAACAGCAGTTGAAATTAATTTATCTCCTTTAAATCAGCCTTTTGATTGTAAAAGTTTATTACAATTTCCAAATTTAAAAGAATTATATCTTATTGGCCATGTAATTAATGTAGAAATATTGAAAGACTTCAAAAATCTTGAAAAAATAGGAATATGGGATTCTCCTAATTTAAAGGGAATGCCAAATCTAAATACATGGAAAAATTTAAAAGAATTTATTGCTATTAATATTGATGAACTAGCTGGAAGAAAATTTAAAGAAGAAATTAAAATATTAAAAAAAGAAAGAGAATTTAAATTTGTATCGATTAGCAAACTTCGAGACCCACTCTGGTTTGAAACTAATTACGGTATTCCTTTTTCAGAGTGGGAAAGTAAAAATGAGAAAAAAGCCACTAGTGCTTATAAAATCTGCTTAAAAAACATCAAAAAGGCTACTACCGAAGAAGAAATAAAAAATTCGCTTATAAATTTCATTGAAAAAATAAATAGATTAGATAATATTGAAACTATAGAAAGAGATGATATTTATACAGCTATAAGCATTATTATGAAAAATTCGCCACTTAAAATAGAAACAAAAAAATGGGAATCATGGTTTGAGCAGGTAAGAGAATTTTAAATTAAAAAAGAGAACCACAAAAGTTCTCTTTTAAAATGCTTAATTGGTGACTCGTACGAGGTTCGAACTCGTGAATGTTGCCTTGAGAGGGCAATGTGTTAAGCCACTTCACCAACGAGCCATAAAACATATATTTATTATATCATTTATTTTGACTTTTGCAAGTGTTTGTGTTAAAGTAATTAACTGAAAAATTAAAGAGGGGATAATATGGAGTTTTTGACTATTGATTCCAAGACTTTAGAAAATGAAGGTCAGATTTTAAAACCACCATTCAAATATCAAAATGAATCTAAGCCTTTACCAATTTTATTAAATGGTCTAGTTTATAAACCTTTCTCTAAAAAAGATTCTGAAAAAGCTTGGCAAATTGAATTAATCACCAAACTAGAAAAATTAGCTATAAAACAATTAGCACATATTAAAGGTTTATATAACAATAATTTTGGCTACGTTTATTATTTTAATTCCAATCCTGTTTTATATAATGCTCTAAATTGTTATATTGCTCTTGAAAAAAGACTTAGATGGATTCATGATTTAATTGAAGTATATATAAAGTTAAATGAGCATGGTTTAAAATACTTTGATTACCATAGTTCTAATATTTTAGTTGGAGATAGTATTACTTTATTAGATATTGATGGTATTAAAAGAAAGTTTAATGCAAGAGAACTAGCAGAATATTTATTAGAGCTTTTAGTATCTATTCTTATAAATTTTGATTTAACTTCTAATTATAGTAACTTTAAGTTATATGAATTATTTAGTAAATTTTTTAATGAACCTAAAATTCTAAGTGAAGAAAATCTTGATTTCATGAAATTATTTGATTGTATGGTTTCTAAAACAACAGGCGAAGTTACTAAATTCTGTGAAGATGTTTTAGCCAAAATCTAAAGGAGAATTTATGAACATTGATTATCAAGCAGCGCTTGAAGAAAGCAAAAGAATAATAATTTGTGGTGGCGATCATAGTTCTAGTTTCAAAGAGTACAGTCGTGGTTATTTTGTTACTATTGAATGTATTAAAGAAGTATTAAAAAATTTAGATATTAAAATAATTAGAGCTTTAACAGTTTTATCTAGTGGCGATCAAGTTTTTAATTTAATTCATGCTGGAGCTACTACCATTGATGCCTTTGATATAAATGAACTTCAATATTTCGTATATAAATTACGTTTTGCTTTAATTTTAACTCTTTCATACAAAGACTTTATTAATGTTAATATTAATTTTAACCGTTCTTGGTATCGCGAATCATTATATGAATTAATAAAAGGATTAAAAAAGGAATTACCCGAAGAAGTGTATGAATATTATTGCAAAATTCTTGAATACTGTCTTCAAAATAACTGTAATTTATCTGGTCTTTACTATGATACACCAGACTATTTTAAACGCGCGAATAATTACTTAACAAGTGAAGAAGAATATTTACTTCTCCGAAAAAAACTCTTAGAAACTGAAGTGAATATTCATTTTGCTGATGTTCTAGATGTTCCTAAAATTGTAACTCCAGGCTATGATATAGCTCTTTTATCTAATATTGCTGATTATTTGCATTTTAATTTAAAGTCTTTTGGTCGACTAGAGTTTGAAGCATACATTCGAAGTTTTAAAAGATTATTAAATAGAGAAGGAGCTTTAATCAATTATCTTTATTATATTAAAAGCAATGCCCAAAATGTTATAGCTTCCACTAATGATGTACCAAAAAACGCTAGAATTAGTATAGATTATTTAGGGAATGATAATATTTTTACAATTAAAACAGAGCCTTACTGTGTTTTTGATGAAGGATATTATTTAGTTAGAAAGAAAATGTCAACTAGAAAAAAATAGCTAGCAATATCTTTTATTTTAAGGTAAACTATAATAGTGAAGAATTATGAAAGTAAAAATATTTAATGAAGAAAATATAAATACCAATAGCATTAAAAGCAAAATAGTTCGAGTTAAAGCTTTAATTATAAACTCTAAAAATGAAATACTACTAGGTGAAGCTTTTGATACTATTCAGTTTCCAGGCGGTCATTTAGAACCAGGTGAAAGTCTTAGTGCTGGTTTACAAAGAGAAATCAAAGAGGAAACAGGCTTAAATATAGGTTTAAATTATGAGCCATTCTTTCTTATTAAACATTTTCTAAAAGATAATATTAATAGTAACCATCGTCTTTTAGAAATTTATTACTATACTATTTTTACTGATGAACCATTTAATATTTCAGAATCTAATTTAGATATTCAAGAACAAGCGGGAAACTTTCATTTGTTTTATATACCTTTAAATAAGGTCTCAGAAATATTAAAAGAATCTATTGGTAAAAATCCTGTAAATAAAATTATTGTGG
This sequence comes from uncultured Bacilli bacterium, assembly GCA_910585045.1. GTDB lineage: Bacteria > Bacillota_I > Bacilli_A > RF39 > UBA660 > Caccenecus. The sequence continues at coordinate 14,862 of CAJUCD010000016.1, forward strand.
AAGAAATGCTTTTAGCGCTTGCTGAATGGAGGAACAAATATGGAAAATAAACGTTTTACAATGATAGATGAACCATTTGAATGCTTAGTTTGTGGTTCTATGGTATCTCCCTTAAATTATACAGCTCGTGACCATTGTCCTATGTGTTTGTCAAGTCTTCACATAGATATTAACCCTGGTGATAGAGCTTGTGATTGTCATGGCGTTCTTGAGGCTATTGCTATTGAAAAAGGGCCTAAAGACACTTTAAAAATAGTTTATAAATGTAATGCTTGTGGTATGATAAAAAGAAACAAAGCTGCCTCTGATGATAATTTTGATAGAATTTTAGAAATTATGAGCAACCCTCATAGAAATCACCGTTAATCTTTACATATATTGACATTTTATATGTCTAAAAATTCTAAAAGTTTGATATAATAGGAGTAGATAAGTTATAATATAATTTATTTAGAGGTGAACTATGGCAATATTCTTAGATAAAAACTTAGAAGTAAAAGAAACTCTAAAAAATGAAGTTGATTTTATTTCTAAAATAGATGAAACAAAACCTAAAGTAAAAGTAGGAATTCTAAATTTAATGCCTACTTTAGAAGATACAGAACGCCAATTAATAATTGCTCTTGATAATCCTGTAATTCAAGTTGAATTAGATTTTATTTATTTAACAACTAAAAACAAAGATGCTGAGAAAGTTACTTATTTTAAACAATATTATCATTCTTTTGATTCAATTAAAGAAAAACATTATGATGGTATGATTGTAACTGGTGCTCCTCTTGAACATTTAAATTATCTAGCTGTCGATTATATAGAAGAACTAAAAGAGTTTTTTAAATATACTAAAAGCTATGTTAAATCAACTATATTTTTATGTTGGGCCTCTCAGTTTGGTATGCAATATTTTTATGGTGTAAATAGATTTAATTTACCTGCTAAAGTTTCAGGATTATATGAGCATTATATTGTTAACAAAACAGATTTAGTTAGAGGATTTGATGATTTATTTTTTATTCCTCAATCAAGATATTGCAGTTTAATAGAGTCAGATATTGTTAAAAGATTCGATTTAATATTAACTAGCAAATCTAACGAATCAGGAGTATATATTGTAGAGAGCCAAGATGGCAGTAAAATATTCCTAACTGGTCATGCTGAATATGATTTATATACACTAGATAAAGAATATCGCCGTGATATTAACAAAGGTTTAGATATTGAACCTCCTAAAAACTATTATAAAGATAACAATCCTGAAAATAAACCTATGTATAAATGGCATGCCCATTCTAATTTACTTTATCATAACTGGTTATATTACTATGTATATAAAAAATAAAACCTATTTCTATATTAAGAAATAGATTTTTTTAATTTATATTTATTATTTGTGAAAAAGCTATAATTTTATTATTACTAAGTAAAAGAGTTTTATCATTTAAAGACATTCTAACAATATAAGCTTCAATATCTCTAAATTCTCCTGCTTCATAAAATTTTATATGAACTTTATCTTTAGCATAAAAAGCTTCATATAACTTTTGATTAATTTGTTCAATTTTTTCCGGAAATAAATCAGGTTTAATTATTTTATCTTTTTTAATATTATTTAAAACAACTTTATTAGATATAAGAGAATTAAAAGGCTGCCATTTAATAAACCCTCTGTCAAAACTCATGCACTATGTCCTCCGATCTTTTTATTTCGTTCATGAATAGTAGAATCTTCTAATAAACTAGAAGCTTTTAATAAAGCATTTTTTCCATATTTATCATTAATTTCATCAATTGCTCTATTTATTTCTTCTACTTCTAAAACTTCCTCAAAACTATCAAAGATATTTAATTGAACTCCAATTTTATCTTTTAGACCTCCACAAGAAACACTAACTCTCCTAATTGGCAAATTATCATAAAATTTATCAAATATCATTAAACAGTTAGCTAATATTATTTCTAACGAGTCAGTAGGATTCTCTAATTTTACACTATGATAAAAACTACCTCCAATTGCTTTAGAATAACCAATTCCCAGCCCAATAATTTGACAAGTTTTTTTATTATGTCTTAATCTACTAGTTAAAACTTCTACCATTTCTCTAATAATTATTTTAATATTATCTCCATTATAATCTTTAAATAACACTTGGCTATGTGAATAAGATTTCTCAGAAGTTTTATTAAAATCTCCAATTCGTGATAAATCTATTCCATTCGCATGATTCCACATTTCAGCTCCAATAACTCCAAACTTTTTCTTTAATTTATCACGGTCATAAAAAGCTAAATCTCTAATAGAAAAAATTCCTAATTTATTTAGATTCTTTTCCATTCTAGGACCAATTCCCCAAAAAGCTGAAAGAGGGGAGATTGCCCATAATTTATTCTCTATATCTTCATAATCCCATTTCGCTATAAAATTTTTATTATGTTTAGCTTCAATATCCATAGCAATTTTTGCTAAAAGCATATTAGGACCAATTCCACATGTAGCACAAAGTCCTGTTGTTTTTTTCACATCTTCAAGTATTTCTAAGGCTAGTTCATAATCAGTTTTTTTATACATTTTTAAATAATCAGTTACATCTAAAAAACACTCATCAATAGAATAAATATGAATATCACTTTTAGCCACATATTTTAAATAAACATTTATAACTTCAGTACTTTTTTTAATATATAAACTCATTCTCGGCTTAGCTATAAAATATTTTACATTTTTAGGTATTTCATATAGTCTTCCCCGTGACTTTAAACCTAAAGCTTTCAAATAGGGGGTTACTGCTAATGTAATAGCGCCACTTCCCTGATTAGGGTTAGCTACAACTAGAGGATATTTAAAAGGGTCTAATTTTCTTTCAATACATTCGCAGCTAGCAAAAAAACTTTTTAAATCAATACATAAAAAATTTCTTTTTAAATATACACTATCCATAAAATTCTCTCCTTCAAATATACTTTAATTATAAAGCGAACTAACGTACATATCAAGTGGAAAATAATGGAAAATATAAAAAGTCCTATATTATAATAAGACTTTTTCTTTTAAAATAATTTCTTCATCTATTCTTCCTACTAAATAATCCGCAGATATTTTAAAAAAGTTACTATATTCTATTAAGAAACTAGTTAATATAAGATTAGTTCCATTTTCATATTTACTAATTAAAGAGCGAGTAATATTTAATTTTTTAGATAATTTTTCTTGTGTAAATTTATAACTAAGTCTTAGAGCTTTTAAACGTTCTTTAATTAGTAATCTATCAAAGTTACTCTTATTATTAGGATAATATCTTATATCTGTAAGCTCTAAAACATAATCAAAAGAAACATTAAAATAATTACAAAAATCATTTAATCTTTTTAAGGGAATAATATCGTGCTCTGTTTCCCACATGCCATAAACGCTTCTTGAAACATTTAAAGCTTGAGCTAATTCAAATTGACTTAAATTATTATCTTCTCTAATTTCTCTTAATCTCATATTTCCACAACTCTCAATAACTTAATTTTACTTAAAAGTGACTAAAAGAAAATATTCTGACGCAAATTAGAACATTTATCTTGAAATATACTCAATAATATTGTATATTAAATATAGTATAGAGTAATGCTCTTTGCATTATATATATACTTATTAATGTTACAAATAACGTACGCAAAAGTAAAGGTAAGTTTTGACAACATTTGTCGAAGATAATGAAAATAAATAGAAATAGTATTAGAATGGAAAAGAAGGATGGTTAATATGAAGAAAAGTATTATTACAATAGGAATAATAGTAACAATAGGAAGTATAGCATTATTATATGATAGTAATAAAAAGGAAGTATTACTAAATAAAGAAGAAATAACAAATAATAAAAGTATAGCAATATATGTAAAACAAGAAGATGGAAACTATGAAAAAACAAATACTATTCCAGAAAATGGATATATGTTAAATGAAGATAGAAGTGTCTGTAGTAATAATGCCAAACCAAATTGGAACTTTAAAACAAACATTTTAAAGATAAATAATTTAAGTAGTAATAATACCAGTTGTTATTTATATTTTGAACCAGCAACAGAAGAAGTAAATACAATACTAGGAAATATAACAGTTAATAAATATACACCAGACTTTAGTAAGATAGCCACCACTGATGAAGGAATATTTAAGACAAATGATAATGATGGAGTAAGTTATTACTGGAGGGGAGCGACAACTACAAACTATCTAAAGTTTGGCGGATATTGTTGGCGCATAATACGTATTAACGGCGATGGAACTATAAGACTAATCTATGATGGAACAACATGTCATAGTAATGGCGAAATAACAACAGATAGTATAGCAGTAGAAAATGTAGCATATAATTTAAATTATAATAAAAGTGAATATGTAGGATGGACCTATACAGAAGGATTACAAAGACCAACAAATAATAATGAAGGCACACCATCAAATGCTAAAACAAAATTAGAAGAATGGTATAATGCTAATTTGAAGAGTCAAGAATCAAAAATAGCAGATGGAAAATACTGTAATGACAGAAATGTAGTAAATGGTCAAAGTTGGTCAAGTTCACCAAGTGCCAGTTTTAATTATGCAAGTTATAAGAGATTATATGAAGATTATATGCCAACATTAAATTGTTCTTCAAATGATTTATACACATTAAAAGTTGGGCTTATAATGGCAGATGAAATAGAATTATCAGGTTGTAAAAATGCTATTAATACTTCATATTATCTATATAATGGTCAGAATTATTGGACCATTTCTCCATACCAATGGTATTATGGAAGTTCGACTAGTCTTTACGCTCGTGTATTTGCTGTGAATTCAGATGGGTATTTTGGTTATTGGAATGTAGACTACACACATGGTGTACGACCAGTAATCAATCTAAAATCCAATGTAACCTTAACAGGAACAGGAACTATAAATGACCCTTATGAAGTAATTTAATATATTAACTTAAACCTTATAATTAATATAGAAATATGTTATATTTATTATGAGGTTTTTATTATGGATTTTAAAAATATTATATGGAATGAAGATAACTATCAAAAATATATTGAATACTTAAAAAGTTTAAGTGAAACTAAATATAAAGAATTTAATAATAGATTAATAACTACTAAATATGAGATGCTTGGCATTAGATTACCAATACTACGCAAGATTGCAGGTGAAATATTTAAAGGCAATTATGAAGCTTTTTTAAATATATGTAAAAATACATATTATGAAGAAATACTAATTAAAGGTTTAGTAATTGGCAAAATTAAAGATATAGATGAATTAATGTTATACTTTGATAATTATATTCTTTTAATTGATAACTGGGCTATAAATGATTCTTTTTGTAATAGTTTAAAAATAGTAACCACTAATAAAGAATATTTCTGGAATGTTATAAAAAGATTAACTAAAGGCTCTTATGAATATCAAGTTAGAGTAGGCCTTATTATTATTTTAGGATTTTATGTTGAAGAAAAATATTTAGAAGAAATATTTAAAATATTAGATAGTATTAATAGTGATTTATATTATATAAATATGGCCGAAGCTTGGCTAATATGTGAGATATTTACTAAATATCCTGAAAATACAATTAAATATTTTGAAAATAATAACTTAAATAAATTTACTATAAATAAAGCTATTAGCAAAATTAGAGATAGTTTTCGTGTTAGTAAAGAGAAAAAAGATTATATCCTAAAATATAAATGTTAGCATTCATAGAATATTGTTTTTTCGAATATCTTATGATAATATGAAATTATAAATAGGAGAATGGTATGCAAGAGAAAATTAAAAAATTATATGATTATATTTTAAATAGCAATCATATTGAATTAACTACTAAAGAACTATATAACTGTGGTTTTACAGCAAAAGATCTTAGCAAGTTAGCTAAAGAAGGAAAAGTATTAAGACGCATAAAAAAGGGGCTTTATGAATTTATTGATATCTATACTTTAAAAAGCGATAAAGAAACAGTAAATATAATTACTTTGAATGATATTTTTATATCACTTCAAAATGACATGAACCCCGTTTCTTGGACATAGAAACGAGGTTTTTATATGAGTAA
>CAJUCD010000017.1 GCA_910585045.1 uncultured Bacilli bacterium
TATTTATTGTACAATAACTTTTCTCTTCATTGATTACATATCCTGATTCTGGCATTTTATTTATTTCGGTATAATTTGTTCCATCATCACTCTTATACATTGCCATCATTTTAAAATCATATGGTTTATAATTTATATTTCCTTCTACTAGTTTTATATCTTCTATATTCTGATACTTAGCATAACTACCCGCATATATTCCTATTGATATTAACCCTATTACAGCTATACTTCCTATTATCCATCTCTTCTTTTTACTTTTTTCTATAACCTCAAATTTCATAATATCCTACCCTTTCACAATTATTATAATTACTATTTTCTTAACTTTCATTAGCTTCGACAAAACTTATCAAAACTTGTCAATAATCATCATTTACACAAATAAGCTCAAATATAGTTAATCAAAAAAACTATTGCTATTTTCTATGATATATCTCTAGTATACAATATTATTGAGTGAAATTCAATATTTTGTGAACATAAACTACAACTTATTTTTTAGACATATTTTTCATTATAGAATTAAAATGAAAGAGAGTTATGAGAATATGCGACTAAAAGAAATTAGAGAAATAAATAAACATATCCAGGTTACTACAAGTAAACTATTAGGGGTAGCCAGAGGAACATATGCTTCATGGGAAATAGAGCAAGATATTATACCTATAAAAAGATTAAATGATTTCTGTAATCTATATGATATATCTATAGATTATGCTATGAACTTAACTGATATTTTAAAATATCCCAATAGTAAACCAGAAATAGACATAAACAAATCCAAAATACGTTTAAGAGCAGTTCGCAAAGAACATAAACATACCCAAGATTATCTTGGCAAAAAACTAGATATAGATCGTAGTCTATTATCTAAATATGAAACAGGTGAAAACATTATTAGTACTACATTTCTAACAGAATATGCTAAAATGTATCACATTTCTTGTGATTATCTATTAGGTAAAATAGATGAAAAAATAGAGCTGAAAATTAAAATCAAAAATTAAAACTTCCAATATATAAAATAAATTTAAAATTAAAAAATTTTACGGTTACAAACGTAAAAAGAAAAATAACAAAAAGTTTTACGGTTATAACCGTAAAACTTTTTTCAACAAATATCGGCATGACTATAAGCATTTAATTTAAAATCACTAAATGATTTTTGTAAATATAACGGATAAGCCGCCGCTCCAATCATTGCAGCATTATCTGTACAATATAAGAGTCTAGGTACCAATAGCTCAGCATCATATTTTTGACATACTATATCCATTTGTTCTTTTAAATATTTATTAGCAGATACTCCTCCTGCTACAACCAATCTTTTAATATTAGTTTCCCTAAAAGCTTTATCAACTTTTCTTACCAATTCATCTATTGCTACATCTTGAAAAGAACGTGCCAAATCAGCTTTATTTATTTCTTCACCTTTTTGTTTAGCGTTATGTGTCAAATTAATTATGGCGCTTTTAAGTCCACTATAACTAAAATTATAACTATCATCCATTACTGGTCGTGGCAAATTATAACTATGATTTCCTTCTAAAGCTAATCTTTCCACATTTGGTCCTCCAGGATATTTAAGACCTATAACTCTTGCCACTTTATCATAAGCTTCCCCTATTGCATCATCAAGAGTCTCGCCCAATTTTTTAAATTTATAATCATCTTCCATAATTACTAATTCTGTATGACCACCACTAACAATAAGAGCAAGAAGCGGAAATTTCATATCATTTTCTATATTATTGGCATAAATATGACCAATTAAATGATTAACAGCAATTAAAGGTTTATCATATATTAAAGCTAAAGTTTTAGCTGCCTCTATTCCTACAATTAAGCTTCCTGTAAGCCCTGGTGCATAACTAACTGCTATAGCATCTATTTCTTCTATTTTCATAGAAGCTTTTTTTAAAGTTTCCTCTAAAACTAAAGTAATAGCTTCCGTATGCATTCTACTTGCGAGTTCTGGAACAACTCCCCCATACAATGCATGAATATCCATTTGAGTATTAATAACTAAACTAATAACTTCTTTACCATTTTTAACTATAGCCATACTAGTTTCATCACAAGAAGATTCAATTGCGAGTATATATACATCTTTCATATTTTAACACTTCCTTGCCATTAAATAAGCATCATCATTCTTATAATATTTTTTTCTTAAACTTACTATTTCAAATCCAAACTTCTCATATAATTTAATAGCCACTTCATTATGTTTAGCTACTTCCAAAGTAATAAGTTTTAAATTTTCACCTAAATCACTTATAAGATAACCAATTAAATTAGTAGCAACCATTTTTCGTCTATATTTAGGATCCACTATTAAATCTACAATATCACAAGTATCATATAAATGAACTGCTGAAATAAACCCCAATATTATACCATCTTTTTCATAAACAATAACTTTTGAATATCCATCTTCTAACATTTCATTTATCTTATTTAATTTACTATAATTTTCATGAAGTAACTCACCTAATTCATTAATCCTAGGTATATCATAAACACTTGCTTCTCTAATCATTTTTCATAACCTCTATTTTCTTAACATATAAAGGTTTTAACAAATGAGGATTTATAGCATCTTTATCTTTCATATATTCATAAACTTTCATTAAATCTATTTCTATATCTTCTTTTATATCTTTATTATTTATATGTTTATTATCCATATAAACATAATCTTCTACCAATTCATGATTTGCATTAAAATTTCCCACAAACATCCCATTTCTATCTCTAATACCCACTAAAACAGGACAATCAAAATTAAGAGCCATAGCTTCAAGATAAGATAATGTTTTAACTGGAATATTCTTTGTAAATGCTATTATTTTAGCAACAACTATACCTATTCTAACACCTGTAAAAGACCCAGGGCCATTTATAACCAATATAGAATTCAAATTATCTACTTTTAGATTATTATTATCTAATAACTTTTCTAACAAAGATATTGTATATTCTGAATGTTTATTACTTTCTACAACTTCCTTTTCTATTAGCTTTCCATCCTTAAATAAAGCTAAAACCAAATTAACAAAATGTGTATCTATATATAATGTATACATAATAAACCTCCTATCAAACAAAAACTCACTTGAAAAAAAGTGAGATTATAATACCGCATTACATAATTCTTCGTATTGTTCCCCATAAGGCTTAAATACTAGCACTCTAGTATTTTCATCAACTATTTTAATATTTATATCTAGCCTCTCACTTGGCAGCCTATCCTCGATCATTTCTGACCATTCAATAATACATACTCCATCCTTTTGAAAATAATCTTCCACACCAAACTCTGGATTGTCATCAATGCGATAAACATCCATATGATATAAAGGCATTTCACCACTAACATATTCTTTTACAATTGTAAATGTTGGCGAAGTGATATTTTCATCAATACTTAAGGCATGAGCAAAACCTTTCACAAAAACTGTTTTCCCACTACCTAAATCTCCATTCAAACATATAACCATTCCTGGAAATTTTTCACTTTCGATATTTTGAGCTAATTCCAAAGTATCTTCTACATTTCTTGATGTATATTTATAATCCATTTTACTCACCTTAATTAATTATAACAGACATATATTTATATATTCAAGATTAATTATACAATTTTACACAATAATTTTTATCATGCAAAAATATATTAGAAAAATCTATCCTTTATTATATTTTTAAAACATATTAAAATATATATGAGGTGTGAAAAATGGATTTTGTCGTAAGACAGACTAGGCAGAAGGATCCTGCTAGTTACAAATCTTTATATATTAAAGATTCGCTGTTGAAAGAAGTAGAGAAAATAGCTGATAAATGCGACACCTCTTTTAACAACGTAGTAATTAGTATGATCGAAGCCTGTATCTATGGTAATGGTGAGGGCCAAGAAGAAAAGAAGACTATTAAATCTTAATCTTTATAGATACACTCCTTGGAAATTCACAGCTCAAAAAAACTACCTAATACAGTAGTTTTTTTAATTTTCAACTCTTACTAAAATATAAGAAGAAGCATAATTTCCATCAGTAGCATAAATAAAAGTTGTACCTGGACTATAACCTGTAACATTACCTTCTTGATCCACAATTGCTACATTAGTATTGGAACTTGTCCAAGTAAATCTTGGATTAGCATAATTAGCTTTTGCATAAAGTTTTAAAATAGAAGCTGTATTTACTATTGGATTAGCTGTATTAAAATCTATTCTTCTTCCCTGACTAGTATTTACAAACACTGTTGTATTATAAGAAATATAATTATTAGCAACTACTTTTACTTCAATATAAGAAGCTGCATATTTACCATCTGCTGCATAAATTAATGCTGTACCAACTTTATGACCAGTAACATTACCTTCTTGATCTACAGAGGCTACTTCTGGGTTTGTACTTGACCAAATTGGTCTACTATTAAAATAATTAGCCGAATTATTTAGTCTCAAAGTTTTACCTATTGCCACTTCTGGATTTTTAACATTAAAATTAATTTTTCTACCATTATTTGAAAGAACAAAATTAGTTACTCTATCTACTGCTGGAGGATTATAATTTCCTCCTGTATTATTATCGTTATCATTTACTAGAGATTTTTTAACAGTTACTGTAAGTCTTTTCTCAATATTACCTACTGTAACATAAATGGTAGCCCTTCCTTCACTATGAGCAGCTACTAAACCTGTTGATGTAACACTAGCAACTCTTGAATTACTACTACTAAATCTTGGAGCTCCATTTGAAGAATAACCTATTTTATAAGTATCTTCTTCATACAAAGATACACTATCTCTATTTAAAGTCAAAGTTGAATTTTCACGTACTTTAACAGTCATAAATACACTTTTACTACCAGATTTAGCTGTAATTAAAACAGTTCCTGGTCTTCTAGCCGTAATAACACCTGTTGAACTAACAGTAGCAACACTAGTATTTGTGCTTGACCACGTAACAGTTGCATTACTAGGAGTTACTTGTAAATTAGTATTAGAAACATCTCCTACATATAAATCTAAATAAGAAGTATTTAAATATAGACTAGTAGCATAAATAGAACCAGAAGAATTATTATTACCATTATTATTAGATATACTATTTCTATTATCTATAATAACTTTTCTACTACCATTTTGATTCAAATAGTATTCATAAATAATTGTACTATTATACTTTACAATATATGTTATTTGATATCCTACTAATCCTGTATTAGCTTTATTATAAACTCCAGAATAAATAGGTGATGCTACCACTAAATTAGCTCCTGTTTTATTCTTTAAAGCTTCAATTTCGCTTACTAATTTACGATATTCTTGAACACCAAGAGCATCTACTTTACTTTGATAAATTGCATTATAATAATCATTTTTACTCACAGCACAATTACCAGGAATTACATAAGCTAAAGTATAACTAGAATTATAATCTTTATTACCATATGCACACGTATTATTTACAGGAGTATCTGTCGAAGGCTTTGAGGGTTTAGAATTATCTACTGTAGGATTAGATGGTTTAACATTTGTCGAATTATTTGGCTTATTAACAATTGTATTAGAATTATTGCTACCATTACTAGAATTATTGTTAGAATCATTATTATCATTATTTCCTAAATTATTGTCATTATTATCATCAGGTGTTTCATTATTATCATCAGGATTATCTGCAATAATATTATCTTGTTTAACTGTTATTGTATCAATAACATAATCTGATTTATCCCCACAAACTAACTTAACTTTAATTGTATAATCTTGCAAATTTATTTTAGTTGCTTCAGCAAAACTTTCTTTAGTATCACAAGTATTATTATCTTGATCTCTAAATTCAATTAATAATTTTTGATCAAGCATTTCTTGTAAAGTAATTTTCTTTTGACCATTTACTGATTCAGGTAATCTTGAACCTGTAAAGTATTCCAAAGCTACTGTCTGCATAGTTTGTAAATTAGCAGCCAAATTAGATTCATTTGGTTTTTTCTTATCACCAGAAAATAATGATATAACCCACATTAATAAGAAAACAACTATTAACATAACCCCTAATTTTATTAATAATGATTTCCAATCAATATCTAACCTTTTTGACTTTTCTTCATACATAAAAAATCCCCCTTTAACCAAGTTTTTTGGTTTTGCGTGCTATAATAACATAAAACGTTCTAAAAGTCAAACCATATTGCCAAAAGCAATACCCAAAAAAGTTTGACTAACAAACGTTCGCATGTTATAATAATCTTGCTTTCTGTGATAAATTAGCATTAATTTACCAGACTATATATTAAGGAGAATGATTTATGGATAAAATAATTGTTAAAGGAGCCCGAGAAAATAATCTAAAAAATGTTAGTATTGAACTGCCTAAAAATAAACTAATAGTTATGACTGGAGTTTCTGGTAGTGGTAAATCATCTTTAGCTTTTGATACTATATTTGCAGAAGGTCAAAGAAGATATGTTGAAAGTTTAAGTGCTTATGCCAGACAATTTATTGGAATTAGTGAAAAACCTGATGTTGATTCTATTGAAGGACTAAGTCCTAGTATTTCTATCGATCAAAAAACAACTAATAAAAACCCTCGTAGTACAGTTGGAACAATAACTGAAATATATGACTATTTGAGATTATTATATGCTAGAATCGGAATCCCTTATTGTCCTACTCATAATATTCCTATTGCTAGACAATCAATTGAAGAAATGACTAATAAAGTTATGGAATTAGAAACTGGAACTAAATTAGAAATTATGGCGCCAGTTGTCCATGGTGAAAAAGGAAGTCATAAAGACTTATTAGACGACTTGCGAAAAGAAGGATATTCACGTGTTCGCGTCAACGGAAAAAATTACACGTTAGATGAAGAAATAGTTCTTGAAAAAAATATTAAAGATAATATTGACGTTGTTGTGGACAGAGTTGTTCTATCAAGTGAAGAAAGAAGTCGTATTTTTGAAGCTATTGAAACTAGTACTAAACTTGCGAATGGTAAAGTGTTAATTCACATCATTGATGGTGAAGAATTATTAATGAGCGAATCTTATGCTTGTCCCAATTGTAATTTTTCATTACCTGAATTAGAACCACGCCTCTTTTCTTTTAATGCTCCTTATGGTGCATGTCCAGAATGTAAAGGACTAGGCACAAAATTAAAAATCGGCGAAGCCCTACTTATGCCAGATAAGGACAAAAACATTTTAGATGGTATTAGAACAATAAATAATGAATACAATATTGATACTATGCAATTAAACACTGTTTGTGAATTTTATAATATTGATATTAAAAAGCCTATTAAAGATTATACTAGAAAAGAATTAGATATTATATTGTATGGTTCAAAAGACAAAATGGATTTTAAATATACTTCTAAAAATGGTAATGTTCGCTATACAAACGATTATTTTGAAGGAGTTATCACAACTCTAGAACGTCGCTATTTAGAAACATCTAGTAGTTGGCGTAGAGAATGGCTAGAAACATTTATGGTAGAGTCCCCTTGTCCTATATGTCATGGTGCCCGTCTTGCCAACTATGTTTTAGCAGTTAAAATAAATAAAAAAAATATTTATGAAATTACAAATTTTAGTATTTTAGAGCTAAGAGAGTTTATTGGAAATCTAAAACTAACTAACGAACAAAAAGAAATTAGTGGGCTTGTTACTAAAGAAATTTTAAATAGACTAGATTTTCTTATAAACGTCGGTTTAGGTTATCTAACATTATCTAGAAATGCTGGTACTTTATCTGGTGGCGAAGCACAACGTATTCGTTTGGCTACTCAAATAGGTTCTAAATTATCTGGCGTTTTATATGTACTTGATGAACCTAGTATTGGACTTCATCAAAAAGATAATGAAAAACTTATTAAAGCTTTACAAGAAATGCGCGACTTAGGCAATACTTTAATAGTTGTTGAGCACGATACCGATACAATGTTAGCAAGTGATTTTTTAGTAGATATAGGACCTGGTGCAGGTGAATTTGGTGGTGAAATTATTGCTTATGGAACCCCAAAAGAAGTTATGCAAAATAAAAACTCCCTTACTGGAAAATATTTAAGTGGTGAATACTCTATTGAAACGCCTAAAAAAAGACGTAAAGGAAATGGTAAAGCAATAAAAATAGTTAAAGCTAATGAAAATAACTTAAAAAATATAAATGTAGAAATACCTTTAAATAAATTTGTTTGTATTACAGGTGTTTCAGGAAGTGGTAAATCTACATTAATAAATGAAATTCTTTATAAAACTTTAGCCGTAAAAATTAATGGTTCAAAACAAATTCCAGGCTTATGCAAAGAAATTAAAAATATTGATTATCTCGATAAAGTAATTCAAATCACTCAAGATGCTATTGGTAGAACCCCTCGTAGTAATCCTGCAACATATGTTGGGGTATTTGATGATATTAGAGACGTATTTACCAATACCAAAGAAGCCAAAATGCGAGGATATGATAAAGGAAGATTTTCTTTTAACGTAAAAGGCGGAAGATGTGAAGCTTGTTGGGGAGATGGCGTTAAAAAAATAGAAATGCATTTCTTACCTGACGTATATGTTCCATGCGATATCTGCGGTGGAAAAAGATACAACAAAGAAACTTTAGACATAAAATTTAAAGATAAAAACATCGCTGACGTTTTAGATATGCGTGTATCAGAAGCTTTAAAATTCTTTGAAAATATTCCTAAAGTTTACAATAAACTAAAAATTATGGAAGAAGTAGGTTTAGCATATATTAAACTTGGGCAATCTGCCCCTACTTTATCTGGTGGTGAAGCTGGTCGTGTAAAATTAGCAAAAGAATTGCAAAAAAAGCCTACTGGTAAAAGTTTATTTATTCTTGATGAACCAACTACAGGACTTCATAGTGATGATATTAAAAAATTATTAAACATTCTAAATCGTATAGTCGATAATGGCGATACTGTGCTTGTAATTGAACATAATCTTGATGTTATAAAAGTAGCAGATCATATTATTGATTTAGGTCCTGAAGGTGGAAACAAAGGTGGCGAAATTGTTGCTACTGGAACTCCTGAACAAGTAGCAAAAAATCCTAATTCTTATACAGGAAAATTTTTAGCTAAAATATTAAATACAAAGAAATAACTTTATATTTAAGTACTAATAATATATAATAAAAGATGGTTAATCTACATTTCACACACATGTCTCCGTACAATTGGAATGGTCCTAACAGTTGGGCTAACGTGTTCTATGTGACTTCGAATGGCTACCTCAACACAAACATCGTGAACGGCACATATGGTGTACGCCCAATACCTTTTTTAAACTCACATACTAAGTTATGGCAAAGTATAGCAGCATTAAGGTACAAGATTAATCTCTAGATTTATTCTTAAAAAAATGATATTGATATTTTATATCAGAAGAATATAAAATTATTACAATATCTTTTTTATTTTGCTATAATTATAATTGGTTAATCTAATAAAGAGCAAATGTCTCCGTATGGTTTCTTAACCAATAACACATATCCCGCTCACGTGTTCTTTGTGAATACGAGTGGCTACCTCAGCAACGCGAACGTGAACAACACTGTAATTGGTGTACGCCCAATATCCTTTTATAACTCATATACTAAGTTACGACAAAGTATAGCAGAACTAGGATACAAGATTAACCATTAGCTATATGCTAAAACATCTAAAAGTTGATACTTTATATCCAAGTATGTAGAGTTATTACAACTTTTTTTAGTTTACTAAAAATAAATATTATTATATAATTTTAATGGTTAATCTAACACATTATGTCTCCGTACTATATGAACGTTGGTACTTCTAACAGTTGGGCTAACGTGTTCGCTGTGAATTCGAATGGCTACCTCGACTGGAACAACGTGAACAACACGATTGGTGTGCGCCCAATATCCTTTTATAACTCATATACTAAGTTATGACAAAGTATAGCAGAATTAGGATACAAGATTAATCTCTAGCTATTTGCTAAAACATATAAACATTGATGTTTAATATCTCGTATATTTTAACTACTACAATGTTTTTTTTATTTTCATTTAAAACTATAAATGTTATACTAATATGGGAATATCTACCACGTAAGAGTTGGTCATCTCCGAACTATTGGTATTATTATAGTTCGACTAGTCTTAACGCTAACGTGTTCCGTGTGGATACGAATGGCTACCTCAACAACTATAACGTGCACAGCACTACACCTGGTGTGCGCCCAATATCCTTTTATAACTCATATACTAAGCTAAGGCAAAGTACAGCAGAATTAGGATACAAGATATTTCCTTAAGTTACAACTTTAAATAAATAGAGACTGATGCTTAGTATCAAGTATATTAAACTATTACAGTTTCTTTTTTATTTACTAAAAATAAATATTATTATATAATTTTAATGGTTAATCTAATTTATGTTAGTGAGATTGTCTCCGAACATGTGGAATGGCTATAACGCTAACGTGTTCTATGTGTATTCGGATGGCAACCTCAACAACGCCAACGTGAACTGGGCTGGAGCTGGTGTGCGCCCAATATCCTTTTATAACTCATATACTAAGTTATGACAAAGTATAGCAGAATTAGGATACAAGATTAATCTCTAGCTATATGCTAAAACACTTAAGCATTGATGTTTAATATCTTGTATATTTAAACTATTACAATGTTTTTTCATTTTAAAATAAATAAAAAAATGATATACTAAAATAGGAATATCTACCACGTAAGAGTTAGTCATCTCCGAACTATTGGTATTATTATAGTTCATCTAGTCTTAACGCTAACGTGTTCCGTGTGGATGCGAATGGCTACCTCAACAACACCAACGTGAACTGGACTGGAGCAGGTGTGCGCCCAATATCCTTTTATAACTCATATATTAAGCTATGGCAAAGTATAGTAGAACTAGGATACAAGATATTTCCTTAAGTTATAAACTTTAAATATTTAAAAGCTGATATTTTATATCATAAGTATATAAAATTACTACAGCTTTTTTATTTACTTAAGCTCAAGTATATTATATAATTTTAATGGTTAATCTAACACATTATGTCTCCGTACTATTGGAATGCTACTAACAGTAACGCTAACGTGTTCTTTGTGAATTCGAGTGGCAACCTCACCAACGGCAACGTGAACAACACCACACGCGGTGTGCGCCCAATATCCTTTTATAACTCACATACTAAGTTATGGCAAAGTATAGCAGAATTAGGATACAAGATTAATCTATAGCTATTTGCTAAAACATATGAACATTGATGCCTTGTATCTCGCATACAACGACTATTACAATGTTTTTTATTTTCATTTAAAAATATAAGTGTTATACTAAATAAGGGAATATCTACCACAATCAAGTTGTCTCCGAACCAGTGGTATTATTATAATTCGTCTAATTATAACGCTCAAGTGTTCTTTGTGAATTCGAATGGCTTCCTCAACAACACGAACGTGAACGCTAGCGGAGTTGGTGTGCGCCCAATATCCTTTTATAACTCATATACTAAGTTATGGCAAAGTATAGTAGAACTAGGATACAAGATATTTCCTTAAGAATTAAATCTTTAAAAAAATAAAAGCTGATGTTAAGTATCTAGCATACTAAACTACAACAGTTTTTTTATTTACTAAAACTCAAGTATATTATATAATCTTAATGGTTAATCTAAATTATATATACATGTCTCCGAACTATTGGAACAGTAGCGGTAATGCTAACGTGTTCATTGTGAATTCGAGTGGCTTCCTCACCAACAGCAACGTGAACAACACACGTGGTGTGCGCCCAATACCTTTTTTAAACTCACATACTAAGTCATGGCAAAGTATAGTAGCATTAAGGTACAAGATTAACCTCTAGCAATTTGCTAAAACATATAAACATTGATGTTTAATATCTTGTATATTTAAACTATTACAATGTTTTTTTATTTTCATTTAAAACCATAAATGTTATACTAATAAGGGAATATCTACCACCTAGGAGTAGTTGTCTCCGAACCACTGGTATTATGGAAGTTCGACTAGTCTTAACGCTCGCGTGTTCGCTGTGGATTTGAATGGCTACCTCAACAACTGGAACGTGAACAACACTTCACCTGGTGTGCGCCCAATATCCTTTTATAACTCACATATTAAGTTACGACAAAATATAGTAGAATTAGGATACAAGATATTTCCATAAGAATTAAATCTTTAAAAAAGTAAAAGCTGATGTCTTAAATCTTTGTATTTAAAACTACTACAGCTTTTTTTATTTACAACAAACTAAAATATTTATATAATTAAAGTGGTTAGTCTAAAAGGTTTCAAGCATTTTCCGAACCTTTGGAACGGTAACGCTTGGGTGTTCTATGTGAATTCGAATGGCCACCTCAACAACTGGAACGTGAACAACACGCTTGGTGTGCGCCCAATACCTTTTTAAAACTCACATACTAAGTTACGACAAAGTATAGCAGCATTAAGGTACAAGACTAATCCTTAGATTTTATTCTTAAATACATGATATTGACGTTTTATTTCTCGTAATTAAAACCAATGCAATATCTTTTTTATTTACAATAAAGTTTTCTTTCCATATCTTATTAAATATTGTATAATTATATTGTGATAATTATGAATAAAAAAGGATTTACCTTAATAGAGCTACTTGCAACAATTACAATTATAAGTATTGTTACTACTATGATAAGTATTAATATTTTTAAAGCACATGAATTTGAGAGAATGAATAACGAAAAAAAGAAAACAAAAATTATTACTTCAGCTGCATGTATATTTATTGAATTTGAAAGAAATTATAATTTAAAACAAGAATGCTTAACTACTGGCTGTGATATAAATAGTCAAGAATTAATCAAAGCTAAACTGCTTAATGAAAACGATGTGAATAACAATATAATTATCCACATTTCTAAAGAGAATCTTGAAAAACAATGTAAAATAAAGGAGAGTTAAAATGGCAAAATTATACTTTAGATATGGATCTATGAATTGCGGAAAATCAACTGCTATAATTCAAGTAGCATACAACTATGAAGAAAAAAAGAAAAAAATACTTTTAATCAAACCAAGTGTTGATACTAAGGGCAAAGACCAAGTAATAAATCGAACCAACTTAACACGTAAAGTTGATATATTATTAAAACCTAATGAATTAGTTAAACCATACATAAAAGATAATATAGCAGCAATATTAATAGATGAAGCTCAATTTTTAACTCCTAAACAAGTTGATGAACTATACCATATATCAAAATTAGATAATATTCCTGTTTTATGCTATGGCTTAAGATGTGACTTTCAAATGAATGCCTTTCCTGGTTCAGCTAGATTATTAGCTATAGCGGACGATATAGAAGAGTTAAAAAATATATGTCACTGTGGAAAAAAAGCTACTTTAAATTTACGTTTAATTAATGGTACTGCAACATTTGACGGCGACCAAATTGCTATTGATGGAGAAAATAAAGTAGAATATGAAAGCGTCTGTGGCGAATGTTACTTAAAACTAAAAGAAAGATGTGATTAAATGAAAGAACAAATTATAAATATCCTAACAAATATTCATGAAGCTAAAACTTTAATTGAAATAAATGATTTATTAAATCTTAAAACTGTTGCAGAATATCAAGAATTAACTAAAAATATTGAAGAATTAGTAAATGATTATATAGTTTTCAAAACCAAAAAAGACAAATATTTACTCATGAAAAATTGTCCTGGCTTAAAAATTGGTAAAATTGCTATTAACAAAAAAGGTTTTGGATTTTTAATACTAGATAAAGAAGATGACATTTATATATCTGCTAATAATTTAGGAAGTGCCATTCATAATGATATAGTCTTAGTAGACATAATAAAAAAAGGATTAAAACCAGAAGGTAGAGTACTAAAAGTTATCAAACGTGATCTTGAAAATATTGTTGGAGAAGTAATAGAAAAGGATAATAAATTATTATTAAAACCTGATGATAATAAATTAAACTTAACTATTCATCTTACTCGTGAAACAACTAAAAATGTTGTAGAAGGTCACAAGGTACTAGTTCATCTAACAAAGAAATTAGGAAACAAAAGTTATCTTGCTGACTGCATTAAAATAATTGGCCATAAAAATGATGCTGGAATAGACATTTTAAGCATTGCTTACAAATATAACATTATGGATAGTTTTAGTCCAGATACTCTAAAAGAACTTGAAGATATACCAAATGAAGTGAATTCAAAAGACCTTGAAAATAGAAAAGACTTAACAAACGAAGAAATTTTTACTATAGATGGTGCTGATACAAAAGATATTGATGATGCTATAAGTTTAAAATACCAAAATGGTATATATACTTTAGGAGTTCATATTGCAGATGTAAGTAATTATGTCATAGAAAACACTGCTTTAGGAGATGATGCTTATAACCGCGGAACTTCATCATACCTAGCTGATACAGTTATTCCTATGCTACCACATAAATTATCAAATGGAATTTGTTCTTTAAATGAAAATGTCATAAGACTTACCATGAGTTGTGTTATGGATATTAATAGTAAAGGTGATATTATAAACTATGATATTTTCCCAAGCTATATTAAATCTAAGAAAAAAATGACATACAGTTGTGTAAATAGTATTTTAGAAGAAAAAATCATTCCTGAAGGATATGAACCCTTTAAAGACACTTTAATAAAAATGAACGAATTAGCTAAAATTCTTCGTAAAAGGAAAGTTAACAGAGGCTACATTGAATTTGAAATTGATGAAGCTAAAGTAATTCAAGATGAAAATGGTAAAGCAATTGACATAGTTAAAAGAACACGTGGAGATGGCGAAAATTTAATAGAAGATTTCATGATTGCTGCCAATGAAACTGTAGCAGCCCATATTTCTAATATGGAATTACCATTTATATATCGTATTCACGCTTTGCCTAATGCTGAAAAAATAGAAGACTTCATGAATTTAGTAAAAGCTTTAGGATATAAAATTAACACTAATATAACCGAAATTACTCCTAAAACTATGCAAAAACTATTAGAAGAACTAAAAGATAAACCAGAGTTCCCTATTCTTTCTTCTTTACTTTTAAGAAGCATGAAAAAAGCTGAATATTCTAAAACTAATATTGGTCATTTTGGTTTAGCTAGCGAAGACTACACACATTTTACTTCTCCAATTAGAAGATATCCTGATTTAGTTGTTCATCGTTTACTAAAGAAATATTTAATTGAAAAAGATTTTAGCATGAGCACCATAAACTATTTAGAAAGTTCTCTTGTAACTATTGCAGAACATTCAAGTGAACGTGAAGTAGCAAGCATAAATGCTGAACGTGATGTAAATGATATGAAAATGGCTGAATACATGGAAAGTCATATTGGTGAAGAATATATTGGTACTATAAGCTCAGTTACTAACTTTGGATTTTTTGTTGCTTTAGATAATTTAATTGAAGGCTTAGTACATGTTAATACACTAAAAGGTGATTATTACAATTATGTTCCAGAACTTTTATCCTTAATAGGAAAATCAACCAAAAAAACTTATCGTGTTGGTGATAAAATAAAAATAAAAGTTATAAATGCCTCAAAAGAAAATGCTTTAATTGACTTCGAGATTGTAGGTGATAAAAATGCTAGAAGTAAAAAATAAAAAAGCTTATTTTGATTACACTATTATAAATGAATTAGAAGCTGGTATAGTTTTATCAGGAACAGAAATAAAATCAATTCGAAATGGTTCAATAGATTTAAAAGACTCTTTTATAACTATAAAACAAAATGAAGCTTACATAATAAATATGTACATAGCTAAATATGAAGAAGGAAACATATTTAATAATGATGAAAGAAGAACAAGAAAGTTATTACTACATAAAAAAGAAATATTAAAAATAAAAGAAAATATAAAATTAGAGGGTTTAACTATAATTCCTCTAAAACTATATTTCAAAAAAAATAAAGTTAAAATATTAATAGGCATATGTAAAGGAAAAAAACTTTATGATAAAAGAGCTGCTCTAAAAGAAAAAGATTTAAAAAGAGAAACTAAATACTATTAAAAAAACATCAATAATAAACTGACTTTCAAATGCTAGACAGTTTATAAATGATGTTTTTTTCTTTAATATCCTCCATCAATCTTAATAATTTCACCATTAATGTAAGAACATTCTTCGCTAACCAAAAAAGCAACTAGACTAGCTATTTCCTCAGGTTCAGCAAATCTCTTCAAATAAATCTTTTCACTTTCTTCTAAAACTAATTCTTTAGGAAGATCTTTATTCATATCAGTATTAACCCATCCAGGAGCTATAGAATTTACTAAAACATATGGAGCATATGCCAAAGCAAAATTATGAGTTAATGATATAACTGCCGCCTTAGATGCATCATAATCAATACTCGTAGGAAAAAAAGCATTAATTCCATTAGTAGAAGAAATATTAATTATCTTACCATGTTTATTATTAAACATTTCTCCACCAACATATTTAGACATCAAATAAGTAGAATTTATATTATTTTTAATAGTATTATTAAAAACTTCAATAGGCCTATCATCCAATTCCATATCTTCCACTATTGCAGCATTATTAATTAGCACCTCAATACTACCAAATTTTTTTTTAACTTCTTCTAATAATTTTTTTACATTATTTTCTTCAGACACATCAGCCATTATTCCAAGAGCATTCACACCATAGTCTTTTTTTATTAAATCTACTAATTCATTAACACTATTTTCATCCTCTTTATCATTAATAACTATATCGTATCCCTTTTGAGCAAGTTTAATAACTATAGCTTTACCAATGCCCCTCCTAGAACCTGTTACTATGGCAACTTTTCTATCCATAAATTCTACCACCTAGCTTCTTCAAATCTATATTCTTGTTCTACATCTGGATACTTCTCTTTATCCACTAATGAATTAAACATATCTATAGGTCTTGCCCATATCTCTCCATCAACCAAATGTTTATAAATTACTAATTCTTCTAAAGTTTCACTATGTTTTGCAATATCAATAACTTCAATCATTGTCCCTTTAAAATGTTTATATTTTTGCCCTGCTTTAATCTCTCTCATAATTACCTACTTTCTAAAATAATCCCACAATAATAACACTGCATTAGCTATTAATATCCAACCTATTATTACCATAACAGCATTAGACACAAATATACTATAAATACCCATTATAATTAATACTACATTACTAAGCATTTGTATTTTCTTATAATTTCCAAAACTATACTGTGTAAGTAATCTACTAACACCCATATAAATAAGAAAAAATCCTAATACATATCTAATACTTACTTCTAATGCATCACTTAGTATAATAAGCAATAAACCAATTATTATAGAAACAATTCCAATTGATAAATTTATATTTTTAAATTGCACTGAATCTTTATTACGATAATATTCTAGTAAAGATTTAATGCCATAAATAATTACAATTACTCCAATTATATAGAAAAATATTTTAACTACAGCATTACTATAAAATGCTAGCATAATTCCCATAACCAAATACATAACTGGATTTATCAAAGAATTATTATCTTTTTTCCCATCATTAGGTTTAATAACATCTACTTTAATAAGCTTCACCACCATCTAATCTAATTATATAATGTTATAATTTTTTAAGCAAGTATAAAATTGAATAAACCCTATTAATATGATATAATATATAAAGAATATGGAGGGTCTTTTATGCTTGATATACCAACAACTTTAAAAATATTAAATTCTTATAATATAAATTCTCATAAATATGGTCCAACAGTTTATGAAAATGCTAGTGGTATAGGAATATGTTTAGATATCAAAGATCCAACTTTTAGTTTTTTAACTAGAGGGTTTATTTTTCAAACAGAGAATGAATTACATGATTTCTTAAAGAAAAACATATGGTACAAAAAAAATGAAGAAACTTATGATGTAAAACTCTCTTTAAGTGATTATGACTCTAAAGAGCCTAATATCAAATATATACATCAAAATAAAGATTTATCTCTAGATGAAATGCTTAATTTAAAAGAAATTATTGAAACTAATGAGACTAAAATTATTGAAACAGATACTAAAAGTAATTATTTAGCTAATATTAAAGAACTAACAAACTATATTATTAATATAAAAAAAATTAAAGAAAACACTAAAAGTGAAAAAAACAATTTAAAAATTAAAGAAAACGATTTAAAATTTGAACTATTAACAGAGCTAACCAATTACTATGGCAAAAGTAAAAATATTATAAAGAAAGCAGTGTCTTTAGATAATATTATTCCAAATAATAATGAAATAAACCTTTTAGAAACAAATGCCCAAAATATTGAAACAAAATCTCTTGAAGAAATAAAGAATTATTTAACTTCCCTTTTAGAAGTATCAAAACAAGAAGAACTAGATGATAAACACTTAGTAAATCTATATTCTAACAGTGTATACAAATATAATATTGAAATATTAAATAAACAAATAGAATTTGTTAAAAATAAAATAGCTTCAGAAAGAAATTTTAATCTAAAGGGAAGCAAAATACATAATATTGATGAAGAATTAAAGTCTTTCTTAAAAAGTGCCAATGCTCCTATGAAAATAGATATCTTTTTAAGTGAAAATAAAAACAGAATAAAATCTAAATATAATGCAATAACAGATATAAAAAATGCTTATACTATAATATCTGGAAATAAATTAAATTTTAAAGAAACTAAAATAGCTAAATCAATTAGTAAAAATAAAGTAATTAAAAGTTTATATTCTAATTATAATAGTTTACCTAAAGAAAATAAAGCAAGTCTTATTCTTTATAATTCTTTTTATAAAAATATATGTAATTACATTATAAATAACAATTATCCTGAAATAAATGATATAAAAAATAAATTTGACTTTGAATATTATTATAAAGAAATAGAAGAAATAGTATACAATGAAAATAATAGCCATTATTTAATAAACTATTTCTATATTCTAGATTTCAAAAATATTGACTCTTATATAAATTCTATAATTAACATATGTAAAGTAGTTGAAAACACATATTTTATTAATAACAGTGACATAAAAGCTTTTTATTTACCTGAAACAAATAAATATAAAACATTAACTATTAATCCTATTTTTAACAAAGATACAACAATTTATTTAGTTGATATCCTAGCAAATAGTAACGTTTTATATATTCCTGAAAAAATAGAATATGATGAAGACAATAAAGAATTTAACACTATTACTAGTAATAATATTTATATTAAAGAAGAAATAATTGACACTACTGACACTTTAACTGTTAATATATATAACAAAATTAATGAAAAATATAATAACAGTGATATAATAATAACAAAAGATTTAAAATTAAATAAAAGTATAATCTTTCACATAGGAACATTAGAAAGAGGAATAAAAAATGGATAAAAAAACTTTTATAAATGAATTAACTATTAATCTTAAACATTTAACAAATGAAATAAAAGCAGAAGAAATAGCTAAGTATAATGAATTAGACACAAATAAGTTAGATCCTATTGAAGAAGCTAATAAAATATATAAAAATCATGGATTAAACATAACAGTAACTAAAAAAACAAGTTTTATAAATTCTATGACTATACTTGTAGATATTTTAAAATCTAATGATAAAAAGAAAATTAGTAACGTTTTGCTATTCTTTCTATATTTAATTTTTATTCTAATAATTATTAAAATTCCATTTATATATGTAAGAGATATAACTAGCAGCATTTTTAATAATTTCTTATCTAATGAATTAGCATACAGTATTTGGTATTTATTATTTGAAATTCTATATGCTATAACAACTATCATAACACTTATAAATTTAATAAAAAATAAAGCTAATCAAATAGAAAAGATTACTAACTAATAGTAATTTTTTTTATACAACAAAAAAGCAAGACATAGTCTTACTTAAATGGAAAAGAAAAATTAATTTTCCTGCCTATATATAATTTAGCAATACAAGCAAGTTTTTTTAAATTACTTCATATGGATCATTTATAGTTCCGTTTCCTGATAAATTAATATTAGCATTTAGATTTATTACTGGGCGGATACCAAACTCACCGTTAACGCCCCAACTATAGAGGTAGCCATTCGAATATACATAAAACATACAAGCGTAACTGCCAGATGTACCTACATCCATAAAGTGTGGAGACATGGTCCAGTAATCATGACCGTTATATAGGTAGTATGAGGTATTATTAGCAAACTTACCTCCTGCATACATTACTTCATCTGCTGTTATGAGTCCTACTTTTAATGTATATGTGTCTAGTGCTGCACAACTGAGTGTTGGTGCTCCTGTATTTATTCTATTATAACCAACATAGTTAAAACTACCACTTGGGACACTTGTCCATGTCGAACCACTTTGAACATTCCTATCATTACAGTATTTGCCATCTGCAACTTTACCTGAATATGTTGTATTGTTTCTTATATTTGAGTTATACCAATTTTCTAACGCTATTTTAATCGTTGCATCTGTTCCCTCTGTTGCACTGTTTGGCCTTTGAAGACCCTCTGTATACTTCCATCCTACATATTCACTCTTATTGTAGCTCGAATTATATACTGTATTTGCTACTGCTATACTATCGGTTGTTACTTCGCCGTTATTGTGGCATGTTGTTCCATCATAGATTAGTCGCATGGTTCCATCGCCATTAATTCGAATGATGCGCCAGCAATATCCTCCAAATCTTACATAATTAGTTGTTG
>CAJUCD010000018.1 GCA_910585045.1 uncultured Bacilli bacterium
TACCTATATAATGGCCAGAATTACTGGACCATGTCTCCGTACTCTTGGGATGCTTTTAATAGCTATGCTTATGTGTTCTTTGTGTGTTCGAATGGCTTCCTCAACTACACGAACGTGGGCGCTAGCGGAGTTGGTGTGCGCCCAGTAATCAACCTGAAGGCTGATACATTGTTTGCGTCAGGAGGTACAGGAACACAATCAAATCCATATGTTGTCTCATAGAGATAACATATGGGAGTGAACACTTCCAAGGAGTGTAGTGTGTGTGGTTCGAAATGACTCTTCATTTTGAACCTTCCTCACCAAGTTATATATAATAAATAATATCCAATTTGCAAAGGAACTTTGCAAGAATAAATTTTGAATACAGGTTTATAGCCGGCAACTAACGTTGTCGGCTTTGCATTTTCTTGAATTTACTGGAGCTAATATTTTTATCGTTGGAGCGATAGCTGCAACGTAAGGCTTTTTTGTAATTGAGGAAATTGTGTGATATGTTTTTTGAAAAATAAAAAAAGCTGTAGTAGTTTAGTATGCTAGATACTTAACATCAGCTTTTATTTGTTTTAAGATTTAATTCTTAAGGAAATATCTTGTATCCTAATTCTACTATACTTTGCCATAGCTTAATATATGAGTTATAAAAGGATATTGGGCGCACACCAGGTGTAGTGCTGTTCACGTTGTTGGCGTTGAGGTAGCCATTCATATTCACAAAGAACACGTTAGCTTGATAAGCTGAACCATTAGACCACATATTGAACGGAGACAACCGTTAGGTGGGAGACATTCCCTGCAAATAATATTATTTTTGTTGTTTTTTACAAGTATTAATAAAAACTTTAAAAATGTTGTTTATTTTTGAATTTTTATGATAGAGATCTTCTGGGTGAAAACGAACTCCAATGTAAAAATCTTTATCTTTAGATTCAATAACATCTGGATAACCATCTTCACAAAAAGCCACTTTATTTAGTTTAGGACAATTATCTATGGAATTGCTATGAAGTGAGTTAACCATTAAATCTTCACTTTCGATAATGGAATAGAATTTTGAGTTTTTATTGATTTTGATGTTGTGTACATAGTCGCGAGATACATTATGTTTTTCGGGATTATTAATTTGAAAACTAGTTCCACCTAAAGCTTTAACAATAGCATTTTGGCCAGCGCAAATTCCTAAAATTGGGATATTGTTTTCGTAACAGTATTTTGCAATTATAAATTCATAGTTATCCATTTCTAGACCACCTTGTAAAATAATTCCATCGCATAAATTAATTTGGGCAATAAGATTACTTCGTTCCTTTTCGTTTAAATCATCTTCCCAAGTATTTGTATTACCTTTGTAATTGATTTCTAATTTTGGTGGTAAAATCCCTATCGGTATAGCATCATTATCAAAAATTGCTTGTTTGGTAGCATCAGTTATGTAAGTTTTTTCACAGCCACTATTTTTGGGGTTGTGTTTACTTACTATGCCAATAATTACATTCATATAAAATATTTATTTCCTTTCTTAGTTTTAAGTATACCATGAATTTATTTATTTTTTTACTAAATTAAGCTTGATTTTCATAGAATATATGGTATAATCTATTGCGTATGACTGGTTTTGATGTGCGAGGTTGCTGATACGCTAGGCGAAGTTGTTCAATACTTTTCTAGGAATCAGGTAATTCGTTACGGAGCAAGTCTATACTAGATATAGGCGAAAGGAGGACATGGAAATATGTCAAATACAAAAGTTAGAATTAATCTTAAAGCTTATGATCATAGATTACTTGATAGTGCAGCTTTAAAGATTGTGGAAACTGTTAAAAGAACAGGTGGAGAAGTATCTGGACCTGTACCACTCCCAACTGAAATACAAAAATATACAGTATTAAGAGCGGTACATAAATATAAAGATGCGCGTGAACAATTTGAAATGCGTACTCATAAAAGATTACTAGATATTAAAAATCCAAGTAAAGAGACTATTGATGCGTTAACTCACTTAGATTTACCAAGTGGTGTAGACATTGATATAAAATTATAATAAGAGAGAGAGGACCTAAAAATGAAAGGAATCTTAGGACGCAAAATTGGGATGACTCAAGTTTTTACTAAAGATGGTAAATTAATTCCTGTTACTGTAGTAGAAGTTACTCCTAACACAGTAATGCAAGTTAAAACTGTAGAGTCTGATGGTTATAATGCTATCCAATTAGCTTGCGTAGAAAAGAAAGAAAAAAATGCTAATAAACCAGAAATGGGTAGAGCTAAAAAAGCAAATACTACTCCTAAGCGCTTCTTAAAAGAGATTAGAGATTATGAGGGTACTTATAATGTTGGTGATACTCTTGGTGCAAGTGTTTTTGAAGTAGGAGATATTATTGATGTTACTGGTACTAGTAAAGGTAAAGGTTTTACTGGTGTTATTAAACGTCATAATCAATCTCGTGGACCAGAAACTCATGGTTCAAGATATCATAGAAGACCAGGTTCAATGGGAACAATGTTACCAAAGAGAGTTTTAAAAGGAAAGAAACTTTCTGGTCATATGGGAGTTGAAACAGTAACTATTCAAAATCTTGAAGTTATTGAAGTAAATGAAATTGAAAACTACATTTTAGTAAGTGGAAATATTCCAGGTGCAAAAAATTCATTAGTATTAGTTAAGTCTGCTGTTAAAAACTTAAGAAAGAAGAATCCAAAAGAAGTTATTACTTATGAGGATGTTGTTGATGAAGTAGAAACAGTAGTAGAAACTGAAGTTCAAGAAACTACAGTTGAAGAAGTAGTAACAGAGACTAATGAAAATCCTGGAGAAAACAATTAGTTTTCTAGAAAGGACATATTATGAAGATAAGTGTAAAAAATATCGCTGGTGAAAAAGTTAAAGATTTAACTTTAGTAGATAGTGTTTGGAATATAGAAGCTAATGATCTAGTTTTAAAGAAAATGATTAGATTACAACTTGATTCAATGAGACAAGGAACTCATAAAACTAAAAATCGTAGTGAAGTACAAGGTGGAGGAAGAAAACCTTGGAAACAAAAAGGAACTGGACGTGCTCGTCAAGGTAGTATTCGTGCTACACAATGGAGAGGCGGCGGAATTGCACATGGTGTAACTCCACGTGATTATTCTTTTGATATTAATAAGAAAGAAAGAACTTTAGCTTTAAAGAGTGCTTTAACTCATAAAGCTAAAGATAAAGAATTAGTAGTTATTGATACAATTAAACTTGATAGTTTAAAAACTAAAGAAATTAAAAATATAATTGAAGGTTTGAAATTAGAAGGTAAAGTATTATTTGTTACTGCTGAGGATAATGAAAACCTATTTATGGCTACAAGAAATTTAGGCTATGCTTATTATTTAACAAGTGGTGAAATTAATTGCTTAGACTTAGTTAATGCTACTACACTTGTTTGTGATGAAGCAGCAATAAAAAATATCGAGGAGGTGCTTAAATAATGAAAGATTATGCTGATATTATTTATTCACCAGTTATTACTGAGAAAAGTGCACTTAAGATGCAAAATGATAATGTTTATACTTTTAAAGTAGCTAAAAGTGCTACAAAACCACAAATTAAAACTGCTATTGAAAGAGCTTTTGGGGTTAAAGTAGAAAGTGTAAATACATTAAATACTAAAGCAAAGAAACGTAGAGTTGGAAAATATACAGGTATGACTAAGACTTATAAAAAGGCAATAGTTACACTTGCTAAAGACTCTAAAATAGAATTATAGGAGGAGTAATTTATGGCTATAAAGAAATATAAACCAACGACTAATGGACGTCGTGGTATGACAACTCTTATGAATGAAGAGTTAACTACAAGTACTCCTACTAAAAGCTTAACTAAAAGTAAAGCTAAATCTGGCGGAAGAAACAATCAAGGTAAAATGACAGTTCGTCACATTGGTGGTGGAGCTAAAAGAAAATACCGTGTAATTGATTTCAAACGTGAAAAGATAGGTGTTACTGGTAAAGTTGCAACAATTGAATATGATCCAAATAGAAGTGCAAATATTGCTTTGATTAACTATCGTGATGGCGAAAAAAGATATATTATAGCTCCTAAAGGATTAAAAACTGGTATGATAATTGAAAATGGACCAGAAGCTGATATTAAAGTTGGTAATGCATTACCTCTTGAAGTAATACCAGTTGGTACAGTTGTTCATTGTATCGAACTTAAACCTGGTAAAGGTGCTGAGATGGCGCGTAGCGCTGGAGCTAGTGCACAAATATTAGGTAGAGATGGTAAATATGTAATTTTAAGATTACAATCTGGTGAAACAAGAAAAGTTCTTGGAAAATGTATGGCAACAATTGGTGTTGTTGGAAATGAAGACTATGAACTTGTTAACTTAGGTAAAGCTGGACGTACTCGTCATTTAGGAATTAGACCTACAAACCGTGGTTCTGTTATGAACCCTAATGATCACCCACATGGTGGTGGAGAAGGTCGTACTCCTGTTGGACGTAAGAGCCCAATGACACCTTGGGGTAAACCAGCTCTTGGATATAAAACAAGAAAAAGTAAAAAAGCTTCTAGCAAGTTAATTGTTAGTAGAAAGAACAAATAGGAGGAAATAATGGCAAGAAGTTTAAAGAAAGGCCCTTATGTTTTCAATAGATTACTTAAGAAGGTTCAAGAATTAAATAAGAATAATAAAAAAGAAGTTATTAAAACTTGGTCTCGTCGTTCAACTATTTTCCCTGACTTTGTAGGACACACAATTGCTGTTCATAATGGTAAAGAATTTATTCCTGTATATATTACAGAAGATATGGTAGGTCACAAACTTGGTGAGTTCGCTATGACTCGTAAGTTTGGTGGACATGCGGGACAAAAGTAGGAGGTAAAAATGGAAACTTATGCAATACATAAGGGTGCTATGATTGCCCCTAGAAAAGCAAGAATGACTATGGATTTAGTTCGTGGTAAAGATGTGGTTACTGCTCAAGCAATTTTGGAGAATACAAATACTAAAGCAGCTAGACTTTGTTTAAAAGTTTTAAATAGTGCTGTTGCTAATGCAGTTAATAACTTTGGAGCTAAAGAAAGCGAACTAAGAATTAGTGAATGTTATATTAATCCAGGACAAGTTTATAAAAGAATTAAATTTGCTAGTCGTGGAAATGTTGATAGAAGAGATAAAAGAACTAGTCATATAACTTTTAAAGTTAGTGATGGTAAAGTTAAGGAGGAAGCATAATGGGTCAAAAAGTAAATCCTATAGGTTTTAGACTTGGAGTTAATAAAGATTGGGAATCTAAATGGTATGCTGGAAAAGATTATGCAGAAGTTTTAAATAAAGATATTAAGATTAGAGAATATCTTGAAGCAAAACTTAAAGATGCTGCTGTTGCTTCAGTCCTTATTGAAAGAAAGAAAAATAGAATCGATGTAATAATTAATACTGCTAAACCTGGTGTTATTATAGGTAAAGGTGGAGAAGACATCGAAAAATTAAGAAAAGAAATTAAAAAATTAGTAGGCGAAGATGTTTATGTAAATATCGTGGAAGTTAAAAATCCAGATTTAAATGCTAAATTAGTAGCTCAAAATATTGCTGCTCAAATTGAAGCTCGTGCTCCATTTAGAAGCGCTCAAAAAAGAGCTATTAGAAATACTATGAAAGCTGGAGCTAAAGGTATTAAGACTGCTGTTTCTGGTAGACTTGGTGGAGCTGAAATGGCTCGTACTGAGGGATATACCGAAGGTACTGTTCCGCTTCATACAATTCGCGCTGATGTTGATTATGCTACAGCTGAGGCTGATACAACATATGGTAAAATTGGTGTAAAAGTTTGGATTTATAAAAGTGAAATTCTTCCTACTAAAAAATCTTTGAGAGGAGATGGATCTCATGTTAATGCCAAAAAAGACTAAATATAGAAAACCTCATAGAGTTTCTTATGATGGACATGCTAGAGGAAATACTGAACTTCATTTTGGAGAGTATGGACTTCAAGCAAAAGAAGGTGCATGGATTACTGCACGTCAAATCGAAGCTGCTCGTATTGCGATGACTCGTTATATGAAACGTGGTGGTAAAGTTTGGATTAACATATTTCCTCACTTAGCCTTAACTCGTAAACCTCTTGAAACTCGTCAAGGTAAAGGTAAAGGTAATGTTGAAGATTGGGTAGCTGTTGTTAAACAAGGAAAAATTATGTTTGAAATTGGTGGTGTAAGTGAGGATATAGCTCGTGAAGCTTTAAGACTTGCTAGTCATAAATTACCAATTAAAACTAAATTTGTGAAAAAAGAAGTGAAAGTTGGTGAATCTCTTGAAAATTAAGGAATTAAGAGAACTTTCTAATAAAGAATTAGAAGGCAAAATACGTGAATCTAAAAAAGAACTTTTTAATCTACGTATGAAACAATCTACTGGTACTTTAGAGAAGCCTTCTAAGATAAGAGAACTTAGAAAAGATGTTGCTAGAATGAAAACTATTATACGTGAGAGAGAATTAAATGAGGAGGTTTCAGATGGAGAATAGAAAACAAGAGTTAGTTGGCAAAGTAGTTAGTAATAAAAATGATAAAACTATTACAGTACTAGTTGAAACTTATAAAACTCATCCACTTTATAAAAAACGTGTTAAATATTCTAAAAAATATACTGCTCATGATGAAAAGAATGAAGCAGGTATGGGAGATACAGTTAGAATTAGAGCTACAAGACCATTATCTAAATCAAAAAGATATGAACTTGTAGAAATAGTTACTAAAGCTGTAATACTTTAGGAGGTAAATCATGGTTCAACAAGAAACAAGATTAAAAGTTGCTGATAATACTGGTGCTAGAGAATTATTAGTTATCAGAGTTATGGGTGGCTCTAAAGTTAAAAGTGCTAACATCGGAGATGTTGTTGTAGGAACAGTTAAAAAAGCTATACCTAACTCTAATATGAAAAAAGGTAAAGTAGTAAAAGCTGTTATTGTAAGAAGTGTTCAAGGTGTTAGAAGAAAAGATGGAAGCTATATTAAATTTGATGACAATGCTTGTGTTATTATTAAGGATGATAAGTCTCCAGTAGGTACTAGAGTTCTAGGACCTGTAGCAAGAGAATTACGTGAACGTGATTATATGAAGATTGTTTCTCTTGCTAAGGAAGTTATTTAGGAGGATTAATTATGATGAAAATTAAGGTCGGAGATAATGTTTTAGTTATTGCAGGTCGTGATAAAGGTAAAAATGGTAAAGTAATTAAGACTTTAAAAAATGATGACAAAGTTGTTGTAGAAGGAATTAATATAGTAAAAAAACACGTTAAACCAAATAATACTAATGATAAAGGTGGTATATTTGATATAGAAGCTCCTATTCATGTATCTAATGTAAAAAAAATAGAAGAAAATTCAAAAGCAACAAAAAAAACTAAAGAAAGTAAAGCAAAGTAGGTGAATATTTATGAGTAATTATAAGAAATTATACGATGAAAAAATTGTAAAAAGTTTAAAAGATGAATTTAAATATTCAAGTATCATGCAAGTACCAAAATTAGATAAAATAGTTATTAATATGGGAGTAGGGGATGGAGCTCGCGATCATAAGTATATTGATGCAGCTTTACAAGACCTTGAAACTATTACTGGACAAAAAGCTGTTATTACAAAAGCTAAAAATTCTATCGCTGGTTTTAAACTTCGTGAAGGTCAAGCTATAGGTGCAAAAGTTACACTTCGTGGTGAAGCTATGTATAATTTTATGGAAAAATTAATTAAAGTTTCACTTCCACGTGTTCGTGATTTTAGAGGTGTATCTAAGACTGCTTTTGATGGAAAAGGTAATTATACTTTAGGTATTAAAGAACAATTAATTTTTCCAGAAATAGAGTATGATAATGTTGTTAAGGTTCGTGGTATGGATATAGTATTTGTTACTACTGCTGAGACAAATGATGAAGCATTTGCTTTATTAAAGGCATTTGGTATGCCTTTTAAGAATTAAGGAGGATACTCGATGGCTAAGAAAAGTATGATTATAAAAAGCAAAAGAACACCAAAATTTAAGGTTCGCGCTTACACAAGATGTGAAAGATGCGGAAGACCTCATGGCGTAATGCGTAAATTTGGTATTTGTCGTATTTGCTTCAGAGAACTCGCTAACGAAGGTAAAATACCAGGCGTTAAGAAATCAAGTTGGTAAGGAAGGAGGAATTTTAAATGGTACAAGATAAAATAGCAGATATGCTTACAAGAATTCGTAATGCAAATCAAATGAAATATGAAACAGTTGAAGTTATTGGAACTAAAATGACTGTAGGAATTGCAGAAATTCTTAAGAGAGAAGGTTATATTGTTGATTATGTTAATGAAAAGAATATAACTGGTGATAAGTTAACTTTAACTTTAAAGTACGGAGATAAGAAAGAAAGAGTTATTACTGGACTTAAAAGAATTAGTAAATCTGGTTTAAGAGTTTATGCTAAAGCTAATGAAATTCCTCGTGTATTAAATGGACTTGGAATTGCAATCATTTCTACTTCTCAAGGTTTAATGACTGATAAGGAAGCAAGAAATGCTCAGTTAGGAGGCGAAGTACTTGCCTATATTTGGTAAGGAAAATCTATGAGTAGAATTGGTAATAGAAAAATCGTTATACCTAACGGTGTTAGTGTAACACAAGAAAATAATATTGTTACTGTTAAAGGTGCAAAAGGATCTTTAACACAAGAAATTCATAAATTAGTAGAAGTAGTAATTGAAGAAAGTTCAGTTGTTACAAAGGCTAAGAATGAATCTAAGGAAGCTAATGTAAATGTTGGAACAATGAACTCATTAATAACTAATATGGTTATTGGTGTAAGTGAAGGTTTTAGCAAAGGATTAGAAGCTGTTGGTGTTGGTTATCGTTTCCAAGTAAGTGGAAATAAAATTAATATCTCTGCTGGTTTCTCTCATCCTGTTGTTGTAGAAGTTCCTGCTGATTTAAAAGTAGAACAAGTAAGCAATACAGAAATTACAATTAGTGGTATTGATAAGCAAAAAGTAACTGAATTTGCGGCTAATATTCGTAAACTTAGAAAACCTGAACCATATAAAGGAAAAGGTATTCGTTATAAAGGTGAATATGTTCGTCGTAAAGAAGGTAAGAAAGCTGCTAAATAAGGTAAGAAAGGTCGGAAATTATGATTAAAAAAGAAATTAGTAACGTAGCACGTAAAAGACGTCATGCTAGAGTTCGTTCTAAAATAAGTGGAACAAAAGAAACTCCTAGACTTAATGTGTTCCGTTCAAATAATGGAATTTATGTTCAAGTAATCGATGATACTACTGGTAATACCTTAGTTAGCTCATCTACTGCTGAACTAAAAATTAAAAATGGTGGTAATATTGAAGCTGCTAAATTAGTTGGAGCTGATATTGCTAAAAAATGTAAAAGTGCGAAGATTGAATCTGTTGTATTTGATAGAGGTGGATATCTTTATCATGGACGTGTTGCAGCTTTAGCTGAAGCAGCACGTGAAAACGGATTGGAATTCTAGAGTGGGAGGAGAGAATATGCCAAAGAAAAATATTGAACCTAAGAAAAATTTATTAGAAGAAAAAGTTATATCTATTGGTAGAGTAACAAAAGTTACCAAAGGTGGTAGACACTTTAGATTCTCTGCAACTGTTGTTGTTGGAAACCGTAAAGGTTTAGTTGGTATTGGAACTGGTAAAGCTAATGAAGTTCCAGAAGCTATTAAAAAAGCTTTACAAGCTGCTAATAAAAACGTAACAAAGGTTTCTTTAATGGATAACAGAACTATTCCTCATGATGCAACTGCAAAGGTTGGTCGTGCTGTTGTTATGGTTAAACCAGCTCGTGAAGGTACAGGAGTTATTGCTGGTGGTGCAGCTCGTGCAGTATTAGAACTTGCAGGAGTTAAAGATATTGTTTCTAAATCTTTAGGTTCTAATACAAAAATAAATGTTGCTAAAGCTACACTTGAAGCTTTAAAATCACAAAAGAGTCCTGCTAAAGTAGCTGCTCTTCGTGGTAAGAAAGTTGAGGAGTTATAATATGAAGTTAGAATCATTACCAGCGTCTAATGAAACTAAGGCGCGTAAAAGAGTTGGCCGTGGTCCAGGAAGTGGAATGGGTAAAACATCTACACGTGGAGAAAAAGGTCAAAAAGCAAGAAGTGGAGCTAGCATAAGTGCATGGTTCCAAGGTGGACAAACTCCGATATATAGAAGAATACCAAAACGTGGATTTAATAATGCTCGTTTTGAAACTAAATATGCTACAATTAATTTAGCAGATTTAGATAAATACTTTAATGATGGTGATGTTGTTACTCCAGAAGTTTTAAAAGAACGTGGAATTGTAAAAAAACAACTAAGTGGTGTTAAAGTATTAGCTAATGGTGAGCTTTCAAAGAAGTTGACTGTTAAAGCAACTCGTTTCTCATCTACAGCTGTTACTAAGATAGAAAATGCTGGCGGTAAAGCTGAGGTGATTTAGGTGTTAAAAGGACTCACCAAAATATTTAGTAAACAAAATAAAGATTTAAGAAAAAGAATTTATTTTACTTTATTTTGTTTAGGTTTCTTTGCTTTGGGAATAAATATAACTATTCCTTGGGCAAGTGAAGTTTATGCGGAACTTGGTTTTTTAGAAATATTTAACTTAATGAGTGGTGGAGGGCTTAGAAGCTTTTCAATATTCGGTATGGGTGTTAGTCCATATATTACAGCTAGTATTATTACTCAGTTGTTACAAATGGATATTATTCCTTATTTTAAAGAACTAAAAGAACAAGGTTATGTGGGTAGACAAAAAATTAATAAGATTACAAGATATTTAGGTATTTTGATAGCTTTTGTTCAAGCATATGTTATAAGTATATTCTACTTAAATACTAATGATGTAATGGTTATGTTAAAAACTAGTTTAGTTATGACTGCTGGTACAGCATTCTTGTTATGGTTAGGCGATCAAATTAGTCAAAAAGGTATTGGTAATGGACAATCATTATTGATATTATCTGGTATATTAATTAGTATGCCAAGTGTGTTTACAGGAGCTTATTCTGCATTAATTACTAATGCTACTGATATGGGTCTTGGAATTACATTATTTGCTTTATTTATACTTAGTTATATTCTTGTAATAGTGGGTATTATTTGGATTCAACTTGCAGAAAGAAGAATTCCAATTCAATATTCAAATAGAACTACAAGTGCTTATGGGGCACAACAATCATTCTTGCCTATTAAAATTAATAGTGCAGGTGTTATGCCAGTAATATTTGCTTCTGTTCTGACATCTATTCCTGCAACTATCGTGCAACTTACTAAGAGTGAGGCAGCTATAAATTTTGTTAATAATTATATAGTTTATACTTCACCAGTTGGATTTTTACTATATATAATATTGATTTTTGTATTTGGATATTTTTATACTTTTTTAAGTATGAATCCTGAGGAAATGAGTAAAAATTTAAATAAAAATGGTGGATATATACCAGGCGTTAGACCAGGTGAAGATACTTCAAATTATATAAGTAAATCTTTATCTAGACTTACAATGGTTGGTTCTTTATTCTTAGTTATTTTAGCGGGATTACCTATTGTTTTATCAACATTTACAGATTTACCTAGTAATGTTACAATTGGTGGTACTGGTGTATTAATTGTTGTTGGTGTTGCGATTGAAACTTATAAGCAAATTGAAAGTAGTTTAACTGCTAGAAGTTATGCGGCTAAAAAGAAGAGGTTTAGATAATGCAGAATATTGTTTTTATTGCTCCGCCTGCAGCGGGCAAAGGAACTTGCAGTGATTATTTAATAAAAAATTATGGTTATGAACATATAAGTACTGGTGATTTATTAAGAGATGAAATTGCTAGTGGAAGTGAACTAGGAAAACAAATTGATAGTATTATTTCTAAAGGAAATTTGTTAGATGATGAATTTATGATTAAATTAGTTAGAGAAAGGCTTAAGAGCCTTGAGTCTAATAAACCATTTATTTTAGAAGGGTTTCCTAGAACCATTGTTCAAGCAGAAAAATTAGATGAAATGTTTAATGATTTAAATATTTCGAATGTGAAAGTTATTTATTTAAAAATAGATTTCGATATAGCTCTTAAAAGAACTTTGGGAAGAATAAATTGTCCAAATTGTAAAAAGAGCTATAATATTTACTTCGACGCGAAGAAACCTATGAATGGTAACTTATGTGATGATTGTAATATTGAGTTAGTAAAACGTAATGATGACAATGAGGACTCATTTAAAGTTAGATATGATTCTTATATGAAGGATGCTAATTTGATTATTGATCATTATGAAAATAAACATATGCTTAAAACTATCTTAGCTGATAATTTAGAAGATATGTTTAATGAAGTTGTTAAAGAGGCGAAAAATGATTAGTATTAAAAGTGATAGAGAAATAAAATTAATGCGAGAAGCTGGTATTCTTAATTATTTAACTCATGAAGAAATTAAGAAACATATAAAAGTTGGAGTTACAACTAAAGAGCTGGATAAAATTGCATATGATTTTATTTCCTCACATAATGCTATACCATCTTTTCTAAATTATGATGGATTTCCTGCAAGTATTTGTGTATCAATTAATGATGTAGTAGTGCATGGTATTCCTAGTAGTAGAAAGATAAAAGATGGCGATATTGTTTCAATTGATGTTGGTGTTCTTTGTCACGGATATCATAGTGATGCAGCAAGAACTTATATAGTAGGACATGTAAGTGATGAAGTTAGAGATTTAGTTGTGAATACAGAAAAAGCTTTGTATGAAGGACTTAGTAAAATAAAAGAAGGCGCTCATATAGGTGATATTGGAGCAGCTATAGAAAAATATGCACATGAACATGGTCTTAGTGTTGTAGAGGAACTTGTTGGACATGGAGTTGGAACAAATATTCATGAAGATCCAGATGTACCCAACTATGGACATGAAGGAACAGGTGTTACTCTTAAAGCGGGAATGGTTTTAGCGGTAGAACCTATGCTTAATTTAGGAGAACGATATATATATTTACATGATGATGATTGGACAATTTCAACTGATGATGAACTTCCTAGTGCACATTTTGAACATACAGTTGTGGTAACAAAAGATGGATATAAAATTTTAACAGGAGAAATTAGCGATGGCGAAAAATAAATTTAAAAAAAGCGTTAATCAAAATAATAAAGAAGAAAAATTAGAAGTAGAAGGAAAAGTAGTTGAAGTATTAAAAGGTGGAGATTACTTAGTAGAGCTACAAAATGGATTTACTGTAAAAGCCTACGTTTCTGGTAAAATGCGAGTAAACATGATTCGTATTCTACCAGGTGATACGGTAACAATAGAGCTTTCGCCTTATGATTTAACACGTGGGCGTATAACATGGAATAAAAGATAATGGAGGTATTATAATGAAAGTTAGACCATCAGTAAAAAAGATTTGTAAAAAGTGCAAAATAATTAGAAGAAAAGGAAAAGTTATGGTTATTTGTGAAAATCCTAAACACAAACAAACTCAAGGCTAATAAAGGAGGTAATTATGGCACGTATTAAAAATATTGAATTACCAGGTGAAAAACATATTTTTGTAGGATTAACTGCAATATATGGTATTGGTAGAAATTTAGGAAAAACTATTTGTGAAGCTGCAGGGGTTAACCCTTCAACTAAAGTTAAAGATTTAACTGATGATGAAATTGCTCGTTTACGTAAAGAAGTTGATAATCATGTTGTAGAAGGTGATTTACGTCGTAATGTACAAATGAGTATTAAAAATAAAATGGAAATTGGTTGCTACCAAGGTGTTAGACATAAAAAAGGACTTCCAGTTAGAGGTCAAAGAACTAGCCGTAATGCTCATACTCGTAAGGGTAGAGGCAAAGTAGTAGCTAACAAGAAAAAAGTAGGAAAGTAGGAGGTTAATTTATGGCATATAATAGAAGAAAAAGAAAAGTTAAGAAGAATATTCCAGAAGCTGTTGCACATATCCATTCTACTTATAATAATACTATTGTTACTATTACTGAAAAAGATGGTAATGTTATAGCTTGGGCATCAAGTGGTACTATTGGATATAAAGGTAGTAAGAAAAAAACTCCTTTTGCAGCAGGTATTGCAGCAGATGCTGCAGCTAAATCAGCTATGGAGCAAGGTGTTAAAAAAGTTGATGTTATAGTTAAAGGTTTAGGTTCTGGTCGTGAGACTGCAATTAGATCTTTACAAGCAGCTGGGCTTGAGATTTTATCAATTACTGATGAAACACCAGTGCCACATAATGGTTGTCGTCCACCAAAACGTCCTAGAAATTAGTTTAGAGAAAGGGTTATGGGAATATGATTAGTTTTGAAAAACCAAACTATAGAATTGCTGAATATCAAGAAAGCAATCACTATGGAAAATTTGAATTAGAACCGCTTGAAAGAGGTTTTGGAACAACTATTGGAAATGCACTTAGAAGAGTTATGTTATCAAGTTTACCAGGAAGTGCTATTACTTCTGTTAAAATTGAAGGAGTTTTACATGAATTTCAAAAAATAGATGGTGTAGTTGAAGATGTAACTAGTATAGTACTTGCTTTAAAAAGCGTAGTAGTAAAAAATCATACTGAGGAAGTTAAAACTTTAAGATTATTTAAAGATACTGAAGGTCCTGTTACTGCAGGAGATTTTGAAAAAAATTCTGATGTTGAGGTAGTTAATCCTGACTTAGTTATTTGTAACTTAGTTGAGGGTGGAAAAATTGACATGGAAGTTACTATTTCAAATGGTAGTGGATATGTTGATTCAAAAGAAAATAAGAAATTATTTGCAGAGAATAAAGTTGGAGTTATTGCTATTGATTCAAACTATTCTCCAATTGAACTTGTTAAATATGAAGTAGAGTCTACTCGTGTAGGTCAAAATGAAAATTATGATAAGTTAACTATGGAGATTAATACTAATGGTAGTATGTCACCAGAGGAAGCTATGGCACTTGCTGCTAGAATATTAATTGAACATTTTAATATTGTTGCTGATTTAAATTCAATTAGTGATGTTACAGGACTTATGCAAGAGAAGAAAGTTGATACTATTACTAAAACTTTGGAAACTCCGATTGAGGAAATTGAGTTTTCTGTTAGAGCTTATAACTGTTTAAAAAGAGCAGGAATTCATACTGTTCAAGATCTTATTTCTAAAAGAGAAGTTGAAGTTACTAAGATACGTAATTTAGGTAAAAAATCACTTAAAGAAGTTTTAGATAAAGTAGCTGAAATGGGACTTAAGTTCCGCGATTAAGGAGGTAGGAAGATGAATTACAGAAAATTAAGTAGAGAATCAAGACATAGAAGAAGTATTTTAGCAAATATTACTCGTGATGTTATTATGAATGAATCAGTTGTTACAACTGAGGCTCGAGCTAAAGAAGTAAGAAAATTTGTTGATAAAATGATAACTTATGGTAAAAAAGGTACTTTAGTAAGTCGTAGAAAAGCTTTAGCTTTCTTATATAATGATAGTGAAGTTGTTAATAAAGTATTTAATGAACTTGCTAAACGTTATGAAACACGTAATGGAGGTTATACTCGTATAATAAAACTTAAAGAACGTGTTGGAGATGACGCTTTACAAGTTAAGTTAGAATTAGTTTAATTATTTAATGTTTTTTAGAAAGACTTTCAAATATAATTGATTGTCTTTTTTTATTTATTAAAATCTTAAAGTAAAATTATGTCTATATTAAAAATAAATATACTTTTTACTATATTTTTTTGAGTATGTGTGCTATATTATTTAAAATAGGTGGTAATATGAAAAGGATAGTGCTGTGGGGTTTATTAATGTGTTTTTTAGACTTTAATAATGTGTGGGCAAAAGAAGTTAATTATCAAGAGTTGTATTCATATTTAGAGAATAATGTAAAAGAGGCTAATGATTCTAATACTTGTTATGATTCAGAAGTTAGTATGAGTGATTCAGGAATTTTAATTAATTATATTAAAAAAGCTAATAGTAGCTCATTATGTTCTGATAAAAATTGGAGTTTTAAGTTAAATTTTAAGGAAAAATCTTTAGAATATTCATCTTATTATTTTCGTATTGAAGCAGATGCTAGTGATAAAATAGTAGAATTTTTAAATTTAGATAATTACTGGTTAGAGAAGGTTATATCTTTTCTAAATATTGATGCTAGTAAAGAATATTCTATTAAAGGTGGATATAATATTATGAGGGAATATTATAAGTATATTGATGGAAGTGAATATGGTCCAGTTTACAAAGAAGTGCCTTTTTATAGTTGTTTAAATTATTTAACAAGTGAGGATTTTCTATATGCCTATAATGTTGATGCTAACAGTGTTACTTTAAATCTTAATAATGTTTTTCATTCAATTCTATTTTCCATGGCTGCTGTAGAGCGTTCTACAGATAATATTAATTTTGTTAAAATTAATGCACCATATGATTATGCTGGTGAATATAAGGATGTTGGCTTGCTTCCTAATACTAAATATTATTATAGATTAGAGGATTTAGTAATTGAGGTTACAACTTTAGATAATAAAATAAATGACAATATTAGTAATTCAGGAGGAAATGATATTAATAATATTGAAAATCCTCAAACTGGTGAAATGATGCCATGGCTTAGTCTTATAGCTTTTATTTTAGGAATAGTTTTTATTAAAGCAAGAATTAAGATTTATTCAAAATAGAGTGTAAATATAAAAAAATCAAGGGTTAAAATAATTGGTCCTTGATTTTTATATTATTAATTTGATATATGTAAATCATAATATTCATCATATGTTAAGCCAGAATTGTGAACTTTGGTAGCTAAATCAACTCCTATATATCTGATGTGCCAAGGTTCTTCCATAAATTGTGTTACATGTTGTTTTCCTTTTGGGTATCTTACTATAAATCCATATTTATAAGAATTTTCTAACATCCATTTATAATGTTCATTAGTTAAATTATCTCCTAGAGTATTACTTCTGACATCTACAGCTAAACCTAGTTGATGTTCAGAGAATCCTGGTCTGGCTGAGTAAGTATCAGCTTTTTCTTCGCCATCTCGATTTTTATATCTTGAATATAAAATGTTTTGTGTTTCAAAAGATCTATAGGCACTAAATGGATAGAAAATAACATTATCTAAAAGAGCAGCGCTTGTTAATTTTTCAAAGGCTTCAGCGGCTTCTTTGCGAAGCAAATATTTATAGTTTCCATTTTTATAAGATAATTCTGTTAAATCACTAGGTTCATAATTATCAGGTAATTTATGGTATTTGTTAACTAATATTGATAAGTTATTTTCAGCTTCATCAGTTGTGTATGTGTTATAAGAAGAATAACCTTTTAAGTCTAATCCTATGTTAACATAAGTAACAACTGTTTTAGTATCATATTTAGTGTTTTCTTTTTGATAATTAATATATCTTTCAAGTTTATTAATATTAAAATTAGATATATCTTTATATTCCAAAATGTTTATATGGTCCATATTTAATAATATGTTAATGTACTCATTTAAATTCTTAAGTATATAGTTTATTTCTTCTCCTGTATAGTGTTTTGTTAGGAAAGAGTTAATAGTTTCAGAGA
Organism: uncultured Bacilli bacterium; assembly: GCA_910585045.1. GTDB lineage: Bacteria > Bacillota_I > Bacilli_A > RF39 > UBA660 > Caccenecus. Next base: position 17,570 of record CAJUCD010000018.1, read on the forward strand.
AGTTATTTATGTTGTGATAATTAATTTTGTGGTATTCATTTAGATATTTTTCGTTAAATAATTTATCTTCTAATACTACTTCAATTGTTTTAGAATATTCTTTATTTTTTAATTTTTCATATAAATTTTCTTCTTTCATAACTTTAATAGCTTTTTCACTGTATTTGGTCATATTTATTTTAGGTGGTTCATCTTTATGATTTATTTTTCGCATAATAAATATAGTTAAGAATATTACTAAGATAATTGCTATGATTATAGCTCCTATTATAATCATTTTTTTTAATGTTTCTTTGTTCATGAAACACCTCCAATATAATTATATTATATCATTATTATAATTAGTAGAATGATATTTTTTTAGTTAAAAGTAAAAAAATGACAACAATATTTAAAATATGATATAATTTATGTGGTGATATATATGGATAAAAAAATTATTCTAACAGGTGATAGACCTACAGGAAAGTTGCATTTAGGTCATTATGTAGGTAGTTTAAAAAATAGAGTGGAATTGCAAAACAGTGATGAATATAATCAATTTGTATTTATTGCAGATTTACAAGCTTTAACTGATAATGCTAGAAACCCAGAGAAGATTCGTAATAGTTTAAAAGAAGTAGCTATAGATTATTTATCTGTGGGTTTGGATCCTTCTAAAACTACTATTTTTGTACAATCACAAATACCAGAATTAACTGAACTTAATATGTATTATCTTAATTTAGTTACTTTAGCGAGACTTAAAAGAAATCCTACAATTAAAACAGAGATTAAAGAAAGAGGCTTTGGTGATGCTATACCAGTTGGTTTTTTAACTTATCCAATAAGTCAGGCTGCAGATATTACGGCTTTTAATGCTGATGTAGTTCCTGTGGGAGAGGATCAGCTTCCTTTAATAGAACAATGTAAAGAGATTGTTAGAACGTTTAATGGAATTTATGGAGAAATTTTAAAAGAACCTGAAGCTTTATTATCTAATAATGATGTATGTAAAAGGCTTCCTGGTATAGATGGTAAGGCAAAGATGAGTAAGTCTTTAGGTAATTGTATTTATTTGTCTGATGATAGTGATACAGTAAAGCAAAAAGTTATGAGTATGTATACTGATCCTAATCATATTAAAGTTGAGGATCCTGGAAATGTTAAAGATAATGCTGTATTTACTTATCTTGATGCTTTTGCAACAGATGAACATTTTAAAAAGTATTTAGCTGATTATAATAATTTAGATGAATTAAAAAAGCATTATGAACGTGGTGGTTTAGGTGATGTTAAATTAAAGAAGTTTTTATTTCAAGTTTTAGAAGATGTTTTAAATCCTATTAGAGAAAAAAGAGCTTATTATGAAGAGCATTTAGATGAAGTTTATCAAATTCTTCATGATGGTAGTAAAAAAGCAAGATTAGTAGCACAAGATACTTTAAATAAGGTTAGAGAAGCTATAGGTATTAATTATTTTGATTAGAAGTCATTATATATGATTTCTTTTTTTAAATATTTATGTCGTAAAATAGAACATTTATCTTGAAATATACTCAATAATATTGTATATTAGATATAGCATAAGGTATTGCTTTTTATATCAGTTTATATGAGCCTATTTATGTTTAGCAAAAGAAGTTTTGACAACATTTGTCGAAGATAATGAAAGTTAATAAAAATAGTATTAG
>CAJUCD010000019.1 GCA_910585045.1 uncultured Bacilli bacterium
AGGTTACAATCCTTAAATAATTAAACTGTCCAACTTTTGGGGTTCAGTTCAAAATATTTTTTTAAGAAAGTGTTTTTTTATTATTTAATTGGAGGTGAAAACATGAGAATAGAAAAATAAGTACGGCATAAACTTCAATTATGCCATATAGGAGGCATAAATGTTAGAATTAAAAAATATAAGTATAAAAATTAAAGAAAGATATTTAATTAAAAATTTAAATTTAACCATAAATAAAGGTGATAAACTAGCCATTATTGGCGAAGAAGGCAATGGAAAATCAACACTATTAAAAGCTATTTTAAATAAATGTGACTATGCAACAATAACTGGAAATATAAATTTCCATAATTATAAAATAGGTTATTTAGAACAATCAATAAATAATGAAGAGCTAAATAAGACAGTTTTTAATTACTTATTTTTAAATACTGAAGATTATTATAATAAAATAAATAATTTATATAAATATTTAGAAATATTAAAATTAAATGATCAGATACTAGAACAAATTTTATGCACTTTATCTGGTGGCGAAAAAATTAAAATTAATTTATTAAAAATTTTATTAGAAGAAAATGATATCTTATTTTTGGATGAACCTACTAATGATTTAGATATAAAAACTTTAGAATGGTTAGAAAATTTTCTTTTAAACTGTCATAAACCTATTATTTACATTTCTCATGATGAAACCTTATTAGCCAAAACAGCAAATATGATTTTACATCTTGAGCAAATAAAAAATAAGACTGATTGTCGACATACTATTTTAAAAACAGATTATGAATCATATATTACTGCAAGACTAAAAAAAATTGCCAAAGAAACTCAAGTTGCTAAATTTGAGAAAAGAGAACATAATAAAAAAGAATTAAAATTGCAACAAGTAATGAATAAAGTAGCCCATGAACAAAGTACTATAAGTAGAAGTAATCCTCATGGTGCTAAAATGTTAAAGAAGAAGATGCATTCTTTAAAATCTCAAGAAAAGAAATTAGAACAAGATGTTTTAACAGAAATACCTGATGTAGAAGAAGGAATAAATTTTTTCTTTTCTCCTATTAACATTCCTAATAATAAAACTATTATAAATCTAACTTTAAACGAGCTTATTGCAAAAAATAGAGTTTTAGCTAAAGATATTAATTTGGAAGTTGTAGGCAATGAACATATTTGTATTATTGGTGATAATGGTATTGGGAAATCAACATTAATAAAAGAAATATACCACAAATTACAATTTAGAACAGACATTAAAGTAGGGTATATGCCCCAAAATTATAATGAAATTTTAAAAGAATACCCATTAGTTTTGGACTTTATTTCCCCAACCAAAAATAAAGAAGAAATAACAAGAGCGCGTACTATTTTAGGAAATATGAAATTAACTAATGAAGAGATGCTTAGTCCAATTAATAATTTAAGCAATGGTACTAAAGCCAAAATCTTTTTAGCTAAATTAGTCTTAGACCAAAATAATGTATTAATATTAGATGAGCCAACAAGAAATGTTAGTCCTTTATCTAACCATATCATAAGGCAAGCTTTAAAAGAATTTGCTGGCACAATTATAAGTGTTTCTCATGACCGCAAATATATTGAGGAAGTTATAGATACAATTTATTTATTATCATTGTCAGGTTTAAAAAAGATAAATAAGTGATTTATAGATGCACAAAAAAAGCATCCTTAATCTTACTCTATCAAAAATTCTTGACAATTAAGAAAAAAAGTTATATAGTATCTACCCAAAGGAGGGATTTGCGATGAAAAAAATGATACTAGTTATTATAACTTTTATAACATCACTAAGCTTTATGACTACAAGTAATGCTGAAGTTAATCAATATCTACTTGATTATGCAACAAAATCTCATAAAATATTAGGAGAGGATGTAACGCTTCCAAACAGTGAAATAGTAAAAGTTGAAAGATTTCTTTCACAAAATACCATAACTGATGATGAAGCATTAAATGTTATAAATAAATTAGAAGCTATTAAAGAAATAATTAATAATGAGGGTATAAAAGACATAACTAAATTAAGTAAGTCAAAAAAGCAAGAAATAATGATTCTTGCTGAAGAAGCAGCTTCTATAGTAGGAGCAACAATATCTTATGATAATACTGAAAAAGTTATAGCGATATACAAAGATGGTATAATGATTGAAAATGTATCTTTAAGCCCATATTTAAAACAAACAGGTACTAGCAACAATGAAATAATTCTATATAGTTTAATGGCTGTATGTTTTATTGGAATATTAGGAACTTGTTTTAGAAAGAGCAGAAATGCTTAATCATAAATCAACTAAAAGAATAAAGGCAACTATTGAATATATCTTAGTTGCCTTTATTTATACTGTTTTTTTTCTTGCAATAATTAATATCCTTTTTAAAAATGAAATTAATTCTATTATATCTACGATAAATTTAATTTCTATTAATAATAATTATAATAACAATGAACCAATAAAATTTAATTTAGAATCCAAAAATCTTGAAACATATCCTAGTTACGGCACTCAATATGCTAACTTAAAAATTCCTACTTTAAATATTGATTTAAAAGTATTTTATGGTGATACTCTAGCAATATTAAAAGAGGGCATTGGTCACTCTAGCGGCAGCTATTTTCCTGGAGAAGGTGGCAGTATTCTATATATGGGACATAACACCAATAATATGTTAAAAGATTTAAAAGAAATAACAAATGATACTGATATAATAATAGAAACTTCATATGGTATTTTTACTTACAAAGTATATGACACTAAAATTATTAATTATAAAGATTTAGATGAAGTTCCTATAAATCGTGATTCTGAAATATTAATGTTATATACATGTTATCAATCACTAACATTTGGACATACTCCAAAAAGATTTGTTACTTATGCCAAATTAGAGCAAACTATAATAAAGGAAGATAACTTATGAAAAAAACTATAATTACGCATTTTATTAATTTTACTTTATCTATAAGTATATTTCTTTTAATAGTATTAAGTATATTTTCAATAACCATATTTAACGAAAAATACCTATTAAATTATTTAACTAAAGAAAATTATTATGAAAAATCTTACCAAAGTATAGTTGAACATTTTGAAAATAATTTAATTCAATCTGGAATAGAAGAAAACATTATTGAGAAAGTAATAAAAAAAGAATATGTAATAGAAGATATTAACTCTATTATTGCTAACATATATACAAATAAGCAGATTTCTATAAATAGTATTAATATTCGTACTAATTTCAATAATACAATCACTGATATTTTAAAAGAGCATAACCGTTATCCTAGCATAGAAGAACAAAATGATATAAAAGTTTTAGAAGATAAATTAGCAAATATTTATGAGAAAGAACTCTTATATTCACCAGATTTAATAAATAAACTATATCAAAATATTAATATTTTAAAAAAATTAACTTATGTATTAATAATAATAATATCTTTAATTATAATCAATTTATTAGCTATAATTATATATCATTTAAAAGATATAAAAAAGAATATAGGCATAGCATTATTATCATCAGGCTTAATTTTTACAGCTATAAAATATTATATTGGTGATACCTTTAAATATATTTTATTTATTAACAAAAACTTTTCTGAACTAGTTATTAACATTATAACTAATATTTTAAAATATGTTGGTATTATTGGTCTAATTTTAGGCTTGTTAGGTTTTATATTAATTATATTGTCCATTTTTAAAAAGAAGAATCAAAACTAAAGATATCTTCTTTTTTATATTTAAAAACAAAACGATAAGAAAAAAGTAAAAACTTGATTTTTTGCAAAACTTATGCTAAAATATACCTCAATTTAAAAAGGGGGTTTTATTTATGTTTGATGAAAGCATAAGTATAACAGCAAATACAAGTAAAATTAAAAGTAAAAGATATTTTTACTATGGTATTAAACGTCTTTTCGATATCATAGTATCTGGCCTTGCAATTCTTATATTATCACCAATGTTTTTATTAATAAGTATTTTAATAAAAATTGATTCTAAGGGTCCTGCAATATTAAAGCAAACTCGCATTGGTAAAAATGGTAAAGCTATTACCATTTACAAATTCCGTTCTATGATAGATCACGCTGAAGAAGTATTAGAAGAACTAATGCAAAATGATCCCGCAATATACGAAGAATATACTAATAACAAAAAACTAAAAAATGACCCACGTGTAACAAGAGTAGGAAAATTAATTCGTAAAACTTCCATTGATGAATTGCCCCAACTTTTAAATATTTTTAATGGTGATATGACGTTTGTTGGACCAAGACCATATTTGCCACGAGAAAAGAATGATATGGGTGGATATTATAGCCATATAATAAAAATGACTCCAGGACTTACAGGCTTGTGGCAAGTAAATGGTCGAAGTGACTGTGGTTTTAAAGATAGATTAAAATTTGATTGTAAATATTATCGTATTAGAAGTTTAAAGATTGATTTAAAAATAATGTTAAGAACTTTTAGTGTAGTATTATCAAAAAAGGGCGCCAAATAATTAAGAAAACATCTAAAAGCTATATAACAAAATTTTCTTGATATATAGCTTTTTTATTAAAATTAGTTTAAAATATAATAGAATAAAAGGATAGACTAGAAAGTAGTTGATAAAAATATGAAACCTGTAATATCAATTATCATACCAATATTTAACTGTGATAAATATCTTAATCGACTAATTAACTCCATTTTAAATCAATCATATCAAAATTATGAATTAATACTTTTAAATGATGGCTCTACTGATAATAGTGCTTCTATATTAGAAAAATTTAAAGATAAAAGAATAAAGTTAATAAATAAAGAAAATACTGGCGTATCTGATACTAGAAACCAAGGATTGGCTTTAGCTACTGGTGAATTAATATGCTTTTTAGATTCTGATGATTATATTAGCCCCAATTATTTAGAAACAATAATAGAGTATTTTACTAAAAATCCCGAAATAGAATTATTAAACTTTGCTTTTTATTCTGAAACTGAAAATTCTAAATTAAAAAGAATAAGTTTTGATAAAATATCCTTTAAAGAGAAGTATTACAAGAATAAAGCTGAACTAAAAAAGGATTTTATTGCCTTATGGGATAATACTATGCTATATAATATATGGAATAAAGTTTACTTAAAAAGAATTATTAATGAAAATAAAATAAAGTTTATAGGCCATAATTGGGGCGAGGATGTTTTATTCAATCAAACATATTTAAAATTCATTAATAATTTCTATAACTCTAACAAAGCGTTTTATCATTATATCCGTGAGCGAGAAGGGGCTTTAACAAAAAACTATAAAGAAAATTTATTTTCAATTAGAAAACAAGAATATTATGATTTTAATAATTATTTTAAAGAATTTTACGACCTTAATAATACTGATTATCTTGAATTCTCTAGTAGGAGATTTATTGAAAGAATGTTAGGCTGTATTGAAAATATATATTGTATTAAAATGAGCTTTCATAAAAGATACAAAGAGATAGAAAGAATTATAAAAGACCCTCTTACCAGAGAAACATTAAAAAAAGTAAAACCTAAAAGTAAAAAAACTAAAATAGCTTTGATACCAATTAAAATAAAATCTACTTTAATTACCATGTTTATGGGGAAAACATTTCATTATATTAAAATAAAGCATCCAAGTATTTTTAATAGTTTAAAAAATAGGAGGTAATATGAAAAAAATAACTGAAAATATAAAGTATATAAAAATAAGTGACTTTATAGCTCCGTTTATATTTTTAATTTCTCTGCCTTGTGCTTTAATATTTAGATTATATAATAAAATTAAAAATAAGAAAATATGGTTAGTATGTGAAAATGGTAATACTGCTAGAGATAATGGTTACTGGTTTTACAAGTATATGAGAGAACACAAAAAAAATCAGATATGTTATTATGTTATCAAAAAAAACAGTAAAGACTATGAAAAAGTAAAGAGTTTTGGCAATATAATTGAATTTAAAAGCTTCAAACATTGGATTTACTATTTATCATCACAATATAATATTAGTAATCACAAAAACGGGAATCCTAATCAACCATTTTTCTATATTTTACATGTTAAATTAAATCTTTTCAATAATAGAGTTTTTTTACAGCATGGAATTACCAAAGATGATGCAGAATGGCTATATTATAGGAATACTAAATTTCACTATTTTATTTGTGGTGCCAAAAATGAATATGAGTTCATTAAGCAAAAATTTGGCTATCCAAAGCAAAATGTTCAATATACAGGCTTTGCAAGATTCGATAATTTACATCATATAAATATTAATAAAAAACAGATATTAATCATGCCTACTTGGCGAAATTGGTTAGGAAGGGAAACAAATAAATTAGGAGACAAAATAAATTTTATTAAAACAAATTTTTATAAAAATTGGAATGAATTTTTAAATAACAAAGAATTAATTAAATTTCTTGAATCTAATAATTTGGAAATACTATTTTATCCACATATAGATTTTCAAAAATATTTAAAAGATTTTACAACAACTAGTAACAATATTAAATTCTTAGATACAAGCTATGATATTAGTTCAGCATTAAAAAACTCAGCTTTATTAGTTACTGATTATTCAAGTGTATTTATGGACTTTGCTTATATGCGAAAACCAATCATTTTTTTTCAGTTTGACAAAAAAGAATATCGAGAAAAACAATATAAAGAAGGTTATTTTAATTATGAACAAAATAGTTTTGGCGTAGTTTTAGAAAATAGCAATGAAGTCATAAAAAAAGTAGTAGAATATTATCACAAAGATTATAAAATTGAAAAAGAATTTTTAACAAATATGGATAATTTTTTTGAAAAAAATGATATGAATAATTGCAGAAGAATATATGAATTATTAAGGAAAGGAGAATAAAAATTGAAAATACTAATTATTAGTCCTGGATATTTGCCAGTTCCCGCGATAAATGGTGGTGCAGTTGAAAGTTTAATTGATACAATAGTAAATGAAAACGAAAAACAACAAAAAATTACTATTACAGTAATTGGTATTAATTCAAAAAATGATAATAATGATTTAATTTTAAACAGTACTATCTATAAATACATAAACAATAAATCATTATTATTTAAAATAAAAAAAGTAATTTATGCTTTAATTAACAAAATTCCAAATATTTATATAGGTAATGCTTATATAAGAGAAGTTATAAAAAAATTAAAAAAAGAAAATATAAAATATGATAAAATAATTATAGAAAATAATCCATTATATGGTCTAGTATTAAAAAAATATATTAATTACCCTATGATTTTACATCTTCACAATGATTATCTAAATAAAAGTTCCAAAAAAAATTTAAAAGTTTATAAATGCTATGAGAGAATCTTAACAGTAAGTGATTATATTGGAAAACGTGTAGCAGAAATTAATTTAAAAAATAACAATAAAATATATACTTTATATAATGGAATTGATATTAGTAAATTTAAACAAGAGCTATCAGAAAAAGAAAAAAATAAAATAAGAAATAAATATAAAATACATAAAAATGACTTTATTTTTATGTATGTGGGTAGAATAAATAAACAAAAAGGTGTCAAAGAATTAATAATTGCATTTAACGAATTAAATAAAAAATATGCTAATACTAAGTTATTAATTATAGGTTCATCAGACTTTAAAAATAGCAAAAAAAGTAAATACATAAATGAAATTCAAAAATTAACTACTAAAAATACAATATTTAGTGGATATATTGATAATAACGATATTTGGAGGTTTTATAAAACTTGCGATACGCAAATTGTCCCATCTATTTTTAAGGAATCATTAGGTGATGTTGTAATAGAAGGCTTAGCATCATCTTTGCCATTAATCGTTAATAATGTAGGAGGAATACCAGAAATAGTAGTAGATAATAGTGCATTAATATGCAATGAAAAAGATTTAATACCAAGTTTAATAAAAAATATGGAGAAAATATATTTAGATGATAATGATATAAGAGAATCGCTAACTAAAAATGGTATTAAAAGAGCAGCAGTTTTTTCAAAAGAACAATTTTATAAAAATTATATTAATTTAATTAAAAAGAGGTGAAGTAAAAATGCAAGCAAAAAGTAATTATTTAAGTAAAATATTATTTTGTATAATTTTAATATTTCCCTTTTTTGTCCCAACTTATTTAGAATATAAAATATCATGGTTTCCTAATATAGCTAATATAATGTTAATTTTAGACTATTTTATTATTATTATATTATATTTAAAAAACAGAAAAATATATAATCCTAAATTTTTTATTTCCTATTTAATATTTTTTATTTTATTAGGAATTATTACTGTAATAAATAATGGTGATATTTCAACATATATTCTGAATGCTTCAAAATATATTATGATGTTTCTTATGTATAATTATTGTATAATAAAATACCAAAAGATTTTTTTGAAATCAAATATAATATATTTTACAATTTTGTTAATTATAAATTTAATTACAATAGTTTTATACCCAAAAGGTTTATATATTAATGCTGTAAATGCATGGGCAAATTGGTTTCTTGGATATAAAAATGCTTTTATATTATTTATAATTCCTAATATTGCTATGTCACACTATTTAGATATAATCAACAATAAAAAAATATCATACACAACAATATTTATAATTATCATATCTTTAATAACAGCTTTATTAATTGACAGTTCAACAGGATTAGTAGGAATTATAATATTATTACTAGGTATTCTATTGGAGAAAAAACTTACTAAAATAAAGTTATTTAATTTCAAAACAATAATTTTTATTTATTTAGCCTTTTTCTTTTTAATAATTGTATTTAGAATGCAAAATATTTTTGCCATAATAATTGAAAATGTTTTAAATAGAGATTTAAATTTTACTAATCGTATTTATATTTGGGATACTGCTTTGAAATATATTAAAGATAGTATTTACTTTGGTTATGGCTTTGAGTCATCTGCTATAAGAATTATAAAATTTAATTATATGCAAGCTGTAACTTGTCATAATCAGTTACTAGATTTATTATATCAATGTGGTTTTGTGGGAGTTTCTATTATTAGCTGTACATTAGTAGAGCTAAATAAAGGAATAAAAAGAATTACTAATTTAAAGTTAAAAACTTTATCTCTAGTAGTATTGCTCACATATTTTATTATGATGCTATCAGAATATTATAGTTTCAATAATTATATATTTATATTTACCATAATATTAAATCTATCAATATTTAATGAAAAAGTTGGTGATAAAAATGAAAAACTCTAAAATTTCGGTTATTATTCCAGTTTACAATGGTGAGGAATTTTTAGAAGATTGTTTAAATTCAGTGCTAAATAATACTTATAAAAATATTGAAATTATTGTTATAAATGATGGTTCGACAGATAAAACTAGTGAAATTTTAAAAAAATATCAAAATTACAATTTTAAAATAATAGAACAAGAAAATAGTGGGGTTAGCCAAGCCAGAAATACAGGCCTTAAAACTGCTACAGGAGATTACATAATGTTTTTAGATGCTGATGATATAATTAATAATGATTACTTAGAAAGCTTAATTAAAACATTACATAAAAATAAACTTGATATTATAAAATCTTCATATGGCAACTTTAAAATAACTACTAAAAATATTGAATTAATAAGTTATTTTAAAGATAATTATTATGAAATAAAACATGATGATATAGATAATATATTTATTAATACTACTAAATTAAATTCTAGCTGTATGCAATTAATAGATATTAATCTTATTAAGAACTATCAGATATATTTTAGTGAAAATATAGGCTTTGGAGAAGATTTTATTTTTACTTATACTTTATTTAAAAAAGCAAAAAGAATAGGATATCTAAATAATAATGGTTATTTATGTAGAATTAATAATCAAAGTGCATCACGAACAGGAAAAATAAAAAAGCAAATAAAAAACTCAATTGATTGTATAAATGCCTATCAAATTTTAGTTAATAAACACAATGTTTATAAAGTTTATAAAAAAATATTACTTCATATTAACTACTTAATCAGAAATATAGAAATAAAAAACATAACCTTTGAAACTTACAAAAGAGAATTAAGTATTTTATTTAATTCAGTTGAATGGGAAAAATTAAAAAAAGTTAGCATTAATTTTAAAGAAATACCTTTCAAAAATCGATTATTCTGTCAATTAATTTATAATGAAAAATATGAGAAAATCTGGTTTTTTACAAAAATATATGCACTGCTAAAAAAATAAATAGAAAAGGAGGAATGAGAATGCGTACCAAAAACTCTATAAAAAATACATTAGTTTCTTTTATAACAAATATAGTAACAATTGTAATTGGCTTAGTAGCTCAAGCGGTATTTATTAAAACCTTAGGGAATGAATATTTAGGAATTAATGGCTTATTTTCCAATATCATTTCTATGTTAGGCATAGTAGAATTAGGAATAGGTTCAGCTATAATATATCATTTATACAAACCTTTAGCAGAAAATAATTCTAAACAAGTAAAAGCTCTTATGAACTTTTACAAAAAGTGTTATAACATAATTGCTCTAGCTATTTTCATAATAGGTTTAATAATTACTCCATATTTACCTTTATTTATTGAAAATATTACTATTGATATTAATATTAGTTTAGTATATATTATGTTTATTATAGAAGTTGTATGTTCATATCTCTTATCATATAAGCGCTCCTTAATAAATGCTAATCAAAAAAGTTATGTTGTCAATTTAATTCATATAGGATATTTAATAATTTTAAATTTAATAGAAATCATAATATTAATTGCTACTAAAAATTATTATTTATACTTAATAATTAAAATTATTATGCGTTTGCTAGAAAATATTATTTTATCTATAATTGCTAATAAACTGTATTCTTATTTAAAAAATAATTCTGAAGAATTAGATAAAGAAACAAAAAAAGACATATTTAAAAAAGTAAAAGCCTTATTCTTTCATAAAATTGGTGGATTTATCGTTTTAGGCACAGATAATATAATCATATCAAAATATCTAGGAATTATTACAGTTGGTCTTTATTCTAATTATGCCTTAATAATTGAAGCAGTTAATAGATTATTTGGTCAAGTAATTAACACTCTAACACCTAGTGTAGGTAATCTTTTAGTTGAAAATAATTCTACCAAAAATTTTCATATATTCAAAAAAGTTAGATTTTTAAACTTTTGGATAGCTACCTTCTCAGGTATTAGTATTTTAATTATTATGGAAAGTTTTATTAAAATATGGATAGGTAAAGAATTTATTTTACCACTATTAGCTTTATATATTTTAGTAATTAATTATTATCAAAGATCTATGCGCACATGTTTTATGGTTTTTAAAGAAGCTAGTGGTATCTATTACGAAGACCGTTTTGTTCCTTTAATAGAATCTGCTTTAAATATTATTGCATCTTTAATATTATTAAAGTATTTTGGTTTAAGTGGAATTTTTATGGGAACCATTATTAGCAGTTTAGCTTTATGGTGCTATAGTTATCCAAAATATGTATACAAGAAATTATTTAATAGAAGCTATATTAATTATATTAAAGAAACTATAGGATATTTAAGTATATTTATTTTGTTAAGTATATTTACTTATATATTTAAAAGTTTGTTTACATTTAATAGTGATTTCTTAGAATTTATAGTTAATAGCTTAATTGCTTTAATTATACCCAATTTAATACTATTATTAATCTTCTTTAAAACAGATAACTTTAAATATTACTTAAATCTTTTAAAAGATATTCTAAAAAAGAAGGTGAAAAAATGAAGAATAAAAAAATAGTTGTTACAATATTATTCATTCTTCTTTTACTTAGTATTATACTTTTTTCTAGTCAAACAGGAACAAAAAGCGAAAGTTTAAGTGATACATTTGCCTTTAAAATCATTGATAAAGCTGCAAATATACTTAACAAAGACATAAGTGTCTCAAAAAAACTAGAATTAGTAAAAGAAACAAGGTTTTTAGTTCGTAAAACTGCTCATTTTACACTTTATTTCACTTTAGGTATACTAACATTTTTAGTTTTAAAAACTAATAATCTTCAAAAATCTTTCAAATATAGCTTAATTTTTTGTATTCTATTTGCGTGTAGTGATGAGTTTCATCAAATATTTACACCTGGTAGAACAGCACGTATAACTGATGTTTTAATTGATTCTTTAGGTAGTGCATTAGGCATTATTCTAATAAAAAAATTAATAAGTCATAAAAGAAAAAAACAAAAATTTCCAGCCAAGAAATGAAAAACTGTCAAATTTTTAAGAAAATGTCAGTAGATAGATAACAACAAAGGATAATCCTTT
>CAJUCD010000020.1 GCA_910585045.1 uncultured Bacilli bacterium
ATCTATCAAGCAGCTTAACTAAAAGTGTTCAATTTATTATTGCAATTTGCGAAAAATATAATTTTAAGAAACAGAAAAAGCCAATAAAATTTGAGCATGGTACTAACTTATCAGCGCCACTTCGAACGTCTTATATGACTTATCATAAGAATAAACTCTATATCGGCTACTTCGATAAAGTCCAAGGTGGTCAGCTTTTTGCCTATAAACTTAATAAGAAGGGCCTATTTAAAAAAGATAAAATGCAAGATGGTCTAGCTCTTCCTAGTGAAAACTGGTCAACTTACTCTCAAATTCAAGGGATTAGTTTTGATAAAAATGATATTTTACTATCTACTTCATATGGTGATTTAAATTCCCAGTTATTAATCTTTAAAAATAAATTGAATAAGCCAAACTATAATCTTGATCTTTCGGAAGCAGATAAAACCATTATTTTACCGCCATATATGGAACAAATTATTGGTAAAGATGGTGAAATTTATATGTTGTTTGAATCAGCTACAGCATTTTACCGTCAAAATCCTAATTTACTGCATATGGATCGGGTAATTAAGTTAAAAGTTAAATTCAAGGGTTCCGAAAATAGTGGCTCTTTTGCAAATCCTGTTGATGGATAATTTTAAGAAGGAATTAAGCAGCTAAGAAATAGCTGTTTGATTCCTTTTCTTTTATAATATTTTCTTCGAGTCTAATTCTAATTAATAAATGTTTGAAATTTCTATAGCCATAAGCAGTACGTTCAATTTGTTTAATCTTACGGTTAACTCCTTCAAGACAACCATTAGAATAAGTTGAGGTAATACCGTTTAGGACACCAGAATAATTACGTTTAAAAGTTAATAGAGTTTGATGCATTTGTTTACCAACATTTTGTTTTGAATGAAGTAGATGGATAACTTTCTTTTCATCGTTATCCTGAATAGCAGTCATAAAGTCCTGCATAACCCAATAAGTATTTTCTAAGGTTTGGTCACAATCTAAACCATCTAAGACAACATGTTCCTGTGTTAGACAGTCCTTAAAATGCCAGTCGTAATAAGGAGTAGTCTTATTAAGTTTGTCATATTTCATGAGATAAAGCTTCCAAGGGGACTTTAAAAGCTTATATTCACGGCTTCTTTTATTAAATTGCTTCATGATTTGAACTCTGAAAATATTAAACGATCTAGTAAGCATTTGAACCATATGAAAACGGTCAATAACTATCTGAGCATTTGGAAATAATTCTCTAGCAACTAAAGGATAATAACAATTAAGATCCATAGTTACTGTTTTAACCATTGCACGAGCTTTAGGAGTGAACTTGTAAAAATAGCGTAGAATATCAGGTTTGAAACGAGTTCTAAGAATTTGAACAACTTTGTGAGTATCACCATCTAGACAAATAAAGTGAAGCTTTTTGCCTACGCCCTTAAATTCATCAAAAGCTAAGTGTTCAGGGAGATGATCAAAGGCATCATAGAACTTAGAAGAGCAGACTTCTAATACTCTTTGAACCGTGTTGACAGATACATTATGTTCTCTAGCAATGCTGGTCATTGAACGATCTTCAGTAAGAGCAGAAAGTATTTTTCGCTTAGAAGTGTTAGAGATATAGCAGCCTTTATTAACCAGATTAGATTGAGCCATAGATCTTTTTAAACAGTAATTGCAGAGAACACGTTGTTTTCTTAATCTGATAGTAACGGGCTTACTAGCATCAGCAGTAATGAAACGAACGTTAGAGACGTAATGACCGTTATGCTTAAGATTAGTAGAACGACAATAAGGACAAGTAGGCTGGATCAGCTCAGCTAAATATATTTTGTAAATCTTACTGTTAATATTTTCATTTGAATAATCAGAAAAAATAATGTTTTTATCTTCAATATCAAGAGTAAATTTAATATAATCATTTAAAGAGGACATAGTTTAAATCTCCATACACTTAATTGAATTGGTCGAAGAAGGATTTTAAGTAAGAGAGGACTATGGCCTCTTTTTTTACGTAAAAAAATCCTGTCGATAGAATATCATAGATATTCATCAACAGGAAAAATTATACAGCC